>DBFEIO010000029.1:0-175704 GCA_048330275.1 Collinsella sp.
CGGAGGCTGCGGCGACCTTCTGCTCGTATGTGTACCTGGCCTGCTTGCCGTCCATGGATAGCAGCACCTCGCTTCCGAACGACCGGTATACGCAGAGCCATTGTCTCACGGTGTCGCGCGGGACCGACAGCGCCTTCGCCGCCGACTCGGAGCCGTGGCCTCGCTCGAAGAGCCCGATCGCCGCCCTCCTGGCCTCGATGTCGTGCTTCACCCTCAAGTCGACACGCATAAAAAGCCTCCCATTTCTCGTGTCCAAGAAATGGGAGGCAGTTCAACTACGTGCGGCGGGGGTTCTTTCGTCCTGCGGAGTGTCCGCGAAGGTCAGCCCTCAGATCCTGCTGCGACTACGTCCTCGGATTGTGTGGGCGGATGAAGGACGTAGTTGGTCGGGTATTCCGTCCCCTTCGCTGTTTCGCGGCTTTACCGCGAAAGGCGCGTTACTTTGGGGATGGATGGGGGGGCGTGGCTGTTGCAACGCCTTATCCCTTTGCTTTTTCGCGCCTTTGGCGCGAAACGCGCAGCACCTTGGGAAATGCATTGATGTGTGGACGGGGCTGGATTGCGGATTCAAATGGCTAGAGAGATATGGGTGCGAACGAGAAATCGTTATTGGGGTCATCCTTTTCCATAAACTCATCGAGACAAAACGTCATGTAGATTGGAACGTACAGAACCTTGCCCTCTTTGCTGAGATTCTCGTGGCTTAGTACAACGGCTTCGGGAATTTTGTACTCGCCCACACTCATCAGACGATCGAGGGCCGCGTGCGCTCGAACTTTCTTGCCCGATTTGACCTCGATTGGGACAACATGACCGTGGACGCCTTCGATCACAAAGTCAACTTCACCGACCTCACGCGTTTGGTAGTACCATGCATCCGCCCCGAGGGCAACGAGTTCCTGCGCGACCACGTTCTCATAGAGACCACCAAGGTTGGGAGTTTTCATATCAAGATAGACAGCGCGTGCGGTGCTGCCGGGGTATCGCGATGCGAGCATGCCTGTATCAGACTCGTATAGTTTGAAGGCTGTCGTTTTCTCCGTCCTCTTGAGAGGACTCCGTGGCTCCGTCACCCTGGCGACCATCAATCCAACACCTGCGTTAACAAGCCACAGGAAATCCTGCTCATATTTTTTAAGGCGAGCTCCCTCACCCAGAGACGAAACAACAAAGCGATGAGACTCCGCCTCAAGCTGAACGGGAATTTGCTCAAAAATCGACCGAACGTTAAACGCTCGAGTCGATGCATATTTTGAGATATCGCTTTTGTACTGATCGACCAGCTGAGTTTGAAGCTCACGTGTGCTCACGAGCGAATAACCCGAATCAATATAATTCTGAACGACCTCCGGCATGCCGCCGCAAACGATATAGGCTCTATAGTTCTTGAGCATCGCCTCATGAATATAGTTTTCGACAGGATGTTTCTCGACAAGGCAGCTGCGAATGCCTGCAAGCACATTCTCGCTTACGCTGTTTGCCCAACAAAACTCTTCAAAATCCATCGGGCGCATAACAATGTGCTCTACATACCCCACCGGAAAAGAAGAGATCCCCTTAAACTCAGTCCCAAGCATAGACCCCGAGAAGACATAGCTAAAGCGCCCATCCTCGACCAACGCCTTCATGAGTGTAACGATCTGCGGATACTCCTGAATCTCATCGACAAAGACAAGCGTATCGCCCTCAACAAGCGGCGCATCCGCAAGAAGGGCTACGCGGTTGATAAAGTCAACGGAGTTCTTTGCGCCAACAAGTGCATTCCTTGCTTCGACATCGAGTAGTAAATTGACCTCAAAATACGAAGCGTAGTTGCTTTTTCCAAACGCGCGAATCGCATAGCTCTTGCCAATCTGACGCGCACCAGTAACGAGTAATGCCTTATTGGAGTTATTCTTCCAGCTCAAAAGCCTATCAGTGACCTTACGGCGTAGCATTAAACCCCCAAATGACAAAAATTGACAGATAGAATCGCCTAAAATCATACAAAAATTGGCAGATAATATTGTCGTAAATATACAAAAATTGGGAGATAGCAAAGGTTCGAATAGGCCTCAAAGCCACTGAAACAGTGCTCTACTTTGCGAAGGGGCTGGGGACGCTGTTGGGTGCGTCTCCAGCCCTCTGATTCTTACTTTGGATCCCGATGGTGGGGTGTTGTCGGTGCTGCTTGCTTGGTTACCTTGTCTCGCCGGACTCCGTGCGTAGGCGGTAGCCGTGGACGAGGTCGCTAATGGCCGGCCAGGGAATCTGGCGGTCGACCCAAAATTGGAGCTGGACCAGATAGCGCTCGGTGGCGCGGGTGAGGGCTGCAAACTGTTCGTGAGTCTCTACCTGGGCGTAGAGGTCGCGGCTGTGGGCGAGGATTGCCGTGGTGTCATCCATTTTGCCGGTGACGTCGAAGGCGCCCGAGAACCAGTCGCACAGGCGCGCGGCGCTGTTGTTGATCGTTGCGAGGTCGGCGGTGCCGTCGTTGGCGTTTTCGTTGGCCTGGGCTCGCAGGAGGGAGAGGGCGTCGGCCGCGTTCATGCAGTAGCCGACGGTGAAGTTCCAGACGGCGAATTCGCGGCCTGTGTCAAGCTTGCGGCGGCGCATGTAGTCGATATCGCGCGGTTCCTCGAGCGTCATTTGGTCGGCGAGGGCCTCAAGTGCAGTGGTGTACTCGGCAAGGTCGAGTGCGAGCAGGGTGTTGATATCCATCATCTTTAGGCCTCCGCTTCGATCTCGACGATTTCGTTTTTGATGCACATGCCCTGGTTGTCCCAGACATTGCGGCAGGCGGCGGCAAAGCGCTCGCGGTCGGCTTCGCAGATGCGGGCGAACATGTTGCAGGTGCCAAAGGGCTCGCACACGTCAAAGAAGATGCAGATTGACGACCATCCGCCATACCAGCTCACGGCGCCCGCCGGCTCGTGAAAAACGGGGTTCTCGATGTGCTCATAATTGGCAATGGGGCCCGATACGGGATAGGTTACCTCGGCATCGCAGATCTTGGCCGAAAAGATACGTGACTCGACCGGACAGGACGATTCGAACAGCTTGCATGTCTCGGGAGCCTTGTCCCAGAGCATATCGGCGAGAAACGTCTCGCCATTCAGCGTGATCTTGAGCATTTTTGTCATAGTAAGGACCTCCTCAATCCGTCGCTCAAGGGGTTCGCTGGCGGATAAGGAGAAGACAGCGGCGGGGTCGCCGAACCCAAACTTCACGACAGATCTCTGTCGCCCCAGCCCGCGCTGTTCTTCGCTAAAGTACCATGCCGCAATTGCGCGCGCAATATCAGTTTTTGATTTTCTGGAAGCGGCAATCGACGAGACGGCTCGCCGGCTGCCGGCCGACGCGCGGCAAAGGCACTCGTCTATTCCTTAAGTTGGATGAAAAACGCCATGTTATTGCAGGGCTGCATACTCGTCCAATAAGTGCATAGAATCTCGTATAGTGCGAGTAAGATTTTGCGCTGTCTGTTTTATGTTTAGCAAAGATATAGTTTGCATAATCTGGTCTAATCCCTGCTCTATTAAAATAAAGTTGCACGTAAATGACGTAGATATGCTTGGGCTGGGGTTCTGTACGCTGAGCGGATAAAAACGACCGTTCACCGTTCAACTATTTTCAAAATGAATAAAATGAGCGATAAAGAGAATATAAACCTTAATAAACTCGCGTATCGCACGGGCGCGGGTTATTAATGGGTTGTAGACCTTTTACAGAAAGGATTCCAGCAATGTCTAAGCCTCTTGGCAAGCCCGATCGTATTGTCGTCGCCCTTGGCGGCAACGCCCTCGGCAACAACCCCGTTGAGCAGATCGAGGCCGTGAGCAACACCGCTCACGCTCTTCTCGGCCTGATCGAGCAGGGTAACGAGATCATCATCACCCATGGCAACGGCCCGCAGGTCGGCATGATCCAGAACGCCTTCGCCGCCGCCCACGACGCCATCGGCACCCCCGAGATGCCGCTGCCCGAGTGCGGCGCCATGTCCCAGGGCTACATCGGCTATCACCTGCAGCAGGGCATTGGCCGCGAGATGCACAAGCGCTATAAGCGTTGGCACGCCGCCACCGTCGTCACCCAGATCGAGTGCGATCCCGACGATCCCGCGTTCAAGAACCCGACCAAGCCGATCGGCCCCTTCTACACCGAGGAGCAGGCCAAGGAGTTCATGGCCGAGGATCCCTCCAAGGTCTTCGTCGAGGATTCCGGCCGCGGCTGGCGTCGCGTCGTCGCCTCCCCCGATCCCAAGAAGATCGTCGAGGCCGACTCCATCCTCAACCTGCTCGACAACGAGTTCATCGTCATCGCCTGCGGTGGCGGCGGCATCCCCGTCGTCCGCGACTACGAGAACAAGGGCTGCTACAAGGGCGTTCCCGCCGTCATCGACAAGGACCTGGGCGGCGAGCTGCTGGCCGAGGACTGCGACGCCGACGTCCTGTTCCTGCTGACCGCCGTCGAGCACGTCGCCATCAACTTTGGCAAGCCCAACCAGGAGGAGCTCGAGGACCTCACCGCCGACGAGGCCGAGCGCCTGGCCGACGAGGGTCAGTTCGGCAAGGGTTCCATGGAGCCCAAGGTCCGCGCCGCCATCAAGTTCGCCCGCTCCCGCAAGGGCCGCACCTGCATCATCGGCGCCCTGGACAAGGCCGCCGAGACCATGGCCGGCCTCTCCGGTACCCGCATCCACGAGTAGCCCCTACTCCGTTGCCTCTCCCGTGGGCGCCAGGCAAAGCGCCCACAAACTAGCCTCTCTTCATGAGCCCCGCGGTCCGCTCCGACTGCGGGGCTTTTGCTATTCACCTAGTCATTGGGGACAAACCCGGCACTTGGGGACGGTCCTTTCCTGCCGGCAGCTTGGGACAGTCCTTAATAGTCATTGGGGACGTTCTTAAACGACTAGCCAAACAAGAACGTCCCCAACGACTACTCATTTAAGTCTGTCCCCAATGACTGCCCAATGGCTGGGAAGGCGCATCCCACACCGACGCATTGCCTTCGGGCCCTCTCCCCAGGCTCTCCATAGCTCAGCTGGACTCCCCGCAACCTGTTCCGAGTTGGCGGAACGAGCGCGACGTGGAGTGTCATTCTTTACCGCGTTAGACTAGACGCAGGGAAAGGAGGAGGACATGGATGCTCGCGTCAAGCAGCTAGTAAATATGATCGAGGACGCTCAGCCTGTCGCTGTCGCGGTACTTGCCAAGCGTCTCGAGGTAAGCGAGCGCGCCGTGAGAAACTATATCCATCGCGCAAACGACAACCTTGCAGGGGTTGCACGCATCGTTGGCAGCAAGGGGCAGTATCGTATCGATGTTGCACGTGCAGATGAGCTTGCTCGCTTGCTAGACGGTGCGGCTCTGGCCCATCCGGGCATTCCTGATACGCGCGACGGCCGTGTGTCCTTCCTTCTTAACGACCTCCTCATGCGGTCCCAGTGGGTGACGATTGAGGAGTATGCGGATTTACTCTACGTTTCGGCGCGAACTCTGTCCAATGACATGCGTCTGGTAGAGCAGAAACTCGCCCAATTTGACTTAACGCTCGAAAAGCGCCCACGCTACGGAATCCGCGTTGCGGGCGGGGAGTCGCAGCGGCGCCTGTGCCTGGCCTCGCTGGTGAGGCCCGTGTTGCCCGACACCGACGATGCAAAGCTCGCCGAGCGCCTGCGGGCCATCGCCGCATGTGTGGACGATGCTCTGACGGCCTCGCCCGTCACGGTGAGCTCGCTGGCATCCCGCAATCTCATCATGCATCTTTACATTGCTCTTGGCCGCATCGAGCAGGGCTGCTATGTCCCAGCTGCAGAATCGGACGTTCAAAAACTGGAGGGAACGCGCGAATACGCCGCGGCTTTCCAGATTGCCGCAAACATCAAGGATGCCCTGGGCGTGAGCATGCCCCGAGAAGAGGTTGCCTTTATCGCAATCCATTTGCTCGGCAGGGGCACGGGCGTGCCCGAGAAGGGCTCTGCCGTTATCTCGGACGAGATGTGGGAGATTGCTTCCGAGATGGTACGTGCGGTCAACGATGAGTTTAGGTTTGACTTTAGCGGCGATCTTGAACTTCGCATGAACCTTGCTCGGCATATCGGCCCTCTGGGCTATCGCCTTGAATATCACATGCATATGGATAACCCCATGCTGTCCGATATCAAGACGAGGTTTCCGTTGGCCTATTCGATGGCAGCTGGCACCTCGCAGGTACTCGAGCGTCATTTTGGCAGCCAGCCCTCTGATGAAGAGCTCGGCTACATCGCCATGGCATTTGCCCTGGCCCTCGAGCAGCAAGCCGACCAGCCGCGTCGCAAACGCATCCTGATCGTGTGCGCCTCGGGAGCGGGAAGCGCCCGTATGCTCGAGCACCAGTACCGCAAGCAGTTTGGCATGTATATCGATTCGATTGAGACATGCGATGTCGCCCGCGTGGGAACGTTCGATTTTTCGCATATCGACTACGTGTTCACAACGGTGCCGCTCAACGTCAAGTTGCCCGTGCCCGTCCGCGAGGCCGATTTCTTCTTGGAGACGAGCGATGTCAACGCTATCCGCAAGGTGCTGAGCGACGACACTGCGCAATCGGACTCCGTGAGCTCTTTCTTTAGCCGTGCCCTGTTCTTCAACCGCGTTGAGGCGTCGTCGAAGCAGGCCGTTCTCCGATATCTCTCCGAGCGCGCCGTCGAGAGCGGCCGTGTCGATGCCCAGTTTGCCCAAGAGGTCGCCGAGCGCGAGAGCGCGAGCGCCACCTCGTTTGGCAATGGGGTAGCCATGCCCCATGGGATGCATCCCTTGAGCGCCGAGGCCTTTGTTACCGTGGGCCTGCTCGAACATCCCATTCTTTGGGACGAATACGGCCATGAGGTCGATATCGTCTTTATGGTGTCGTTTGCCCGGTCGGGCGGCGATGAGGCGCGGATCTTGAGCTCACTGCTCGCCGAGATCTTTATGGACCGCCAGGGGGTCGAGCGCCTACGCGAGCGCCGGTCCTGGCATGAGCTGATGGCGCTTGTGCAAGCGCATACGGCTTAAGACTTCTTTTGTCGATGACCCTGTCAGTCTACCTGCAATAAACCTCGAGGATTGCGGGCGGGAGATAGGCGTTTCGAATATTCAAGTACAAACCAAACATCACGGGAGAGGAGACCGTTATGGACGATCAGGGAACCGAGATGGTTTCGTTTCAGCTGGTCGCTGCAGCGGGAGAGGCACGCAGCCTTGCCTTCGAAGCCCTTGAAAAGGCAAAGGCGGGGGATTTTGACGCCGCCGCCAAACTCATGAAGCAGTCAAAGGATGCGGGAATCAAGGCTCACCACATCCAAACGCAGCTGCTTTCGACTGAGGCAGCGGGCGAGCATCTGTCGGTGGATGTGTTGCTGGTCCATGCTCAGGACCACCTCATGTGCTCCATGCTTGCTCAGGAGCTCGTGCAGGAGCTGATCTGCCTGTATGAGCGCACTGCAACCAAGAACGCCTAGCGGCGTGCGGTGACTATCCAACCAATCAATGCGAAGGGAATCCCTTATGAAGATCCTTCTTGTTTGCGCAGCTGGTCTGTCTACAAGCATTCTGATGAAGAAACTCGAGAAATATGCGGAGCAAAACGGCATCGAGCTCGATATCGATGCGGTGGGTATCGGCGAGTATCAGGAGACGTGCGCCAATTATGACGTGCTGCTCTTGGGGCCGCAGGTGTCCTACCAGCTCAACACCGTCAAGCAGGGGAGCGGTAAGCCGACCGCGGTCATCCCCGCACAGGACTACGGCATGGGCAACGCCGCCAACGTGCTGGCACTCGCCCAGTCGCTGTTGGGTTAGGAGGCAACCATGGAGAAGTTCATGACCCTGCTTCAGGAAAAACTGACCCCTATCGCCAATTTCTGCGGCACCGAGCGCCACTTTGCCTCCATGCAAAAGGGCTTTATGAGCGCGATCAGCTTCATCTTGGTATCTGCCGTCTTTATGATCCTCGCCAACCCGCCGGTCACGGCCGACCTGGTGGCGCAGGGCGGGTTCTGGTCCGTCTTTGGCCCTTGGCTCGATTTTGCCACGGCCAATAAGCTCACGCTGCTCATTCCCTTCAACATGACGATGGGCATACTGTCGGTGATCGTGACGTTCGCAATCGCCTATAACCTGGCGGGCACCTACAAGATGCCCAAGCTTAACGCCGGCATGACCTCGCTGGTGATGTTCCTGATCGCCGCGGCGCCGTCGTCCTACTACCAGCTTGCTGACGAGTCCGTGCTCCAGGCGGTCCCCTGCACCTATCTGGGTGCGCAGGGCCTGTTTACCGCCATCATCGTTGCCTTGGTCTCCGTCGAGGTCACGCGCTTCTGCCAGACCAAGGGCATCACCATCAAGATGCCCGATGGCGTGCCGCCGTTTTTGTCCGAAACCTTTGGCGCCATCGTACCTATGCTCGCCAACATCCTCATCTTCTTTGGCGGCAACCTGCTGATCCAGATGATCGATCCCGCGCTGTCCATCCCCTCGGTTATCGAGAAGCTGCTCGCTGCCCCGCTTTCCGTCGCAGTTGACTCTGTGCCCGGCGCACTGCTTATCTGCTTCATGACGCTGCTGTTTTGGTGCTTTGGCGTCCACGGCAACATGATCGTAATGCCCATCACCGCCCCGGTCACGCTTGCCGCCTTTGCCGCCAACGCCTCGCTCTATGCTGCCGGGCAGCCGCTTGAGTTCCACCCGGCGCTCATGTCGTTGGCCATCAACCTCATCGGCGGCACGGGTAATACGTTCTCTTTTGTGGCGCTCTGCGCGTTTAGGGCAAAGTCGCAGCAGCTCAAGGCATTTGGCAGGGCATCGATCGTGCCGAGCTTCTTCCGTATCTCCGAGCCCGCGATCTTCGGCGCGCCCATCATCTTCAACCCGATCCTCATGATTCCGTTTGTGCTAGGCGGCATGATCTCGGCCCTGCTGTATTGGGGTGCGGTCTCACTGGGTCTTGTCTCTAACTTCTACATCTTGGTGAGCGGCACGTTCCCCATCTTCGTTCAGGGCTTTGTCCAGTGCCTCGACCCGCGCATCTGGGTGTTTACGATCGTTTTGATCGTGGTCATGGCTGTGGTCTGGTACCCGTTCTTTAAGGTGTACGATAACCAGCTCCTGGCTCAGGAGCAGGAGAACGCCGCGGCAGCTTCTGCCGAGGATGCTGAGTAGCATGAGTTACTTTGACAGAACGTCTGCCGCCGGTATGCCCGAGGGCTTTTTGTGGGGTGGTGCCCTCGCCGCCAACCAGGCCGAAGGGGGCTGGAACGAGGGCGGCCGCGGCATGTCGCACTCCGACCTGATCCCACAGGGTTCCGACCGCTGGGATGTAATGTTTGGCAGGCAAAAGCCCGTGGACGATCCGGACAGGCTGTATCCATGCCGCTGGGGCAACGACTTCTTCCATCATTGGCACGAGGATGTCGAGCTCTTTGCCGAGATGGGCTTTAAGTGCCTGCGTCTTTCAATTTGCTGGAGCCGTATTTTTCCCACAGGGATGGAGACCGAGCCCAACGGCGAGGGCTTGGAGTTTTACCGTCAGGTATTCGAGGCGCTGCGCGAGCATGGAATCGAGCCGCTTGTGACGCTGTCGCACTACGACTATCCGTTGGCTCTGGTCGAGCGCTATGGTGGCTGGCAAAGCCGAGAGATGATCGAGCGGTATGCGCACTACGTCGAGACCGTCGGACGCGCGTACCAGGGCCTCGTGCGTTATTGGCTTACGTTCAACGAGATCAACAGCGTGGCGCTGTCCTATCTCAACGCGGGTGTCACGCTCGAGGATGAGCGTGACCGTGCAGCCGTGACCGCGGCGTTCTCGCACCATATGTTTATGGCGAGCGCTCGCGCTGTCGAGATTCTGCACAAGATCGATCCCGCAAACAAGGTGGGTTGCATGGTCGCTGCCGGTGCGACCTATCCGTACCGTTGTGCGCCCGAGGACGTATGGCTTGCGTATGAGGAGGACCGCGGCCGCTACTTCTACACAGACGTGATGGCTGCGGGCGCCTATCCTGCTTGGAAGCTGCGTGCACTCGAGAAAGAGGGTGTTCACGTGCCCTTTGAGCCGGGCGATACGGAGTATCTGGCAGAGCATACGGTCGACTTCATCTCGTTCTCGTACTATTGCTCGCGCTTGGTGTGCGCCGATGATCAGGTGATCGCCGAGAAGGCGGAGGGCAACGTGTTCCCGACGTTGCGCAATCCGTACCTCAAGGATAAAGAGACTGCCTGGAAGTGGCAGATCGATGCGCTGGGTTTGCGCGTGACGCTTGCCGGCTACCACGATCGTTACCATCTTCCGCTCTTTATCGCCGAGAACGGTGTGGGCGGACTCGATGCGCTGGAAGACGGCAAAGTCCACGATGCGTATCATATTGATTACCTGCGAAGGCATATTCTTGCGCTGCGCGATGCAATTGTCGAGGACGGTGTTGACCTGATGGGATACACGCCGTGGGGCTGTATCGATTTGGTGTCGGCCTCGACGGGGCAGATGAAGAAGCGCTATGGCTTTGTTTATGTTGATGCCGATGATACGGGCAAAGGCACGTTCGATCGCTACCGAAAGGACAGCTTCTGCTGGTACCAAAAGGTCATTGCATCAAATGGCGAGGACTTGAGTTAACTCTTGCAGGTCTGTTGCCCCCGCGGTCCGCTTCGGCCGCAGGGGCTTTTGTTATTGAGGCGGCTGTTCATGAGGAGCATTGCAGGCTGCGGAAACCCGGCACTTGGGGACGTTCCTTTCCTGCCGGCAGCTTGGGACAGTCCTTAAAGGCCGCATCGATCAACTGCGGAAAGCACATCCCAGAATGAGCGTCCAACATGGGGTGCGGTTTCCCTTGAGGCCCTCAATCGGAAAATGCATCCCGGATTTTTGTCGAAAAGCGGTCCCTAGTTTCCCAAACGGGCCGCTAACGGAAAGCGCATCCCGCTATTGGGCCCCAAAGCAGGATGCGCTTTCCGTGCTGGCAGTTCCAAGCAGTTCGGGATGGCCCTTTTCGTTTGCTCTCGGCCGGCGTCCGTAAGACTGTCCCCGACGACCACTCATTTAAGTCTGTCCCCAATGAGTGCCCAATGACTAGTAGTAGGCCCACATGGCTTCGACTTCGTTGAGGACCTCTACGACGCCCCAGCGCCGGGCGCTGCGGCTGGCCGAGTTGGGATCGAAGACTTCAATCTGGTCGGCGTCGTCAATACCGTAAAGTACAATGTAGTGGCCCACGTTGGTAAAGGTGCCCGGCCGAACGGCGGCGATGACGGGCGCTCCCGAACGCAGCGCCTGAGTCATCGAGTCGCGATCGTTATGAAGCTCCGTTCCGTTAAGTCCCAACTGCCACGCACCGCTCGTCATAAACGACCATTCGGTTGCACCGGTGGGGGCGTAATTGCCTGCCTCGGAAAGCGCGCACATATCGACGGGAGTCATATCGGTGCGTCCCGTCTTAAAGATATAGACCATGGTGAGGCACGTAGGTCCGCAAGCATTTTGGCGGATGGTACCGCCGGCGTAAGGCAGCTCCGACCATGCAGGGTCGATCTGATAGATATGGGGCATCGTGCCGGCTTGCCATTGCGAGCGCGGGGTCGAAAAGGCGAAAGAATAACCGGGCGCGACGGGGGCCTTGAGCAGCTTGTCCTCGGCGGTGGGCTCGAGACCGGCTGATCCGTGGGAGATACACGAGCCTAAAAATAAAAAGAGCAGGCACGCGACGATGGAGCAAAGCGCGATGCGTGCGCGGCGGAAGGGTAGAGCGGGAGCGCCGGAGCCGGCTCGAGATGCCGGGCGAGAGCTCAGACCGCTGCGTCCGTTCTGCGGGCGCGAAAAAGAACGGCGGACAAAGATGCCGGGCTGGGGGCGACCGTTGCGACGCAGTTGCGGCACATCGGTCTGGCGCTGGCGCGTGCCCGTGAAAGAGCGCGTGCTTTGGCGTTGATCGGTACTGCGACTGCGCCGTTCGGTTTTAGCGTTGGATCTGCTCGAAGCGACGGCACCGTCGCGTCTGCGAGTCGCAGCGGTACTAGCCTGCCCTCGAGTCTCAGAACCGCTGGTGTTTTGCCGAGGCGTAGGGCGGGGCTGCCGTTGCGAGCTGCTTGGATACTGCGGGCTGGCGGCGGTGGAAGAAGACGAGCTTCCGGGCGTCGGCGTAGCGCGACCGGCAAGGCGAACGCTCTGTCGCCGTTGATCGCCGTCGTTAAAACCATATGCCATTTAAACCGCCTTGCCTCATGTATAACCCGTCTATCCTACAAAAAAGATGTACAACAAATGCGTGCGCGCGCCAAAAGCTCGGTAAACGGCACGAACGGGGGCGAGTTTGGCGCTATAAAGCGACACCCTCCTCGAGCTAAGAGAAAGGGGCTCTTTGGGCCCCTTTCAAAAGATGTGATTTGTGGTGCGCCCGCCGATTACAAAACGAGCATCAGCACGGTGACAAACGAAACGGTAATCACGGTAAGCAGGACCATGTATTTGGCGGCCGTCTTGATGTAGGTCGCGTAGCTTACCTGGGCAAGCTCGAGGCCAGCCATGATGGACCCGCATGTGGGAGTGATCATCGCTACAACGCCGTGTGTGGCGAGGTAGATTGCGACCATGGCTTCGGGGGCAAAGCCTAAGGATGCCGCCAACGGTCCCATGATAGGCATCGAGACGGTTGCCATGCCCGTACTCGAGGGGATGAGGAAAGACAGGGCAAAGTAGAGCGCATAGGAGAGCGGGGCAAAGACTGTGGCGGATACGCCGGCGAGCGCGTTGGCGGCGTTGGTGAGGATCCACACATCGAGTCCGGTGATGGACATGAGCACGGAGACGCCGCGGGCGACGGCGACGACGAGCGCGACAGAAACAAGGTCGGCGCAGCCGTGCAGGATGGTGTCGACGAGTTCTTTCTCCTGCATACCGGCAACCTTGCCGATAATAATTGTCATGGTGAAGAACCAGATGCCGCATTCGGTAAAGTACCACTGACCAAGTGGCAGGCCAGTCAAAAGTGCGCTCCATGCGGTGCTGAGGTCATCGCCCTTGGCGCCGATATCAAATAGGCCAACTCCGAATGTCTGCCACGGAATAAAGCCGATGATCATGACGACAAACGTGAGGGCGAAGAGAACAAGGACGCGCTTTTGAATTTTGGAAAGCTCGACGTGCGCGTCCTCGGCGGAATCGCCGTTCTTGTCGCCGTAGAGACGCTCGGCGGTCTCCCATTCCTCGGGGGTGAGCGATGAGGCGGCGCGGTCGGTGCGGACGCGCTTGGCATACCGCATGACAAAAATGATGCCCGAAATCTCGGCGATGGCGAACATAACCAGACCGATGCCGATCATGAGTCCCTGGTCATAGGGGATGCCGGCTGCCTTGAGAGCATCAAGCGCGAGTCCGGTCGAAAACGGGTTGACCGTCGATCCCAAAACGCCAAGGCCGCAGCCCATGAGAACTACCATGCATCCAACGAGCGGATCCCAACCCATGGCAAACGTGACCGATGCCAGGAGCAGGTAGAAGGGGACGGATTCCTCGAGCATGCCGTACGTGGATCCGCAGATGCCAAAGGCGAGCATGAGAACAGGAACGAGCAATAGATCATTACCGCCTAGTTTACGGACGAGCACGGCGATGCCGGTGTCGAGCGCGCCCGTTTTTTGGACTACGCCCAGGAAACCGCCAAGCACAAGAATGAACACGCAGACCTGCATGGCGCTCTCAAAGCCCAAGAAGGGAGAAGCCATAAAGTTGCCAAGCGTTGCGGCCTGCACGTCAGGGCTAAATGACGAGACGACCCACGAGGCGATGGCCACGAGCAACAGGCAGCCAAAGAGAATGGTAAAAGATGAGGGCATCTGGCGTGGCTTACGTTCTTTGCCAGATGCGGCAGCCTTATCCGACATACAAAGCTCCTTCACGGAAAGCCCTGCCTCCGCCATGGGAGACGGGGCTCTCGTTAATCAATAAGGTCTTGACTCTGTTGTCGACTTGAAAGCTGCACCCTTCAAGTCGGGGAAGTAATGCGTTTAATAAAGCGTGCATCACATATCAATAATACCATCCGGTGAGTATGTGAGGACATCTATGGTGGCATGTATTCCGCAAACGAGCCGACCTATCGGTAAACGTACAATGTGATATACGTTGTCGCATATAGATGCGGGTATTTTTAAGGACTGGTCCCTAGTGATCCCTTTTCTGTTGGTCTGGTGGCCCCTGCTGTTTTGGTTCGCGGCGACTGCACGTCGCTTAGACGATAGGGGGAGCAATAAAACGGGATGAAGAATAGGCCTTCATCCCGTTGAGCCACGTGTTCTGGAAGCAGTTTAAGCTCCTACAACACGTTTACGACAGGAACGTCGTTAACCAACTTGAAGAGCTGGTCCTTTTCGCCCTTGAGGAAGTGTCCGATGTTGTTGCACGGGAAGATCATGAGGTCGCGTAGCGACGAAGACGAATAGAACGCAGAGTGCGGCGTGATAATCACGTTGTCGCGGCCAACGAGCGGGTGGTTTGCCAGGTCGGGCGTCTCGTCATACAGAACATCGGCGCCAAACGCGCGAATCTGGCCAGAATCGAGAGCTTCGATAAGAGCGGGTTCGTCCATGCAGAGGCCACGGCCCAGGTTAATGACGATGGGCTTTTTCTTCATCTTGGCGAACTTCTCGGCGTCAAAGTAATGATAGTTCGTCTCGTTAAGATTCATATGATTGATAATGATGTCGGCCTCGGCCAAAACCTCGTCGATCTCGGCCTGCTCGACACCGTTTTGCCCAAAAAGGTTCTGGTCGATAAAGGGGTCGTTGGAGATGATGCGCTTGACAAGGCCCTTGGCTTTACGGGCGGTGCACTTGCCGATTTTGCCAAAACCAAAGATGCCGAGGGTCTGGTCTTCAAGACGAGGCACCTCGGGAGCCGCGGCGTAATCCCAACGGTGCTCCTGCTCAATCTGACCGATGTAGAACTTGAAGTTCTTGTTGAGCGCGTACATATAGGCGATGGCGCTTTCGGAGACATCCCAGGTGCAGTATTCGCCGACGGGGCAGACGCCCACGCCGCGCGCAGTTGCCTCGTCCATGTCTACGTTGTCATAGCCGGTGGCGTTGATGGCGATGACCTTGAGGTTGGGAGCGTGCTCGAACGCTTCCTTGTCCACCTTGATGAAGGCAGTGAGCAGAGCGTCGGCATCGGCAAGATGCTCGTAGAACTCCTCGCGTGCCTCATCGGTATACGCGTAAACCTCAACATCGATATCCTCACCCAGATGAGATTTGAGGGTCTCGGTTTCGAGGTCGTGCTGGGGCATCATGCTCTCGGCATAATCGCTGATCAAGATCTTCATGGGTGCTTCCTTTCCCCTTTGAGGGGCTTGTGGGTAAAAAGGGGCGCCGCAGCGCCGGAATCCAGCGGAGCGGCGCCCCATGAGAGGCTCGGACAAATACTGTCCAGGCGAAACGTTCGGACTACGGACGCTCGATCGGCTGGGTCAGGCAGTGCGGGCCGCCGCCGGCGTGCAGGATCTGGTCGAGCGGCACGTCGATGACCTCGATGCCCAGAGCGCGCATCTTGTCGTTGATGTGCTTGTTCTTCTCGATGGCAACGACCTTGTTGTTGCCGATGCACTGGACGTTGCAGCCGTGCTTGTACATATCCTCACTGGCGACGGGGATGAGCTCGAAGCCGCGGCGCTTGAGCATCTGCAGGAAGTTATAGGGCAGCTGGTCAATGCAAGCGAGCGCAACTTGGGGAGCGACGATGTTAAAGATCATGTCAAGGTGCAGGTTGTCGGGCGGGCAGGGAACGCCGACGACGGTATAGCCAAACTTCTCGAGCTGATGGCGGAGGCTGGCGACTCCCTGTTCATCGGTACGATCGACCATGCCCCAGGCGAGCGTATGCTCATCGATCATCCAGAAGTCGCCACCCTCCATGCAGCCTGCGTTAACGCGGGCGACGATGGGGACACCCATCTCCTTAAGCTTTGCCTCATAGGACTGGGCCTCGATCTGACGGACCGGATGACGGAAGTGGCCCATGACGGCGCCTTCCTTGATCATGCAACCATAGTCGCGGGCAAAGGTCATGACCTCGTACTTGGGGTTGGCCTCGACCTCGACGACCTCGATGCCGTTATCCTTGTAGGCGTCAACGAGCATCTGCCATTCCTTGACCATGATGTCGTTCTGTTCGGTATCGCCCTTCTTCATCCATTCGGAGGTGATGACGTTGATGCCGTTGAAGGTGTAGTACTTCGGCGAGCACATCATGACCTTTTTGAGCGGATTGGTGGCGTTGGAGACGTAGATTTTCTCTTCAGACATGGCAGGTTCCTTTCTTTAAGACCTACATACCTTAGATGGAATGCGCGCGGCGGGAAAAACGGAGGGGCTTGCCCGCCGCGCGAGGATCCCCGCGGGGGAGTAGCGCCTAGACCTAGAGCATCACGAGGACGCAGAGGAAGGCGCAGCAGGCGGCGAACAGGACGGCGACGATGGGGGCGATCTTCTTGACCCAGTCGCCGTAGCTCATGTGCGC
Organism: Collinsella sp.; assembly: GCA_048330275.1. GTDB lineage: Bacteria > Actinomycetota > Coriobacteriia > Coriobacteriales > Coriobacteriaceae > Collinsella. Next base: position 16,510 of record DBFEIO010000029.1, read on the forward strand.
CGCGGCCGTGCACGTCATGACGACGATGGAGCACGGGGTGATCATCTTGGCCAGGCCGAGCGCCATGAGGTAGATGATGACCATGATGTAGACGTCGACGCCGGCGAAGGTGGACAGCGTGCCCATAATGCCCATGGTGGCGGCGGCGAGGCCAGTGGAGCTGGGGATCAGGCAGGCGATGAGGAAGTAGCAGACCAGGGCGACGACGACGAAGGCGAAGGGCGGCAGGGAGGCCAGCGCGTTCTCGCACATGTTGAGGATGGACGGGGTGATCTGGCCGTTGTCCATGACGACCTGGATGCCGCGGGCCAGCGGCACGACGAAGGCGGTGGAGACCAGGCCGGAGGCGCCCTTGAGAATCGTGTCGATGATGGTGTCGGCGTCATAGCGCATAACAACGCCGATGAGGATGACCATGATCAGGGTGATCATCGAGAGCTCGGGGAAATACCAGTTTCCGAAGGCGGTGATGTCGGTGCCCAGGACGTTGCGCAGGCCCGGGGTAGCGGCGACCCATGCGACGAAGTCCTCGAAGAACGTCCACTCGGGGTTGAGGGAGGTCCAGGGAGTCAGACCGACGATCATAAAAGCGAAGGTAAGTACGAACAGTGCGAGCGCGCCCTTCTGGCGACCGGTGAGGGTGAGGTCCTCGTCGTCGGCGGCGGGGAACTCCTTGAGGTCCTGCTCGCGGCGGAAGAACTGGACGGACTTCTCGGGGTGCGCCTTGATCTTGTCAGCGTAGCGGCAGATCAGCAGGATGACGAGGCCGGTGAAGATGACGAACATCGCGATGCGGGGAATCATGCCCTCACCAGGGGAGATGCCGGCGATACCCGACGCGATGCCCGTGGAGAACGGGTTAATGATCGAGGAGAGGCAGCCGATCTGGGTGCCGAGGACGACGATCATGATCGCGGTGACCGTATCGAGGCCGAGGGCCAGGATGACGGGCACGAACATCAGGAAGTAGACGATGCCTTCCTCGTAGGCGCCTTCGAGCGTACCGAAGAATGCCATCAGAATAACGAGGATGGCAATGAGCGCATGCATGTTGTTCTGATTGGCGATAGTGATGCGCTTGATGGCCGTCTTGAGTGCGCAGGTTCGATCCATGATCTCGAGCAAACTGCCGAACAGCATGATGGTGAGGGAGATGGAAATGGCACCGGAGACCGTGCCGCCGCCGAGCATGCCGGTGATGGGGGCCATGAAGATGTCCCAGAGGCCCTGGGGGTTGCTCTCGACCACGTGGTAGGTGCCGGCGATGGCGTCGCCGCCCTCGGAGAGCTCGTAGGCTCCGCCAGGGACGAACCAGGTCAGGAGGGCGATGAAGGCGATGACGGCGAACAGGATCACGTACGTGTTCGGCATCTGGAATTTCTTCCTCGCCGGCTTTTCCTTGATTTCTTCAGCCATGGTGTATTTCCTTACGTGAGGCGCCGCGGCCCGGAGGGGCGGGCCGCGGCGTGCGGTCGGTCCGTGGCGCGGCTAGACGCGCGGGATGTAGAGGTTGCCGAGGGTCGCGGCCATGATGGCCTTGATGGTGTGCATGCGGTTCTCGGCCTCCTCGAAGCAGCGGGAGTGCTCGCTGTAGATCACATCGTCGGTGCACTCCATCGCCTCGATGCCGTGCTCCTCCTTGATCTTGGCGGCGTACTCGGTCTCGGCGTTGTGGAAGGCCGGGAGGCAGTGCAGGAAGATCCAGTCGGGGTTCTCGATGTGGGAGACGAGCTCGGCGTTGACCTGGAACGGGGACATCAGGCGGACGCGCTCGGCGAACTGGGACTCCTCGCCCATGGCCGCCCAGACGTTGGTGTAGACGGCGTCGGCGCCGCGGACGGCGTCCACGGGGTCGTTGGTGACGCGGATGGTCGCGCCGGACTCGGCGGCGAACTTCTGCGCGAGGGCGACGATCTCGGGGTCGGGCTCGAGCTCCTCGGGGGTGGCGTTGACGTAGTTCACGCCGAGGATGGCGGAGGTGATCATCAGGGAGTTCTGGACGTTGTTGCGACCCTGGCCGCAGTAGGCGAGCGTGAGGCCCTCGAGCCTGCCGAAGTGCTCCTTGATGGTCATGAAGTCGGCGAGCATCTGCGTGGGGTGCTCGCGGTCGGTGAGGCCGTTCCAGACGGGCACGCCGGAGTGCTCGGCGAGCTGCTCGACGTGCTCCTGCTTGAAGCCGCGGAACTCGATGGCGTCGAACATGGAGCCGAGCACCTTGGCGGTGTCGAGGACCGTCTCCTTCTTGCCCAGCTGGATGTCGCCCTTGCCCAGGTACTCGGGGTGGGCGCCCAGGTCGATGCAGGCGGTGGTGAAGGCGGCGCGGGTGCGGGTGGAGGTCTTCTCGAAGAGCAGTGCGACGTTCTTGCCCTCGAGGTAGCGGTGCGGGATGTTGCGCTTCTTGAGGTCCTTGAGGTGCTCGGCGAAGCCGATGAGCCACATGAGCTCGTCCCTGGTATAGTCCCTCGTGGAGAGCAGGTGGCGACCCTGGAAAACCGAATCAGTCATAGTTTGTCCCCTTTCGTCGGTTCTTGCCTACCCCCGACGGACGCCCCGCACGTGGGCCCCTCCAGACAGGTCAGGCGTTTCGTTCGCCCCGGATGGGGCATCGATACCTGTAGTCGGGTGCCGGTGCAGCGGCACGCCGAAACCATGGCTCAAAGTCTAGAAGCACCCAGATACCGTGTATTTGGTGCCAACTCAAAGCCTTCTAGGGGTCAATTTGTCATTATTTACAAATGAATGAATATTCGTGAACGATTGGCGGCCTGCAAGGCCAATCGTCCGAGTGTATTCGAAGCTGTTTTGTGAAAAATGACGATTCGGTTTAACTCGCGCTATCTACTGAGGAAGGTGAGCGAAAGGAATACGAGCAGCTCGCGGTCGTGTGAGCCACTCATGTCGAGGAGCGCCCGAATGCGCCGCAACCGATATCGGACGGTGTTGGGGTGTTGATGTAGGTGCTGGGCGGTGTCGACGATGTCGCCGCTGCATTGCACAAAGGCGCGTGCCGTCTGAACCAGCTCGGTAGAGTTTTGTGCATCGTAGCTTTCGATGCGGCGGCGGAAACCCTGCGCGGTGCGCTCGAACATGGGGTTGGTCTGTGCTGCATACGAGAAAGCGTCCATGGACAGATCCGACCACTCGAGTCTGCGTGTTCCGCTCAGATGGGCTTCATTGAGAAGGATCGTTGCCTGGCGAATGGAGATGTCCGCCTCGCCGAGGGGCACTAGGTCGCCTACGCCGCAGTAGTTGACGCCAACGCCTCGAATGGCATTTTCTAGGTCGCAGAAGACGCCCTCGTGCTGTTCATCGGTGGCATACGAGACGAAAACGAGCAACGCATCATGGTAGCGAAACGCGCAGGCATTTTGGACATTCTCGTGTCGTTGTCGAAACGAGTCCAGAAAATCGTTGAGGGTGTCTTGAATTGCGTACAGTGAACAGCGGTCATCTTTTTCGGCAGAGATGGCGATGCAGCGCATCGTCGACCCGGTAAGGCCCGCCAGCTTGTTGATCTCCTGGCGTACCTGATTTTTGGGTCTGCCGGCCAAAAGCGTGTCGACTGCGTCGCTTTTGTCGGATGCATCGAGATCGCGCTGCAAGAGATTGAGTGACTCAAACGCGACTCGCTCATGGTAGGCGCCGGAATAGAGATATACCGGGACGCCCATGCGTACGCTTGCCTGGGCGACCGCATCGGTAAAGCATGGCGAGTACACACGTTTAACGGCAATGGCTGCGACACGCCTTTCAATCATGGCAATGAGCGACGCGTCGGAGAGGTCCGGGTCTTCGTAGCAAAAGCCAAGATTGGTGAGAATGAACTCGCCGGGCATGTATGCACTGTAGTCGTTGATCGAGGGAGGGCAGTCTAATATGCCGACGTTGTAGACGCGGTGCTCTCCAGCATCTTTGATGGGTGCGACTAAATCAATCCGCTCGAATGCCGGTAAGGCCAAAATGTCGGCAACGGTAATCATGAATGCCTCCGAACGATGTCGGGTTGCTTGAACTGCTTTGCGATATACGTGATCTTCTCATTGATACAGCATGAAGACGCGTGTATTGAAATAGTAGACCATTAATGCCTTACCGCATCGACGGGCAAACGGTTGCTTCGGCGCACGAGCGGGATGATATTAAGCTTTCATTCTGTTTTTGCGGCGAAGGGGAATGGTCGTCGCATACAGCATGCGATGCGCCGTTTACCATCGCAGGTTTGGCATGGGCGCGCGGTGGGCATAATGGGTGGCATCGAATGAAATCGAAAGGATCATTATGCCCGCGCTTATCACCCATCATCTGTTTGGCGAGGAAAGCATCGACCGTCTTCCGCAGGGCGTCATCACGTCCGATGAAGAGCGCATTGCCTTTATCTTGGGCAACCAAGGCCCCGACCCGTTTTTCTTTCACATTCTGACACCGCGTGTTTCCGACTGCACGCTGCTGGCGCAGGTCATGCATCGGTCGCGCATGTCTCGCCAGTTCGCGTGCCTGCGCGACGGCGTGTCGCATCTGCTTCCGCGCGACGCCAGCTTGGGTCGCGCCTTTGCGCTGGGCCTGCTGTCTCATTACGTGCTCGACCGCAACGCCCATCCCTTTGTCTATGAGCAGCAGTTTGGCATCGTGGAGTCCGATTCAGAGCTTGAGGATTCGAGCAGTCAGGTCCATGCCGTGATCGAGAGCGACCTGGATGTGCTGATGCTGCAGCTTAAACGCGATGGCGCTACGGTTGACGATTACCCGCCGGCGGGCGAGATCGTCACCACCGATCGCATCAATCGCGTGGCCGGCGTGCTGATGAGCTATGTTGCCGGACGCGTGTACGGCATTGACATTCCGGCGGGGGAGTACGGTGCTGCCGTTGCCAATATGCAGCGACTTTACCGCGCGATTGAGCCGGCCGGCTCCGCAAAGACGCGCGCGATCTCGCTGGTTGAGGGCTTGGTGCACGACTACTCGCTGCTCGACGGCCTTGCCCATCGCGTGACGACGGAGCTGCCCGAGCGCACCGGCAACCTGGGCCATCTGACATGGAAGAATCCCTTTACCGACGAGGTCTCGAACGAGAGTTTCCCCGAGGTCTTTGATCGCGCGCTGGTCGATTACGAGTGCACGGTCGCACGTTTTATCGAGACCGGTGACATGGATGCCGTGACCAGTCACGTCAACTACAGCGGTCGCGTGCTCAATGCTGATGAGGAGTTCGACCGCGAGGAATAGGGCCCGTGCGTGTCCCTTTGCCGAATCCTTACCGGCGGTTCTGGACAATTGGGGTACGATGAATTAACTGCATATCGGGCAAATACGAAGGGTCCCTGTCCATGAAATACACCAAGCTCGAGCGTAACTGGGTTATGTACGATGTGGGCAATTCGGCCCTCGTGCTGCTCAATACCTCGGTGGTGCCCATTTACTTTAACGCCATCAATACCGGCGCTTCCTCGGCCGACCTGGTGGTCGCTTGGGGCAATGCGCAGACGATCGCCTCGCTGGTCATCGCCATGCTCATGCCCATTCTGGGCGCGCTTGCCGACTACGCCGGCAACAAGATCAAGTTCTTCTTGGGCTTCTTCCTCACGGGCCTGGTGCTTTGCCTGGCGCAGGCTATCCCAATGTCCGCCATGGCATTTTTGACCGTGTACGTGCTGTGCACCATCGGCCTTAACTCTTCTATGACGTTCTACGACGCCATGCTGCCCGACATTACCACCGACGAGCGCATGGACGCCGTGTCCAGCTCGGGCTATGCCTGGGGCTACATCGGTTCCACCGTGCCGTTCGTCATCTGCCTGGCGCTCATCATGGGTGGCCCCGCTCTTGGCGTCCCTACCATGCTGGCAACGCGTCTGTCGTTTATCATCACTGGTGCCTGGTGGCTCATCTTTACCCTGCCGCTCATTCGCACCTATAAGCAAAAGTACGGTCGCGAGCGCGGTCCTGAGGACACTATCGGCCACATCGTGGGCGGTGTGTTCTCCGAGGTCGGACACACCATGCGCGAGATCGCCCACAACAAGACCGTGCTGGTCTACATGGTCGCGTTCTTCTTCTATATCGATGGCGTCCACACGGTCATTTCCATGGCTACCAGCTACGGCTCGGCTTTGGGCATCGATTCGACGCAGCTGGTGCTGGCGCTGCTCGTTACGCAGTTCGTGGCCTTTCCGTCCGCCATCATCTACGGCAAGCTCGCCGGACGCGTGGGCACGCTCAACATGATCCTGGTGGCGGTCGCCGCCTACATGGGCATTGTGCTGTTCGCCGCGTTCTTCCTCAAGACCGCCTTTGAATTCTGGGTGCTTGCCATTATGGTCGGCCTGTTCCAGGGCGGCGTGCAGGCGCTTAGCCGTAGCTACTTTGGCCGCATTATCCCCAAGGAAAAGTCCAACGAGTACTACGGCTTCTTTGACATCTTTGGTCGTTATGCAAGCGTTATGGGCACCTTCCTGGTGTCGGTCGTCACCTCGCTGACCGGCAACCCGTCGCTGGGCGTCCTTTCCATTGGTGTGCTGCTGATTGTTGGCTTTATGCTGCTGGTCCGCCTGTCCCGCATGACTCGGGCGGCAGAGCATGCCGCATAGGAGCGAGCGGCTATTGTGCCTGTCCACGGTACTCTTTTGGGGTTATCCGCAATAAACATTGCGACTTGCGAGCAATGATTTGCCCAAGTGGGTATGATGGAATCAGCTAGGTCGCGGGGCGTCGCCTGTGTTTGGCGGCGTCCCGTTTTTGTGTTGCAGGGAGGGTAAGGCATGAACGCCACAGTCGTGATTCCAACGTATTGGGCGGGCGATGACGCTTGCGCAAACGCCCCTGGCACCTATGACCATTCGACGCGACTCAACGCCGACAATCCCGAACTCGACCGCTGTCTGGCCTCGCTTGAGCAGGTACGTGACATCCCGCGCATCATCCTTTTGGTGGTCTGTCCCGTTTCTGCCACAGCCGATGTGTCGCTGCGCGTGCGCGAGATTGTCGACGCGCATCCCACGCTCAAGGTCACCGTTGTCACCAACACCCAGGCCTCGCGCATCGCAGACCGGGTTGCTCAGATCGCGCCCAAGGGTTCGGGCGAGTGCGTGAGCCTGCGAGGCTACGGTGCCATTCGCAACATGGGGCTAGCCTGTGCCGCTGTGCTGGGTCATGACGCGGTTATCTTTTTGGATGACGATGAGACTGTCATCGACGCCGACTTTATGAAGCGCGCGACCTATGCGTTGGGGCAGCAGACGCGTCAGGGCTTGCCGATCTTGGTCAAGAGCGGCTATTTCTACGATCGCGACGGCTCGCCGCTGGCTCCCACGGACAAGGCGGGCATCTGCCATCGTTGGTGGACCAAGCGCATCGAGTTCAACCGTTGGATGAAAAAGGCGCTCTCGGGCACCCGCATCTCGCGCTCCAACTACGTGTGCGGCGGCCTGATGGCCCTGCACGCCCGCGCCTTTACGCGTGTGGCCTTTGACCCGTTTATCACCCGCGGCGAGGACTTGGATTACCTCTTTAACATGCGCATGTTTGGCTACGACGTGTGGTTCGATAACGAGTGGACCGTGCGCCATCTGCCTCCGGAGTCCGAAAAGCGCTCACCGCGCTTTATGCAGGATGTATACCGTTGGTACTACGAACGGGCCAAGTTGACATTCGCCGCGCATCAAAAGGAACTCATTCCCGTTACGGCGGCATCACTCATGCCCTACCCGGGCCCGTGGATTTCGCGCGAGCTCGACGACCGCGTGCGCAAGACCGCTATGGTCCGCAGCGTGTTTACCCGCGAGCATGAGGGCTACCTGCGCATCTGGCGCCATGGTATCGGCGAGGCAAAGGCCTATGCGCGCCAAAACGCTGCAAGCTACCTGCGTTTCCAGAGCTTTTGGCCCAAGATCATGGACGGGCTTTGGCGTGACGCACAACTGATCAGTATCCTGGAGGGGGCCGAATGATCGACCGCCGCGCCCAGCGCGATAGTTCAATATCAATCTTTCGCATCATTGCCGTTGCCTGCGCCATTTGCGTGCTGGTGTACTTTATTTTTGCCTTGGTGACCGGTATCGAGCCGATCGCCACGGTGATTGCCTGCGCGCTGCTGTGCATCTTTCTGTGCATCTTTATCTTTTTGACGCTCAATCCCGATTCGGTGCGCTCCCAGTACACCGAGGAGACGCTCTCGGTGGCCTCGGCCATGCTCGAGGACATTAAGGGCGGTCTGACGCAGGAGTCGGCGCGTTTGGTGTGCCGGCGCATTTTGCCCGAGACGCGCGCCATGACGGTGGCCATCACCGACGAGGGCAACGTGCTTGCCTGCGCGGGAGAGTTTGAGGAAAAACTACTGCCAGATTCTCCCATCCACACGCTTGCCACACGCTACGTTATCGAACATGGCATCGTGCAGTCGTTCAACCGTATGGTGGATGTCGTGGGCTCGGACGGCTCGCACAACCAAGTTCCCGCCGGCATTATCGCCCCCATCAAGGTAGGCGATCGTACCGTCGGCACGCTCAAGTTCTACTACAAGACCCCGCGCGCCGTCGACCGTACCCAGTACGCGCTTGCCTCGGGCTTTGCCGAGATCTTGTCCACGCAGCTCGCCATCCACGAGCTCGAGGTGCAAAAGGAACTCACGGCGCGCGCCGAGGTGCGTGCGCTGCAGGCGCAGATTAACCCGCACTTCCTGTTCAACACGCTGAACACCATTGCATCGTTTACGCGCACCGATCCGCTGCGGGCCCGCGAACTGCTTCGTGAGTTCTCATCGTTCTATCGTGCCACGCTCGACAACTCGGGATCGCTTATTCCGGTCTCGCGCGAGGTTGCACAGACCAAGCGCTACCTTACCTTTGAGAAGGCCCGCTTTGGCGAGGACCGCGTGCTTGCGACGTTCGATGTGTCCGAGGACGTGGAAGATACGCTGGTGCCGGCGTTCGTGATCCAGCCGATTGTCGAGAACGCCGTACGTCATGGTATGGGCGATGACGACGCCCTGAGGATCGACGTGACCGTTCACCAAGACGGCGAGGATGCAATCTTGATTGCCGTGGCCGATAATGGCGTGGGCATGGATGAGGGTACCGCCGCCAGACTGTTTGACGAGCGCTCTGCCCGTCCCGACGCCAGCTCTCCCCAGGGTGGCGGCGCCGGTGTGGCCATGCACAATATTTCGGAGCGCATCCATCGCTTTTATGGGCCGCACTCCTATACGCGTGTCGAATCGGCGCCGGGCAAGGGCACCAAAGTGCTCCTTCATCTTGATTTGTCAGAGAGCATCTTCGACATTCAAGAGTAAAATAAAAGGCTACGGGCTCAACGTCATGCGACGGATGCCCGGCGTAGTTAGTTGACGAAAGGTTTTATCCCTATGCTGCGTGCGATGATTGTGGATGACGAGGCGCCGGCTCGCTCGGAGCTTCGCTTCCTGCTCGAGCAAACGGGCAAGATCGGCACGATCACGGAGGCGTCGAGCGTCCGCTCCGCCATCGAGATGCTTATGGAAAGTCGCGTGGATGTCGTGTTTCTCGATATCTCGATGCCCGGTGCCTCGGGCCTGCAACTTGCCGAGGCGCTGCATAAGCTCAAAAATCCGCCGGCGATCGTGTTTGTGACTGCGTATAGTGACCATGCGGTCGAGGCATTCGACGTGGATGCCGTCGATTATCTGATGAAGCCGGTCGAGGAAGCTCGCTTGGATCGCGCGATCGAGAAGGTCATGCAACGCGCCAAGCCGGTTGCGGACAGCAAGGTGACCATCGAGCGTATCCCGGTGGAAAAGGGCGGCCGCAAGGTGCTCATTCCCGTGGATGACATTCGCTTTATCATGGCCAAGGACGATTACTCCTGCATCTATACCGTCGATGATCGCTTTTTGTCGACGACCTCGCTGGCGCAGTTTGAGGCCAAGCTCTGCGACTTTGGCTTCTTCCGTGTTCACCGCCGCTATATCGTCAACTTGGCGTGCGTTACGGACGTCGAGACGGTGCCCTCGGGCGCCATCCAGCTGGGCATTACGGGCGTCGACGAACGCGTGCCGGTTTCGCGCCGCCGCGTCGTGCCGCTCAAGAAGGCCCTGAGTCTCTAGCACACTGGCCCCGCAGCCCTGTAGACCCATCGTCTGCGGAGCCGTGGGGCCTTTTTTGCATGTATCTGCCGAATCGTTTTTTGCGGAAGGGATCCCATGAACAGTGCAAGCGCCAAGCGCATCGACATCATCTCGGACACCCACGGCTATCTTTCGCCTGCGCTCCTGGATGAGCTTGAGGGCGCAGACCTGATTATCCACGCCGGCGACCTCACGTCAGAGATGGACTACGAGCACCTATGCACCATCGCCCCCGTTCGGGCCGTACTGGGCAACAACGATTACTACCGCGACTACGGCCCCGATGTAGACCGTCTTGCGCTCTTTACCTACGAAGGCCTCAAATTCGCCGTAGCCCACTACCGCGAAGACCTTCCGGTGGGATCCGTAGACGTAGCCATCAACGGCCACACCCACGTAACCAAAGAAGCCCAAGTGGGCCGTTGCTTAGTCCTCAACCCGGGCAGCGCCAGCTACCCCAGAGGCACCCGAGGCCCCACCATGGCCAGAATGCTCGTCAAAGACGGCAAGATCCTAAGCGCCAAATTTATTGATCTAGAGTAACCACAACAAAAACGGGGGATGCAGACGCGTCCCCCGTTTCCATTTGAGCCAATGGCCGAGCTTCAACAAGAACCTTAGACAACCCCGCCGCGGAGAACGGGGCCGCCGAGCCGCGAAGCGGCGAGCAACAACAACGGATCGAACAATGTGACGGCAGGGAGGGTCTCCGGGGCCGGCGGGCGCGGGTTAAGTTTGTCGCGAGTTCCGCACGCAAAGGAAAGCACTTAATGTGCTTTCCGTCTTGCGCAGGACTGTAGAGCAGCAAACTTAACCCGCGCCCGCCGGCCCCGGAGACCCTCCCGGAGGGACCGAAAAATTTTTTCAAAAAAGTTGTTGCGCGCCGGACAGACTTCTGTGTATACTAATCCCCGCAGCGCACGCGAGCGGAAACAAACGCGAACGTCTGCCTGGGGAGTTAGCTCAGTTTGGTTAGAGCGCCGGCCTGTCACGTCGGAGGTCGCGGGTTCGAGCCCCGTACTTCCCGCCAACGCAATTAAAGCCACGTCTTCGGACGTGGCTTTTTGCGTTTGATGCACTTTGTTTCGATAGAACGATCGCCCTGGTGCATCTTCGCCCAGAATCCCCGCGCCTTCGGGAACGCAAGTAAAATCTAATAAGTATATCTGTCTGAACAACAGCTTTGTTGCGCAACACCTGTTCTACGAGACAGGGGGTTAGGTTATACTAAATTGCACTGTGCGCCGCATCTGATGCATTTCGCTCCAAGCGCGGCACTCAGTGGATATCCGATTTACCATTTGGATGTCCTGGCGGTCATTTAGCGTCTCGACACAAGCTCGGCCCCGGAGCTCGTTCGAGCTGTTCGTATTCCTTGAAAGGGGAAAAATGGACATATCGAGGAAGACTGATTACGCCCTTCGAATGCTGGCGATGCTTGCTGAGGATCCGGAGTGTTTGCTTTCTGTTCGCACCGCTGCCGAAGAGGTCAATGTTCCGTATTCGTTTGCCCGCTCGATTCAGCACGGTTTGGTCCAGGCCGGTATTGTGGAGAGCCTGCGTGGCGTCCACGGTGGCATGCGTCTCAAGGTCAGTCCGGACGACGTCACTATCCGCCAGGTCGTCGAGGCCGTTCAGGGTCCTATGGTTATGAACGATTGCACCGCGCCCGATGGTGACTGTGCGCGCATGGGCGCGTGCTGCTATCATCCCCTGTGGGCCGGAGCTCAGGCGTTGATGCGCGACTACCTCGATTCCGTTTCGCTCGGCGACATCGTCGCTCACCGCCAGTTCCCGGCCGTCGATCCCAAGTTCGCCGACCGCGAAGCGTTTCCCGAGTACGCCACCTGCGCGTGCGCTTACCGGGAGGAATAGCGCCGCATAAGGAGCATAGCCATGATTCAGGACCCCTTTCGTTCGATGATTCGTTCGGAAGGGGTCCTGCGTTATCGCGACCTTCCGTGGCGCCGCACACGCGATCCGTACATCATTTGGCTTTCTGAGGTCATGCTGCAGCAAACACAGGTGCCGCGTGTGGAGGCGCGCATGCCGGTGTGGCTCGATCGCTTTCCGACTGTGCAGGCGCTTGCCCAGGCCGCGCCTTCCGATGTTTTGGACGCTTGGCAGGGCATGGGCTACAACCGACGCGCTCTGGCGCTTCACGGGGCCGCTCAGCGCGTTGTAGAGGACTGGGACGGGGAGTTTCCGCGTGAGACGCGTGACTTGGTCGCTCTGCCTGGTATTGGCCCGGCAACGGCGCAGGGTATCCGGTCGTTTGCGTTTGATCTTCCGGGTGTGTATCTAGAGACCAACGTGCGCACGGTCTTTTTGCATCATTTCTTTCCCGATGTGCCGGCCGTTCCCGATCGCGAGCTGGTGCCGCTGATTCAAGCCGCCTGTCCGGCGGCCCCCGGTGCGGTGGCGGATGAGATCGCGCCCTTTGCCGTGCCTCAAGACGATGCCGACACGCCGCGCGCGTGGTATTACGCGCTGCTAGATTATGGCGCGTATCTTAAGAAGACGCTGCCCAATCCGTCCAGGCGCTCGGCGGGCTATAGTCGTCAGTCCAAGTTCGAGGGCTCGCGTCGCCAAAAACGCGCCCATATTGTGCGCATGCTACTGGCTGCGCGCGATGGGCGGCCGGCGGGGATAACGCTTGCTGATGCCGTGGTGGGCGTTAACGAGATGGAAGCGGCAGCCGGTCGCGGGCCGGTCGAGTGCGACTTGATCGCGGGCATTCTAGCTGACCTGGAGCGCGAGGGCTTTTGCCGAGCCGAGGACGATCGTTGGTTGAGTGTGTAGCCCGCTCAAATCTGAAGAACGGGATTGTAAGGTTTAAATTCGCGGCTTGAGGGCATCCTAAAGACAAGGTCGCTCAAAGCCTATGGGCGGCACGTGTTGAAGGGAAGTACACCTATGGATTTTGAGAATTCCCAAACCAAGAAGAACCTCGAGACCGCTTTTGCCGGTGAGTCCCAGGCACACACCAAGTATCGCTACTACGCATCTAAGGCCAAGAAGGATGGCTACGTTCAGATCTCGAATATCTTTGCCGAGACGGCGGGCAACGAGTCCGAGCACGCCAAGCTGTGGTTTAAGTATCTGCACGACGGCGCCGTTCCGGGCACTCTGGACAACCTGCGCGACGCCGCCGCGGGCGAGAACTACGAGTGGACCACGATGTACGACGAGTTCGCCAAGACCGCCGAGGAGGAGGGCTTTGCCGAGATCGCCGAGAAGTTCCGTGGTGTCGCCGCCGTCGAGAAGGCCCACGAGGAGCGCTACAACAAACTCGTCGAGCGCATCGAGTCGGGCGAGGTGTTTGAGCGTGAGGGCGTGAAGGTATGGAAGTGCCTGAACTGCGGGCACCTGCACGTTGGTGCCGAGGCGCCTGAGGTGTGCCCGGTGTGTAACCACCCGAAGGCGTACTTTGAGGAGCAGGTGGTGAACTACTAGCGCTTGGCGCTAGCGTGAGCTGGGCCGGGAGGGCCGGACTACCTTCCCTCCTCGCTCACGGCTTCGCAGGGCAATTGCTGGTTTCACCGCTCCGGGCGTCAGACCCGCGGCGCATCCCTTTCCCTCTCGCTCACGGCTTCGCAGGGTCGCGCGAGGCAAAGGCATACGCCGCGGGTCTGACGACACGGGCTAGCCAACGAGTTTTGGCTAATAGATTGGTTTGCGTGCCGCCCCTTTTGGGGCGGCACTATTTGTTAGGGGGTACACTGGGTAGCGACTTTTAGTTTATCTACTACCTGATGGGGTGTTTTTTATGGGTAAGAAGTCTCGGGCTCGGGTTGCTGCGGCGGGAACTCGCAAGGATCCTGGTCATCGGGTTGCCGAGGGTAAAAAGGCCGATCGTGTCGAGAAGGACAAGAAAGTCGGCGCGCATGCTCATCCTGAGTGGGCGCCTCATTTGAATTCGGCTAGTGAGGATTTGACTGCCAAGTTGTTTACTCTGGTCGAGGTAATTTTGGGCGTGGTGCCCCTTGTGGTTATCGGTTTATTCTTGGCTTCGAAGGACGCCACGAGTGTCGATAAACTCACCGAGGTCTTTTCGCAGGACCCCTCGATGGTGGTCTCGTTTATTTCTGCGTGCTTGCAGCCGTTTGTGGCGTACATGCTGTATATGGTCTACCGCAAATACTGCGAGGGTGATGCGGGCTTTGCCGCCGGTAACCTGATCGGTCTTTTGTGCTCCGAGATCCTACTGCTCAATATCCCGGGCGTCATCGGTATGGGCATCTTGCTGTGGCGTGTTTGGCGCAACGTCGCCCCGCACTTTGAGAGCTGGTTGTTTGAACGCCGTGCAATGGGCGTGCTGGCAGACATCGCGGGCTCGCTCGTGATTCTAGCCTTGGCGTTTATGTGCGCCACCGCCGCCCGAGGTCTCGCAGGCATGTAGTCTGTCCTCACCGACCACGGAGCGCAGGGCGGGGAAACCTTTCCCTCTCGCTCACGGCTTCGCAGGGTCGCGCGAGGCAAAGGTTTCCCGCCCTGCGCTCCGGCGTTGAGTCGTCGCGTGCTCGTTACAGAAAAGCTGATAATAAGTTTGTGTGCCGCCCTTTGGGGCGGCACTTTTTGTGTGGGGTCCCGGTCTCCACAATTTTCGTCAAGCTATTGGTTAGATTTTGGTCAGTTGGCGTAAGGGTGGAAGGCCAAAAGATTGTTGGCGAAAAAAGCTCAGAGAAAGTGCTGGTAGGGGAGTTGTTGAGCTTTTCGACAGCTTTTGAGCAGAAGAAACTTTGTGGCTATTGCCGGCGATTGCGTTGTCGCGGTCATGGCGGTGCGGGATGCTGGTCGTAAGCGTCGAATGCTCCGATTTTGGAGGCCAGCATGGATCTGTTTCTTGAGACTCCGCAGCAACAAGCCGAGCGCATGCTGCGTCAGCAGCAACGACTCATGGAGATGCAAATGCAAGGGGCGGCAGCCCAGCCCTTTGCGCAAAATGTCGTGCCCGCTGCTATACCTGCAGCTGTGCCCGGGTGCGAATCGGCACCAGAGGCCTATTCCGTACAGCAAGATTCATATGCGCAGGAGCTCGCGTTCGACAAGCGTCGTGCGCGTCGTCGCCGCGTGGGCCAGCGCCTGCGCACCTTGGCGATGATCGTGCTCATCCCGTTAGGGCTTGTGGCCATCTTTCTGGCGTCGTATGCCCTCACGTGCATCCTCAACGGCGCATCGCCCAACGAGGTGCTCCAACATCTGTCAGCTCTCGGCCAGCGCCTAGGCGATGTCGTAACAACCATCCGCGCCGGCTGGGAGAGCTAGCGTTTTAGCGTCCGCGGCTCTAAGAGAAATTTGTCTGCAAGGCAGTGGGTGATCCGTGCGTGTGGCGGGGTAAGATTGATCGCGGTTTTGATTGATGACCGATTGGGTTTGTTGGGCGGAGTTTATGTCTGCTATTGATATTGTGCTTGTTGTGATCGCCTTGGTGGCGGTGGGGGTTGCTGCGGCTTGCGCCCTCCAACTCAAGAGCCTGCGTGCCGAGTTGCGGGAGCGTGGCGACAGTAGCGCGGAAACGCTGGCAGCACTCGAGCAGGCCAACAACGCGCTCGATGCCCTGAACGTCGCGCTGGCCGAAACCCGCCGCACGGCCAATGCCATCGCGCAGCAGCAGACGACAGATGCGGCCGTGGAGCAGCAACGTTACCTGTCCATCGCACGTGAGTTTTCGCAAGCTGGTGACCGGATGGATGACCTGCGCCGCGAGACGGCCCAACAGCTCGGTGCCAACCGCGAGGGCATCGAGCACCGCCTGGACAAGGTGCGCGAGACGGTCGATGCCCAGCTGGGCGCTATCCGCAAAGACAACAACGTGCAACTCGATCAGATGCGCGCGACGGTGGACGAGAAGCTCTCCCGCACGCTCAACGATCGCCTGTCGGCATCGTTTAAGCAGGTGAGCGACCAGCTCGAGGCCGTGTACAAGGGCCTGGGCGACATGCAGTCCATCGCCACCGGCGTGGGTGATCTTAAGCGCGTGCTGGGCAACGTGAAGGCGCGTGGCATTTTGGGCGAGGTGCAGCTGGGTGCAATTCTGGCGGACATCCTTACGCCCGACCAGTATCTGGAAAACGTCGCCACCAAGCCCGGCGCCTCGGAGCGCGTTGAGTTTGCCGTCAAGCTGCCGGTGGACGAGGGCGATCCCGTGCTGCTGCCGATCGACTCCAAATTCCCGGGCGACGCGTACGAGCACTTGCTCGACGCGCAGGAGTCGGGCGATGCGGAGACCGTGGCGGCTGCGCGCAAGACGCTCGACACCATGGTCAGGCGCGAGGCCAAGGACATCTGCGAAAAGTACCTGAGTGTGCCGGCAACGACCAACTTTGGCATCATGTTCGTGCCGTTTGAAGGACTGTACGCCGAGGTCGTCAGCCGCCCCGGGCTTATCGAGACCCTGGGCCGCGACTATCACGTCAACGTTGCCGGCCCCAGCACCATGGCGGCCATTCTCAACAGCCTGCAGATGAGTTACCAAACGTTTAAGCTGCAAAAACGTACCGACGACGTGCTGCGCGTGCTCTCCGCCGTCAAGGCCGAGCTGCCGCGCTATCAAAAGGCGCTGCGCCGCGCCCAGCAGCAGATCGAGACCGCGGGCAAAACGGTCGAGGGCATCATCACCACGCGCACCAACGTCATGGAGCGCAAGCTCAAGGACATCGACGCGCTGGAAGACGCCGACCAAGCCGATGAGATCTTGGGACTCACGTCCGCGAGCCTTCTCGCGGACCAAGAAGACGAGGACTAATTGCAACAAGACGGTGGGGCACCGGCACAAACGCGGGGCGCGGGCGCTTTTCGCGTCGCACTTGCCTGAAGTGCGCTTTAGTGTGCAACAATGGCGTTTCGCCCTATCAGACGCGAAAGGAAGCCCATGTCTCAGAGAAGCACCAGCCCGCTCAGCCGCTCCACCGTGCGCCGCACGCTGCAGCGGTTTTGGGGTGTCACGCGCACGCAGCCGCTGATTGTCTTTCTCTCGGTGTTCTCGTCGGCGGGCTACATCTTTTTGCTGACGTTTGCCAATACCTATGTGATGGCCCTCATTGTCGACCGCGTTCAAGCCGGTCCCGTGGCGGGTGACCAGGTGTTTGAGGTCTTCGGCCCCTATATCCTAGCGCTCGTACTCGTTAACCTGGTGGGTCAGATCCTCTCCAAGCTACAGGACTACACCGTCTACAAGCTCGAGATCGCAGGCAACTATCACCTGGCGCGTCTATGCTTCGACACGCTCTCCAACCAATCCATGACATTCCATACCAGCCGCTTTGGCGGATCGCTCGTGAGCCAGACGAGCCGTTTTATGAGCGGCTACACGGGTCTGGTCGACGTGACGGTGTATTCGCTCATCCCCACCATCACCTCGGTCATCTGCACCGTGGCCGCACTCGTCCCGGTGGTGCCGACGTTTACCGTGATCCTGGTGTGCATCATGGTCGTCTACATCGCGTTTGTCTGGCTTATGTACAAGCGCATCATGCCGCTTTCGGCCGCGACGTCCGCCGCGCAGAACAAGCTCTCGGGTGTGCTCTCCGACGCGGTCACGAACATCTTGGCCGTCAAGACCTGCGGGCGCGAGGACTTTGAACGCGATCTGTTCGACGCCGCCGATCGCGCCGCGCGCGACGCCGAGACGGTCTCGATGCACGCCATGATGCAGCGCAACTTTACGACCTCGGGCCTCATCGTCATCACCATGGCCGTGGTGAGTGTGTTCGTGGCGGGCGGCAACGCGTGGTTTGGCATCTCGGCCGGCTCGCTCGTCATGATCTTTACCTACACCTATAACCTCACCATGCGCCTGAACTACGTAAGCTCCATGATGCAGCGCATCAACCGCGCTTTGGGCGATGCGGCCGAGATGACGCGCGTGCTGGACGAGCCACGTTTGGTGGCAGACGACCCGGACGCCCCTGAGCTCAAAGTGACCGAGGGCGCGATTGATTTTGAGCACCTGAGTTTTGCGTACCGTGACGCTGCGGCGGGCGAGAGCGTGTTCGATAACCTGACACTTCATGTGGCGGCGGGCCAGCGCGTGGGCCTGGTGGGCAAATCGGGTTCGGGTAAGACGACGCTCACCAAGCTGCTGCTGCGCCTGGACGATGTTCAGGGCGGCCGCGTGCTCGTGGACGGCCAGGATGTCTCGCGCTGTACGCAGCAGAGCCTGCGCCGCCAGGTTGCCTACGTGCCGCAGGAGGCGCTGCTGTTCCACCGCTCCATTCGCGAAAACATTGCCTACGGTCGTCCCGACGCCACTGATGAGCAGATTCGCGAGGCCGCGCGCCTGGCCAACGCCCTGGAGTTTATCGACCGCTTGCCTCGTGGCTTTGACACCATGGTGGGCGAGCGCGGCGTCAAGCTCTCGGGCGGCCAGCGTCAGCGCGTGGCCATCGCCCGTGCCATCCTAACCGACGCGCCGATTCTGGTGCTCGACGAGGCGACCTCTGCCCTCGACAGCGAGTCCGAGGCGCTGGTGCAGGAGGCGCTCGAGAATCTGATGCGCGGCCGTACCTCCATTGTGGTGGCGCACCGCCTGTCCACCGTGGCGGCGCTCGACCGCATTGTGGTGCTGGCCGATGGCGAGATCGTCGAGGACGGCGCGCATGCGCAGCTCGTCGAGGCGGGTGGCGAGTACGCGAGCCTGTGGAGCCGTCAGACCGGCGCATTCTTGGAGGCGTAAGCGTCTCGGACGTGGGACAATTGTGCCCATAAGTTTATTGTGCCGTTGAGCCGAGGAGTCGTTATGCCACGTGAGACCAATGCCGCCAAACGCGAGCGCGCCGTTGAGGTGTGTGAGCGCCTCAACCGTCGCTATGGCCCGGTCGAGTGCTTTTTGGACCACGAGAATCCCTTCCGCCTGCTAATCGCGGTGCTGCTCTCGGCGCAAACGACCGATGCGCAGGTCAACAAGGTGACGCCGCGGCTGTTTGCCCAGTGGCCCACGCCCGAGGCCATGGCCGGGGCGAGTGTGGCTGACGTGGCAGACACCATCAAGTCACTCGGCTTCTACAAGAGCAAAGCCAAGCATGCCGTCGAGGCCGCGCAGATGATCGTCGCCGACTATGGCGGCGAGGTGCCGGCCGACATGAAGGAACTCGTGAAGCTGCCGGGCGTGGGACGCAAGACGGCGAACATCGTGCTCAACGTGGGGTATGGCATCGTGGAGGGCATTGCGGTGGACACACACGTCAACCGCATTGCGCACCGCCTGATGCTGAGTCCCAAGACGCATGCCAAGGAGCCGCTCAAGACCGAGCAGGATCTGCTCAAGATTTTGCCGCACGAGTATTGGGAGTCGGTCAACCACCAGTGGATCACCTTTGGCCGCGAGATCTGCGACGCCCGCAAACCTAAGTGCGACGAGTGTCCGCTGGCGGATTTGTGTCCCAGCGTGCGCGTAGCGGGGTAGGGCGGAACGCATCTTCGTCTGGCGTTTTTTGCGGGGCTGGGTTTGCCCTTGAGCCGGAGTCCTCTCCATGCGCTACCATGACAGACAATGTATTTGACGTACGACCCGCCGAGCTTGCCCCGGCGGGCTTTTGGCGTTGCGATGCCGGAGGAACAGCATGCTCATTCACCGTATAGCCGCGCAGCTCTACACTGCCGAGGCGCTGCAGACCGTCGAGGCCGGACTCGATGCCGGCGAGGACGTGACGCTGGCCGTGTCGCAGTCGGGCCGCACGCTTATGGCGGCCGCCCAGTTTGCGCGCCGTCCGCGCCCGACGGTCTACATTGTGAGTGGCGAGGATGCGGCCGATCGCGCCGCGTGCAGCCTTGCCGCCTACGTGGGCCTGGCGCACGTGTGCCGTTTTCCCGAGCGCAAGGACTATCCGTGGCGCGAGCAGGCGCCCGACGATGCCGTGGTGGCGCAGCGCTGCGAGGCTCTGGGGCGCATCGTGCGCGGGGACAACTGTATCATGGTTGCCTCGGCCCGCGCGCTGCTGCGCTGCGTGCCGCCGGTCGAGAGCCGCTATTGGGAGTCCACGACCTTTGCGGTGGGCGAGGAGATTCCTTTTGATGAGGTGCCGCAGCGCCTAGTGGGCATGGGCTACACCAATGCCGGCGCCGCCGACGCGCCCGGCCTGTTCCGCGTGCACGGCGACACCGTAGAGGTGTTCCCCGCGCAGGAAAAGGCGCCCGTGCGCATCGAGTTTTTTGGCGACGAGATCGATCGCATCCGCCGCATGGTGAGCTCCACGGGGCAGACCATCGGCAACGAGGATAGCATCGAGATCTTCCCCTGTCGCGAGCTGGCGCTTACCGACGAGGCCGTCCACAACATGCATGTGGCGCTCTACCGCGCCAGCCAGGACGACAGCAAGTTGGCGGCGCTGCTCGAGATGGTGGATGCGCGCATCGTCACGCCTGAGCTCGACCGCTTTTTGCCGGTGATGTACGGCCAGACCGTGAGCCCGCTGTCGCATGTGAGCGGCAAGGCACTCGTGGTGCTGTCCGAGCCGCGCTCGCTGTTCGACGACTGCCTGCGTGCCTACGAGGATATCGAGGCCCGTGCCGGCGAGGCGGGGATTGACCGACTGGATGGCCTGTATGTACGTGCCCAGCAGCTCGATTTTGGTGCCCAGCAGCGCCTGAACTATGTGAGCCTGATTCGCGCGGGCGGTGCGGTTACGGCAGAGCTTAAGATTGAGCAGCCGGCCATCGCGGGCTCGGACAACCGTTTTATGACGCGCATTCAGGAAGTCGTGGGCAAGCGCTATGCCTGCGTGTTTGCCATCCCCGATCGCGGTGCGCGCGAGTCGATGGAGCTCACCTTTGGCGACGAGGGCATTACCTTTGAGGAGTCGCTGACGGCCGCGCCCGAAAATGCCGGCGTCATTGGCGAGCGCGTACGCGTGGCAGCGGCGGATTCCGCCGACCGTGCCGCACGCCAGGAGGCCCATGCTTCCATTCGCGAGCGTAAGGCCGACGCGCTCAACGCCCGCCCGCTCGAGGCGGGCGCCGCGCAGGCTGCCGCCGGCGCTGCCGTGCCCACTATTTCGCGCGGACGTGTGACCTTTGTCGATGCCGCCTTGCCGCAGGGCGTAGTGGTGCCCGATGCCAACCTGGCCGTGTTCTCGATCGCCGATCTCAACGCCCGCATGGACGCCAACCGCGCGCGCAGCCGCCGCAAGGTGGACATTACGCAGATCACGTTCCCGTTTAAGCCGGGCGACTACGTGGTGCACGCCACCCACGGCATCGCGCTCTTTAGCGAGATCGCGCGCCAGGAAGTGGGCGGCAAGGAGCGCGACTACTTTTTGCTGGAATATGCCGACGGCGACAAGCTCTACGTGCCGCTCGAGCAGGTCGACCGCATCACGCGCTATGTTGGCCCCGACGGCGATAAGCCGCGTCTGACCAGGCTCAACACCGCCGACTGGACACGCGCCACCAACAAGGCGCGCAAGAACGCCAAAAAGCTGGCGTTTGACCTGGTCGACCTGTATACGCGCCGCTCGTCGATTACCGGTATCGCCTGCCCGCCCGACACGCCCGAGCAGATCGAGATGGAGGAGAGCTTCCCTTACGACGAGACGCGCGACCAGCTGGAGGCTATCGCCGATATTAAGGCCGACATGGAGGCGCCCAAGCCCATGGACCGCCTGCTCTGCGGCGACGTGGGCTTTGGCAAGACCGAGGTCGCCCTGCGCGCTGCCTTTAAGTGTGTGGACTCCGGCCGTCAGGTCATGGTGCTCTGCCCCACAACCATTCTGGCCCAGCAGCACTACGAGACCTTCTTTGAGCGCTTTGCCCCGTTTGGTCTGGAGGTCGAGGTGCTCAGCCGCTTCCGCACGCCGGCGCAGCAGAAGCGCGCGCTCAAGGCGTTTGCCGAGGGCACGATCGATGTGCTCATCGGCACGCACCGCTTGCTTTCGGCCGATGTGAACCCCAAGAACTTGGGCCTGGTGATCATCGACGAGGAACAGCGCTTTGGCGTGCAGCACAAGGAGCAGCTCAAGAACCTGCGCGAGCAGATTGACGTGCTCACGCTTTCGGCCACGCCGATTCCGCGAACCATGCAGATGGCCACGAGCGGCGTGCGCGACATGAGCCTGATCACCACACCGCCGACCGGGCGTCGTCCCGTGATCGTGCACGTGGGGGAGTACGACCCCGACGTGGTGAGTGCGGCGATTCGCCTGGAGGTGGGCCGCGGCGGTCAGGTGTATTACGTGTCCAACCGCGTCAAGACCATCGATGATGCCGTGGCGCGCGTGCACGAGGCCGCGCCCGAGGCGCGCGTGGGCGTGGCGCACGGCAAGATGAGCCCGCGCGAGGTCGAGGACGTGATGATCGAGTTCGCGACCAAGAAGATCGACGTGCTCATCGCCACGACCATCGTGGAGAGCGGCATCGACAACGCAACGGCCAACACGCTGATCATCGAGGACTCGCAGCGCTTGGGCCTGGCACAGCTCTACCAGCTCAAGGGCCGTGTTGGCCGCTCGGCCACGCAGGCATACGCGTACTTTATGTTCCCGGGTGAGCTGCCGCTCACCGAGGAGGCTACGGCGCGTCTGACCGCGCTTTCCGAGTTCCAGGACCTGGGCAGCGGCATGCGCATCGCCATGCGCGACCTGGAGATTCGCGGCGCCGGCTCGCTTATGGGAGCCGAGCAGCACGGCAACCTGTCGAGCGTGGGCTTTGACCTGTTTACGCAGATGCTGGGCCAGGCCGTGGCTGAGGCGCGCGGCGATGACGACGCCGGCGTGGAGGCGGCGAGCGTGGGTATTAACCTGCCGGCCGACTACTTCTTGTCCGAGGAGTACATGCCGGCGGTGGACCAGCGCGTGCTCGTGTACCGTAAGCTCGCGGCTGCTGAGGACCTGGAGAGTATCGACGAGGTGCAGGAGGAGACCGAGGCTGCGCACGGTGAGCTGCCGTTGGCGGGGCTCAACCTGTTCAATCGCGCGCGCATCCGTATCCGTGGCGAGCGCTTGGGGCTCGAGAGCGTCACGCTCAGTGGCGGCCGCATCACGTTTTTGGGCATCGACGTGCCCAAGAAGGTGGCCTTTGAGCTTAAGACCCGCTATGGCGCGGTGAACTTCCCCAAGAGCCGCAAACTGTCGGTACCCTACAAGGCAGGCGCCGGTGCGGGCAGCGGCCTGGGTCGCGGTCTCGACGCCAACGACGGCACCGGCCCCGTGGCCGCGGCACTCATGCTGCTGCAGCAGCTGGGCGCGTCCGACGATGATTAACAAGTAGGGGGCGTGGCGGGGCAGAGCTACCAGTTGTTCTTTGCCCCGCCACCTCGTAGGTTGATTCCAGCCCCATCGAAAGGAAAGCATGTTCGGGTACATCTACAAGAAAGACGCCGCTGCTATTGCGGTTGTCCTTGCCCTTTGCCTGGGCTTGGGCACCTTTTTCGATTATCAGATCTCGAGCGCGCTGTTCAACATCGGCAGCATGTACGGCCGCTTTATCGAGGCCGCCGGCGAGCTGCCGTTTGAGCTGACGGCGAGCATCGCAGGCGTTATGCTCGTGCGCGCGGTGCGTCCCGACTCCAGGGGCAGCAAATGGCTTGCCGCGCTCGGCATCCTCGTCAACGTTGGCTTGGTCGGCTACGAGATCGTTTCGTCCCTGCGGGTTGGCGGCAAACTCATCGCGGCTCAGTTGGTGCTGACGTTTGTACTGATGATTGCCGCCAACCTTATCGTCTATCGCCTCACGCGCACGACCGAGCCCGACGAGCTCACACGCTGGGCGTTGATGGTGCTTGCCGTGTGGATCGCTCAGGCCATCATCCTCAACGTGATCGTCAAGCCGCTGTGGTCGCGTCCGCGCATGCGCGTGATCGAGGTGACGCAGGGACTCGAGTTTCAGCCGTGGTGGGTGATCGGCAACCCCGACAAGTGGGCCTATATTGCCGCCGGTGTAGTCAAGGACGGCTTTAAGTCGTTTGCGAGCGGACACACGGCGCACGCGGCGATCGGCCTTATGCTCGCCGGGCTTCCCGCGGCGGCCTTTAAGGAAAAGCCGTCACGCCGTCGTGTGGTCTTTTGGACGGCGGCTGTGGTCGCGGCGCTCGTCGCGCTTGGCCGCATCGTGATCGGAGCGCACTTTTTGAGTGACGTGAGCTGCGGTTTTGCTCTGGTGCTGGCGCTTGAGTGCCTTGCCGCGCGTATTGCCTATCCCAACGGCGTACAATAGCTCCGTTTGAATCATCTGGCCGATACCCGGTAAGAGAGGATTGCCATGCTCGCGTTCAACAACGATTATTCCCACGGCGCACACCCGGCGGTGCTGCAGGCGCTCGTCGATACCAACATGGAGCCGCAGCCCGGCTACGGTACCGATGCACATACCGAGCGCGCCAAGCAACTTATTCGCGAGGCCTGCCAGGCCCCCGATGCCGACGTGTTTTTTCTGGTGGGCGGCACGCAGGCCAACGCGACGGTGATCGACATGCTGCTCGCGCCGTACGAGGGCGTCGTTGCTGCCGAGACCGGCCACGTCGCCTGCCATGAGGCGGGTGCCATCGAGTTTGGCGGCCACAAGGTGCTCACCATCCCCGGCTACGAGGGCAAGATGCACGCCGAGGACCTCGAGAACTATATCCAGGTGTTCTACGAAAACGAGAGCTACGAGCATGCGGTGTTCCCGGGCGCCGTGTACGTGAGCCTATCGACCGAGTACGGCACGCTGTACTCCAAGGCCGAGCTCGCGGCGATTCACGCAGTGTGCCAGAAGCGCGAGATTCCGCTGTTTGTGGATGGCGCCCGTCTGGCCTATGCGTTGGCGGCCGATGAGTGCGACATTACCCTGCCCGAGCTGGCGCAGCTGTGTGACGTGTTCTACATCGGCGGCACCAAGTGCGGCGCGCTCTGCGGCGAGGCTGTGGTGTTCTGCGGCATGCGCGCCCCGGCGCATCCCATTCCGCGTATTAAGCAGCACGGCGCGCTGTTGGCCAAGGGCCGCCTGACGGGCGTGCAGTTTGAGGCGCTCTTTACCGACGGCCTGTATTTTGAGATTGGCCGTCAGGCGATCGAAACCGCGCAGGCGCTTCGTCGCGTGCTGCACGAGCACGGATACCGGTTCTTCTTGGAGACGCCCACAAACCAGCAGTTCGTGATTCTGCCCAACGAGGACATGGCGCGCATTCGCGAGCATGCGGCGATCGAGTACTGGGAAAAGTACGACGAGACCCACACGGTGGTGCGCTTTTGCACCAGCTGGGCCACGACGCAGGAGGATATCGACGCGTTGGCGGCTGTCCTGTAGCCTGATGCAATGACGGGGGGGGCCGCCTTGCGCTGGGTTTGGCGCAAGGCGGCCTCTGTTTTTGAGGGGGAAGGGTTGTATGACCGAGATGTCCGAGCCGACGATTCGCCTGGCGACGCCCGATGACGCGCCGGCCTTGCTTGCCATCTATGAGCCGTATGTGCGCCAGACGGCGATTACCTGCGAATACGAGGTGCCAAGCGTTGAGGAGTTCGCCGGGCGTATTGAGCGTACGCTCAAGCGCTATCCGTATTTGGTGATGGAGTTGGACGGGCGTCCGGTAGGCTATGCCTACGTGAGTCCGCTTAACAGCCGCGAGGCATACGACTGGTCGGTCGAGACGTCAATCTACCTGGCGCGCGACGTGCGCCACGGCGGGTTGGGCCGCAAGCTGCACGATGCGCTCAAGCAGTGTCTGATCGCGATGGGCATCACCAACATGTGCGCGCTCATTGCCGTGCCGCACGACAAGGACGACGAGTACCTGACGCACAACAGTCAGGATTTCCATGCCCATATGGGGTATCGCCTGGTCGGCGCTTTTGACCGCTGCGCCCAAAAGTTCGGCCGCTGGTACGACATGTGCTGGATGGAGTTGGTCCTAGCCGAGCGCACGCCCAACCAACCCAAGCCAACCTGGTTCCCCGACCTCCCCAAACCTACCATTTAGGGACAGGTTTATTTTGGCAGGTTAGCCGATGGGCTCGGTGTATTTGGCGCGGTCGGTGCGTTGGATGCGCTTAGAGACATGGAGCGGTCGGCCGTCGGTGTCGTAGACGTAGTCGGTGATTAGGATCAGCGCCTGCCCGCGCTCAACGTTGAGCAAAAACGCCTCGTTTTGCGAGGCATAGCACACCTCAAAGGTCTTGTGCCCCTGTGCCGGCGCGCGATGGAATTCCTGGCGCAGCGTGGCGTAGAGCGAACCATTGATATCGCGATCGATGAGCGCCTCAAAGCTCGGTGGTAGATAGGTGGTCTCCAGGCACAGTGGCGCATCGTCCAGATAACGCAGGCGGACAAGTTTGACGAGCTTGCTGCCCACGGCGGCATCAAAGAACTTAGCTATGCTGCCGCCCGCCTTGGTAAAGCCCGAGTCCACCGTGCGCGTGGTGGGCTTCATGCCCTGGCCTTCGACCTGCTTGGTATAGCTCGAAAACACCAGGTTGTTTTCGTGGAGCGCGGGCGTGTCGGCCACAAAGGCGCCGCGCCCGCGCTCGGTGCGCACCAGGCCCTCATCAACGAGTACCTTAAGGGCGTGGCGCACGGTGCTGCGCGACAGCCCCGATTCGTCCATGAGTTCCATCTCGGACGGCAGCTTGTCTCCGCGTGCGTAGATACCGGCGGCGATGCGGTCACGCAACATGCCCGCCAAGCGCTCGTATTGGCTCAGTTTCTTTTTAGACGAAGCGTTCATGTGATCAACCTGTATCTAACTTGTATGCGAGTCTAATCAAGCATGTATTCAATACAACAACAAAACTGCTGGTAACGAGAAGTCGAAAACCTTACCAGCAGAATTTCTAAGTCAAATATAGCATACAACTAGTCGACATAACCAAAACATGTATGTAACTTGTATGCCATCGAGAGCATCAAACGAGAAGAAAGGCTGATGCACGATGACTACTCAGGAACAGGTTAAGGATGTCGTCTCCCAGGTTTTGGCTGACAAGGCAAACAAGGGCGGCATCAAGCGCGTCGTGTGGATTGGCGCCGGCGGATCCAACGGCGGCAACTATCCTGCCCAGTACTTTATGGAGCACGAGGCCACGCAGGTCGTGAGCTCCAGCTACACCAGCAACGAGTTCGTGCACGCAACCCCCGCCTACGTTAACGAGAACACCCTGGCCGTCGTCGTGTCCATGCGCGGCACCAAGGAGACCATCGTCGCCGCCCAGGTCGCCAAGGACCACGGCGCCAGCACCATCGCCATCTATGTTGACGAGTCCGGCCTCACCGAGGTCTGCGACTACAAGATCCAGTACGACAGCTTGGCCGTCGACGAGTCCTGCATGGGCCGCACCAACTCCGCCGTCGTGACCATGATCGCCATGGAGCTTACGCAGCAGACCGAGGGCTATGCCGAGTACGAGACCGCTATGGCCGCGTTCGACTTGGTCGACCCCATCTATCGCAAGGCCGTCGAGTACACCCGTCCGCTTGCTGCCAAGTGGGCCGAGCAGAACGCCGACAAGCCCTGCATCAACGTCATGGCTCAGGGTCCGCTCTTTGGTGCCGCCTACGTCTTTAGCATCTGCAACGTGCAGGAGATGCTGCAGATTGACTCCTGCACCATCAACACCTGCGACTTCTTCCACGGTCCCTTCGAGATCCTGGACAAGCGTACCTCGCTGTTCCAGCTCATCAGCGTCGGCCGCAGCCGCTGCAACGACGAGCGCGGCATCCGCTTCGTCAACCAGTACGGTGGCGAGCGCGTCTATCAGCTTGACGCCAAGGAGCTCGGCCTCAACGACATCAAGGACAGCGTGAGCGAGTACTTCAACCACCTGATCTTTGCCCCGATCCTCAACAACGTGTATATGCGTGCACTCTCTGCCGTCACCCACAAGGACTACATGACGCGCCGCTACATGTGGAAGCTGGACTACTAAGGGGATAGAGCGGCCTAACAGCTCGATGTCCTCATAAGTTGCGGTGGAATAGTTCCTGTTTAGGGGCCTGAGGCCTCTATTTAGGAACTATTTCACCGCAATCGCCAAGTGATCCGTTTTCCTCCGTCCCCAGCGGATCACTTTTCCGTTCGCCGATTTGTGTCTTGAAAAATGTATATAACGACTATAACGTAGTATGAAACATATTGGAAACAATACCGAGGAGGCTGCGTTGAAGAAAAGCAATCTGGGCTATGTGCTGGTGCTGATCGCCGCGCTTATGTGGGGCAGCATCGGAATCTTTGTAAACGGCATTGCGGCCATGGGCGTTTCGTCTCAGAGCATGGCGGCCTTTCGCTTGTTGGTCGGAGCGCTTATCTTGGCGCCGGTCCTGATGTTTATGGGCTGCCGTCCGGGTGAGGGGTCTACCGTGGCTCAGGGTCCCCTGGCGCTATTCAAGGCAAGTCCCAAAGAGCTCGTCCCCTGCGCGCTTGTCGGTATCGTCGGTTTAGCCGCCGCCAACACCTGCTATTACGAGTGCATGCGCGAGGTGGGTATGTCTACGGCCTCGGTGCTGCTCTACACCTCGCCGGTGTTTGGCGTCATGCTCGGCCGCGTGCTTTATCGCGAGGACGTGACCCCCAACAAGCTCGTTGCCATTGTCTTTAACATCGTTGGCTGCGTGCTTGCGGTGACCAATGGCGACCTTTCCGGTTTTCATTTTTCGGTTTGGGGCGTCACGTCGGGCGTGATTGCAGGCCTTTGTGGTGCGTCGCTCGCGGTGTTTAGCCGGATAGCAACCAAGACGGTCCACCCGCTGGCTGTCACGTTTTGGGGCTTTGTTTTTGGCGGTGCGGTTATGGCGGCTATCGCGGCTCCGTGGCCGGATGTCGCCGCGGCAATGTCGCCACAGCTGCTGCTGCTGTTCCTTGGCTTTGGACTCATCCCCACAGCCGTGGCTTACATCTTATATATGCAGGGTCTGTCCATGGGGCTCGAGACATCGAAAGTTCCCGTCGTAATGTCTTTCGAGACGGTCGTTACCGTACTGGTGGGCATTGGTGTCTATGCCGAGCCCGCCGGCGTGATCAAAGTCCTGGGCATCGTGCTGGTGCTCGCGTCCATCCTGATTATGAACACCGACTTCTCCAAGCTGCGCAACAGTGTGTTTGTCGGTCATGTTGTTGAGAGCATGACCTTTAAGCCCAACGCGTGGTGGACGGAGAAATCGCAGGACATGGATCTGTTTAAGGAGCGCACCGGCATTGCGCTGGAACCCACCGTACAGGAAAGCCCCTGGTACTTCGTGCGATAGGGGATTGGCAAGGCGTCTGATCTGGGGTTATCCAGCCAGCGCCGGCCTACCCAGCCCCAACGTTTCAAGTACGTTAAACCCGTCAACGGTCGATTTTCACCCGCGAACGGTCTTTATACTAATTAGCAATATCCGCAACGTATAAGACGTTATAATGACCATAACGAAAAGGAGGAGGCAAGATGAATCAGATCATTCTCGCATCTCATGGCGGCCTGGCCGCAGGCGCCAAAGACACGCTCGAGATGGTTCTCGGCGACGTGTCGAACGTCCACGTCGTGTCGCTTGCTCGTGACGACAAGGAGCCCATCACCAATAAGGTGGACGCCATGATCGCCACGTTCAACACGGACGACACCGTCTATGTGCTGACCGATATGCTCGGCAGCTCGGTCAACAACAACATGGTCGAGCTTTCCAAGAACGGCACGAAGTTCACGGTTGTCAGCGGTTTCAACATTCCGCTGGCGCTCACGCTCGCTATGAGCCCCGTCCCCGTCAAGGGCGCCGAGCTCGCGGCCCTCATCAACGAGGCCCGCACCGGCCTGACCAACCCCAACGCACCGGTCGAGGCTGCCGCGGCTCCCGCCAAGAAGGCCAAGGCGCCCCGTCACAGCTCCGGTCCCGCCAAGATCGTCCTCGCACGTCTTGACTACCGTCTGCTGCACGGCCAGGTCGTCTTTACCTGGACCACCAAGGTTCAGGCCGAGCGCATCATCGTCGTCGACAACGCTGCCGCCAACGATGACATCAAGAAGGGCGCTCTTAAGCTGGCCAAGCCCCAGGGCGTTCGCCTGAACGTCTTCACCGTCGAGCGTGCCCTCGCCAAGATGGACAAGCTCAACACCCTCGGCGAGCGCGTCATGTTCGTCTTTGGCAACACTGCCGAGATGCTGCAGTTCTGCCAGGGCTACAAGCTCGACGCCATCAACCTGGGCGCCACCGCCAACCACGACGGTGCCGATCAGGTCGGCGGCAAGGACAGCTCCGTCTTCCTCGACGCCACCCAGAAGGCAGACGTCAACCAGCTGCTCGACATGGGCATTAAGCTCTACGTCCAGCAGACCCCTACGTATCAGAGCGTCGACATCGACGCCAAGCTGTAATCAACCAGGCTTTTGCCTGACTGAAAGGAGAAGGGTATGAATACGTTCATCAGTGCGGTGCTCGTCGGCCTCGTCGGCGTGTTCTGCATGTGGGACTCCCGCCTGCTCGGTCGTCTTAACTTCGAGCAGCCCCTCGTTGGCGCTACGCTCGTCGGTCTGCTGCTGGGCGATGTGCCCACCGGCCTTGCCGTCGGTGCCGCCGTCGAGCTCGTGTCCATGGGCCTGGTGCAGGTCGGCGCCGCCGTTCCGCCCGATATGGTCCTGGGCGGCATCGTGGCCGCTGCCTTTGCGTGCCTGACCGATGCTTCCGCCGAGACCGCCATGACGATCGCCATCCCGGTCGCCGTCCTGGGTCAGCTCCTCGGCATCGTGTTCCGTTCCATCATCGCCGCCCTCACCCATGTGGCAGATAGCGCGATCGATAACGGAAAGTTCAAGACCGCCTACCGTATGCACATCTGCGCCGGCTCCGGTCTGTACGCTCTCATGTACTTCCTGCCGATCTTCCTCGCCGTCTTTGTCGGCACCGACCTGGTTCAGACCATCGTCAACATGGTTCCCGAGTGGCTGTCCACTGGTCTTAACGTTTCGACCAAGATCATGACCGCCTACGGCTTGGCCCTGCTGCTCACCATGATGATCAAGAAGGGTATGACTCCGTTCCTGTTCATCGGTTTCCTGCTCGCCGCTTACCTCAACCTGTCCGTCATCGCGGTCGCTCTGATCGGTGTGTGCCTGGCTGTCGTCTTCATGGGCTTCAAGTTCAACGGTTCCCATGCAGCCGCCGGTGTCGATTCCGACTACGATCCGCTCGAAGACGACGAAGACTAAGGAGGAACACACTATGGCAACCGCAACCAAGGACGTGTCCCTGAACAAGAAGGTCAGCCAGTTCTTCTGGCGCTCCTGGGCCATCCAGGCCTCTTGGAACTACGAGCGTCAGATGAACATGGGCTTCCTCTACGGCATGGTTCCCACGCTCGACCGCCTCTATCCGGACGAGTCCGACCCCAAGCAGCTCGCTGCTAAGAAAGAGGCTTACCACCGTCACATGGCGTTCTACAACTGCACCCCGCAGACGAGCGCTTTCATTCTGGGCCTCTCCGCCTCCATGGAGGAGGAGTACGCCAAGGATCCCGAGAACTTCGATCCCGATTCGATCAACGCGGTCAAGACCTCCCTCATGGGTCCGCTTTCCGGTATCGGTGACTCCTTCTTCCAGGGCACCATCCGCGTTATCGCCTTTGGCCTGGGCGTTCAGCTGGCTCAGCAGGGCTCCATCATGGGCCCGATCCTGGCCATGCTCATCTCCATCGTCCCCTCTGTGCTGATCACTTGGTTCGCAGCCAAGATGGGCTATCAGGGCGGCCACGAGTACCTGAGCAAGCTTCAGGGCGGCGACCTCATGGAGAAGCTCATGTATGTCTGCGGCATCGTGGGTCTTATGTCCGTGGGCGGCATGATCGCTACGCTGATCGGCGCTACCACCCCGCTGCAGTTCGCTGAGGGTACCGTCGTTATCCAGGACATCCTAGACGGCATGATGCCCCAGATGATCTCCCTTGGCCTCACCGGCCTTATGTACTGGCTCATCAAGAAGAACGTCAACACCGGTTGGCTTCTCGTGATCGCCATCGTGGGCGGCATTGCCCTCTCCGCGGCCGGCATCCTGGCCTAGTCGCGACTAAGCGCCTAACCGCTTTCCCCGGGGGCCTGCCTGGCATCCCATACCCCAGGCAGGCTTCCATCCCTATACGTGACAAAGGGCAGTCCCTTTGTCACATCCTCAACGGGCCGGCGACTCGGTCCAAACCACGGTAACCCTGCGAGCGCCCGGCAATGTGGCGTCGCAAAAATCGAAAGGAATGTGTCAGATGTACGAGATCGACCTTAACCTCCCTAAGCAGATCGTCGCTGACGTCCTGTCCAACCACGAGATTCACAGCGTCGCCTTCGTCGGCTGCGGTGCTTCCATGTCCGACCTTTACCCCGCCAAGTACTTCCTGGCCAACAACACGGACAAGCTGAACGTTCAGATCTTCACCGCTAACGAGTTCAACTACGACACGCCCTCCTGGGTCAACGAGCACACCTTCGTGATCACCTGCTCCCTCGGTGGCTCCACGCCCGAGACCGTCGAGGCCAACAAGACCGCCAAGAAGCACAACTGCCCGGTCGTCTCCCTCACCAACAAGGCTGGCTCCGCTCTGACCGTCGACGCTGACTACGTCATCGTTCACGGCTTCCACGCCAACTTCGCTGCCAAGTGCGAGAAGCCCGGCTACGCCATCGCTCTTGCTGTCGAGATCCTTCAGCAGACCGAGGGCTATGACCACTACGAGGACATGATCACCGGCCTTACCAACGTCTTCGAGCTCTGCGAGAACGCCGCTCAGCACTGCAAGAAGCTCGCCAAGAAGTTCGCTGAGGACTTCAAGGACGACAAGATGATTTACTTCATGGCCTCTGGTGCCTCCGAGAAGATGGCTTACTCTCACGCCGCCTTCCTGTTCACCGAGATGCAGTGGATCGACGCCGCCGCCTACAACACCGGCGAGTACTTCCACGGCCCGTTCGAGGTTTCCACCGAGGGTAAGCCCTACGTCTTCTTCATGTCCGATGGCGCTACCCGTCCGATGGACGCCCGCGCCCTCACCTTCCTTGAGCGCATGGGCGCCAAGGTCGCTCTGATCGACTCCAAGGATTACGGCCTGGCTGACGCCGTGCCCGCGAGCGTCGTCACCTACTTCAACCCGCTGCTGCACCTCGCCGTTATGCGCGAGTACGGCAACCAGATCGCCGAGGCCCGTCAGCACCCGCTGACCATGCGTCGCTATATGTGGAAGCTTTCCTACTAATCACAAGTAAGTAGACCTTACGGGTTGATTGAGAGGGGATGGGGTTTGTGCCCCATCCCCTTTTTTGCTCTTGGGAGGGCACGCCTGTCGCGTCGCAAAACCCAGGATAAAACCTACCAAAATAAACCTGTCTCTATTTGGCAGGTGGGAGGAGATGCGTATGATCAAAGCAGTGCTATTTGACATGGACGGCGTGCTGGTCGATACCGAGTGGTTCTACAACCGTCGTCGCGTGGCGTTTATGGAGGAGAAGGGGTTCCACTTTAACGAGATCCCCGATCTTTCGGGGTCTAACGAGCCGGCCATTTGGGAGGCGCTGGTGCCCGACGATGTTGAGCTGCGCGAGCGCCTTCGCGTGGAGTACAAGCAGGTCTACAGCCCGGACCACCCCGTTCCGTATGCCGAGCTGCTCAACGAGCAGACGGAGCCGGTGATGCGCGCACTGCACGAGCGCGGCGTGAAGTGTGCCATCGCGAGCTCGTCTTATCGTGAGCTCATTGACGAGCTGGTAGAGATTGCCGGTATCGCCGATGTGCTGGACTACACCATCAGCGGTCACGAGTGCAGTGCGTTTAAGCCCGACCCCGAGATCTACCTGCGTGCCATGGAGGCGCTGGGGGTGGAGCCTGCCGAGTGCCTGGTTATCGAGGATTCGCCTTTGGGGATCGAGGCTGGCAAACGTTCCGGCGCCCGCGTCCTGGCACTGCGTCCGCACGAGGGCGTCAACCTCGATCAATCGCGAGCCGATGCCGTTATTGATAATCTGACCGACATTTTGGCCGCTTTGTAGTGTCAATCCGCCGCGAGAAGCACGGGTTCAAACGTTTTTTGCGGTGGACTGGCTCAATTTGGTTTCGATTTTGATCCGTTTGGCTTCGATTCGGACTAAGTGAGTAGACTTTTTGGCGCAGGCCGAGCACAATGCATATCTTCCTTTGTAAAACCGCAGGTCACAGGGGTGGCGGTTTTGGGTGTGCTCGGCAGATCGTAAAAAGTCTACTCACTTGGAATTTTGCCCTTTGGTCGTGGGGGTTGCTGGTCCCGTTTTGGTTGTCGAGAGAGGGTGAATTGAAGCGCCCCCGCACGCTCCATGCTACAATCGCGGACATACCCCACAACTACATCTGCCTTCGAAAGGAGCCTGCGTGGCGAACGCCATCGATCAGCTCACGGACCGCGTGCTCGTGCTCGGCCGCCTCACCATCGTCCGCCGCGCCATTACTGCCGTGGCGGTCACGATTTCCGCCGTTCTCCAGACATTCCTGATCCAGGCGTTCATTCAGCCCGCCGACTTGCTTCCGAGCGGCCTCACCGGCGTTGCGGTCCTGCTCGATCGCGTTACCTCGCTCGGCGGCGTTCACGTCGACATCTCGCTCGGTATGCTCGCGCTCAACATTCCCGTGGCACTCCTATGTTGGAGCGGCATTAGCAAGCGCTTCGTCATCTTCTCGATGATGCAGGTCGTGCTCTCGTCGCTGTTCCTTAACGTCTTTCACTTCGCTCCATTTTTGGGCGACAAGATCATGCTCATCATTTTTGGCGGCGTGGTCTCGGGTCTGGGCGCTGCCATCGCGCTTAAATCCGGCGCATCCACCGGCGGCACCGACTTTATCGCGCTGTGGGTTTCCAACCACACGGGCAAGACCATCTGGGGCGTCATCTTTGGTTTCAACTGCTTTATCCTGGCGATCTTTGGCTTTATGTTTGGCTGGGACAAGGCGGCATATTCCATCGTGTTCCAGTTTATTTCGACCAAGACCATCGACAGTTTCTATCGTCGCTACGATCGCGTGACGCTGCAGATCACGACGCGTAAGGCAGACGAGGTCATGACTGCCTACGTAAACCATTTTCAGCACGGCATTAGCTGCGCCGAGGTCGTCGGCGGATACAGCCGCGAAAAGATGTACCTGCTGAACACCGTTGTCTCGACCTACGAGAGCCAGGACATTATCAAGTTGGTGTGCGACGTTGATCCCGGCGCCGTGATCAACGTGTTCCACACGCTCAACTTTGTGGGCGGCTGGTGGGGCGGTCATGTCGACGAGCCCATGCCCACGGCCGTTCCCGATCCCGACAAGCCCGCACGCATGGCCAGCAGGCAGGCGCGCCTCAGCGAACAGGACAGCCTGCAGCAGGACGACGGCAAGTAGGGTATTGGCATTTTGCCGGTCCTGCGCAACCCATCCGAACGAGCCCCCCCGAAAGCCCCGTTGCTTTCGAGGGCTCTCGTTTGCCCAGATAAAACCTACCAAAATGAAGCTGTCGCTTTTTGGTAGGGAGGGTGTATCGTTTTATCAATATGAGGTAACATGAAACTAGACGTTATATACGTATGAGAAATTTAGCTATTTTGATAAGAGTGATCAGATATGCCTGCGCCCAAAAATGCACCGCTTTACCAGCAGATTTATGACGAAATCAAGGATGCGATCGAAAAAGGTGTTTATGCACCCAAGGAGCGTATTCCGTCCGAGCTTGAACTAGCCGAGCAGTACGAGGTGAGCCGTATTACGGTGCGCCGCGCTGTCGAGGAGCTGTGCTCCGATGGTTACCTGGTTAAGCAGCAGGGCCGCGGCACCTTTGTCTCCACGCCGCACATCAACCGCCAGTTTCACGCCTCGACGCTGCAGACGTTTACCGCGCTGTGTGCCGGCAACGGCATGAAGGCCGGTGCGCACGTGATCGATCGCCAGATCGTTCCGGCGCGCCAAAACGAGATGGAGTTCTTTGGCCTGCAGAAGGATGCGCTGTTGCTGCATATCAAGCGCGTGCGCACGGCCGACGGCGAGCCCATCTTTGAGGAGAACATCTTTGTGCCGTTTGACGCCTACCGTGAGCTGTTGACGGCCGATCTTGAGGACAAGTCGATTTTTGCCGAGGTCGAGCGTGTTGGCGGAATCCCGATTGTCTCGGTTGGCTACCGTACGGTCGAGGCCGTTCGAGCTAACGCCGAGCAGGCGGCCGAGCTGGGCATTG
The DNA here is from genome assembly GCA_048330275.1 of Collinsella sp. Lineage (GTDB taxonomy): Bacteria > Actinomycetota > Coriobacteriia > Coriobacteriales > Coriobacteriaceae > Collinsella. Next base: position 52,692 of record DBFEIO010000029.1, read on the forward strand.
CTCCGCACGATCCGCTGCTCAATCTGCGTGCCGGCTTTACCGGTCCCAACGATGAGCCGGTCCTGATGGGTAAGCAGTACTACGTGGGATCGCGCTACGTTATGGTGATGTAGGGTTGGTTCCGCCGTTCTAACGAACGGCGGATCGGTCGACGCTGCAAGCCCGCCAGAGCGGCAATCTGCCTTTCAACTTCGGCGGCATGATCAGAAGATCAATGCCGCCTTGTTTCAAGGCACCTTGCTCGCTCTGGCGGGCTTTCGCTGTCGTTGCCAAAACATCGGCGTTGCCATGGCCCGGATGCGGCACTTGGGGACGTTCCTTTTCTGTCGGCACCTGGGGACACTCCTTAGTCATTGGGGACGCTCTTAAACGACTAGTCTGGGCGGCGGCCGTGTGCTGCTGTCCGCGTGGCGGCGTATAATCGGCGGCAGATGACTTGGACGTTAGGAAACCATGACCGATAGCATGCAGCAGATGGCGCTCGACACGCTCGGCGCCTATTTTGGCTACACCTCGTTTCGCCCGGGACAGGACCGCATGGTCGATGCGATCCTTGCCGGTCGCGATGCGCTGGGTGTTATGCCCACGGGCGCCGGCAAGTCCATTTGCTACCAGGTGCCCGCGCTCATGCTGCCCGGCATCACCTTTGTGGTGAGTCCGCTGCTGTCGCTTATGGAGGACCAGACCCGTGCGTTGCTCGCGGCGGGTGCGCGACCCAGCTATCTCAACTCCAGCCTTACTCCGGCCCAGCAAAACACCGTGCTCAAGCGGGCGCGCGAGGGCCGCTATCAGCTTATGTACGTGGCGCCCGAGCGCCTGCTCGAGCCGCGTTTTATAGCCTTTGCGCAGGAGGCCGCGGCGGACGGCGGCATCGGCGTGCCGCTCGTGGCCATTGACGAGGCCCACTGCGTGAGCCAATGGGGCCAGGATTTCCGCCCCGCCTATCTGCAGATTCGCGAGTTCATCGATTCCCTGCCGCAGCGCCCTATCGTGGCGGCCTTTACCGCCACGGCGACCGAGCGCGTGCGTGCGGACATTCAGCAGATGCTCGGCCTGCAAAACCCCGCGACCGTGGTGACGGGTTTTGATCGCAAGAACCTCTACTTTGGTTGCGAGGAGATGGGCGACAAGGCCAAGACCGCGTGGGTGCGCGACTATGTGATCGCGCATTCGAGCGAGAGCGGCATCGTGTATTGCTCGACCCGCAAGACGGTCGATGCGCTGGCCGCGGAGCTTGCCGAGGCACTGGGCCCCAGCGGCATTCGTGTGGGGCGCTACCATGCCGGCATGGGCAACGACGCCCGCCGCCAGAGCCAGCGTGCCTTTATCGACGACGACATCCAGGTGATGGTTGCCACCAACGCCTTTGGCATGGGCATCGACAAGCCCAACGTGCGTTACGTGATTCACAACAACGTGCCCGAGAGCATCGAGGCTTACTACCAAGAGGCGGGCCGCGCCGGCCGAGATGGCGACCCGGCCAGCTGCCATCTGCTGTGGAACGGCAACGATTTTCGCATGCGCCGCTTTCTGATTGACCGTGGCGATGCTGCCGATGAGGCGCTCGACGATGAGCAGCGCGCGTGGGCGCTCCAGAATCGATATCGTCTGCTCAGCCAGATGGAGGGTTACTGCAATACCACCGGTTGCCTGCGCGAATACATGCTGCGCTACTTTGGCGACGAGGCCGCGGCCGAGCATGCGGCAGCCGCCGCGGACGGCACGGCAGACGACGCCGAGGGCTGCGGCAACTGCAGCAACTGCCTCACGCAGTTCGAGGTCGAGGACGTCACCGATATGGCCCGCGCTGCCGTGCGCTATGTGGCCGCGCGTCCCATGCGCTTTGGCAAGTCGCTCATCGCCGATGTGCTCCACGGCGGCAACACCGAGCGCATTCGCCAGATGCATCTGGACGAGGACCGCGGCTACGGTGAGCTGTCGAGCGAATCGGTCGGGCGCATCAAGGACATCATCGGCCAGCTGTGCGGCCGCGGTTATCTGGCCACCTCGCAGGGGCAGTACCCGGTCGTGGGGCTGGGTCCGCGTGCCGTCGAGGTCGAGGATGAGGCGTTCGCCTTTACCGTTAAGCGTCGTGCGTCCAAGCGCAAGGCCTCGGCCCGCGCCCGCCGCGCCGTCGATCTGCTGCGCGAGGAGACCGAGCTGGATCAGCGCCCGCGTGTTGGCGACGATGCCGAGCTGTTCGAGCGCCTGCGTGCCCTCCGCAAGGAGATCTCGACGGAGCTGGAGATGGCGCCGTACATGGTCTTTTCCGACAAGGCCCTGCGCGGCCTGTGCCGCCTACGCCCACAGACGCGCGACGAGCTTATCCAGGTCAACGGCATCGGCGAGAAAAAGGCCGACGCCTTTGGCGAGCAGTTTATGGCGGCGATTGAAGAGTTTGAGTCCGAGCATGCACGGAATGGAGCATAACGATGGCATCCGATGATAAAACCGAGCGCACTGAGGTGTCCGCTGTGCCGCTGTACCAGCAGGTTATGGACGACCTAAAGGGCGAGATCGCGCGTGGCGTGTACGCATCCGGCTCGCGCATTCCTTCCGAGATGGAGCTCGCGAAGTACTACGGCGTGGGACGCATCACCGTGCGCCGCGCCATCGAGGAGCTGTCGCGCGCGGGGTATCTCAACCGCCAGCAGGGGAGGGGCACGTTCGTGTGCGCGCCCAAGCTCAAGCGCAAGATTGTCCAGAAGGGTGACGTTCAGAGCTTTTCCGAGGGTTGCGCTGCCAACGACATGGTGGCCGGAGCGCGTCTGGTGTCGCGCACGGTGGTTGCGGCGACGCGCGAGGACGCGGCGTTCTTTGGCGTAGAGCCCGGCTGCGAGCTCATCGTTGTCGAGCGCGTGCGCACGGCAGACGGCGTGCCCGTCATGCTCGAGAACAACGCCTTTGTGCTCGCCGACCATCCCTATCTGCAGACGCTTGCCGATAAGGACCTCGCCGACAACTCGATCTTTGCGCTCGTTGCCGAGCATTCGGGCCGCGCACCGCTCAAGTCCGACCCTTGCACCGTGGAGATTGCGCTTGCCGATGCTCAGGCGGCCCCGCTGTTGGAGGTGCCGGTCGGCGAGCCGCTCTTCTATATGGAGGCGTACTTTACCGATGAGGACGAGCGACCCTTGCTGCTCGGACGCCAAAAGATCGTGGGCTCGCGCTACGTGTTCGACATCTAACGTCCATAGATAGAACAACATGGAACAAGTTTGGTGAAATGACTTCACGAGCGTCGTCGTGCGTGCTATAAATAGGACAACATAGAACGACCGCAGGTACGAGCTGTCGTCGTTCAAAACCGCCACACAAGGAGGAGCATCACCGTGAACGCACACGATCTGGTTCAGGAAATTATCGAGCGTAAGGGCAAGATTGAGAACGTCTTTTGGATCGCCTGCGGCGGTTCGATGATCGACCTGATGCCGGCCAACGAGCTGCTCAAGCGCGAGGCCACCACGTTTGCCTCGACGGTCTACACGGCGCGCGAGTTTTGTCTGATGGCTCCCAAGAGTCTTGGCGAGAAGTCACTCGTCATCGCCTGCAGCCACAGCGGCAATACGCAGGAGGTCGTCGACGGCTGCGAGATGGCGCTGGCTGCTGGCGCCGAGGTCGTTGCCCTCACCGACTGCGAGGGCTCAAAGATCGACAACGGCAAGTGGACCACCTGGGTCTATCCGTGGGGCGAAGGCGTGCCGCAGGCCGAGGTCCCGCAGGGTATTGGCGCCCTGATGGCTGCCGAGCTTCTCGACCAGCAGGAGGGTTACGAGGCACTCGCCGATATGTACGCCGGCCTTAAGCAGATGGATGCGCTGTTGCCCGCTGCCCGCGAGAAGGTCAACGCCGAGCTGGGCGATCGCTTTGCCGAGCTCTGCCAGCAGCATAAGTTCTTCTATATCCTGGGTTCCGGCCCCAACTTTAGCCAGACCTACGCCATGGCGATTTGCTCGCTTATGGAGATGCAGTGGCAGCACTGCTGCTACATCCACTCCGGCGAGTATTTCCACGGTCCTTTCGAGGCTACCGAGCCCGGCGTGTTCTACTTTGTGCAGCTCGGATCGGGCGAGTGCCGCCCCATGGAGGAGCGCGCTCTTGCGTTCCTCAACACGCACACCGATACCGTCATGGTGCTCGATGCGCTCGAGTACGGCGTGGGTGAAGTGCCTGCCAGCGTGCGTTCGTACCTGGAGCCGATCTTCTTCTACGCGATGAGCTGCGAGCTGCGTGCCGCCCGCGGCAAGGTGTTCGACCACAGCCCCGAGATTCGTCGCTACATGGGCATCGAGCAGTACTAGGTACCGGGAAAAGTATTCACCTTCGATTCGCAAGCGAACAGCGTGCGTAAAAAGCGGGCCGCGCCGGTGGGTTTCCGGCGCGGCCCGCTTAGTATCGCGCATAGATTCGCAAGGTTGCGGCAGCCAGCGGCTTACTTGGCGTCGTGGGCCTCGGCGTCCCACCAGTCGAGCTGGGCGATGTTGTCGCGGATGTGCTGGCAGCTCTTGTGGAAGCCCTCGAGCTCGTGCTCGGACAGGTCCAGCGTGTAGACCTCCTCGACGCCCTCGGCACCGATCACGCACGGCAGGGAGGTGAAGATGCCCTCCTCGCCATACTGGCCGGTCATAAGCGTAGAGGCCGAAAGCACGGCATGCTCGTTATGCAGCACGGCAGCGCAAACGCGCGCGGCGGAGTTGGCGACGGCGTACTCGGTGCACTGTTTGCCCTGGTAGGTTACGTAGCCGCCCTTGCGCGCGAGCTCCTCGACCTCCATGTGGTCAAAGGCGTACTTGTCGGGGTTCTCGGCCTGAAGCTCGTTAAGGCTCTTGCCGGCGATGGTTGCGGCCTTAAAGGCGGCCAACTGGCTAAAGCCGTGCTCGCCGATCATGTAGGCGTCGATGGACTTGGGGCTCACGCCGACCTTCTTGGAGATCTCGGTGCGCAGGCGGGCGGAGTCCAGGCCGCAGCCCGAGCCGATGATCTTCTTGGGGTCGTAGCCGGTCAGGTGCCACAGCTCGGTGCACACGACGTCGCAGGGGTTGGAGATGCTCACGAAGATGCCGTCAAAGCCGGCGTCGACGATGCGCTTGGCAAAGGTGCGGGCGGCGTCGGTGGTAAAGAACAGCTCGCCGTCGCGGTTGCCGGCGGCCAGCGCGACCTTGCCGGCGGCGTTGACGATGACGTCGCAGCAGGCAAGTTCCTCGTAGTGGTCGTAGCAGTTGACGATCTTGGTGTTGTACGGGACAAACGAAAGGGAGTCGCGCAGGTCCTGGACCTCGGACGTCACCTTGGCCTCGTTGATATCGCACAGGTACAGCTCATCGGCAATGCCCTGCATGAGCAGGCTGTTGGCGACATGTGCTCCTACGTGGCCCTGGCCGACCACACCGATCTTACGCGTCTGGTACATATACGTATCCTTTCGGCCGAGTTTTTCGCGTCGAACCATTGTAGCGTCCTGCTGTCACTTTGCTAGGCTAAAGCGCCGCAGATTTTTGGGACATGCCTTAATCTCTACTTTTGGAGTGATTTGGGCCGCTGACGGCATCGCTGGGCGATGTGCTCGCGCGGATGGGGCCGCTCGTTGTACCATAGCTGCAACTGACTCGTAAGGAGCATCCATGCCCATTCGCATTCCCGACGCCCTCCCTGCTGCCGCGCAGCTCGAGAGCGAGAACATCTTTGTCATGACCGAGTACCGCGCGCTGCACCAGGACATCCGTCCGCTGCGCGTGCTCATCCTCAACCTCATGCCCACCAAGATCGCCACCGAGACACAGATCATGCGCAAGCTCTCCAACACGCCGCTGCAGGTGGAGGTGGACCTGCTGCGCACTAAAACGCACGAGGCCACGCACGTGAGCGCCGGCCACCTGGAGACGTTTTACCGCACGTTCGACGACATCCGCGACATCCACTACGACGGCCTGATCATCACGGGCGCGCCGGTGGAGCAGATGCCGTTCGAGGAGGTCGACTACTGGCCCGAGCTCTGCCAGATCATGGATTGGTCCACCACGCACGTGCACTCCACGCTGCACATTTGTTGGGGCGCGCAGGCTGGCCTGTATCACCATTACGGCATTCAGAAGTACGATCTACCGGCCAAGGCAAGTGGCGTGTTCGAGCATTATTTGGTGAAGCCGCAAAGCCCGCTGGTCCGTGGCTTTGACGACCGCTTCTATGCCGTGCATTCGCGCAACACCGACGTGCGCCGCGAGGACGTGGAGGCCGAGCCGCAGCTTGAGGTCGTGGCCGTGTCCGACGAGGTGGGGCTGTACATCGTCAAGTCGACCGACAGCCGCCGTTTCTTTGTCTTTGGCCATCCCGAGTACGATACCGATACGCTGCGTCTGGAGTACGAGCGCGACGTGAAGCGCGGGCTCAACCCTCAGGTGCCGGCGCATTACTTCCCGGGTGACGACCCCACCGCCGAGCCGCGCAACGTCTGGCGCAGTCAGGCTCAGCTGTTCTACACCAACTGGCTCAACTACTACGTCTACCAGACCACGCCCTACGACCTGGCTCGCGCCGGCGAGGAGCACTAGGCCGCTGTCGTGGCTGTGGCTGCGGCGGTTACCGTGGCCGCTACGCGACGAGCGTGGATAATCGGACGCATGTTGAATGAGCGTGGATAATCTCCCGTTTTTAGCTCGTAAGGGGGCCCAAAGTGGGAGATTTTCCACGCTCGATTTTTCTGCAGCTGTTGTACCGGCGGCCCCATCATGCGTCGAGTACATACGGGCCGCATCGCAAACTAGGTAGTTTTGATCCACGGCACATTTTCTTTCAATGAAGTCGGTGGCTTTTGAGGCTCAAAATGTGGAGACAGGGACCTCTCGACAACCGTTCTACCTGCAGATATAAGCCATTAACCTAAAGCGTTCAAAACCGTCAAGCATTTGGTCAGCTTTTGGTTGGCATTTGGTCAGACTTCGCATGAAACCGCCTGGTACGTTGGCGCCGTTCCAAGAGTTGGGAGGCGACGTGGCAAACATGACGGCGAATCAAAGACTCACAAGCCACATTAAAGCTTGCGAGCAGCAGATGAGCTGCGTGTACGCGCGCACGACGGCGGAGGCAAAGCAGATTGAGCGGCGGGTGGCGGCGGGAAGTCTCGAAGTGGTCATGCCGGGGTTGTATGCGCGTCCGGAATACTGGTCCGAGCTCAAGTTTCGGCAACGTTATCTGCATCGGGTGCGGGCGCTTGCGCAAAAGCACCCCGACTGGACGTTTTGCTCCTATACGGCGGCTGTTATCTATGGTCTTTCGGTTTCGCATGCCAATTTGACGCACATCCATATCGCCGCGATGCCGGCGCAATCGACGACGCCGGGCTCTCAGGTCATTCGCCATCGTTATGCTTATCGAACGCGGGCCAGTCAAATGGATATTGCCGTGACCGATATCGATCAAACGATTACGGATTGCCTGGTCGACGCGTCGTTTGTCGAGGGGCTGATCATTGCGGACTCGGCGCTCCATGAGCAGCTTTTGTCGAAGGAGCACCTTGTTGAGGCAGTCAACAAGCTTGGTTTGAATCGTCGCGGTGTTGTGACGGCGCGCAGGGTTGCGCGGTGTGCCGACGGCTTGTCGGAAAGCGGCGGCGAGTCCAAGGCGCGTGCGCTGATGATCGAGCGCGGCCGGCAGGTTCCGGAGCTGCAAGTTGAGCTGTTCGACCCGGTTGAGCCGGGAAAGCCGTATCGCGTTGACTATCTGTGGCGCGTGGGTGACCGGTTGATTATTGGGGAGTTCGACGGATTTGTTAAAAGCGAGAAGGCGGCGGAGGAGGGCAAGCTCGCAAAGGCGCAATTTGACGAGCGCCAGCGCGAGTCGAGGCTTTCGATGCTCGATAACTGTAAGATTGTGCGCTTGTGCTGGGATGATCTAAGGGACCCGACAAAGCTCGATCGCAAGCTCAAAGTTGCCGGCGTGCCGCGTGCATGTTGAGGCGGTTGCGGGGCGTTAAGCTGCACGAGCGTGGATAATCGGACACACGAGCGTGGATAATCGGACACACGAGCGCGGAAATCTGGACGCGCATTGATTGAGCGTGGATTTTCAGACATACGAGCGTGGATTTTCGGACGCTTGCCGAATGAGCGCGGAAATCTGGACGGACGAGCGTGGAAAAACGGACGTTTGCAACATGAGCGTGGATAATCTCCCGTTTTTGGCTCGTAAGGGGGCTCAAAGTGGGAGATTTTCCACGCTCATTTTTGTGGGGTGCAGCCCGCCAGCGGTTAGACGCTGATGATGTTGGGCAGCGGCAGATCGTGGGCGTCGGTGGGGACGTGGTCGATGCGCTGTTCGTCAAAGGCGATGCCGATGATCTGGCATGTGGCCGAAAGCGTGGGCAGGTAGCGGTCGTAGCAACCGCCGCCGTAGCCCAGGCGCGCGCCGGTTTGGTCGAAGGCCACGAGCGGCACAACAATCATGTCGAGTGCTTCGGCAGACACGATAGGGAAGTGGTCGCTGTCGATGTCCATGGCCGCGAAGGCCCGCGTGGGGTGGGCGATAAACGGAGCCGAGGACGCATCGTCGACAGCAACTGCCCGCATGCACATGCGCTGGCCACAAGCTGCGGCGTCAATTGCCGAGAGCATGCACGGATAGGCCACGCGCCAGCCGCGTTTGACGGCCGCAGCGGCAAACGCGGCTGGGTCGACCTCGGAACCCATCGCGGCATAGATGGCAACGGTGTGCGCCGCCGCGGCATCCAGGCGGCCCAGCAGCTCAATCAGCCGCGCACAGATAGCGGCAGACTTCGCCGCGCGTAAGTCCAAATCAAGAGCATCGCGCCGAGCAATCACCGCCCGTCGCAACTCAGCCTTATCCATCCCAGCTCCCTCTCCCAAACCTACCAAAAAGGGACAGGTTTATTTTGGCAGGTTTTATCTGGGCAAACGTCGAAGCCGCCGCAAAGGCGCCCTTTGTGGCGGCTTCGACTCGACGTTGGCTTCACAGCGCCGCAGCGATCGCTTCAGTCACAAACTTATTGAGTGACTCACCCTTCTTTGCCGCCGCCAGCGCTGCTTGCTTGTGGAGCTCAGAGCCCGTTCTTACGTTGAACGAGCCCTTAAAAGCCCGCTCGGGTTCCTTGCCCTTCTCGGCGCAAAACTCAAGGTAATCGTCGACGGCGTCGTGGAAGCATTGCTCCACTTCTTCAGCCGTGGAGCCTTCAAATACGATTGCGTCCCTAATGCCGGCGACCATACCTGTTAGCACATGCTGTTCGGCATCGAACTCGACCGGGGCGAAATAACCCTTGTATGCCAAAACGTTACTCATGACTACCTCCGACATCTTGCAGAAAGCGAACGATGTTTCGAATGGTCCCCGCTGCCAATTCGTCAGATGGATGAGGCGCGTGCATTACGAACATCCTGCCATCTGATGGCCTGTAGAAGCGAACGCGCGATCCGGATGTCTTGCCTTTGCTGTCCATTTCAAAGCCATATGAAGCCATAACTTTAAGAAAGTCAGCGAATCTATACGTTGAAGGACAGCTAAGCAGCTGGGCGATGAGTTTATCGGATCGAGTCATCCCGCCTCACATTCTGCAACTATATTCTAGTTGCAATTTCAGTTCGATGCAAGCACCTCTACTATAGAACATGTGTGCGTATAGAACAAGTGTTCGAATCACAACTGAGGAAGGAGACAGGCACCTTTGTGGTGGTCTGTGCTGTGGAGTGGGCGTCTGCGGCGGTTTGTCTCAATCTGTAACAGTAACTCGGCAAAATTGGACCTAGATGTTACAGATTGAGACAAACCGCCGCGGTGGGCTGCGCCGCCCCGCTCAAACCGCAGAAAAAAGGTAGATTTTTAGGCATGTCCCAAAAATCTACCTTTGTGCATTAAGCCAGCAGGTCGATGACGGTAAAGCCGGCATTGCTCTTGGCGATGACGTCTCGGCCGCCAAAGACGCAGATGGGCGAGACGGCCGCAATGCGCGTCACGTCGGCGCCGAGTGCGCGCAGCTCACCGGGCGTGGCAGCGAGCATCTGGGCGCGGCGCTCCTCGCGTGCATGCGGATCGAGCCCGGCCAGGTAGGTCGTGTTGCGGCGCTTGGTGAGCGCGTACGGCTTCACCGGTGCGTCCATGCCGCTCACGCAGCTCACGATAAAGCCCTCAAAGGCGGCCTCGTCGGGCTCAAAGCTGCCGAGCCATTCGCCTGCGCGTGCCACGCGCTCAATCGAGGGGTCGATTGCCGGGTCACGGTAGGTGTAGAACGCCGTCTGACGCTCGCCGGCCGCGCGGAATCCGCAGCCGTACGCGCCACCCTTCACGCGGATCTCGTTCCACAGGTAGTCGTAGGAGAGCGCGTTGGCGGCAACCGCCCAGGCGCCCGTCACGTCGAACCCTAAGCGACGCGGGTCGCACGCGCTTGCCGCAAAGCAGATGTCGCTGGGGATGACAAAGGCCTCGTGGCGGTCGCACGGCGTCGGCACCACGAGCGAGTTGCGGCCGGCACCATCGCCCGCGCCAAGCCCCAGGTCGCCCGCGGCGGCCCAGTACGCGTTAAAGTCCTCGTCGCTGCCGGTAAAGCTCGCCATGCAGCCATCGGCCACAAAGATGCGCTCCGCCAGCTCGGCAAGCTTGGTACGCAGTCCGTCCACGCGCTCGTCAAAGTGGTCGAGCAGATCGCGCAGGAACAGGTAGAAGTCCACGCCCGAAAGCTGCTCGCGCACCACGGCCGAAGGCGAGCTGTAGCTCATCGCGCGACCGAGCGCCGCCGAGTGTCCGTTGTTGATAAAGCCCTGCTCAAGCCCAATGCGAATCTGCGTGAGCACGTCGCGCACGCGGTCGGCGTCGGCATCGAGCAATAGCGTGCTCGACCACACCTCGCGTGGCAGGTTCGCCAGTGCATCGATCTTCTCGGACAGGGAGCCGGCGCTCACCAACAGGTAGGGGTGCACGCCGTCCACGTCGGGCTGGGTCATGACCTCGGTCGTAAAGCTCAAAAAGCCCAGCTTGCCGGCGAGCAAGTTGTCGAGCTCCTCGGCCGAGTGCTCGCTCGTGGGCAGCTGTTTGAGCAGACGGCAGAGCAGCGTCACATAGGGCAGGTCCTCAAACGTGACGCAGCTCAGGTCGAAATACTGCATGGCGTAGGCCAGGCGGTTGGTGGGGATGCCGTGGCGCAGGCAGGGGATGGGCGCAGTCGTGTCCACGACCAGCGGCGGCTCGGGGCGCGCCTCGCCAATGTCGGACACGCGCAGGCGCGGCAGCGTGGCCTTGGCCTCGGGCGTGTCATCCGCCTCCTGCGCGGCACGCAGTGCGGCCGTGCGCTCGACCACATCGGCCAGCTCGGCATCGGTCATGGCGTCGCGCTTGGCTGCCAGCTCTGCGGCTTCGGCACTCTCCGAACCCTCGGCGGCGTCCACCGGCACCAGCTCGACCAGCGCCATGTGATCGTTTTCCAGCACCAGCTCGCGCAGCAGGTCCTCAAAGTAGCTGCCGTCCAGCTCGCCACGAAGCTCCTCGTACACCGGGCCGTACTTGAGTGCCAGCGTCGCGGCGTCGTCATCGTAGAGCCAGGTGCTCAGCGCGTCGCACGCAATGGCCACGCCGTCGGCGATACCGTAGTCGCGCTGGCGCAGGTCGTATTCGTTGCTGCTGATGATGGCTTCCAGGCGCTCGCGCGGAACGCCGTGCTCGCACAGGTCGCGGCAGGCGTCCTGGAACACACGACGCAGCTCGCGCGCCACGCCGGGCTGCGCGTTTTGCAGCATGATGAGCTCGTAGGGCTGCAGGCTCTCGGCCGCAGTGTAGCTCACCACGTTGCCGCCCAGGCCGGCGGCCAGAATGGCCTTCTTAACCGGTGCTTCGTTGGAGCCCAGCAGCGCCTCGAACAGGATATCCGCCGCGATCGTGCGCTTGCGGTCGAGCGCGCTGCCCAGCACCAGGCCCAGGCCCACCAGGGCGTTCTCGGGTGTGGTGGCCATCTCGACGCGCTTATACTCGCAGGTCACGGGCGCTTGCACGCCCAGCGGATTGGGCGCCAGCGTGGACGGGTCCTCGCCGGCGGCAACGGCGGCGTCCATGCGGCGGCTCGCGGCGCTCGGCTGCGACAGATAGCGCTCGTCCAAAAAGGCCAGGGCGCGGTCCACGTCCAGGTCGCCGTAGAGCGTGATGTAGGAGTTGGAAGGATTGTAGTGGCGCGCGTGCGTGTCCAGGAACTGCTCGTAGGTGAGCGTGGGAATCGCGCGCGGGTCGCCGCCACTCTCGTGCGCATAGGCGGTGTCGGGATAGAGCGCGGCGTTGACGGCGTCGTCCAGCACGCTCATGGGGTCGGACAGCGCGCCCTTCATCTCGTTGAACACCACGCCGTTATAGCGTAGCGTGCCCTCGCGCAGGCTGGCGGCGCTGCCGCCGCCCTCGCCCTCGACACTCTCCGGCAGGTCCAACTCGTAGTGCCAGCCCTCCTGCTCAAAAATAGTGGGCTTGGTATAGATGGCCGGGTTGAACACCGCGTCCAGGTACACGTCCATCAGGTTGTACAGGTCCTGCTCGTTGGTGGTGGCAACGGGGTAGATGGTCTTGTCGGGGTAGGTCATGGCGTTGAGGAACGTCTGCATGGAGCTCTTGATCAGGTCGACAAACGGCTCCTTGACGGGGAACTTGGCCGATCCGCACAGCACCGAGTGCTCAAGAATATGGAACACGCCGGTGGAATCGGCCGGCGGCGTCTTAAAGCCAATGGCAAAGGCCTTGTTTTCGTCGTCGCACGCCAGGTACAGCAGGCGAGCACCCGAGGCAGTGTGGCGCAGCACGTAAGCATCCGAGTCGAGCTCGGGCACGGTCTCGCAGCGCTCGACGGCAAAGCCGTGGCAGGTGGTGCCGGGCACCAGCAGCGCGGCGGCAGCGGCGCGCGGGTCGGTTGAGGTGGTAGGCATATGCAGTCTCCTTTGACGCCCCAGCGGGGGCGAATCGAGTCGAATCCTCGAGAGTATACCCATATGGGGCCGCGACTCTGCGGCGAACTGACGGTTATGCCGATGGGAAGTCAATGCGTCCCGGCCGCCTGTCGAACGAGAGTGGAAAATCGGACGGACGAGAGTGGGTATTTGGACGCAAATTGAATGAGAGTGGATTTTCGGACGGAATCAGCCTCAAAACGCCCAAAAACCGTCCAAAAATCCACGCCCGTCCATCACTCACGTATCTCTCATCTCTCATCCGTCACTAATACGAGAGATAGCAGAAAGACGAGAGATAAATATGAGAGATAACAATGCTGCAAGGTGGCTGGGGGATCGAGTCAAAGTTCCCGTATACATGCGTTTACCTGCGCGAACGTGATTTGATTGAACCGATAACGGCATTTTTGTTTCTCATCTCTAATGTGAGAGATAAATGAGAGACGAGAGATAATTACGAGAGATAGCTGAGAGATAGACAGACAGACGGTCTGTCGGGGACATGTATTGCTGTCAGATTGATGCTGCGTGCGGAGCAGCTGCACTGACGCCCACTCCCCGCATCGCGCCATTTCGCGCGCTGTGCAACGAAACCTGCGGCAAAGCAGTTACGATAGCCCAATGTGCATCGCGCACGACGATGATATCGGCGCCCGCGACTGGGGGAGAATACATGGCAGAGCAGCAGATAACGCTGGGGACCAAACTTCAGGCGGCATTCGACGTGCCCATGGGCTAAAAAACCGACTTCAACATGCTTGCCACGTACAAAGAGGACCTGGACGAGGCGTACTTCCTTATGAGCGCACCCATGCTCGCCGGCAAGCCGCTGCTCATGGACGAAAACCAAAAGCTGCTGCTGCAGTATCAGGTGGGCGATGTGGACAAATACACCGTGGTCATTTGGCTGGACGGCGACGACCCGGAGTGCGTGGACAAGATCATCGGCGGCGCGGTGGAGTTCGGTTTTGACTTTGATTCGTCCGAGACCGACGATTCGAGCCTGTTCGTTAAGTTCGTGCAGGATATTGCCGACACCCTCACCGGCAATGACCCCATTAGTGCGAGCGGCAACGAGGCGCCCGATTACTACAAGGAACACAACGTGACCCGGAGTAACCGTCGCAACCAAAAGAACTCACCCACAGGGGACGGGAACAAGTAGGACGAACAAGCGCCGGGCCGGAAGTGATTCCCCGGCCCGGCGCTTTTGCGGGCAGATTGAGACAACGGACTGAATTGGCGTTTGGACGGCGGCGTATGTTATCCGTCGCATGACCTTGCTGCCGTATTTCTAAATGTGGCTGCCGCTTGGTGGTTTGAGATCTTGATCGCCCTAATGAGTGGTGATCTAATTTCGCTTAAGCACATTTAGGATGGAGTGGCGTATGGGCATCACGTTCGACAGATCAGAGTTTAATGCGGATATCACATCAAAGATGGACGATATTCGTGAAAACTATTTGGATGATGGCGAAGGGGATGATGCCGCCTTCGCCTATACCGTTGCGGCCGTTTTTGAAGGCGAAGATATTCTTTCCGATGAGAATAGCTTTATCTATACCGATGGGGCCAATGACCACGGTGTTGATTTTTACATTGCGCGCGATGATGGCTACACGTTCTATCAATGCAAATCGTGCAATCTGGATAATTATCCAGAGGGAAAAGTGTTTGACGCAACACCTGTTAATGAGTTGCAAGAAGCTGTTGAGTTTATTACTTCGGATAATGATGCTGGTTCGAACGCCGGTGTGAGAAAACTGAAGCAGGGATATCAATTCAAAAAGGCTAATTGCATCTTAACTGCCGTGCTTGCGCTTGAGGGTAGACTCAGCGACTCTGCAAGAAGGCGTTTTGAGGAGGTACGTTCTCAAAAAGCCAATGAGGGAATAAATATCTGTCTTTACGAGGAGAATGATATTTACGATTGTTGGCACAGAAATGATGAGGTTGCCAACCGAACCCATATCGAGTTAAAGCTGACTACGCGTGATATTAATGATTGCGTTATATGGCAAAACGGCTGGTTCTGCGCTGTCTTGGATGTCAAACCGTTAATTGACGCTATTGCAAAATACGGATATGACTTGTTTGACATGAATGTTCGATCAACGTTGAAGGGGTCGAACGTGAATGCGGCAATCAAGAAGCAGCTGTCGACTGAAAAGGGTAGAAAGCGTTTCGTCCATCTTAACAATGGAATCGTGATTACCTGCAACAACTATGTGAAGCCAAGTCAAGGGGACAGGAAGCCTTCGATTAAGGTGGCTGATGCCCAAGTAGTGAACGGCTGCCAGACCCTGAGCACTATTTTTGACTTTTACATGGCATCTAACGATAGCGTGAAAGAGAGCATCTGTTCCGATGTGAAGATCATTGCTAAGGTCTTAAATAGCAGTACGGCAAATCAAGATGAGCTGCTCGACGACATCATCGTCGCATCGAATCACCAGAACCCAATGAATGATCGCAATCTAAAGTCCAATTCTGCCGAGCAGCGAAAGCTGCAGTCTTCTTTCTATAAAGACCCACTTAAAAAAGAGATGCGTTATTTCTATATCAGGAAGGACGGAGAACTCGATTCCTTCCTTCAGTCGAACAAGCGTGAGCCAAAGAAAAGTTACTTCGAGATTAAGGGATCGACGAGAAGGGGCAAGAATCGTTACAGGCATATCGATAACGAAGACCTGGCAAAAATCTGGTGGGCATGGATCGGAAACGCTCCTAAAGCCAATGCTGGCGGAGTTAAGTACTTTCGAGACCCGGAGTATTCCTCCGTGTTTGCGAAGAGGCCTTCTCCTGCCCTCTGGGAGCAAATGAAAAAGCCCAACTTTAGCTATAAAGCCGATTTACTTGAGGACGGACAGCCCACTCAATATCAATTGCTATTGGCAATGGCGGTCGGGCGCTATCTTGAATACCGCGTCAAGCCTGTTGGGACGACGAAGCTGAAAAACGAGGCTCTGGCAAGGCTTGAGGATACTGGTGTTGTCAGCCCGAGGGCGACTCAACAGGAGAAACTCATCGCACTAAATGAAGATAATGACTTTTTGTTTGGTGTTTGGAAGGCACAGATGGCATTGTCGGTTGCTGAAATTGGATCATTTTTGCTTTGCAATAAATATGGAACCCTCGATTCTTATACATGCAAACGCCTTCTAGACCTCAATGATGTTTCATTTTGGCTGAAGAAGGGCATGGATAAATCTGTCATCGAAGACTCTGACATTACTGAAGGGCCCAACCGCTTGCTCGTTCCGCTATATGAGCTGGTTAATCAGGGGCTTCGGGGTTTCCTGAAGGACAACAAGAGGCTAATTCTGGGCCAGAGCAGACCAAAGATGTATCTGGGAAGGCGCGAGAATCTTATCGAAATTAAGAAAGAGTGTCTTGAAAGAAACGAACTGTATAGAGAAGACAAGTTTGAATTTAAGCCAAGCGGCCGTTCTTATCTTGAGGCATTTCCAGAGGTTTAGTGGGCGTCGGACCGAGAGTGATTCCCCGGCCCGACGCTTTTGTTATGCCGAGGTTTTGTCGTCGGAAGCGGTGGCTGCTGAGGCTCCGTCCAGCAAGAACAGCCGTAGAGCGAGCTTGATCGCGTAGCCCGGCTTGACCTGCGCCGCGTCTCCCGAGCGCTCGCCGAGGTCGCTGCAGTAGGTGTAGACGTCACGGATCAGGTCCGCGCCCGAGAGCGTGAACATGTAGCCCGCGTCCGAAAGCGCGTTGGGCGCTGTAGGCAGCCCCGCAGCTTGGCAAAAACTCGCAAGGTCGGGGTCCATGACAGCCTCGTAGTCGATCGCGGTGCCACGGTCCTGAGCGGTCTGCTCCTGCTTGCGGGTGTACGACAATGCCGCCGCCAGTACAAAGCTGGGCGTGGGCGCATTGACGTCGTCGGTGGTGGCGACGAGCTTACCGGCCGCTTGCGTGACCAGCCAGGCGACTTCGCGCTGACAACGAACGGCCTTGCGCGTCACCGGCTTGATCGACCCGGACGAAACGCTTCCCTTGGGTTGGTTTGCGATAGCCATAGGGGTCTCCCAATAAACAGCCGCCATATGCAGGAAGAAATTACACGTGCTACATCCAGTATACCGAGTGGGGGAGGGACGGGAAGTTCGATTTCTCGGAATCACAACGTCGGGTGGAAGTCGTTGCTCCGTATTAGGCAGGTGCTGTCCGTTGCAGCCTAATCATGTCGATTGATCGGATCGTGCCGCGCCGCAGCGAGAACTGCACGATCCTGCCATCCTCTCCTCAACAGCTAAAACGGGAAAGGAAGGACCATGGGATGGCGAAGCGATATCGCGCGAGGCGTGTATGGAAATCTATCGCGAGCGTTAATGGACCGGAACCTGTTCCCGCTCGTCGAGGCGACCTGCAACCAAATCCATCTGCCGTGCCCAAGCTGCGGCGCAGGCCTTCCATGCCTAGAGATCAGCTACATCGACGTCCGCGACAAACACGCTGCCGACCCGCGGGCTCGAATAGGCCTGCGTCTTCCAGTCTATCCTCAGCAATGCCCAACTTGCGGATGTGCTATTACCTATGATGATGCGGAGCCATAGCTTCGAAGACTGAATATCTAGTCGGGCAAACCCGGTGATTCGACATTTTCTGCGTTACACAAACAGCTCAGCTACCTGCGTATACTCGATTTGCGAGGATTTTCACGCTCGATTTTCGAGTTTTGCCCTACAGGTAAATCCCCTCGAGCAGGCTCTTGTGGAACTCGGCGTGATGGTCGCGTGCCCAGGTAAAGAGCGCCTGGTCAAAGTCGGTACGCGTGGCCGGGACGCCAAAGACGCCGGCAACTTCGACGCGTATAAACTCCAGTGCCGGCAGCTTGTTGATGGCAGTGAGGGCAAACGGGGACGAGGGCTCCTCGAACAGATAGCGGCTGCCTTGCAGCGCGTCGCAACTGGTGCACGTGTTGCCGAGCGACGGGGCTTTGGAGGCTCGCGCGCCTACGGGCTTGTAGCCGCAGCGCTTATGAAGGTAGTCGCGGATCTCGCCCGGCACGCAGCCAAGAGCGGGCACGATGGCGAGTGCGTTGGCGTTGGCCGTGTCGATGGCAATGTGCCCGGATTCGTTGGGCGCGTGCGCGATGGCGACGCTCTCGTCGTTATCGGTTCGATAGGGAATGCCGAAGGCCGCGACCGAGGTCTCTTTGTGACACTTCCAGCACTCGCGCTTGCCCAGTACTAGATATATATACGGCGCTGAGGGGTCGGATCGGTCAACACCGGGCAGCCACTCGGCAAAGGGCTCGGGGTTGACGCCGCTGGGCACATACCAGACCTTCTTGGTCCGGTCCCATTTGGCGCCCAGCGCCTTGGCTTCTTCTTTGTGCGAAAAGGGGACATCGAGCTCGGTGCGCATGGCGGCTCCTTGGTGCTGCAGGTGCAAGTGGCCCAAGGATACCGCAGGGCGCAGACATCGCGGCGTTTTGCTGAGAAGTTACGGTGCGGACTGATTGGTTATGCCGATGGATAGATCGGCAAGTAGATGGTCGGCTTTTGGCTAGTTGGGCGGTTGGAGCTGCCAGCTGATTTGGCGACATAAAACAAAACAGCCCAGAGGACATAGCCTCTGAGCTGCAAATATTTGGTGGGCGTTAGAAGATTTGAACTTCTGACCTCTTCCGTGTCAGGGAAGCGCTCTCCCCCTGAGCTAAACGCCCGATCAAGGGTGCGCAAGCGCGCAAGGGATAATATAACGGAGCCTGAACTCGGTGGCAAGAACATTTTTAAAAATCGCTTACATTGTGGAATTCGGGGGCTTTGTCGCATCCATTTCAAAAGGGCCTGCTGCCGCGATTTGGCTGTCGCATAATGCAAGGCCATTGCGGTATCGAGCTATGGAAAGACACCTGCGGAATTGTCCTACCGATAAGCGGACAAGCCTCTAGCTGGTGCCTTCGCCGTGGTAAGGTAAGCCGAATTGCTTCCAGACTGTTTCGGGGGAGTGGAATGAGCAAAGAGTGTGTCGAGCAGGTCGAAGGCGCAGGGGCTTCGGTGCCGATGACCGATATATCGAACATTGATGTGCCCGAGGGCATCGACGAGCTCAGCCGTAGCACCCGCCGCGCCTGGCGCGAGCGCCTTAACGATGCGTCGTCGCGCAAGATGATCACGGGCGTCTTGGCTACGCTGGTGGGCGGTTCGTTTTGGGGCTTCTCGGGCACCAGCGCGAGCTTTCTGTTCGATACCTACCACGTCGACACCTTGTGGCTTATGAGCGTGCGTCAGATTCTCGCCGGTCTACTCTTTATGGCCGTGGTTGTTACGCGCGACCGCGAGCGCCTGATTAAGCTCTGGACCACACCCGCCGATCGCAAGCAGCTGCTGCTCTTTACCGCTTTTGGCCTGCTGTTCAACCAGTTTTGCTATCTTTCGGCCGTGCGCCTGACGAACGCCGGAACCGCGACGGTGCTCCAGTGCCTGCAGCTCGTTATCATCATGGGCTACGCCTGCGTGACCGATCGCCGCATGCCGCGCACTCGCGAAGTCATCGGCATTGGCCTGGCTCTGGGTGGAACCTTTTTAATCGCCACCGGCGGCGACCCCACCAGCCTGAATATCTCGCCGCTTGGCCTGGCAGCAGGTCTTATGTGTGCGGTCAGCGCCGCGTGTATGGCGGTGATTCCCGCCAAGATCCTGCCCGAATACGGCAGCCCCATCGTCACGGGCTCGGCAATGCTCACGGCGGGCGTGGTCTCGTGCGTCTTCGTGCAGCCTTGGGCACATATGCCGGCGCTCGACGCCGCCGGTATCGAGGCGCTCGCGGTGTTCGTGGTTATCGGCTCGTTTTTTGCTTACATGCTCTATATGCAGGGCGTTAAGGACATCGGCTCGGTGCGTGCGAGCCTCATTGGAACTGTGGAGCCGGTTTCGGCGACCATCACCAGCGCCGTTATGCTGGGCACGGTGTTTTTGCCGACCGACCTTATCGGCTTTGCCATGATCATCGTGATGATGTTCCTCACGGTGTAGCTGGCGCCTCCGCCAAGACAGAAAAGGTGTTGTGCCGCATTTTCGCCAATTGACGTCCGTGTCTGGAGTTTAGCTGTCGATGCTCAAAATGCCATAAACTAGTAACGTTATGGACTTTTTCATTGCGACTCAATTGCGAGGATTTCTTTATGGCTGGTAATCACTTTAAGGGCAGCGATAGCGGCCGTCCTGCAGTTCCGCCGCGTCCGAACGGGGCTGGTAAGGCCGGCACGCCGGGCGGCGCTGGACAGGGCGGTTCCGGTAAGCGCGTGTCCCCGGGCGAGACGGCGATGTTTACCGCTCTGTACGAGCAGTCTCAAAAGGCAAAAAAGACCGGCCGTGCAAAAGGGAATGTCTTTGCGGGCGGTGCAACCTCCGCGTCGCAGCCGAGCGGGGCTCCTTCGGTGCCTGCGAACAACGCAGGTGCTGCCAACGCCGCGAATGCTGCCGGCAACGTTAATGCCGGCAAGGCCGCCAACAATACTCCTTCTGCCGGTGGCGCGGGGCTTACGGGTAACCTTGGCACGATTTACACCGGCGCCTCCGAGACTGGCACGTTCGCCCGCCTGGATGATAGCGGTGCCGAGTTTGCGGGCTCGGGTTCCAAGGAAGATTATTACGATTTTGGCTTGAACTACGGTAGCGACGCTTCGTCGAGTTCGACCTCTGACGGTCTGGTCCGTCATCGCCATCGCAAGGGCGAGCGCAAAAAGCGTCACACCGGCGCCATTATTGCCGCTGTAGTCGCGGTGCTTCTCGTTGCGCTTGGCGCAAGCGGCTTTATGCTGCTTAACTCGGCAAAGACCGTAAAGAGCGAAGCGAAGGAGGCTGTCGAGATCGTCGGTGGCCTTAAGGACAAGGTCACGTCGGGCGATTTTTCGACGCTGCCTGACGACGCGAAAAAGATCGATGAGCTCTGCGACAGCATGAAGGCGGAGACCTCGAGCCCGCTGTGGGCGGCGGCTTCGTTTATCCCGGTGTATGGCAGTGACATCAACGCAGCCCGCACCATGATTGATGCCCTGTCCGATGTCTCGAGCAACGCGCTGGTTCCCATGGCCGATAACCTTTCGCAGGCCACGCCCGGCAAGCTGTTCCAGGACGGTATGATTAACGTATCCGCGCTGCAGGCGGTCGCCGATTCGCTTTCCAGCAGCTCGAAGGTGTTCAAGAGCGCCAACGAGAAGATCCAGGGCATTGGCGATACTCATATTTCCCAGGTGACTGAGCTGGTCGATAAGGCCAAGGACGGCTTTGCCACCCTCAACGGCGCGGTTGACGCGGCGGAGAAGGTCGCCCCCGTCCTTCCCCAGATGCTCGGCGCCAACGGCCAGACGCGCAACTACCTTGTGTACGCCATGAACAACGTCGAGATTCGTGCCTGCGGCGGCTTTGGCGGTTCGCAGGGCCTGATTTCGGTCACCGACGGCCAGATGTCGATTGGCGAGTTTGTTCCCCGCATTGGACTCAGCGAGGATGAGGCAGTCGAGAGCGTCGACGAAGAGGATGAGGCGCTGTTCGGCAACCACAGCAACCTGTACAACTCGGGCAATACCTATTCGCCTGATTGGCCCCGCAACTCGCAGCGTGTCGCCGCGCTGTGGAAGTCCCAGTATGGGCAGGACGTTGATGGCGTCGTCGGCATCGATCCGGTGTTCTTGCAGTACCTGCTGGGCCTTGTCGGTAATGTCTCGCTGCCTGATGGTACGGTCGTCGACGGTACCAACGCGGCGAAGGTTCTCATGCACGATGTGTATTGGAACTATCCGGTCGAGGAATCGGACGGCATCTTTGCGGCTGTTGCCAGCGCCGCCTTCGACAAGATTCTCGGTGGCATCGGTGACGTCGACGTTACAAAGCTTGTCGGTGCATTCGAGCGCGGTGCCGAAGAGGGCCGTCTGATTGCTTGGATGAGAAACGATGATGAGCAGAATGCCATCAAAGAGACGGGCATTGACGCTTCGCTGCCCGATCCGGATGATCCGAGTGCCGATCCCGTTGCCGGCGTTTACTTTAACAACCTGAGCTTCTCCAAGCTCGACTGGTATCTGAACGCCGACACGCAGATCGGCCAGGGCATCAAGAACGGCGACGGCACGTGCTCGTATCGCATCACCGTTACTCTGACGAACATCATGACGCAGGAGGAGGCAGGCAAGCTGCCCGACTACGTTGCGGCGAGCGCACCCGATGCCGCGCGTGACGACGAACGCCTGAATGTCTCGTTGTTTGCCCCGACGGGCGGCAACATCAGTGACCTTACGGTTGAGGGCACACAGTTTGGTCTTGGCGCCGCTACGTGGCATGGAATCCCCTTCTATTCGGGCACCGTTGACCTGCATGCTGGCGAGACGACGACGATCACGTATACGCTGACCACGTCGGCCGAGGCGGGGGACAAGCCGCTTACGCTGCGTCAGACTCCTACATGCCAGGCGGCTCGCGACAGCGCGTCGGCGTAGGGTTTTTCTGGTAGCGCAGATAATCGAGTACCATTTTGGGGCGGACAGGCAATCTGTTCGCCCCTATTTTGTAAGGAGAGCGCATGAAGTACTTTGGCACCGACGGCTTTCGCGGTGAGGCCAACGTTGGGCTGACGGTAGAGCACGCTTATAAGATTGGCCGTTTTGTGGGCTGGTATTACGGCGCCAACCGCGAGCGCAAGGCACGCGTGATCGTGGGCAAGGACACGCGTCGCTCGAGTTATATGTTCGAGGCGGCGCTGGTGAGCGGCCTGGTCGCGAGCGGTGCGGACGCCTATATGCTGCACGTGATCCCCACGCCGGGCGTAGCGCATCAGACCGTGGAAGGCTGCTTCGATTGCGGCATCATGATCAGCGCGAGCCACAACCCGTTTTGCGATAACGGCATTAAGCTCGTCAACAGCGACGGCTTTAAGATGGACGAGGACGTACTGGAGCTCATCGAGGACTATATCGATGGCAAGAGCGAGGTGCCGCTGGCCACGGGTAACCACATCGGCGCCACGGTGGACTACATGCAGGGTCGCAACCGCTACATTGCTTCGCTCATTGCAAGTGCGAACTTTTCGCTGCAGGGCGTCAAGATCGGCATCGATTGCGCCAACGGCTCGGCATCCTCGGTGGCCAAGCCGGTGTTCGACGCACTGGGCGCCGATGTGCGCGTGATCAATGCCGCGCCCGACGGCTTTAACATCAATGTCGACTGCGGCTCTACGCATATTGAGCGCCTGCAGCGCCACGTGGTGGAGCAGGGCCTGGATGTGGGCTTTGCCTACGACGGCGATGCCGACCGCTGCCTGGCCGTGGACGAGCGCGGCCGCGTGGTCGACGGCGACCAGATCTTGTACGTGTGCGGCGTGTACCTGAACAAGCACGGGCGTCTCTCGGGCGGTACCGTGGTACCGACGATCGCCAGCAACTTTGGCCTGATCAAGTCGTTGGAGCTTGCCGGACTGAGCGCCGTGACCAGCGGCGTGGGCGACCGTCACGTGTATGCCAAGATGCGCGAGGGCGGCTACAGCCTGGGCGGCGAGCAGACGGGCCATACGATCTTTGGCGATATCGAGCGCACGGGCGACGGCATTATGACCTCGCTGCGCGTGATGGAAGTGATTCGTGCCGAGCGCGAGACGCTCTCGCAGCTCACGGCTCCGTGCAAGCTGCTGCCACAGGCGCAGGTGGCCGTGCACGTGGCGGACAAGGACGCCGCGCTCGAGAACATGGGCGTGCAGAACGCCATCGCCGAGGCCGAGGCTGCGCTGGCAGGCGAGGGCCGCGTGCTCGTGCGCAAGAGTGGAACCGAGTCTGTGATTCGCGTTTTGGCCGAAGCCCCCGACCAAGCTGCCGCCGACGCCGCCATGAAGCGCATCGCCAACGCGCTCGAGGCTTTATAGTTACGCGGTTTTACCAAACCGCGTAACTGCTCGACGCTGCAAACGGCCCCGAGCGGCAATCTGACGTTCAATTTCAAGGGCGCGATCAGAAGGTCAGCGCCCTTTCATTTTACGTCACCTTGCTCGCTTGGGGTCGTTTTCGATGACGTTGGCAAGACATTAGCGTCAACGAACTAGTCATTGGGTACCTAGTTATTGGGTGAAAAAAGGGGACGCTGCGGATTGGTTCCGCGGCGTCCCCTTTGCGTTGGCGTGTCGGTTATGCCTTACAGCTCGTAGAGCGTGGTGAACTTGTCCTGCAGGTAGCTGCAGTAGTAGCGGGCATCGAACGCCATGCCGCACGCGCCCTTGATGAGCTCCGGCGCGTCCTTGGCGCGGCCCCACTGCCAAATGTGCTCGCCCAGCCAGGCGCGGACAGGTGTCAGGTCGCCGCTCGCGCAGGCGCCGTTAAGGTCGACACCGTCGCGGCACATGGCCGGCACAAACATGGCATCGTAGGCACTGCCCAGCGCATACGTGGGGAAGTAGCCAAACGAGCCGCCGCTCCAGTGCGTATCCTGTAGGCAGCCGTGCGTGTCGTCGGGAACGGGAATGCCCAGGTACTCATCCATAAAGCGATTCCAAAGCGCGGGGATGTCCTTGGCCGTGGCCTCGCCGGCAAACAGCATGCGCTCGATCTCGTAGCGCACCATAACGTGCAGCGGATAGGTGAGCTCGTCGGCCTCGGTGCGGATCAGCGAAGGCTGCGCGATGTTCACGGCGTGGTAGAGCGTGTCCTCGTCGACGTCGCCGTAGACCTCGGGTGCGTGGCGGCGCAGCACCTCGAGCAGCGGTCCCATAAAGGCACGGCTGCGGCCCACGGTGTTCTCAAAGAAGCGGCTCTGGCTCTCGTGGATGCCCATGGAGGTGCCGCCCTCCAGGCAGGTGCGCGCATAGGCGGGATTGACGCCCAGCTCGTACATGGTGTGCCCCGCCTCGTGGATGATGCTGTAGACGTTGGAGATGCAATCGTCCTCGTAGATGTGTGTCGCGATGCGCGCGTCACCCACGGCAAAGCCCTCGCTAAACGGGTGCTCGGTAAAGGCGAGCGTGGTGTCGTCCAGGTTCAGGCCGACAAGCTTCATCAGATCGAAGCTCATGGTACGCTGGGCAGCCTCGGGCACGCGGGCATGCAAAAAGTCGGCAGCGGGCTGCTGGCCGCGCTCGCCGATGGCGTGCACGAGCGGCACGACCGTGGCCTTGACCTCCTCGCAAAACGCGTCGAAGCTCTTGGCGGAAAGGCCGCGCTCGTACTGGTCGAGCCAAACGTCGTATGGGTCGCGCTTGGGGTCCATGAGTTCGGCCTGATGCTTAAGTTGGGCGACGATTCTATCCACATAGGGCTCAAAGCTCGCCCAGTCGTTGGCCGTCTTGGCCTTGTGCCACACGGCGTCGGCCTCGCAGGTGAGCCTGGTCCAGGCTTCGGCCTCCTCGGTGGGAATAACGCTTGCCTCGCGCTGGTCGCGGCCGAGCACGCGGATCTCGTCGAGCAGCTGCGGGTCGTCTACGTGTCCGCCTGCAACCGTCTCGCGCGCTAACGAGCGTACGAGCTCAACGGACTTCTCGCTGGTCAGTAGCTTGTGATGCTCGCCGGCAAGCGTGCTCATGGCGTCAGCACGGGCGGCAGCACCGTTGGCAGGAGCAATCGTCGCTCCATCGAACTCGGCAATCTTGAGCAGGTACTCGCGAGTCCACAGCTTGCCCTCGAGTTTGCGGAACTTTTTGACGGCCTTGTCGACTTTAGCAACCTTGACGCCCTTGGCAGCTTTTGCCACGGCGGCCTTGGCCTTCTTATCGAGTTTCTTTCCCATACCGTATCCTTAATCTCGCAGGCCGAGCGCCTCGGGTGGGCGCGCGGCCAGTTTGCACAGCTACCCGCCTTGTACCCAGCACGAACAAAACGGAACACGGCGATATGCTCGCAGAATGTGTTATCCTATAGCCCAATGCGTTGACGGAGAGGGTTTTGCCCGCCGCGTCGCCGGCAAGAGAGGGAAGGTCATGGGCTGCAAGCCTTCCTGCGGTGGCAAGGGCTAAGCGTTCACTCCCGAGCAGCAACCTCAACGGGCACGCGGCCAGCGGCGGCGATGTCCCCAGTAGGGAAGCCGTGAGCCTCGCGACAAGGGGCAAAGAGTGGGCGCGGCGGGCCAGACATCCGCCGGGTCAAACAAGGTGGTACCGCGGAATTCAACCGTCCTTGGGCAATGCACATGCCCGAGGGCGGTTTTTTGTTACCGAACCGGGCCGCGTTTTCGCAACGTCAGACGGCGGCAGCCGCCTCGGCAAGCGGGGAGCGCGAGAGACGAAAGGGAAGACATGAGTCTGATTGATGATCTGGTCAAACTCGAGGAAGAGGCCAAGGAGCTCGTCGCAGGCGCCGACGACGCCGCCAAGCTCGAGGCTGCGCGCGTTGAGCTACTCGGTCGCAAGGGCCGTATCACCGGCCTGATGCGCATGATGGGCAAGCTCGCCCCCGAGGATCGTCCCGTGATGGGTAAGCGCGCCAACGAGATGCGCCAGCTGATCGAGGGCATGCTCGACGAGCGCACCACCGAGATGAAGGCCGCCGCCCTCAAGCACGCGCTCGAGCACGAGGCCGTCGACATCACGCTGCCGGGCATCCGTCCGCAGATCGGTCACCAGCACCTGATCAAGCAGATCATCGAGGAGGCCGAGGACATCTTCTGCGGCATCGGCTACACCGTCGAGTCCGGCCCCATGGTCGACACCTCCTACTACAACTTCACCGCGCTCAACGCCCCCATGGATCACCCGAGCCGCTCGGCCCGCGATACTTTCTACGTGGTCGACAACAACCCCGGCAGCGTCGCGCACCCCGAGGCTCACGCCCACGGTGAGTCCGATGTGCTGCTGCGCACCCAGACCTCGGGCGTGCAGATCCACACCATGGAGTCGCAGAAGCCGCCCATCTACATGATCTGCCCGGGCACCGTCTACCGTCCCGACACGGCCGATGCCTGCCACCTGCCTCAGTTCAACCAGATCGAGGGCCTGGTCGTCGACGAAGGTATCACCTTTGGCGACCTTAAGGGTACGCTCGACTACTTTGTTAAGTGCATGTTTGGCGAGGACCGCAAGACGCGTTACCGCCCGCACTTCTTCCCCTTCACCGAGCCTTCCTGCGAGGTGGACGTAAGCTGCCACGTCTGCGGCGGCAAGGGCTGCAACTTCTGCAAGCACAGCGGCTGGATTGAGATTCTGGGCTGCGGCATGGTCGACCCCAACGTCCTGATCAACTGCGGCATCGATCCCGAGAAGTACACCGGCTTCGCCTTTGGTATTGGCGCCGAGCGCGTCGCTGCCCTGCGCTACGACCTGCCCGACCTGCGAACTCTGATGACTGGCGATATGCGCTTCCTGAACCAATTTTAGGCTTGCCCAGGCACCCCATCTTGGCGTTCAAACCGTCGCTCGCGTACCTTTAGTACGCGTCGCTCCTCTTTCACGCCAACCTGGGGCACCTGGACAACCCTAAGGCGAACGTCTTCATTTGATATTCCTCCCTTTGCGGAGATTAAGAACTAGGAGAGCTACATGCGCGTTTCTTACGACTGGCTCAAGACCATGATCGATATTCCGGAGGATCCCAAGACCCTTTCGGACGAATATATCCGTACCGGCACCGAGGTCGAGGCAATCGACACCGTGGGCGAGTCCTTCGACCACGTGGTGACCGCCAAGGTGCTCACCAAGACCCCGCACCCCGATAGCGACCACATGTATGTGTGCTCGGTCGATGTGGGCGACAAGAATCTCGACGCCGACGGCAACCCCTCTCCGCTGCAGATCGTCTGCGGCGCGCAGAACTTCGAGGCCGGTGACCACATCGTCACGGCAATGATTGGCGCTGTCCTGCCCGGCGACGTCAAGATCAAGAAGAGCAAGCTTCGCGGCGTCGTGTCCATGGGCATGAACTGCTCTGCGCGCGAGCTCGGCCTGGGCGGCGACCACTCCGGCATTATGATCCTGCCCGAGGATACGCCCTGCGGCATGCCGTTTGCCGAGTATGTGGGCTCGAGCGACACCGTGCTCGACTGCGAGATCACGCCCAACCGCCCCGACTGCCTGTCCATGATCGGCATGGCCCGCGAGACCGGCGCCATCTTCGACCGCGATTTCCACGTTGAGCTGCCCGCCATCAAGGCCGAGACCGGCCGCGCGACCGACGACGAGCTTTCCGTCGAGATTGCCGACGAGGGTCTGTGCGACCGCTACGTCGCCCGCATCGTGCGCAATGTGAAGGTCGGCCCCTCGCCCGACTGGATGGTCAAGCGACTCAACGCCCTGGGCGTGCGCCCGCACAACAACATCGTCGACATCACCAACTACGTGATGATGCTAACCGGTCAGCCGCTGCACGCCTTTGACCTGGACACCTTTGCCGAGCGCGATGGCCACCGTCGCGTGGTGGTTCGCGCCGCTCAGCAGGATGAGAAGTTCACGACGCTCGACGGCGAGGAGCGCACGCTTGACGCCGGCATGGGCCTCATCACCGACGGCGAGCGCCCCGTGGCGTTGGCCGGCGTTATGGGTGGCATGGATTCCGAGATCGAGGACGATACCGTTGACGTGATGGTCGAGAGCGCCTGCTTCAATGCCGGCCGCACCTCGCACACCAGCCGCGACCTTTCGCTGATCTCCGACGCCTCCATCCGCTTTGAGCGCCAGGTCGACGAGACCGGCTGCGTGGACGTCGCCAATGTGACGTGCGCGCTCATCGAGGAGATCGCCGGCGGCGAGGTTGCTCCCGGCTATGTCGACGTTTTCCCCGCGCCCAAGACCATCGACAGCATTAAGCTGCGCCTGGCCCGCGTACACGCCATCTGCGGTGCCGACATCGAGCCCGACTTTATCGAGCGTTCGCTCACCCGTCTGGGCTGCACCGTCGAGCGCGACGGCGAGGACTTCATGGTCACCCCGCCGAGCTTCCGTCCCGACCTGCCGCGTGAGATCGACCTGATCGAGGAGGTCCTGCGCCTGTGGGGCATGGGCCGCGTGACGGCGACCATCCCGGCTGCCAAGAACCACATCGGCGGCCTGACCCGCGAGCAGAAGCTCACCCGTAAGGTCGGCGAGATCCTGCGCGCCTGCGGCCTCAACGAGACCACGACTTTCGGCTTTGCCGCCCCGGGCGACCTGGAGAAAATCGGTATGTCCACCGAGGGTCGCGGTTGCCCCGTGGTGCTCATGAACCCGCTGGTAGCCGAGCAGACCGAGATGCGTCGTTCGCTGTTGCCGGGCCTGCTGCAGTCCGTTGCCTATAACGAGGCCCACGGTACGCCCAATGTGCACCTGTACGAGGTCGGCAGCCTGTTCCACGGTCGCGAGAACGCCAGCCTGCCCAAGGAGACCAAGTCCGTGGCGGGTGTGCTCTCGGGCCAGTGGAGCGAGCAGTCCTGGAGCATGAAGTACCGCAAGCTGCGTTTCTTCTTTGGCAAGGGCATTGTCGAGGAGCTGCTCGCCCAGCTGCGCATCGAGAAGGTTCGCTTCCGTCCCGTCGAGGGCGAGGGCTACGCTTTCTTGCAGCCGGGTCGTGCGGCCGAGGTTCTGTCCGGCGGCACCGTACTGGGCTGGGTCGGCGAGATTCACCCCGAGGCGCGCGAGGCTTGTGGTATCGATGAGGTCGTCGTTGCCTTTGAGCTCGATCTGGACAAGCTGATCAAGGGCGCCCGCAATCAGGAGAACTACCGCGAGTTCTCGCAGTACCCTGCCGTTGAGCACGACCTTGCTATCGTGGTCGACAACTCCGTGACCTGCGAGGATCTTGAGCGCCGTATTACCAGCGCCGGCGGCAAGCTGCTCGAGGGCGTGCGCCTGTTCGATGTCTACCGCGATCCGGTCCGCGTGGGTGTGGGCAAGAAGTCCATGGCCTTTGCGCTTACGTATCGCTCTGACGATCACACGCTCACCAGCGAAGAGGTCGAGAAGGCGCACCAGAAGATCGTCACCAAGGTGTGCAAGGGCGTAAACGGCGAGGTCCGCGGCTAGGGCTTGCGCTGGGTATAGGCCAGCGGTGGCTGCCGCCGAGTCCTACGTGACCGCGGTGTTCGGTATAAGGCACCGTTGATCCTGCATATATGACACGCGCATTACATAACGGCGTGCTGCTTTGTCGGCGGCGCGCCGTTTTGCTATGATAGCCCGCGGCGTGTTACGAATCTGACAATGCGTAACACTGACAAGGTGATTTAAGCGGCGTTGCAATTCTGTGCGCCGATAACCGGGAGGCGTACATGCACATTCCAGATAATTATCTGTCTCCGCAGACCGATGCCGTCATGGCAGTGGCGATGGTGCCCGTTTGGGTCCACTGCATCAAGAAGGTGCGCGCCACGCTCGATCGCGAGCATATGGCTTTCCTGGGCATCTGCGCCGCGTTTTCCTTCTTGCTCATGATGTTTAACGTTCCGCTGCCCGGCGGCACCACAGGCCACGCCGTCGGCGGCGCACTCATCGCGCTGCTGCTGGGCCCCGAGGCCGCGGCCATTGCTGTCTCGGTCGCGCTGGCGCTGCAGGCGCTGCTGTTTGGCGACGGCGGCATCCTGTCCTTTGGCGCCAACTGCTTTAACATGGCCTTCGTGCTGCCGTTTGCCGCTGCTATCGTGTTCCGTGCGCTCAACAGCCGTTTGCACGACAAGAGCTGGGGCACCTCGGTTTCGGCCATCGTAAGCGGCTGGGTCGGCCTGTGCCTGGCGGCCCTGTGCGCGGCAATCGAGTTTGGTATTCAGCCGATGCTCTTTACCAACGCTTCGGGCGCGCCGCTGTACTGCCCCTTCCCACTGTCTATTGCCGTTCCTGCCATGATGATCCCGCATATGCTGGTTGCCGGCGTGGTCGAGGGCGTGGCGACGGCTGCGATTTACGGTTTCATTAAGAAGACGGCGCCGAGCGTTATCGTCGGGCCTGAGGCCGTCGATGGCCAGCTTGCTGCCGAGGGCGCTGCTGCCAAGAAGGCCTCGCTGGTTCCTACGCTCATCCTGGTCGCTGTGCTCGTGGCTGCAACGCCGCTGGGCCTGCTGGCCACGGGTGACGCATGGGGCGAGTGGGACGCCGAGGGCGCCGCGACCGCCGTCCAGGAAGCCGGCGACGATAGCCTGCAGGCTTCGGTCGGCCTCGATACCCCGACCTTTGCCGATGCGCTGCCCACGGGCGATTACCTTCAGGCCTATTCCGAGGAGCAGGGTCTTGGCTTTGCCGGCCAGGCCGCGATGTATGTTCTTTCGGGTGTGATTGGCGTGGCGGTGCTCACCATCGTATTCCGCCTGGTCTCGCTGACGGTCAAGGAAAGCGGTACTCATGGCAATAGCCGAGCTGCCTAGCTGGCTTGCGGTCGAGCAGCGTTACGAGCCCGCGGGGGCTCGGCATCGCGTGATGCAAAAGAATGTCCTGCACCTGGCGAGCCTGCTTGAGCGGGTTCGCCTGGGTGGAGGCGTACACGAGGGCGGGTCGATGGCCGACCGCGCCCTTTCTTGCGTTTCGGCTCCGGTGCGTCTGGTAGGGATGTTCGTTTGCGTCCTGTGCGTGTGTCTGACGCAGAGCCCTCTGTACCTCATGTTGATGGCGGCCATTGCGCTGGTGCTCGTTGCCGTGCGCCCCGTACGCGGGCTGCGGGCAACCTTTGTGCCGGCGCTTGGCGCTGCGGGGCTCGCGGTGGTTCTAGCGCTGCCTGCCCTGCTGCTGGGCGCGTCTGCCACGGGCGCCATGCTCAAGATTGCACTCAAGACCTTCATTAATGTGTCGCTGGTGCTGGGTGTTTCGTGGACGCTTACCTGGAGCCGCATGTCGTCGGCGCTCAAGATGCTGCATCTACCCGACGAGGTCATCTTTACGTTTGATATGGCGCTCAAGCACATCGAGGTGCTGGGTCGCACGGCGCACAATCTGTGCGAATCGGTCATGCTGCGCAGCGTGGGTCGTGCGTCTGCGGGTTTTTCGCGCACCGACTCGCTGGCGGGTATCATGGGCATGACCTTTATCAAGGCGATGGAATGCAGCCGCGCGATGGACGAGTCTATGCTCTGCCGCGGCTTTGCCGGTGCGTATCCGGCGCCCGCACGCGCCGGGTTTGGCTGGCGCGATGCGGTTTACGCGGCTGGCGTGACGCTGCTGGCAGTGTTGTGCGCCGTGCTGTAGGCGCTGCTGGTTCCGGCTGGGGATGCAACTAGGGAAGGGCGACGTTTTGGCAATCGATATGAATAATGCGGCGGGCACGAACGGTGCGGGCGGCGCCGAGGTCACGCCGCTCATCGAGCTGCGCAACGTAGTGTTCTCCTATGCGGGACATACGGTTGTCGATGGCGTGTCGCTGCAGGTCGATCGTGGCGAACTCGTTGCTCTGCTCGGTCCTAACGGCTGCGGCAAGACGACGATTATGCGCCTTATCAACGGCCTTGAACTCGCGGACGCAGGGGCATACCTGTTTGACGGGCATGTGATCGATGCGGCGTTTCTAAAGGATTCCGCGGCCGCTCAGCGTTTTCATCAGCGCGTGGGCTTTGTGTTCCAGAATGCCGACGCCCAGCTGTTCTGCGCTACGGTGGGCGAGGAAGTCGCGTTTGGTCCCGCGCAGATGGGGTTGCCGGCAGACGAGCTCGAGCGCCGCGTGCGCGATGCCATGGGGCTGTTCCAGGTTGCTGACCTTGCCGACGCCTCTCCCTATCAGCTCTCGGGTGGGCAAAAGAAGCGCGTTGCGCTGGCTGCGGTGGTGTCGATGAACCCGGATATCTTGGTCCTCGACGAGCCTACCAATGGGCTCGACGAGGATTCATGTGACATCGTGGTCAACTTCTTGCTGGCCTACGTCGCGGCGGGTAAGACGGTCTTGATGAGCACACATCACCAAGATTTGGTGCGCCGCCTGGGGGCCCGTGCAATCTATATCGATCGATATCACCATGTGGTCGAGGCGCCGGTGTCGTCGTATGGAACCGAAAGCGGTGCTACGGACTAGTTGCTGCGTAGAGCGTGCGTAGCTGCCCGCGTGGCTTTGCCGTGATGGTATAGTTATCCAGGTTTTTATGGGGGTGGCTATGCCAAGCTGGAACATTCATATCGCTCAGACGGAGCGTTTGCTGGAGCGCACCGGTGCGCTTGCCAAGAGCGTGCGCGACCGCAATGCCTTTTTGTTTGGCTGCGTGGTTCCGGATATCTTCGTGGGCTATATGGTCCCTGGCATCGCCGATCCCATCCCGTACCGCATTACGCACTTTGCCAAGCCTGAGCCCATCCCTAAGCCTCGTGAGCATGAGTTCTGGGATACCTATGTGGCACCGTTGCTTAAAAGTTCGCCCACCGGTGCGCCGGCCGCGGCGACCTCGATTATCGAGGAGCGCGAGCGGCTGAACCGCGTGCACTATCCCCAGCGCTACAAGGATGCCGAGCCGGTTGCCGGTCCCGGAGCTCGTGAGTTCTCGCTTGCGTCTGAAGATGTGGCGCAGTCGTTGCTCGATTTAACGCTGGGCGTCTGGTCGCATCTGGTGGCCGATACCGTATGGAATACGCGCGTGAATCAGTACCTGGAGGCGCACGGCGGCAAGCCGTGTGAGGAGTTCCGCATTAAAAAGCAAGGCGACTTTGACTGGTTTGGCAAGACGCTGGGCATTGTCTCCATTCCGCGTGCGACCGATCGCCTGTATACCGCTGCGACGCGTTTTGGGCAGTATCCCATCCATAAAGAATATGTGCTCAAGACCATCGGCGTCATGCACGAGATTGTACGCGAAAACCCCGGCGAGCCCGATCATCCGCCGTACCGCCTGCTGACCGAGAAATTCTTTGACGCAACGTTTACCGAGGTCATCGAGCTGACCGAAGCGGGCTTTGCGGCTCGCGTTGCCGCTTCTGACGTTCCCGCAGTCCCTCTGATCGCTAGCTGCTAGCCGGCCGGCTTAACGGAGAATAGTTCATCCCAATTGACCAACAGCTCCCGTCGCAGGGCATCTTCGGTGGTGCGTTCCTGATCGGTCTTTGGGATGTAGGGGAGCCCCGCCTTTTTATGAATGAGCTCGGCGATGTTGTTAAAGCTCTTCGTGTCCTTGACTTGCTCATAGGTTATCTGGATAACGTCATAGCCCATGCTTGTGAGGGCGGTGGTGCGCTCGGCATCGGAGAGACTTGCGGCTTCGCTGTCATGGGCGGAGCGGCCTTGGCATTCCAGAATGACGCCCATGCTGTTGGTGGCACTTTCGATGAGGATATCGGCGTAGCAGCAGGTTTTGTCATACAGTGAGCGCGCGGCGTCGCTGAGTGGGATGCGCACGTTGTTTGCGATGTTGATGCCCATGCCGCCCTCGTTGCGGGGGAGCGAGACAAGCATGGAAGTCTGTACTTCGAAGGGCGAGGCGGTCTGCCCCGTCATGTGCTCGGCCGCCCAGCGCAGTTGTTTAACGCCGCGCAGGCCTGCGGCCTGCTTGGCGAACGCGGCGATATCCGCTGCGCTGAGGAGCGGTGGGCGCTTCCACAGGTTGGTGTCATTGCCCTTGGTGTCGTTAACACGCTCCCAGCCGCAGTCGGGTGGAATGAGCTTAAGCGAAATAGCTTCATCGAGTTGTTGGTGCGTTCGCTCGCAGGGCTTAAACACTGCAAAGGAGCCGCACATCTCGTAGCAAGCCATGAGTAGCTGGTTGCGTGAGACCTGCGTGGCAAGGCTGAGCAGTGTGAACTCCGGGGACGTGACATCAAATCCATGCTCAGTCTGCCTAAACGACCCCGGAGGTGGTTCCTGGGTCAGGAGGTGCGACTTGAACAAGCTACGTGATCCGGATTGTGCCCGAGTGAATACAAGCCTGTGAAGCGGTGCGTGAAGCAGGTCTTTTACAACTGCATGACTTCCGAGGCCGCAACATCTGCGATCCATATTGCCAAGGCTAATGGCGGGGTAAAGGCCTAATACCTGCGGCGGGATGCGGAAGTAGTTAAAGGCGGATTGCCCACAAAGCGTCAGGTCCATAATGCCCTCCTGGCCGAAATCATCTCTTTGAAGCGAGTGATGCCAGCGTCAATCCGGAAGTATGCGGCAAAATCTGAACCCTATGAGCAGACCTGGCTTTTGAGGCTAGTTTATCAGGCATTTTGTTGCGAAAAAACAGGGTGTGCTTGGAGGTTCCAGAATTTGCCGCATACTTCCGAAAACGCGGTCGATTTTGACCTTGCTAAAACGATTTAGCAGCGTCGGTCAAGGTGCGGGTTTGCCACCGGGCGAACACTTTTAGCGCTTGGGACTTTATTTTTTGGGCCTCGAAGGGTGGATTACGCACTTTTGGTAAAGAAATGAGTGCGTGTTTTGCCGCGTGCCGGCAATGGCACAGAAAAGGGGCCCGGAAGGCGAAGCCTTCCGGGCCCCTTTGCAATGCAAATCTGCTTGCAAGTGCGATTTAGCGCACCTGAGCGACGTAAGCGACGTTGGTCGAGGAAACCTTGTCCTCGAGCTGGACGCTCATACGGGGATCGCCGGCGGTAGCGACGGTCAAATCGCCAGTCTTGACGTAGCCGAGCTCCTTAGCGGTCTCGATCGCCTTGACGATCGTGCCGTTGACGGTGCCCTGGGTAATCTCTGCCTGGTGCGGGATGACGCCCCAGTACATGATCATCTGCTGGACGGCCCACTCGTGGCGGGAGAACGCGCAGATCGGCATGTTGGGACGGAAGTGCGAGATCAGGCGGGCAGTACGACCAGTGGTCGTCGGCACGGTGATGCACTTGGCGCCAACGGTGGTGGCCATGTTCACAGCGGACATACCCACAACGTTGTTGACGACGCGGGTGCCGTGAGCATCGGCCGGAACCTCGAGCGGAGCGTGGGCCGGGAGGTACTTCTCGGTCTCGAGAGCGATGCTGGCCTGCATCTTGACGGCCTCGACCGGGTACTTACCGGCAGCGGACTCGCCAGAGAGCATAACGGCGTCGGTGCCGTCGTAAATGGCGTTAGCAACGTCGGCAACCTCGGCGCGCGTCGGGCGCGGGTTCTGCTGCATGGAGTCGAGCATCTGCGTAGCGGTGATAACGGGCTTGTAGGCCGCGTTGCACTTGGCGATGATCTCCTTCTGGATGTGCGGAACGAGCTCGGGCTTGATCTCGATGCCCAGGTCGCCACGGGCGACCATGATGCCGTCGGAAGCCTCGAGGATCTCGTCGAAGTTCTCGACGCCCAGGGCGCACTCGATCTTCGGGAAGATCGTCACGTGCTCGCCACCGTTCTCGCGGCAAAGCTCGCGGATGCCGCGGACGGACTCGCCGTCACGGATGAAGGAAGCGGCGATGTAGTCGATGTTCTCGGTCAGGCCAAAGAGGATGTCCTGACGATCGCGCTCGGTGATGGCGGGCAGCGAGATGTTGACGTTGGGCATGTTGACGCCCTTGCGCTCGCCGATCAGGCCGTCATTCTTGACGACGCAGGTCATGTCCTGGCCGTCGACGGACTCGACCTCGAGGGCAACCAGACCGTCATCGATCAGGATAAGGGAGCCCTTCTCGACCTCGGAGGGCAGAGCCAGGTAGTCGAGGGAGATGTGCTCAGCGGTGCCGTGGAAATCCTCGGACGTGGGCTGAGCGGTGACGACGATCTTATCGCCGGTCTTGACGGCAACCTTCTTGCCATCGACCAGAAGGCCGGTGCGGACCTCGGGGCCCTTGGTGTCGAGCAGGATGCCGACGGGCAGACCGAGCTCCTTGGAAATACGACGGACGCGCTCGATGCGACCGTGGTGCTCGTCGTAGGATCCGTGCGAGAAGTTAAAACGGGCGACGTTCATGCCCGCCTTGATCATCTCACGGATGGTCTCGTCGCTATCGCAGGCGGGACCCATGGTGCATACAATCTTAGTGCGCTTGTACATTCAGACCTCCATCTGACATCGTCTTGCGCTGATAGATAAACCATAAGAAATAAAACTGAGATGATTATAACGAAATGACGACCGACCACCCCCAAAAATCGACCGTATGCCGAATTAGAAGTTCATTTTTTGCGGTAAAAACGGTATATGAAAAAACTTTATCAACCGTTCTGACCGCTGCTATCTGGGCGATATTTCAGTTTGACGATGCGCCGAAGAAAAAACGTTTTATCAATGTTG
Organism: Collinsella sp.; assembly: GCA_048330275.1. Lineage (GTDB taxonomy): Bacteria > Actinomycetota > Coriobacteriia > Coriobacteriales > Coriobacteriaceae > Collinsella. The sequence continues at coordinate 89,620 of DBFEIO010000029.1, forward strand.
AGCATCACACGGTCTGCATCGTTGCACTCGAGCCGTGTTTCCAATTGGAATGTTTTGGCTAGACGCGCCGCTTTGGGGTACCATAGCCCCACTATCAACTGCCGCTCAGCACGGCAGCCTTGATGAGCCCTTGCCCTTCTCCTGGGAATTATGATCGGGCATCAATCTGCTGAGTGGCCCGAATCCCAGGAGGGGACTCTATATGCAAAAGGAATACCTGTCCGCCGCGGCGGAGGTACTCAGCGACCAAGGTGTCGATGAGAACCTCGGCCTGAGCAACGACGAGGCGTCGTCGCGCCTCGCCAAGACAGGCCCTAACAAGCTCGAGGAAGCCGAGAAGACGCCGTTGTGGAAGCGCTTCTTTGAGCAGATGGCCGATCCCATGGTCATCATGCTGATCGTTGCCGCCGTCATCAGTGCACTCACGGGCATGGTCAAGGGCGAGGCGGACTTTGCCGATGTCGCCATCATCATGTTCGTCGTTATCGTCAACTCGGTGCTGGGCGTGGTCCAGGAGGCTAAAAGCGAGGAGGCCCTCGAAGCCCTGCAAGAGATGAGCGCGGCGCAGTCCAAGGTGCTGCGCGACGGCAAGCTCGTGCACCTGCCGAGCGCCGAGCTCGTGCCCGGCGACGTGATCATGCTCGAGGCGGGCGACTCCGTCCCGGCCGACTGCCGCGTCCTCGAGAGCGCCACGATGAAGATCGAAGAGGCTGCACTGACTGGCGAGTCCGTGCCGGTTGAGAAGCACACCAACGTGATTGAGCTCGCCGCGGGCACCGACGACGTGCCGCTCGGCGACCGCAAGAACATGTGCTATATGGGTTCCACCGTGGTGTACGGTCGCGGTCGCGCCGTCGTGGTCGGTACCGGTATGGATACCGAGATGGGCAAGATCGCCGGTGCCCTGGCCGAGGCCAAGGAAGAGCTCACGCCGCTGCAGGTGAAGCTTGCCGAGCTCAGCCGCATCCTCACCATCATGGTTATCGTCATCTGCGTCGTTATCTTTGGTGTCGATATCATCCGCCACGGCGTGGGCAACGTTCTTACCGACCCGACCGCCCTGCTCGACACCTTTATGGTCGCTGTCTCGCTTGCCGTCGCCGCCATCCCCGAGGGTCTGGTCGCCGTCGTGACCATCGTGCTGTCGCTTGGCGTGACCAAGATGGCCAAGCGCCAGGCAATCATCCGCAAGCTCTCTGCCGTCGAGACTCTCGGCTGCACGCAGACCATCTGCTCCGACAAGACCGGTACCCTTACCCAAAACAAGATGACCGTCGTCAAGCACGAGCTCGCTGCGCCTAAGGAGAAGTTCCTGGCCGGAATGGCGCTGTGTTCCGATGCCCAGTGGGACGAGGACCTGGGCGAGGCCGTGGGCGAGCCGACTGAGTGCGCGCTCGTCAACGATGCCGGCAAAGCTGGTCTTACTGGCCTGACTGCCGAGCACCCGCGCGTGGGCGAGGCCCCGTTCGACTCGGGCCGTAAGATGATGTCCGTGGTCGTCGAGACCCTGGACGGCGAGTATGAGCAGTACACCAAGGGCGCGCCCGACGTGGTGATCGGCCTGTGCACCCACATCTACGAGGGCGATAAGGTCGTTCCGCTGACCGAGGAGCGTCGTGCCGAGCTCGTGGCCGCCAACAAGGCCATGGCCGACGAGGCCCTGCGCGTGCTGGCGCTGGCAAGCCGCACCTACACCGAGGTCCCGAGCGACTGCAGCCCCGCTGCGCTCGAGCACGACCTGGTCTTCTGCGGCCTGTCCGGCATGATTGACCCTGTCCGCCCCGAGGTCGCCGACGCCATCCGCGAGGCCCACGATGCCGGTATTCGCACCGTCATGATCACGGGCGACCACATCGACACCGCCGTGGCCATCGCCAAGCAGCTGGGCATCGTCACCGATCGCAACCATGCCATCACCGGTGCCGACCTCGATCGCATGAGCGACGAGGAGCTCGACGCGCACATCGAGGACTACGGCGTGTACGCCCGCGTCCAACCCGAGCACAAGACACGCATCGTCGAGGCTTGGAAGTCGCGCGACCAGATCGTGGCCATGACGGGCGACGGCGTCAACGACGCCCCGTCCATCAAGCGCGCCGACATCGGCGTGGGCATGGGCATTACTGGTACCGACGTCACCAAGAACGTCGCCGACATGGTGCTCGCCGACGACAATTTCGCTACCATCATCGGTGCCTGCGAAGAGGGCCGTCGCATCTACGACAACATCCGCAAGGTCATCCAGTTCCTGCTTTCGGCTAACCTTGCCGAGGTCTTCTCGGTGTTCATCGCCACGCTCATCGGCTTTACCATCTTCCAGCCGGTGCAGCTGCTGTGGGTGAACCTGGTCACCGACTGTTTCCCCGCGCTCGCGCTGGGCATGGAGGACGCCGAGGGCGACATCATGAAGCGCAAGCCGCGCAACGCCAAGGACGGCGTCTTTGCCGGACATATGGGTCTGGACTGCGTGGTCCAGGGCCTAATTATCACCGTGCTGGTGCTGGCGAGCTTCTTTGTGGGCGTGTACTTTGACATGGGCTACATCCACATCGCCGATATGATCGCCGGCAATGCCGACGAGGAAGGCGTGATGATGGCGTTCATCACGCTCAACATGGTCGAGATTTTCCACTGCTTCAATATGCGCAGCCGTCGTGCGTCGCTGTTCACCATGAAGAAGCAGAACAAGTGGCTGTGGGCTTCCGCCGCGCTGGCACTGGTGCTGACGGTGATCGTGACCGTGCAGCCGACGCTTGCCGAGATGTTCTTTGGCCCTGTGACGCTTGAGCTCAAGGGCGTTCTTGCCGCGCTGGGTCTGGCCTTCCTGATCATCCCGCTGATGGAGATCTACAAGGCGATCATGCGCGCGGTCGAGAAGGAGTAACGTTCTCGTCCGGGCCCGCCCCACGCCCTTTCTCCCTCACTGGTCCTCGCGCTTCGCGCTGCGGGATCGTTCGGGAGAAAGGGCTTCCGGGGCGGGCCCTGCGGTATCCTTGCTGGCTTTTCTCCCGCGCGGATGATAAAGGGCTGAGGGAAAGTTTGTGAGCCGATCGAGCGTTTGCTCGACCGGCTCTTTTTGATTTAGGGCTTTGCCCGGCCAGCTCTTTTTGATTTAAAATACCTGCTCAGTTGTGATTTGTGGTGCTGGGAGGCGTTTGTGGGCAAGGCTAAGGCGAAGGCGAAGAAAAAGACGACGGGGGCGCGGGCTAAGCGCGATCGTCGTCGGAAGCTTGCGACCGAGGCCCCCGCATCTGCCGAGGAGCTGCTGGCAAACGTGCCGGGACTCGACGCGCTGCAGGATGTTCCGGCGTTCGATGACCTGCCGGTCGATGAAGCTCAGCAGGCGGCATTTGACGACTTTTGCGCACATGCCGAGGAGCCCGAGCAGATGCAGCTTGGCGCCGTGGTGCGCTTGGATCGCGGGTTTCCGCTGGTGGCGACTGCCGACGACACCTTTCGCGCCGAGCATGCCGTGGGGTTTGCCAAGTCGCGCGGCGAGGACGAGGTCCTGCTGCCTGCCGTGGGCGACCGTGTGGCGGTGCGCCGCGCTCCCGGGCACGATATGGGCGTGATTGAGTGCGTGCTGCCGCGCCGTACGAGCTTTGAGCGTTGGCGCGGCCGTGCCCGCGGAGAGCGTCAGGTGCTCTGCTCCAACGTGGATAGCGTGCTAATCGTGCAGGCGCTCGGTGCCGGTGAGGTGCTGCTCGACCGCGTGGCGCGCTCGCTGGTGTTGGCGCTCGACTGCGATGCCGAGCCGGTGGTGGTGCTCACCAAAGCTGACCGCTGCGATGCCGAGGAGCTCGAGCGCGATCTGGACCGCGTGCGCCGCCTGGTGGGTCCGGACGTGCGCGTGATCGTGACGTCCTCTGCCGAGGGCCGCGGCCTGGACGAGGTCCGTGTCTGCGTGCCTGCCGGGAGCTGCGCCATGATTCTGGGCGAGTCGGGTGCCGGCAAGTCGACGCTGCTCAATGCACTGCTGGGCCACGATACGTTGGCGACCGGCGGTGTGCGCGAACGCGACGACCAGGGCCGTCACACTACCGTCGCGCGCGTGATGGTGGCGCTGCCGGGCGACGCCGGTGTGATCGCCGATGCCCCGGGCCTGCGCAGCCTACCGCTCGTGGGTCACGAGCGGGGTCTGGCGCGCGCCTTCCCCGAGATTGTCGAGGCATCGCGCGCGTGCCGGTTTGGCGATTGCACACATACCCATGAGCCGGGTTGCGCCGTTCGCGAGGCCGAGGACGCCGGGCAGATCGACAGTCTGCGTCTGGAAACGTTCCAAAACTTGGCGTCATCCATGCGCGTGAGTGCTCAAATGCTCGATCCCGATGTCCATCTGTAATTGATTTTTCCTATGACAGCCGTCTCCCAACTGTTCGGGAGACGGCTTTTTTGCTGCGGAAAAGCCTCGAAACATGCAGTTTGCTGACGTGCTGACCAAAACCTTGCCACGAGCTTGACGGGCTGGTCAGCTTTTGGTCAGCGATTGGTTTGACATCGAAAACCAAGATCGCGATTGCGGCGCTTTGCACTCTGACCGCCCAGACAATGGTGGTACGGGCATTCGCCCGGCACTGCCATGAGAGGAGCGGCCGTGAACAAGAGCAAGCGCATCGCCATCAGTCTGGTCGCGGGCGTGCTCGCTGCTCTGCTCTGTATGGTTTACGGCTCGTCGATCCGCTCGCAAGCCGAACAGGTCCAGGCTGAGACCTTGGCCAGGTACGGTGGCGATCGCGTCGAGGTATGCGTCGCGGCGCGCGATATCGATGTGGGCGAGACCCTCGATGAGACCAATGTCATAACCCAGGAATGGTTGACAAGTCTGCTGCCGCATGACGCGGCGACCGAGCTGCGCCAGGTGCGCGGCGACGTGACGACTTCGCGTATTCCCAAAAACGCCGTGATCTGCAATGTCTACACCAAGGCCGAGAGCCACAAGCTCGAGGTGCCTAAGGGCAAGGTCGCCGTTTCGGTGGCGGTCGATGCCGAGCACTCGGTCGGCGGTGCTACGGGCGTGGGCAGCTACGTGGATGTGTATGTGCAAAAAGACGGCGTAACCGATCGGCTGTGCGGCGCGTACGTGATCGATACCAGTGAGGATTCCGGTGCCACGCGCGAGGGCAAGATCGAATGGGTGACGCTGGCGGCTGACCCCGAAGACGTCAAGGAACTGCTGGGGGCATCGGGCAAGGGAACGGTCAGCTTGACGATTCCCGCCACGGCGCGCGGCAAAAAGAGCGGAGGCGACGAGTGATGAAGGAGATCTGGCTTGCGTGCTGCGCGTGCGGCGATTACGGGCTGTTGCAGCGGGAAGTCGAGGGTCGTGATACGGGTGCACAGGTGCTTCGCGTGGGTGACCTGGACGGACTGGTTTCCATGGCGCGGGCGTTTCCGTCGCGCCGCGGAGCTGCCATCATCGCGGCGTCTCTGTTCGATACCGAAGATGTGCGCAAGACTGTTGCGCGCCTGACGGCCGAAGGCCGCGTGAGTCGCGTGGTCGTGTTGATAGAAACGCTCGATCCGTCGGATATCGAGGGGCTGTTTCGCGCGGGGGCGACCGAGGTCATCGCTGCGCACAGTATATGCGGCAACGGGCGAGCGGGCGAGGGAGCGGTTGATTCCGATCGGCGCATGACGATTGAGCCCGATGCTTTTGTTGATAGGGAACCCGGGGTGCCTCGCGCTACAAGAGGCCCGCGTGTTGATGATTATGGAAAAGCGGAAGCCGAGCATGGTCGGCGCCCCCGGAACCCCCTTGTATGCGATGACGCTGAAGGGCCGGCGCAGCATGCTGGCGACTCTCCGGCTGTAGATATGGGATACGTGCACGGCGTGAATCTGGCGGATGAACTCGACGAAGTTGAGGGCTTTGCCGGGTGCGGCGAGTTGTCGCTGATGCAGCATGAGCAGATTGCGCAGAACGAGCCTGCCTCGCAGACCGAACAAGCCGCCATGCCGGCCTGGACGCAGCGTGTAGTTGCGGCGGAGGAGACGGGGACGCTGTCACCGACGCCCGCCCCGCCGCCTCCGATGCCGCCGGCAGACGCTGCCGCTCCGCCGCATCGAGCTCCGGTCATCTGCGCCATTTCGGGTTCGGGCGGTTGCGGCAAGTCGACGATCGTTGCCACCATGGCACACGCATCGTCGCTGTTGGGCTTGCGTGCCGCCGTGCTCGACCTGGACCTGATGTTTGGAAACCTTTACGACTTGTTAGGCGTCGATGCTCCGCGCGATATGGCGGCACTTATCGAGCCGTCGGCGGCGGGCACGCTCACCGAGCCGGATATCGTAGCCGCATCGATGCGCGTGGCGCCGGGCGTTACGCTCTGGGGTCCCGTCGCGGCGCCCGAGCAAGCCGAGCTCATGGCACGTCCGGTGGAGCTACTGCTTGATGTCCTGCGTCGCGAATCCGACGTGGTCTTTATCGATACCTCGGTCTTTTGGGGCGATGCCGTGGCGGCTGCGGTGGCGGCGAGCGACCGTTGCCTGGTCGTTGGCGATGCGGCGGTGTCGTCCGCGACATCGGCGTCGCGCGTCATTGAACTGGCAAGTCGAGTAGGTGTGCCGCGCACGCGCATGAGCGCCGTGTTCAACCGGTTCGGTGCGCGCGGGGCAGACGAGGACGTCGCCATGCGCTTTGAGATTGCCTGTGCGTTGAGCTCCAAGATTCGTATCGCCGATGGCGGGCAGGATCTCGCCGCGCTCATGGCGTTTGGGCGCGCCGACGAGGCAGTGGGTCAGACGAGCGCTTTTGCGACCAGCGTGCGCGAGGCCACGCGCGAGATGCTCGTGGAACTGGGGTGCGCCGTCGGCCCTTGGAGCGATATGGTCGCCGACCGTGCAACGCGTACCGAACGCCCGCGTATCCGCCTTCCCTGGTCGCGCGAGGGTGATCAGCGATGAGCCTGCAAACGAGGATTAAGGCTGCCGGCGCTGCAGCGGCGGCAGCTCCTGTAGATGCGGGGCGTCGCCGCGCGGTGAAACGACGCACTAAGCGCGCCGTGATGGACCGCATGGGTTACGACGAAGTGGCGCGTATCAGCGCCTATATCGACCCGGTACTTGCCCGCTCGGAATTGCGTCCCGCGGTGGAGGCGGCGCTCAATGTTGAGGAGCCGACCGATCTCGCGACGCCCGAGCGCGAGACCATCATCGACGAGATTTTGGATGACGTGGTGGGCTTGGGGCCGTTGCAGCCGCTCATCGAGGACGACACCGTTACCGAGATCATGATCAACGGCTGCCGCTCGGCCTTCTTTGAACGCGGCGGCGTCTTGTACCCCATCGAGCATGCGTTTGAGGATGATGAGCAGATCCGTGTGCTTATCGACCGCATCATCTCGCCACTTGGCCGCCGTATCGACGAGCGCAGCCCCATCGTCAACGCCCGCCTCAAAACGGGCTATCGCGTCAACGCGGTGATTCCGCCTGTGGCGATTGACGGACCGATTCTCACCATCCGAAAGTTCTCGGACCGTATCTGCTCGCTGGACGAGCTTGTGGGGCTGGGGTCGCTGCCGCTTTGGTATGCGCAGCTGCTGTCGTGCGCGGTGTCGCTGCGACAGGACCTGGCGGTTGCGGGAGGCACGGGATCTGGTAAGACCACCCTGCTCAACGCGTTGTCATGCGAGATCTCCACCGGCGAGCGCATCGTGACGATCGAGGACTCTGCTGAGCTCAAGTTTGCGCATCATCCGCACGTGGTGCGCCTAGAGGCGCGCGAGGCTTCAATTGAGGGCGAGGGCGCGGTGACGATCCGCGACCTGGTGACCAATGCCCTGCGCATGCGCCCCGACCGCATCGTGGTGGGCGAGGTGCGCGGTGCCGAGTGCTGCGACATGTTGCAGGCCATGAACACGGGCCACGACGGGTCGCTCACCACGCTTCATGCGGGTTCCGAGCAGGAGACCGTGGTGCGTCTGACGTTGCTTGCACGTTATGGCATCGATCTGCCGAGCGAGCTCATCGAGGAGCAGATTGCCATGGCGCTCGACGGCATCGTGATGTCCGAGCGCCACGCCGATGGCAGGCGCTTCGTCTCCTCGTATTCGGGGGTGCGTCGCGCCGCGTCGGGCGGCGTAGAGCTCGAGCGCTATGTGACTTTCGATGCCGCCGAGCGCACCTGGACGCTTGACCGCGAGCCGCCGTTTATCGCAGAAGGCCTGCGGTCGGGGACGCTCACACAAGAGGAGGTGGACGAATGGAGGTCGCTGTGCCCCTCGTCGTAGGGGGTTTGGCAGGGTTTTCTGTCGCGACGGCGTGCGGGGCGGAACCTCGTGTGCCGCAGGTGCCGCCGGCGGAGCTGGCGCGTCAGGCGCTCGAGACGGTGGCAGAGAAACTGCCGCGTGAGCTGGTGGAAAACGATCTGCTGAAAAAGATCGCCCGTTCGTGGGCATCGCTGGCTCCGGCGCATCGCCTTGGCCTCGTGATCGAAGATGCTTCGGGGCGTTTGGCGTTTCTGCTGCTCTCGAGCGGTGTCTGCTGCATTTTACTAACGATGGTGTCGTTATCGCCCCTCGGATTTGCCTTGGGACTTGTTGCTCCGATTGCCGTTGGCGCCGCTCGGGATGGCTTTGAGAGCCGGCGCGAGCAACACGATGCAGAAGAGGCCATGCCCGAGGCGTTTACCGCACTTTCCATGTCGCTTGCCTCGGGACATTCGCTGGCCCAGGGCATGCGCTTTGTGGGCGCTCATGCGCAAGAACCGGTGCATACCGAGTTTTTGCGGGTGGCGGCGGCGATCGATTGCGGCATCTCGGCGACCGACGCGCTCGATGACTTGCTCGTGCGCATCGACGCCCCCGGTCTTTCGCTTGTGACCTTGGCGCTTAAGGTGTCACAGCGCACCGGCGCTCCGCTTGCCGACTTACTGTCCGAGGCGTCGAGCATGGTGGGGGAGCGCATTGAGCTCAAGCGCCGCCTAGATGTTAAGACGTCGCAGGCCCGCATGTCTGCGCATATGGTCGCGGCGATGCCGACGGGCATGTGCGCGGTGTTGGCGCTGCTTTCGGCAGATTTTCGTCGCGGTCTTGCGACGCCTGCCGGCGCGGGCGCTGTGGTGCTGGGTCTTGCCCTCAACGCCGTTGCCCTGGTGGTTATCAGGCGCATTATGCGGGTGGAGCTATGAGCGCCCCGGTTGCAGTTGCGGCTTGCCTGTGCGCTCTGAGTGTATTTGTCGCGACGGGTTTGGATCGGGCGGATGCACGCAAGATCGCAGAGGCCTGCAAGCGCGAGGCGGTGCTGGTCGCTGCCGCGGGTCGCTCGGTGGTCGATGCTCTGACCGCGCGAATGAAGGGCGCGGTTGGAGCGGGCGGCCCGGCGCGAGTGTCGCTCGGCGAAGTGTCCGAGATGATCGATGTTGTGCGCTTGGGTCTTTCGGCCGGTCTTTCGTTTGATGCGGCGCTTGAGATTTTCTGCGCCAACCGCCGGTCAGTGCTGGCTCTTCGACTTGAGCGGGCCTGCATGGCGTGGCAGGTGGGCGTGGGCACGCGTGAGGACGAGTTGTTGGCCGCCGCGCGCGACCTGGACGTGCGAGCGCTCGAGACCTTTGCCATCACGGTGGGACAGGCGCTCGCCCTGGGTGCCCCACTTGCCGAGACACTGGCCGCTCAAAGTCGCGAGATCCGTGCGGCTCATCGTGCCGCGGTCGAGCGCGAGATCGAGCGTGCGCCCATCAAGCTGCTGATTCCCACCGGCACACTCATCTTGCCGGCGTTGCTTCTGTCCATATTGGGCCCGCTGTTGGGAGCAGGCGGGATGATGTAGGGAGGAATACATGAACACGATGACTGACGTTGCTGGCAAGGTCTGGAGCTGGGCTGTTTGCCAGTCAATTCGCGCTCGCCAGCATGCCGGGGAGCTACTGCAGGAGGAGAGTGCGCAGGGCACCACCGAATACGCCATCTTGGTCGGCGTGCTCGTGGTGATCGCCATCATTGCCATTGTCGCATTTAAGGGCAAGGTCCAAGATCTATGGAACGCTATCAGCGAGGGCATCAACAGCCTGTAGAGGGCGAGCGCCCCATCGGGGTGCTGCTGGTGTTTGCTTGCCTGACCGTGGCGATAGCGGCGGTGCTTTGGGGGCTTAACGCCGCGCGGCAGCAGCGTCCTGGGGCCGCCTTCGATTCGGGCTCAGATTCGGCGGTGGCGTCTCAAAAAGATGAGATGCGAGATGCGGACGATTCGGATGTCGCTGTCACGGCGCAAACCTTTCTGCGGACGCTCGACAAGCGGTCTGGCACTGCGACGGATTCACCTGAGGACAACGCGATTGCGGTCCGGCTTGCATGGTCCGAGGACCGACCGATGACCGAGGCAGCGGCGGATATGTTACGCGCCTACCGCGAGGTGCCAACGGCCCAGCTCGCCCTGAGCGGCTATCTCGATATTAAGGGCAACGTATGGGGCGCCATCGTGCGCGATGGGCGCGGCTGGGTCGATATGGTGACGGTTGCCGCGGATGCTGGCGATGCTTCGTGTCGTCTGCGCGCCGTGCGTCTGGTCCCGCAAACAATAAGCTCAAAGGAGGGATCGTGAAATGCATGGCATTCTGCGTGAGGAATCTGCCCAGGCGACGGTCGAATACGCCATCGTCACGGTGGCGCTGTTATCGATCGTGCTGGCGATTGTGGGACTTTGGCGTGCTGGCACCGATGGACGCTTGGCGGCGCTGGTTGAGCGGGCGGCATCCCATGGCGTTGCCTCGACGTCGGTTATCGACGCCGCTGCGGGCGCTAAGGACATCGCGTTGTATTGATATCGCGCGCGAGGACCGGGCGCAGTCTACGGTCGAGGCCGCTTTTTTGCTGCCGACGTTTCTGACGCTCATCCTTCTCGCACTGCAACCGGTGTGCCTGCTTTATGCGCGCGCGGTCATGGAGTCTGCCGCCGCCGAGACCGCGCGGCTCATGACCACGACGACGGCGGAGGACGACGATCTTAAGGAGTTCACCCTCCGCCGGCTTGCCGCAGTGCCCAACGTTTCGATCTTTCATGCCGGCGGGCCGCTGTCGTGGGATGTCGAGCTTAGCCGGGCCGATGCGGGCGGCGTCTCGTCCGTGTCCGTTTCCGGCGAGGTCAAGCCGTTGCCTGTGATCGGTGCGTTTGCGCAGGTTATGGGTGGTACCGCCGAGGGCGGCTACGTTGAGCTCAAGGTCGATGTCTCGTATCAATCACGTCCCGAATGGCTGGAGGGAGATTATGATTCGTGGATTGCTGCATGGGATTAAGCGTTTCTGGTCTAGACGCGTTTTGACGCGCCGTCCGAGCTGCCATCGCAAGCGAGGCGGCTTTATGGGTCGAGCCGGTATCGACCTGTTTATCGAAGACGGTGCCTACACCACGCTTTCCTCTGCGGTGGTCATCTTGGTGGTGCTCACGCTGCTGTTTTCGTCGACGGCGGCGATATGGAGCATGTCGCGCGCGGGGGACACCCAGGTGGCTGCCGATAGCGGCGCGCTGGCAGGCGCCAATGTGGTGTCGTCCTATCACACGGCTGCCACGGTGGTGGATGCGAGCATTTTGAGTTTGGGCCTAGCGGGGTTTGCCACGATCGGGACGGGCCTGGTCGCCATCCTCATCCCGGGTGCCGAACCAGTTGCCGGCAATATGGTCGACACCGGGATTGAGATCATTAAAACGCGCAACAAGTTTGCCAAAAGCGCATCGGAAGGCTTACAGAAAATCGAGACGGCTCTGCCGTATCTGATCGCCGTGCGTGCCACGCAGGCGGTGTCGGCGCAGGATACCGATAGTGTGACCTATACCGGTACGGCGCTTGCCGTGCCCAAGACATCCGAGTCGGACTTCGCTGCGCTCGAGGGGTCCGAGATCTCGACCGATGCCATTAAAGGCACATCAGATGATTTAGAGCGTGCGGCCGAGGAGCTGCGGAAGGCCTCGGAGGAGACGGCGAAGGCTAAAGAGCGCGCTTGGCTGGCGGATTGTGGCGGGTCGGACGAGAGTTCGATTGGCAAGTACTCGTGTATGTGGGAGCGTGCGAAAAAACTAGCAGAACTATCTGACAGCCAGAACCGTCATGAAAAGTCGAGCATCACATGGGAGCCGCAAATAGCGCTCAATCGCGCGAAAACCTATTACCGACAGCGCTTGGCGAATGAAAAACCTCAGGGATCGAGCGTCGAGATGAAAGCGCAGTCAGCCGCTCGAAAAGCGTTCTATGCCTATGCGATTGAAGAGGTCGATCGAGCATACATAAAAGATGATGGCGAACGGTTTTCTGCCTATATCCCACTATTGCCGCGTGTCCCAAACGAGGTGCGGCCGACCGAACTTTACACCGATGCCGCATGGCCTGTAAGCAACAACGACGGCAGAACATACCTGCATTATGGAGTCGAATGCCCCGTCTATCAGAAAGGGACTCCGAGTGGGCTGGCATCTGTTGCTGATTATGATGGTCGTGATACATGCGAAGCGTGCGGCTTCGGCGTGGTTACGCTTGGAAGCGCCCTAATGCCGCCATCGTTCATCGAAAACGGCTTCGAGTACCACTTTGACAAGTTCAAAGAGGCTCTGGAAGACTACGTCGAATGCCGCAACAAAGAGCTCGAGCTCGAGCGTCAGACCGAAGACGAGGCCGATCGTGCGGGCAATACGTTTGACCAGGCCATCAAGGAGCTTTCGGGCGAGCGCCCGCGTATCGCTCCGCCCGGTCGCAACGGCGTGGTCGCCTTTGCGGTTTCGGGTGCCATCTCGAGCCCCGATGAGCTCAACTCTTCGTTTAACACGGCAGTCAGGCTTGGCAATCGCGGTGCTATCTCTGGCGCGGTGCTGGCACCCGATGACGCGACGGCGCAAAACAACGTGCTTTCGCGATTTTTCTCGACATTGAAGGAACGCTCGGGCGGCGTTGCCGGCGTACTCGATGGCGTCATGGATGTTTGGGGACGGCTACTCGTGGGATACGGAGACATCCAAGGTTCGGCCGACGAACTTATGGACGAGATGATTAAAGACCTAGGAGGGGGCGGCGGTGCGTTGGGCTCCATTGCATCGTGGCTCGGCGATACCGTTTCGGCGTCCGTGGCGGCGCTGGGTTTTGAACCGTGCGACTTGCGCCTGCGAAAGCCGGTGCTGACCGATTCCGCCAATGTCATTAAGAGTCCGGGGTCTGACATTGCGGGTCTCTCTCAAGCGCAAGACAAACTGCGAAGTATTCCGTTGGGCGTGACCGATCCCAAGGCGCTTTGCGAGGCGTTGGAATATCAAGTCGAACGCACCATTAGCGGTACGGTGTTCACGCTTGCGGAGATTCCTCTGCCCGGCGGCGGCTCCATCCCACTCACCGTCGATGTCGCCACGCTGGTTGGCGCTCTGGGCGGTGGGTCGTAATGAGTATCCGCATGCGTCTGCGCGAGGAGCGCGCCCAAGCGACGGTGGAGATGGCAGTGGTTACGCCCGTTTTGCTGGTGCTGGCACTCATCGTGTACAACGTCATGATCTTTGCCAGCGCTGTCGCGCGCTTCGACCGCGTGGTGCCCGACATCGTGCTAGCGCACGCCGTGGCGCCGGAGGGGGAGGGCGACGAAAGCTCTGCCGATGCCTCGGCGACGGTCCAGACTCAAATTCTGAATGCCATGGAAGGCTATGACTTGCAGATCGAAGTGTCGAGCGAACAAGGCGCGGAGGCATCGGATGGTGGCCTGCTCTCCCTATCCGGTACGTTTAGGACCTACACCTGCACCATGCACTATGAGCCGTGGCCGACTTCTCTCAGCATCGCTGGCGTTCCGCTGGGGGCGCCGACAACGTTGTCGCACGAGCGCGCGGTGACGGTCGATCCATGGCGTCCGGGGGTGGTCATGTGACCGCGGTCTCGTCCTACATCGCCTACGCGCGGGCACTCAATAGGCTGGGTTGGACGCCGGCCGAGTTTGTGGCGGCGGAGTCGTTTGTCGTGCGCCTGCGCGGCATGCTGGGACGGCGTCCGGTTGCCGCCAACGGCCTGCCGCTCGTCATGGCGTTTCCACGCTGCTCTTCGGTCCATACGTGTTTTATGGCCTATCCCATCGACATCGCCTTTATCGATGCACGCGGCTACGTTCTCGTATGCTACGAAAACGTACGTCCATGGCGTATGTGCTCCTGCCCCGGCGCCTGGGCCGTACTAGAGCGTCCTTCAATCATTGTTTCGACCCCTGCTCTCCAACGCGTGCCGGCTTAAGAATTGGCGACAGTGGACTTTCGTCATACGAAATTGGGTAAGATGGAGGAGAAGATGCATGGATGTTGAGATCCATCCCAACGCTAAAAAGCACCTGACGGAAAAGCAGGTGCTTAGCGCTTGGTTTGCGGTTACTGAGTGCATTCGTCGCGAGTCGAAGGACGAGCCGCCGAGATGGCTTGCGATTGGATGGCTCCCAGACGGACGAAGCGTGGAGCTTGTCGCGGTCGAGCTTGTCCGTGGGTGGCTTATCATTCATGCCTTGTCTCCAGTCCAGAAGAAATTTTGGCAGGAGATTGAACGAGCTCGGCAAAGGGGTCGATGATGGGCAAGACGTATACGGCCGCTAATGGTCAGGTTGTAACGGATGAAATGATTGACGCGTGGTGCGAGTCGTACGAGCGCGGAGAGTTTCCGGATGGCGAACACACCGTTGGTGGGATCGTGCATGGACGGCCCCCGCTCTCAGGTGAGGGGACGGCAACGCTGTCGGTCAAGATTCCTCTGGGAATGAAGGAGGCCATTCGTCGACGGGCGGCTGCCGAGGGGATGACGCCAAGTGAGTTTGCCCGTGCGGCTCTGAGTGAAAAACTTCTTGCTGCCGGCTGATGCCTCTGACGTGCCGATTTATAGAGCCGAGGCTGTGCCCAAAAACTTTTTTAAAATTCTCGGTTGACCGGAACGCGTCCTTGGTTATACTAATCAAGCCTTGAAACAAGGCACACCTCAAATGGCTGGGTAGCTCAGTTGGTAGAGCAGAGGACTGAAAATCCTCGTGTCAGGGGTTCGATTCCCTTCCCCGCCACCTTGAATTGACTAGGACCTCTGCAAAGGGGTCCTTTTCTTTTATGCAGCTCCCACATGGAATCGAACCCCGTGAGGGCGCGGAGCTGAGTAAACGCGTAAGCGTTTGCCAGCGCAGCTCGCAAGGCGCGTAAGCGCCGCAGCGGTCCGTCCGCGCAGCGCGCGGACGCGATTCCCTTCCCCGCCACCTTGAATTGACTAGGACCTCTGCAAAGGGGTCCTTTTCTTTTATGTAGGGTTCTGCGGAAACTGCGTCCCAGAATAAGGGCTCAGAACGGGACACACTTTCCGGTGCCTGCCTTTGGCGCGCGTACACACCTCGTCGCACCATTCCGAGCCCGCCCGCCCCAGACATTCCTCCCACTTTCGCGTCACTTTGCAGACCGTTCGGTCGCCTGTCCGCACACGCGGGTATACTCAAAACGATACTTATCCTATGCAATACGATGCGGGTTCGACCTGCATGATCCGAAGGGGGCAGTGATGGAGAGGATACTCGGCGTTAATCTCTCTGGCTGGTTTATTCCCGAGCCTTGGGTGACCCCGTCGCTGTACGCGGCGACCGGCGCATCCAACGCAGCCGAGCTGCAGGAGGCCATGGGTACCGCCGCTTACAACGAGCGCATGCGTCGTCATTACGAGACGTTTGTGAGCGAGGAAGATTTTCGCCGCATGGCGCAGATCGGTCTCAATGCCGTGCGTCTGCCGGTGCCCTGGTATGCCTTTGGCTCACAGGAGTCCGATGCCTCCTACATATCGGTTGTCGATTACATCGACCGCGCGATTGAGTGGGCTGCCAAGTACGATATCCGCGTGCTGCTCGATCTGGCAACCGTGCCCGGTGGCCAGGGCGATTCCAACGATTCGCCCACCACGCCGGAGGCTGTCGCCGAGTGGCATTCGTCCACCAACGGCCGTCATGTCGCGCTCGACGTGCTCGAGCGCTTGGCCGATCGCTATGGCGAGGCCGAGAGCCTGCTGGGCATTGAGCTGCTGGACACGCCGCAGATGAGCGTTCGCAAGAGCCTCTTCACCATGACGGATGGCATTCCTGCTCACTACCTGCGCAATTTCTATCGCGATGCCTACGAGCTCGTCCGTTCGTATATGCCCGAGGATAAAATCGTCGTCTTCTCGTCGTCGGGGCATCCCAGCGAGTGGAAGCATTTTATGCGCGGCGCCAAGTACAAGAACGTCTACATGGACCTTCACCTGTACCATTACCGCGACGAGTATGCGCTCGACATCACGAGCCCTCGCGGGCTGACGACGGCGATTTCGCGTAACAAGCGCGAGCTCAAGGAGGCAATCGCGACCGGATTCCCCGTTTTGGTGGGTGAATGGTCGGGTGCGGCGATTTTTGCCAACTCGTCGGTTACGCCCGAGGGGCGCAATGCCTACGAGCGCGTGTTTATCGCCAACCAGCTGGCTTCGTTTGCGCCGGCTGCCGGTTGGTTCTTTCAAACGTGGAAGACCGAGAAGCGCATTGCAGCATGGGACGCCCGCGCGGCGCTCGGTACGCTCGAGCGCGGCATGATTGAATAGGTTGATATGACGCAAAACAGCGCCCATACGGGCAAACTCTATGTGGTCGGCACGCCCATCGGCAACCTGGGTGACCTGTCCCCGCGCGTTGGCGAGGCCTTTGCCGCTGCCGATGTCATTTGCTGCGAAGACACGCGTGTGACGTCAAAGCTGCTGATGCACCTGGGTATTTCCAAGCCGCTTGTCCGTTGCGACGAGAATGTGATCGCTAGCCGCGCTGCCGGCCTGGTCGACCGTCTGCTGGCGGGGGAGACCCTCGCCTTTGCCTCGGACGCCGGCATGCCGAGCGTGTCCGATCCCGGCCAGGCGCTGGTCGAGGCGGCGCGTGAGGCCGATGTGCCTGTCGAAGTTATTCCCGGACCCTCTGCTTGCGTCACGGCACTCGTTTCGTCCGGCATTCCCTGCGAGCATTTTTTCTTCGAGGGCTTTTTGGGCCGAAAGCACGGCGACCGTGTGCGCCGTTTGCAGCGCCTTGCCGTGGTGCCCGGCGCACTCATCTTCTACGAGTCTCCACATCGCATCGTGGCGACGCTCGAGGCCGTGGCGGAGGTCTTTCCCCAGCGTGAGGTCGCCGTCTGCCGCGAACTCACCAAGCTGCACGAGGAGGTCTTGCGCGGGCCCGCTGACCAGCTTGCCGAGGAGCTGCGTGCTCGCGGCGAGGTAAAGGGCGAGATTGCGCTGGTCATCGCGCCGCCGAGCGAGGACGAGGAGGCCGGCATCGCGCCGGTTGGCGCTGCGGTAGCGGATCCCGACGAGGCCCTGCGCGAGGATATCCGCACCGCGCTCGAGGAGGGGGAGCCCGCCTCTGCGGTGGCCAAGCGCCTGTCTCAGAAGTATTCGCGCCGCAAGCGCGATGTCTATGCCATGGTGCTCGATATGCAATAGATGGAGGATATCCAGCCCTTGCGCTAGAATCATCCCCTGTATGCAACGTTTTTCTGGAGGACAAACCCCATGGATCAAAGCAAGCCTTCGTTCTTTATCACGACGCCCATCTACTACGTCAACGCCGATCCGCACCTGGGCACGGCTTATTCCACCATCATCGCCGACGTTCAGGCTCGCTATCGCCGCTCCGCCGGCTATAACGTCAAGTTCCTGACCGGCATGGACGAGCACGGCGAGAAGGTCGCCGAGGCCGCAGCCAAGCATGGCATGACGCCGCAGGAGTGGACCGATAGCCAGGCCCCGCACTTCAAGGAGCTTTGGAGCAAGCTCGAGATTTCCAACGACGACTTCATCCGCACCACCGAGCCGCGCCAGCATCATGCCGTGCAGTATCTGTGGGAGCGCATGAAGGAGTCCGGTTACCTGTATAAGGGCAGCTACGACGGTTGGTATTGCGTGCCTGACGAGACCTACTTCACCGATACGCAGGTCCAGAAGGGCGACGAGGAGTACGGCAGCGTCGGCCAGCATCTATGCCCCGACTGCCACCGTCCGCTTGAGCGCGTGCAGGAGGAGTCCTACTTCTTTAAGCTTTCCGCCTTCCAGGACAAGCTTCTCAAGCTCTATGACGAGCACCCCGACTTTGTCGAGCCTGCGTTCCGCATGAACGAGGTACGTAGCTTTGTCGAGGGCGGCCTTAACGACCTTTCCGTGAGCCGTACGAGCTTTGACTGGGGCATTCAGGTCCCGTTTGACGAGGGTCACGTGACCTACGTGTGGTTCGATGCGCTGCTCAACTATATGACTGCCGTCGGCTACGGTGTCGACACCGACGAGGCCCGTGCCGAGCTGGCCTATCGCTGGCCCGCGCAGTTCCATATTGTGGGTAAGGACATCATTCGCTTCCACTGCGTCATTTGGCCCGCCATGCTCATGGCCATCGGCGAGGCCCTGCCCGAGCACGTCTTTGCCCACGGCTTCCTGACCGTGCGCAATGCCGAGACCGGCAAGGCCGAGAAGATGTCCAAGAGCCGCGGCAACGCCATCGCTCCGCAGGATGTTATCGACATGCTGGGCGTCGAGGGCTACCGCTATTACTTTATGACCGACGTGGTCCCCGGCACCGACGGCGCCATCAGTTTCGATCGCATGGAGCAGGTCTACAACGCCGATCTGGCCAACAGCTGGGGCAACCTCATTTCGCGCTCGCTCAACATGAGCGCAAAGTACTTTGACGGCTGCGCCCCGGCTAAACCGGCGTCTGCCGACGCGTTCGATAACCCGCTGGCAAAGATTGCCGATGGCCTGGTCGACCGCTACATGTCCAAGATGGACGTGCTCGATTACGGCGGAGCCAAGGATGAGGTCATGGAGCTCATCCACGCCGCCAACCACTACATCGAGGACTCCGAGCCCTGGGCGCTTGCCAAGGACGAGGCCAAGGCTGACGAGCTGGCATTTGTGATCTACAACCTGCTCGAGGCCATCCGCATCGCCGCCCACCTGCTGATGCCGCTCATGCCTCAGACCTCTGCCGAGGCCCTGCGCCGCCTGTCCTGCGAGAACGAGGCCGCGACCGACGACCTCAAGGGCATTTGCGCTTGGGGCCTGCTTGCTGGTGGTCAGCCCGTCGAGAAGGGCGATCCGCTGTTCCCGCGTCTGGCGTAGAGACCGCGCAAGCGCCATATCGGCAATTTGATGTTTAGATGTAAGGGCATGGCCGCAACGGTCCATGCCCTTTCGTTTCAAGACGCCGCCATCATGCTAAGGAGGCAACTATGACAACTTCGCCTTTGGCAAACCCCACGGCAACAAGGGAGCTGCTGGAGGAGTTTGGCCTTGCGACCAAGCACCGCCTGGGCCAAAACTTCCTGATCGACAACCATGTGATCGAACGCATCTGTGAGCTCGCTGAGCTTGCAGGTGACGAGCGCGTACTCGAGGTGGGTCCGGGTTGCGGTACGTTGACACTTGCGTTGCTGCAGGAGGCGGCGTGCGTCACGTCGATCGAGGCAGATCCCGAGCTCGAGCCGGTGCTCGATGCTCACGCCGCCGACTATGCCAACTTCCGCTTTATCATGGGCGACGCGCTCAAGGTGACGCCGGAGCAGATTGAGCAGGCTGCGGGCGGTGAGCCGACGGTATTTGTCGCGAACTTGCCCTATAACGTGGCGGCGACGATCATTTTGCAATTTTTCCAGACGATGCCGGCGCTCAAGCGCGCCGTCGTCATGGTGCAAAAGGAGGTTGCCGATCGCATTGCCGCAGTGCCGGGCAACAAGACCTATGGCGGCTATACGGCAAAGCTTGGCCTGTATGCGCAGGTAACGGGTCGCTTTGAGGTGCCGCCGCGTTGCTTTATGCCGGCGCCACACGTGGACTCGGCCGTCGTGCGTATCGACCGTGTTGACGGTGTGGTGCCCGAAGGACTCGATCGCGAATTTGTGGCCCGCGTGATTGACGCTGCATTTGCTCAGCGTCGCAAGACCATCCGCAATTCCATGAGCGCCAACGGCTTTGCCAAGGACGTGCTCGACGCCGCCTTTGAGGCTTGCGGTATCGCACCCACCACGCGCGCAGAAACGCTTGATGTTGCCGACTTTATCCGCCTGGCTCAGGAGCTCATCCGTGATGCCTAATGCCGAACGCGTGACGTTTACCAAGAAAAAGAAGACGGTTGCTTGTCCCGTGCCCTTGGCACCGCTTGCTGACACGCATGCGCATCTGCTTTCGTTTTGGGGGAAAGAAGTGCCCGAGACGCTCGTGCGCGCCAAAGCCGCGGGCGTCGACCTGTTGGTGACGATGCTCGACCCCATCGCCGACAAGCGCAGCGTGACGGACTATAGCGACTGGCTCGTGCGCGAAATTCTGCCGATGCGGGATATTCCGCAGATCAAGTATCTCGCTGGCGTTCACCCCTATGGCGCGCCGGATTATACCGATGACATTCACGCGCAGGTTGTTGCTGCGCTCGATGACCCTTTGTGCGCCGGTATTGGCGAAATCGGTCTGGACTACCACATGGACTATGACGACGATATCGCGCCGGCGCCCCACAGCGTGCAGATTGATTGCATGGCACGTCAGCTCGAAGTCGCCATGCGCTGCAATGTGCCGGTGGAGTTGCACCTGCGGCACGAGGACTCGGATGGGGAGCGCACCTCGCATATGGATGCGTACAACGTGCTTCGTGAGGTGGGCGTACCCCAGGTCGGTTGTGTGCTGCACTGCTTTGGCGAGGACCGCGCCACGATGGAGCGCTTTGTGGAGCTGGGCTGCTATATCGCCTATGGTGGTGCGGCCACCTTTAAGCGCAACGAAGACGTGCGCGAGGCATTTGCGGCAACCCCACTCGATCGAATTTTGTTCGAGACGGATTGCCCGTATATGGCTCCGGAGCCCATCCGCGGTCTTGAATGCGAGCCAGCAATGATCTCCATTACGGCAAACGCGCTGGTTAACGACCGTGTCGATCGCACTGGTGAGGACGCCGAAACAATCGCGCATGCCGCTTGGGAAAATGCCTGCAAACTTTTTCAAAAATAGTTCTTGCGTTCGCGGTGGCGCTCCGTTATTCTAATTCCTGCACGCGGGCGTGGCGGAATTGGCAGACGCGTACGGTTCAGGTCCGTATGGGGGCAACCCCATGAAGGTTCAAGTCCTTTCGCCCGCACCATTGATTGAAAGAGCTCCCAGCAATGGGAGCTTTTTTGTTATGGGCCCGTCGCAGGGACTTGAACCTGTGAAGGAGCGAGCGTAAAGAAAACGCGGAGCGTTTTTAGCGAGCTGGCGAGGACGCCGGCAGGCGGCCGATGCCGGTGCGGATCCGCGAAGCGGATACGCGGACGTCCTTTCGCCCGCACCATGGATTGAAAGAGCTCCCAGCAATGGGAGCTTTTTTGTTATGCACGATCTCCTTGGACGGGTATCCTAATGCCAACGTGTGCCTATCAGAGGAGAGACCATGCTGTTTTCCGGTATCATCGCCGCCCTTACCAGCCTTTTGATTCCCATCATCATCCTGTTGTTGCTGCTCCCCAACGCCTGCTACGTCGTTGAGCAGCAGCACGCTGTGATCATCGAGCGCTTGGGTAAGTTCAATCGTATCGTCAACGCGGGCTTCCACGTGAAGGTGCCCGTGATTGACCGCAAGGCCGCCACGGTGAGTCTACGCACCATGAAAAATGGTTTTGGCATCGACGTTAAGACCCAGGACAACGTGACCATTGGCCTTGAGGTCTCCGCTCAGTACCACGTGAGCTATGACATGGGCGCCGGCCCGGCAGATTCGGGCATCTACAAGAGCTACTATATGCTGCAGGAGCCCGTCGACCAGATGCGCGACTTCATCACCGACGCCCTGCGCTCCTCCATCCCCGTCTACACACTCGATGAGGTCTTTGCCAAGAAGGATGACATCGCCAAGGATGTCAACGCTACCGTTTCCGAGCAGATGGCCGCCTACGGCTTCACCCTCGTGTCGACGCTCATCACCAAAATCGCACTGCCGACCGAGGTTGAGAACTCCATGAACGACATCAACGCCGCCCAGCGCAAGCGCGCTGCGGCACAGGAGCTTGCCGAGGCCGACCGCATCAAGCGCGTCACCGAGGCGACCGCCGAGGCCGAGGCTATGGAAAAGGCGGGCGAGGGCATCGCCAACCAGCGCAAGGCCATCGCGCTGGGTATCAAAGATTCGCTCGAGATCATCCAGGAGACGGGTGTCGGCAATGACGAGGCCAACCAACTGTTCATGTTTACGCAGTGGTCCGAGATGATGACGGAGTTCGCTCGCACGGGTAAAACCTCGACGGTCGTGCTGCCGAGCGACTTTTCGCAGTCGGCCTCGATGTTCGAGCAGATGCTGGCCGCCGGCAAAGTTCAAAACGATTCGAAGGAGTAGACGCGCGTGAAATACACCGTCGTTTGCGTCGGTAAGCTCAAGGAGCGCTTTTGGAAGGACGCGTGCGCTGAGTACACCAAGCGCCTAGGTGCCTATGCCAAGGTGGATATCCGCGAGGTGGCCGATATCGACCCGGCTAAGGCGGGCGGCGTGGATGCCGCGCGCGACAAGGAGGGGGCGGCGATTCTTGCCGCCTTGCCATCTCGAGCGCATGTGATCCTGCTGGCTATCGAGGGCAAGGAGCGCTCGAGCGAGGAGTTTTCGGCGAGGCTCGACGATCTTATGCTGCGAGGCAGCAGCGACATTGCCTTTGTAATCGGCGGTTCGGACGGCGTGAGTGATGAGGTGCGCGCCCGCGCCGACGAGATGCTCAGCTTTGGACGCATTACCTTGCCGCATAACCTGGCGCGTGTGGTGCTGCTAGAGCAGATTTACCGTGCCTGCAAGATCAGTCGTGGCGAGCCGTATCACAAATAGGTCGGCAATACGAAACAATGGCGTGGGACAATACCTTTCGTTTTGAGGAATGTGTCTGAAAGGACTATGTGATATGAAGATTGGATTTGTCGGTTTTGGCAATATGGCGAGCGCTATGGCCGATGGCTGGATCGCTGCCGGTGTAGCTGCGAGCGACATGTGCGCCTGTGCGGGTCGCTACGACGCACTGGTTGAGCGCTGTGAGGCGCGCGGGATGGCCGCTTGCCACGATGCCGCCGAGGTTGTCGCCGCATCCGATATCGTGGTCGCTGCGGTCAAGCCGTACATGATCGAGAAGGTATTCGCCCCGCTCAAGGATGCTCTTGCCAAAAAGGTCGTTCTGTCGGTTGCCTGGACCTGGGACAGTGCCAAGTGGGAGCAGGTCCTGCCGGGCGTCGCGCATATCTCGACGGTGCCCAACACGCCGGTTTCGGTGGGCGAGGGCGTCATCGCTTGCGAGAAGGCTTCCACGCTTAGTGATGAGCAGAGCGCAGTGGTGCTTGATCTGCTTGGCAAGCTCGGTGCGGTGGTCGAGCTCGATACGAGCCTGCTGTTCGTGGGCGGCACGGTGGGTGGTTGCGCTCCGGCATTTGTCGCTATGGCAATCGAGGCCCTGGGCGATGCAGCGGTCAAGCACGGTATCCCGCGTGCTGATGCCTATCGCATTGTGAGCCAGATGGTGCTGGGTACGGCAAAGCTGCAGCTCGCAACCGGTCAGCATCCCGCAGCGATGAAGGATGCCGTGTGCTCGCCCGGCGGTGCCACCATCAAGGGCGTCGTCGCGCTCGAGGACGCCGGCATGCGCAGCGCCCTGGTCAAGGCAATCGACGCAACCCTCCAGTAAAACCTGCTATTTAGGGACAGGTTTATGTTGGCAGGTTTTTCCTGCGGTTTTGTCCTTTTAGCGAAAAGCGCCCCGCAACTGGCTCAATTCCAGTTGCGGGGCGCTTGCGTTTGCCCGGATAAAACCGACTAAAATAAACCTGTCCCTTTTTGGCGGGTTAGTCCCAGAAGCTGTCTTCTTCGTCCTCGGATTTGGGGCCGCGGTCGACATACATCTTATGGGTGCGCTTCTCCATTACAAAGGCAAGAATCGCAAACAGCAGGATGCCGCCGGCGAAAAGGATGGCAAAACCGGTGCGGGTGCCAAACAAAAAGGAAAAAACTGCGTCCATTGGGTGCCTTCTTGCGTAGTTGAGTTGGGTCGTAAACGCTCATAAGTATATACTTGCCCATACATGTACAAGGTTGCAACCTAAATGGAATGTATATCGCCGGAGGATCTAATGCTTGATATCAAGTTTGTTCGCGAGAACCCCGATGCCATCGATGTCGCCATGGCTAACCGCCAGACGTCTTGGGATCGCGAGAAGTTCTTTGAGCTCGACGACGAGCGTCGTGCCGTCATCACCGAGGTTGAGGAACTTCAAGCCACGCGCAATGCCGAGTCCAAGAAGATCGGCGCCCTGATGAAGGAGGGCAAGAAGGACGAGGCCGAGGCCGCCAAGGAGGCCGTGCGCGTCGTCAACGAGAAGATTGACGGTCTGGCCGAGCGCCGCACTGCCCTCGAGCAGGAGCAGTACGACTTCATGGCTCACCTGCCCAACATTCCGTGCGAGGCCACGCCGTACGGTAAGGACGAGGACGAGAACATCGAGCGCCGTCGTTGGGGCACCCCGCGCGAGTTCGACTTCGACTTTAAGCCGCACTGGGATCTGGGCACCGACCTCGACATCCTTGACTTCGAGCGCGGCAACAAGCTCTCCGGCAGCCGCTTCACCGTTCTCGGTGGCGCCGGCGCCCGTCTTGAGCGCGCCCTCATCAACTTCTTCCTCGATACGCACACCAGCCGTGGTTTTAAGGAGTGGTGGCCGCCCATCGTCGTCAAGCGTCAGACCATGTTCGGCACGGGCCAGCTGCCCAAGTTCGAGGACGACGCCTATCACGTCTCGGGCGACAACTTCCTGATCCCCACCGCCGAGGTCGTGCTCACCAACCTGCACGCCGGTGAGGTCCTCGACGCCGATACCCTGCCGCGCCGCTACACCGCCTTCACCCCCTGCTTCCGCGAGGAGGCCGGCTCCGCTGGTCGCGATACCCGCGGCATCATTCGCCAGCACGAGTTCGACAAGGTCGAGATGGTCAAGTTTGCCAAGCCGGAGGAGTCCGACGAGGAGCTCGAGAGCATGACCGCCGAGGCCGAGTTCCTGCTGCAGCAGCTGGGTCTTCCGTATCGCGTGATTAGCCTGTGCACCGGCGACCTGGGCTTCTCTGCCCGTCAGACCTACGACGTCGAGGTCTGGCTGCCGAGCTACAACGCCTACAAGGAGATCAGCTCCTGCTCCAACTGCGGTGACTTCCAGGCCCGTCGCGCCAACATCAAGTATCGCGACCCCGAGAACTTCAAGGGTTCGCGCTATCTGCACACCCTCAACGGTTCCGGTCTGCCGGCTGGCCGTACCATGGCAGCCATTCTGGAGAACTACCAGAACGCTGACGGCACCATCACGATCCCCGAGGTTCTGCGCCCCTACATGGGCGGCCTCGAGAAGATCGAGCCGGTCGCGTAGATTGGCTGCATAAGCGATTTGCTAGGGCACTCCTTTTTGGGGTGCCCTTTTTGTGTGCGGCCATACCATGCTGTGCGGACAGCTCAATAGAAAACACACGAACAACTGTTCTGTATACAGCCATCTACCTGTTATGCTTTTGCTAAATAAGAGCGAGAGAAAGGGGACGCGATGGAGCTGTTTGATGATCGGGTGGTTTTGTTTGAGAGCGACGAGGGCGGGGAGTACCTGCTTGTGACGTGTGAGCCGTCTGGCATGGGTGGCCTGGTGGTTCGACAGACGAGCGAGGGTCCGTTGACCCAATGGTGCTACGAGGAGTCGCCGCATGTGGTTGAGACGTTTGTGGCGCACGAGGGGCTTGTGGCCCTGGAGCATTTCTATGGGGTCCAGACATCTAATCAGGTTGCTCGCATGTTGAGCATCTCGTTTGCCGATTATGATTGTGCCCAGCGGGTGAGATCGCTCCTGAGGGAACTTGATGCTAAGTTTGACGTGATCGAAAAGCCAATCGATCGTACGGGGAATGGCGGTATATGCGGAGCAGCATGACAAGACTGCGTTCCACAAAAAAGTTTGAAATTGTGCTTGACTCCAATAAGCTAAAGTGGTTTTATATGTCTTGCGCTGCGGCGTTACCTCAGCTGGATAGAGGGTCTGACTACGAATCAGAACGTCATAGGTTCGAATCCTATACGCCGCACCAATTGAAATTGAAAGCCTCCGGCAACGGGGGCTTTTCTTTTAGGCAGTCGCCGCATGGATTCGAACCTCGGTCGAGGCGCGAGCGTGAAGCGGACGCGGAGCGTCCGGTAGCGAGCGGGCGAGTCCGCCGGCAGGCGGGCGAAGCCGGTGCGGATCCGCGAAGCGGATGCGCGGAATCCTATACGCCGCACCAATTGAAATTGAAAGCCTCCGGCAACGGAGGCTTTTCTTTTAGGCGGACGCCGCATGGATTCGAACCTCGGTCGAGGCACGAACAACTTAATTATCACTCCGTAAAATTTTTTCTAATTGTCGCTTGACCCATCGGGGGCTCGCGTGCATAATAATCCGTGCGTTGCGGCGTTACCTCAGCTGGATAGAGGGTCTGACTACGAATCAGAACGTCATAGGTTCGAATCCTATACGCCGCACCAACTGAACTTTAAAGCCTCCGGTAACGGAGGCTTTTCTTATATGTCGACATACTTGAGGAGTTGCTTTCGCCGTGTTTGAAAGTATCGATTCGATCGACTGCATCAAATGAGTAAAAATCAAATTCGATAACTTTTTTTGAAAAAATGCTTGACCATTATTCAGTCCATGTGCATAATAATCAACAAGTCGCGGCGTTACCTCAGCTGGATAGAGGGTCTGACTACGAATCAGAACGTCATAGGTTCGAATCCTATACGCCGCACCATTTGAGATTAAAGCTCCCGGCAACGGGGGCTTTTCTTTTACGTAAACACCGCATTGATTCGAACCTCGGTCGAGGCGCGGGCGTAAAGAAAACGCGGAGCGTTTTTAGCCCGCGGGCGAGCACGCCGGCAGGCGGGCGAAGCCGGTGCGGATCCGCGCAGCGGATGCGCGGAATCCTATACGCCGCACCATTTGAGATTAAAGCTCCCGGCAACGGGGGGCTTTTCTTTTGCGCCAGCTTGAGTGCTTTTGTCCAAAGGGACGATTTCCTGTCGACTCGTGTAAGATTCCGAGTAGATGTCGCGACTTATTCGCGACCACTCCTTCTCAAGCGACCGATCAGGGTGATATTTCGTGGCAGAGCGTCCGACATACAAGCTCAGGTTTCTCGATCCCAAGAAGCGCTTTCCGGCGATGCCCGAGCAGCCTGCGGGACGCTCATATGGCGTGGTCTGGAAACTCTTTGGCGAGGATCAGCATGAATCTTGTTATGTCGTCGAATTCGTTGGCAAAAGCCATGTGTCGCTTTTGGGCTACGTAAGCGTTTCGGGTGAGGTGTACAAGGTGGACCGCCCCGTCAGCGAGGCTCCGCTGCCCAACGATCCCGACATGGAACTGGTCCTTGACGAGTCGGACTCCGGTATTGGTGAGATTATGGTGAGGGGAGCAAACGGCACGATGCGCGCGTGCGCGCGAACCGTCGGCTCTCCCGAAGGTCCCATGCGCGAACAGTCCGATCACGAGACATGGAATTCGACCCGCTCCCTTCCTTACGGTGAGTTCATGGCATCGATGTTCCTGCGCTACGTGATATTCGCTGACTCCGAAAATACCATTGCGAGCACGGCGGACGCCGACGGACTCGACGAGGGTATGCAAAACGTTGTCGACAAGATCAAGCTCGTAAAGTTGCCCGAGCCGGTCGAGGTGTTTTTGGGCTTTAACACGACACCGCTACCTGACGCTATCGAGACGCTGCTCTACCGCGTTGACCATGCCGAGAATCCGAGCGGTATCGAGCGCTATGCCGCCGCCCTTATGAGTGAAATTGACTTGCCTCGCTTGCGCACCATCGCCGCTAAGTCCGAGATGAGCCTGGCTCGCATCGATCGCTCAAAGCTTTTCTATCTCAATTTTGATCGCAGCCTGCTGGACCAGGACGAGATTGACATGCTGCTTGCCATCGAGTGCCGTCTTAACCGTCTCTCCGGCATCCTTGAGCACATCGGGGCCGGATTGGTCCCTGCGGCATCCTCGCCGAGCCTTGAGGGCTGCGCGCTCTTTGATGCGTGGCATATCGCCAAGACGACCAACGATGTTCCCCGACTGCTTGATACGGCCTCGAGCGATAACCCGTGGGGCAAACCGGGTACGGTGGCTTGCCAGCCAGGCGGTGAGTGGGATGTGCGTACCCGCTTCGCGCGTATTGTCGAGGCACTTAACGTGGTCACGCGGCTCGACTATACCTATCGGGCAAACGTTGCCGAAGGGATCATGCTCGTTCGGTTTGGGCAGTCTGTCGTTGATGCCATGCCGCAACGTGAATACGACGCTCAAGATGACGCCTGGCGCGAGTTGGACGAGGACGCGCGTGCGATCTGGGCCGCGGAGCACGATGCGCGCGTGGCACTCACGCTTGCGGCAGCGTGTTTTGCCGCGGGCACCTGCATCACGCGCTGCTATGTGCAGATTGCTGCTCCCGACAGTGAGCAGGGCGAGCGCGTTGTTGCAACGTATTTCTTTGGGCGCGCGGCCTATCTGGCCGATTGCGTGCCTGTCGCCAAGGATCTTGAGAGCATGGACATGGACGATATGCCGTGCAAGCGTGTGCTTGAGGCATATGAGTCAACCGCTCCGGAGACGATTGAACCTGCGGAGGTTCATGCTCGTCCGCGTGATGACCATCGTATGCTGCCGCCGGCGCTGCGCGATCTGCTGCTTGCCGATACGGCTGACGAGCTGGAGGTCATGGAAGAGGACGACGACCCATACGTGGCCCGTGTTGTTGAATTGCGCGAGCAGGCAAAAGTCGACCGTACAGGTGCTTTTGAAGGCTTTTCCCGTCTTGTTGAGGAGTTGGAGGCTAAGTGCGCCGTCGCCGAGCTTTTGGCGACAGGTCCGGTTCAAACGCAGTTTTGCGATAACCAGCTGGTGCGCATGGTGCTACCGGTGTTGGAAGAAGACCGCTCTGTGCGAATCCTTCGTGCGCCCGATGCGCTGTACTTTGCCCAGCACGAGATCTGCAGCTTTTACGCCGAGCAAGAGGACTTTGAACGAGCACTGCCCGAGGTGCGCCATCTTTACGATCTGGCGCACTCGTCCATGCAGTCGCACTTTGCGCTCATCAACGTGCTTGCGCGTCTGGAGCGCTTTGACGAGATTATCGAGGTGGCGCGCCACGGCCTACGTATTGCCAGCGATCGTTCTGCAATCGGCTACCTGTTCTATCGCTTGGCGTTTGCCTATTGGAATTGCGATCAGCTCGACCTGGCGCTGGCTTGTTACCGTCTGGTGCCGCGCGGCGAGGAGTCGGGCAGCAGCGCGCTGGAAGAAATGCAGGGCCTTATGAACGAGATGGGCGTCAGCGGGCCTCCGACGTTCGAGGAAGCGGTCGAGACCATCCACAAGGCTGGACTAGAGCTGCCGCCAGTGTCCGCCGTGACGAATCAGCTGGCAGATGCCGCTGTGCAACTGGTCGACAACGGTTTCTTTTTCCTGGCGCGCGGTTGTATCTTCCAAATGTGGCGCACCATGGGCAACGACGAGCTCGGCTCCCTCAACCGCTCGCTGGGGTAGGCGAAGCTTTCAAGAAGGAAAGGCTGCTAGGCAATTAGAAAATTTCCTCTTGCTCATCCTTGGCTGTTTGGTTACTATAGAACGGCTGTTACGGAGAGCTGACCGAGAGGCCGAAGGTGCTCGCCTGCTAAGCGAGTATGCCCCAAAAGGGCATCTGGGGTTCGAATCCCCAGCTCTCCGCCAGTACGAATTTGAAAAAGGGTCCCATTTGGGGCCCTTTTTATTATCAAGAATGGCGGCTGGGGATTCGAACCCTCAAAAAAAGAGGCATCCTTTCGGACGCCTCCTTTCAGCGGACTTATTATTCTTGCGCACTACACCTCGGGCGCCTTGGCGACAGTCTCGCTTTCTGCCGTGAGCGGGCGGTTGTCGATGCGACGGCCCAAGCGATCGAGCTTCACGAGCAGCCATTCAATGGGATTCGGCCCTGCGCCTTCCTCGTCGGCAACCAGGTCCATGACGGCGATCTTGGTGCCGTCCTGCTTGAGCGTGACGCTACCCACCTTGTCGCCCACATGCACCGTGCCCGAAAGATCGTCGTAGCTAACCTTTTCGGTCACCTCGCCGGCAAGGGAAAACACGGTCGCTTGCGCCGTAGGATCGGCGAGTGTGGCGTCGATCGTCTTATCCGTCCAGTCGGTTTGGCCAATGCGCGCCATAAGCGGGTTGCCGTTGGCGGTCTTTTCCTGCGTGTTGGCGATCGCGACCGTCACCTTGTGACCGTAGTACCAATTGGCAAGGGTTGCGGTATCGGTAAAGCGCTGGTCGGTGGTGGTGGAGTTCAAAACGACGGTGTAGATCTCGTCGCCATCGCGGTTGTAGGCACTCGTAAAGCAATAGCCTGCATCGTCGGTGGTGCCGGTCTTGCCACCGATGTTGCCATCTTGGCCCAGCAAATAGTTATGCGTGTCCATGGAGTGCGAATGGTCGGTGCCGTCGGCGCCCGTGACCTCGATCCAAGAATCCTCGCTCGCTACGACCTCGCGGATCGTGTCGTTTTTCATGGCCTTCTGCATCATTAGCGCTACGTCATGTGCGGTTGAGTGCATATCGCCAGCCCACTCATCAAAGTCCAGACCATGCGGGTTTTCAAAAAGCGTACCGGTGCAGCCGAGCTTCTTAGCGCGCTCGTTCATGGCCTTCACAAATGTGGCCTCGGCGTCTTTGGTCTTAGGGTCGATCTTCTTGCCCACATATTCGGCGAGCACGATGGCGGCGTCGTTGCCCGAGGGAATCATCAGGCCGCGCAGTGCCTGCTCCACGGTAAGCTCGTCGCCTTCGAGCAAGCCGGCGGTCGAATTACCCACGGTGGCTGCGGCGTTGCTTACCGTGACCTTCTCGTCCATCTTGCAATTCTCGACGGTTAGGATCGCGGTCATGACCTTGGTGATCGAGGCGATCTTGACCTGCTCATCGGCGCCACGGGCATAGTAGACGGTGCCGTCTTTGCCCATGACGAGGGCATTGGTCGCATCGATATCGGGCAGGTTTTCGGCCGTGATGCCGCGCGCATCGGCGGTTTTGCCGCAAACATTGTCGGTCGTGAGCACTTGGGCGCCGGCGACGGTGGGCACGCCAGCGGCAAGGGCGATAGCGCAGACAAAGCCGGCGGCAAGCTGGGCTGAGCGCTTTGCAAAAGAGGTGATGGACTTCACGGATTTCGCTTTCGACGGGATGGTCTCTTCTGGAACTAGAGTATATCGTTTGCCGGCGTCGGCGATCATCGCGTGCGTGCGTGGCCCACATCCGCGCCCGAACGGGCACAAGGGTGCTTAAGGCCGACTTAATCACCCACGCTTGTTGTGTGTGGCATGCGTCGCCTCGGGCATAATGGAGCGCGAGAGGAGCACGCATGAACGAGCGCATTTTGGTAGTTGATGACGAAAAGGCCATCGCCGATTTGGTTGGTATCTACCTTAACAAAAGAGGGCTTTGATGTCCAGATTGCCTATAGCGGGGCCGATGCGGCCAAGGCAATCTTGGAGCAGGAGTTCGATCTGGCGCTGCTGGATGTCATGCTGCCCGATATCGATGGGTTTGAGCTGCTGCGTACGATCCGTTCCAGCCATACCTATCCCGTGATCATGCTGACGGCGCGCGATGCCCAGCAAGACAAGATCGAGGGTCTTTCGCTTGGCGCGGACGATTACGTGGTTAAGCCGTTCCGTCCGCTGGAGCTCATCGCGCGCGTGCACGCTCAACTTCGCCGCTACACCAGCTACGGTAGCCGCGCACAGGCGGCCGAGTCGCTGACCCTCCAGCTCGACGGCCTGGAGATCAACCGCGATGCTCGTTCCGTGACAGTGGACGGTTCACCGGTTCGCCTCACGCCCATCGAGTATTCCATCTTGCTGTATCTGGTCGAGCATCGCGGCAGCGTGGCGGCCGTGGAGGACCTGTTCCGCGCGGTGTGGAACGAGGACTTTATGCCCGGCTCCAACAATACGGTGATGGTGCACATTCGCCACCTGCGCGAAAAGATCGGCGACGACGCACAAAAGCCGCGCTTTATCAAAAACGTCTGGGGCGTCGGCTACATAATCGAATAGCGCCTTTGATGGTGGGGAAGTGGATATGACAAAAGACGATAGGCAGGCATTCGAGGTGCCCGATCGACTCTTTGAATACGTGAGGTCGGTCGTCGACAACCGCGCGCTTGCAACGGTGCTGCTCTTTTTGCTGAGCCTGCTGCTGATTGGCATCGATAACATCGCCGGAATCTTGGCGGTGCTGCTTATCGGCTTTTTGCTGATCGATCGATTCGAAATCGTTCGCCGCTGCGTGGTGATTGGCGGCGCCGCGTGGGCCATGACGTTGGCGATTGGCGCCATGGCGCTCGGCGGCATTGAAGGGCCGGTGCTGTTCGATGCCGGCTTTGTATTCAACATGCTTGGCTTTGTGCTGGCGCTTGCCGTGTGCGTGCTGTTCTTGTGCGGCCGCGCCCTGTACTACCAGGGCTACGAGCAGGGCGAGCAGCATGCCGATTGTGTGCTGGCCGCTCGTATTCAAGATCGCCTGATCGATCACCCCGACACCTGGGACAACATCGACGGCGACTTCTTGGAGGCCGAGGGCGCCCTTAACCGCGTGCGTGACCGTGAGCGCAAGGTGCAGCAAGCTCTGCGTGACGAGTCGCATCGCAAGGACGATCTGGTCACGTACTTGGCACATGACCTGCGCACCCCGCTTGCCAGCGTGGTGGGCTATCTTTCGCTGCTGCAAGAGGCTCCCGAGCTGCCGGTTGAGCAACGTACGCACTTTACGGGCGTGGCGCTCGACAAGGCGCACCGGCTCGATGCACTCATCGAAGAGTTCTTCGATATCACGCGCTTTGACTTCCACGATATCGTGCTCACGCGCGGCTATGTTGATCTGGGGTTGCTGCTGGCTCAGGTGACTGACGAGTTCTATCCCATCCTCAACGAGCAGCATAAGGAAGTCCAAGTTGATATTCGCGAGGACCTGACGGTGCTCGTGGATGGCGACAAGATGGCCCGCGTGTTTAACAACATCATGAAAAACGCCGTCGCCTATAGCTATGAGGGCTCGACTATCACGATCGAGGCCGGGCGCCAAGACGATGGCGGCGTGCGCGTGCGCTTTATCAATCAGGGCGATCCTATCCCTGCGGCTAAGCTCAAGGTGATCTTTGAGAAGTTCTATCGCCTGGATGCGGCGCGTGCGACCAATCGCGGTGGTGCCGGTCTGGGCCTTGCTATTGCCAAGGAGATCATCGCGGCACACGGCGGTACCGTTGCATGTGAATCGACGCCCGAACACACGATATTCACCATCGAGCTGCCCGCCGCATAGCCAGCGTGCCCTTACAAACACTTGACAATGCGCTCACGTGCATATGAGCCGCGATTTCTACTATCGATACTGCTGAATTGATATCGATGTGGAGGTATGCGGTATGACGGCTGCTGCGGCTGTGGAGCCCACGGAGCTTGAAGAACTCATGAAAGCGCAGGCCGAGGCCGCGTACGAGCGCGAGGTTGGGGATGCGACTCGCCCCACGGCAGAGGATCTTGCCGCCTCGCCGACGCGCATCGACGTCGAGGGCCTCGACCTGTTCTATGGCGACCATCATGCGCTCAAGGACGTGAATATCAAGATCCGCGACAAGCAGATCACCTCGTTTATCGGGCCTTCGGGCTGCGGAAAGTCCACGTTGCTGCGCTGCTTTAACCGCATGAACGACGGCATCAAGGATTGCCGCATCGAGGGCAAGATTGCGCTCGATGGTCAAGATATCCTGGGCGATTACGACATCTGCCGTTTGCGCCAGCGCGTGGGCATGGTGTTTCAGCGCCCCAACCCGTTTCCCATGAGCATCTACGACAACGTCGCCTACGGTCCTCGCGGCATGGGAGTGCGCGACCGCGTCGTGCTCGACGAGCTGGTCGAAGACTCCCTGCGACGCGCCGCCCTGTGGGACGAGGTCAAGGACAAGCTCAAAGAATCGGGTCTGGGTCTTTCGGGCGGCCAGCAGCAGCGTCTGTGCATCGCCCGTGCGCTGGCCGTGCAGCCCGACATTCTGCTGATGGACGAACCGACCTCGGCGCTCGACCCCGTATCGACGCTGGTGGTGGAGCAGCTGGCCTGCGAGCTCAAGGAGACCTGCACGCTCGTGGTCGTGACGCACAACATGCAGCAGGCCGCGCGTATTTCCGATTCGGTCGCGTTCTTTTTGCTGGGTGAGCTGGTGGAGCACGCGCCCACCGCGCAACTCTTCAAGAATCCGACTGATCCGCGCACGGCGGATTATTTGACGGGCCGTTTTGGCTGATACCATCTAGTACAGGCACCTTTAGGGTTAAGATGCGGTCATGCCGGCCGCAAAGGGGTTCAACATGATCTATTACGTCGAGGACGATGACAACATCAGGGATTTGACGGTCTATGCGCTGCGCAAGCAGGGAATCGAGGCCGAGGGCTTTTCGTGCGATGGCGAGTTTAAGGCCGCCGTGGCGCGACGGGTACCCGATGCTGTCCTGCTCGATATCATGCTGCCCGATACCGATGGCTTGGCGATTATGCGTCGACTGCGTGCCGATCGCCTGACGGCGACGGTGCCCATCATGATGCTTACCGCCAAGGATACCGAGCTCGACAAGGTGATGGCGCTCGATGGCGGTGCCGACGATTACCTGACTAAGCCGTTTTCGCTCATGGAGCTCGCCAGCCGCTGCCGCGCACTGCTGCGTCGCGGCGGCATGGTCAAACAGGCAAGCGATGTGCTCAGCGTGGGCGACATCGTGCTCTCGCCCAGCCATCGTGAGGTGACTGTTGCCGGCGAGTCGCTTAAGCTCACCCTGCGCGAGTTCGACCTGCTCGAGTACCTCATGCGCAAGCCCGGCGTGGTCTTTACCCGCGAGTCGTTGCTGCAGAGCGTGTGGGGCTGGGACTTCGACGGCGGTTCGCGCACCGTTGACGTGCACGTGCAGACGCTTCGCCAAAAACTGGGCGAGCATGCCAGCGCCATCGAGACCGTGCGCGGCGTGGGCTACCGCTTGGCCGAGCCTTCTGCCGGTGATGGTGCCGAAGGTGACGACACCGCGGCCACCGCATCGGAGGAGTAACCCGTGGTCTTCGCCCCCCAGGGAAAACATACGCTGTCGCACCGCGTTTTTGTGACGATCTTTGTCTGCGCCATGGCGGTTATCGTGGCGTTTACGGTGCTGGGTGCGTTCTTTGTGCAAAACACCTTGGCGGATGCCACGAGTGCCAACCTGGCGCAAGAAACCGAGCTCATTGCTGCCGCCCTCGACGAGCAGCAGGAGCCCATCCCGTTCTTGCGTAGCCTCGATCGAGAGGACTTGCGCATCACGCTGATTAACAAGGATGGATCGGTTGCCTACGACAACGAGGCGTCGCCTTCCACACTGCCCAACCATGGCGATCGCCCCGAGGTCATCGAGGCCTTTGAGAGTGGTTCGGGTTCCGCGGAGCGCGCAAGCTCTACGCTCGACGAGATTATGCTGTATCGCGCCGTCGCCCTTGATAACGGCCAGGTTGTCCGCTTGGCGCAGGCCCAGCCTGGCGTTGCGGCGATTTTGCTGTCGATGGTGGCGCCGATGCTGCTTATCGCAGCAGCGGGTGCGGTACTCTCGTTTTTTATGGCGCGCCGCGAGTCCCGTGCCATCATCGCGCCTTTGCAAGAGGTGGATTTGGACCACCCACGCCGTAGCTATGAGCACGCCTATGCCGAGATGGTCCCCATGCTTGAGCGTATTGAGTCGCAGCGCCAGGAGCTCAAGCGCCAAATGGCGGTGCTGGCGGACAACGACCGTATGCGCCGCGAGTTCACGGCGAATATCACCCATGAGCTCAAGACGCCGCTTACGGCGATTTCGGGCTATGCCGAGCTCATCGCAAACGGCATGGTCGAGGGCGAGGGCGACCTGCGCAACTTTGGCGGTCGCATCTATCGTGAGGCGGGCCGCTTGGCAGCGCTTGTCAACGATATCCTTACGCTGTCTAACTTGGACGAGGCCGAGCGTGCAGCTGAGGGCGAGGCGGTGCCCATTGGGTCCACGGAGCCTATTGAGCTCTCGCGTGCCATCTACGCGGTCGAGCAGCGTCTTGAACAGGTCGCCCGTCAGGCGAATGTGACGATAAGTCATGAGACCAAGCCTGTGGTCATCGAGGGCGTGTCGCGCTTGATTGACGAGCTCATCTATAATCTGGCAAGCAACGCCATCCGCTACAATCGACCCGGCGGTACGGTTACGCTGCAGTGCGGCACCAACGACGAAGGCCATCCGTTCCTTGCGGTCGCCGACACGGGAATCGGTATCGCGCCTGAAGAACAGGGCAAGGTATTTGAGCGGTTCTATCGCGTGGACAAGAGTAGGTCCAAGGCACGCGGCGGAACCGGTCTGGGGCTTGCCATTGTCAAGCATGCGGCCCTGTATCATCACGCCACGCTCGATCTGTCGAGCGAGTTGGGCGTGGGAACCACCATTACGGTGACGTTTCCCATACAGCAGGACGAGCCATTCGCATAGCGATATAACATAGATATTGATGCAGACGCCGCATTTGACTTTCGGGTGCGGCGTTGTTGTGCAATTTTACGATTGCTTCCGACATTTTTACAGGAGAGCCTGTTTCTTATGTATAGAGTTTGGTCTCGGTAAAAAGATGCGATAACATACGGACAGTTTTGTCAATCCGAACTGGGGAAATGAAAGGCAAGCTGCATGACCCTTCTCGAACTGTTCCAGCTGCTGAAGAAGCACCTTCAGCTGGTCATCACCCTTCCGGTGGTCTGCGCGATCGCCATGGGCATCGTGTCCTTCGTTGCGATGGACAACACCTATACCGCGACGACGAGCATGTACATTCTCGCCAAGACCGACGATAGCGGTCAGATGAGCTACAACGATCTCTCGGCGAGTCAGATGCTTTCCAACGATATCGCCACGCTG
Source organism: Collinsella sp. (assembly GCA_048330275.1). GTDB lineage: Bacteria > Actinomycetota > Coriobacteriia > Coriobacteriales > Coriobacteriaceae > Collinsella. Next base: position 126,625 of record DBFEIO010000029.1, read on the forward strand.
CTGGATAGCGATAGCGTTAAGAGCGGCGCAGCCAATGAACTGGGCCTCACCGATCTGGATGACTACAAGGTGTCTGTTTCCTCCGAGACCACCACGCGTGTCATTACGCTTTCGGTTACCGGCACCGATGCCAAGGAGACGGCTAAGGTCGCAAAGGCCATGGCCAGCTCGGTGAGTACGGTCGCTCAGAACGTCGGCGCTGCCCAGAGCATCAACGTTATCGACGAGGCTAAGACCCCCGAAGCCCCCAGCGGTCCCAAGCGTATGCTGTACGTTGCTGTCGCGTTCCTCGCCGGTATCTTTATCGCAGTTGCCTATGTCGTTTTGGCAGACATGCTCAATACCCGCATCCGCGGTGCCGAAGAGGCAGAAGAGCTCCTGGGCATTCCCGTTGTTGGCCGAATTCCGGCTATGAAAGGTGGTAAATAGGCATGGCTAAGGCAAAGAACACCGATAAGCTCGTTGTACAGAATGCCGCCAAGACCCTTCTGGCCAACATCCGCTTTGCGAGCGTGGACGACCCCATTCGCACCATTACCGTCACGTCCTCGATTCCCAACGAGGGCAAGTCTACGGTTTCCATCAACCTTGCCCAGGCTATCGCCACGAGCGGCAAGTCCGTGCTCCTGGTCGAGGCCGATATGCGCCGCAAGTCCCTTTCCGATATGCTCGGCGTTCGTTCGCGCGGCGGACTCTATGCGGTCCTTTCCGAGCAGATCTCCATTGACCAGGCAATTGTCGAGACGGGTCAGAAGAACTTCTACTTCCTCGATGCCGAGCCGCATATTCCCAATCCTGCCGACATCATCGTCTCTCACCGCTTTGCCAAGTTGGTAAAGGCACTGTCCGCCAAGTTCCAGTACGTCATCTTTGATGCTCCCCCGGTCGGCACCTTCATCGATGCTGCCGAGATTGCCAGCCTGACCGACGGTACGCTGTTCGTGGTGCGCGAGGACTTCACCAAGCGCGAGGAGGCACTCAACGCTATCGGCCAGCTTAAGAAGTCCGAGAAGGTCAAGCTCATCGGTACCGTCATGAACTACTGCGAGACCGAGACCAGCGAGTACTACTACTCCTACTACACCAAGGACGGTAAGAAGGTTAAGAAGGGCTCCGACGATCAGGGGACTTCCAAAAAGGGCATCTTCACCAACCGAGCAAACGTTTAGTTGATTAAGGCTGACCTATGCGTGACATTCATTGCCATATCTTGCCGGGTGTAGACGACGGCGCCGCCGATCTCGATGAGAGCTTGGCGATGCTCGAGGCTGCCAAGCGGGCCGGTGTAACCAGAATCGTTTGCACTCCTCACTGCCGTGATCCCTATTTTGATTACGACAAGATGTGGGATGCCTTTGAGCTGCTGCGTGATAACGCTGACGGTTTTCCGCTCCAGATGGGCTTCGAGGTCAACCATCGAAAGCTCGTTGAACTTGGTATCGATGCCGCGGAGCACTTGCATTTCGATGGAACCAACGAGTTTCTGCTCGAGCTTTCGACACATGCCGATGCGTATGCGTTTAGAGAGTACGAGAACACGATTTACGATTTGCAGTGCCGTGGCTACCAGGTGATCATCGCTCATCCTGAGCGCTATCGTGCGGTTCAAAAGGATGTAAGCGTGGCGGAGCGCCTGGTCGATATGGGCTGCAAGCTGCAGGCTTCGGCGGACTTTATTGCCGGCGGTCGCTTTGGTCGCGAGAAAAAGCCGGCACAGCGCCTGTTCGATCAGAACCTGTACAGCTTCATCGCGAGCGATGCCCATAACGTGGGTCATTACGACTGCCTGGCGAAGGCTCGCGCGAAGTTTAGCGTACGCGGAGCTCATTTTCGCTAAAATCTGTCCCTAACGTTCGCATTGAATGAAAGGGCAGCCATGGATATCCAACTTAAGACGGGATGCTTTGATGACGCGGCGTTGGTGCGCCGCGTCATTTTTATGGACGAGCAGGGCTACGAGAATGAGTTCGACGCTATCGACGAGGATCCGAACTGCATTCATGTGACGCTCTATGTAGACGGCGAGCTTGCCGGTTGCTCGCGCGTGTTTCCCGAAGAGCTTGAGCGCGCGGCTGACGCAGAGGCTCCGGTGTCGCCGGCGTGCGACTTGGACGAAGGTGTCGCGGCGGGGGAGACCTACATTATGGGGCGCGTGGCCGTGCTGCCGAGCATGCGCCGTCGCGGTTTGGCGAGCAAGATTGTCGAGGCCAGTGATACGTGCGCGCGTGATGCCGGCGCCAAGCTCATTAAGCTGCATGCTCAGGAATACGTGCTGCCGCTCTATGCCAAGGCGGGCTACACGCAGATTGCCCCGGTGGACTACGAAGACGAGGGCCAGCCTCATGCCTGGATGGCCAAGCGCGTAGATGGCAGATAGGAACGTTCCTTTCCTGCCGGCAGTTTGGGACACTCCTTGGCAATTGGCGCATCAGAGCGCTCGGACATACAGTTTTTCGATTCCGTATGTATATATGCGCGTTAATGGGTTATAAAATCTAAGTCTGAACATAGCAGGTCTGCGATGCGGCTCGGGCGACCGAGCCGTTTTTGCGGACAGGGGTAGCGCGAAAGGACTGCACATGCGTCAATTTAAGACCGAGAGCAAAAAACTGCTCGACCTCATGATCAACTCCATCTACACCAATAAAGAAATCTTCCTGCGCGAGCTTATCTCTAACGCGAGCGACGCCGTCGACAAGCTCAACTTTAAGAGCCTGCAGGACCCGAGCGTCAAGATCGACCAGGGCGACCTGGCCATTCGCGTCTCCTTTGATAAAGACGCCCGCACCATTACCATCTCGGATAACGGCATTGGCATGACCGCCGAGGAGCTGGAGCGCAATCTGGGCACCATCGCCCATTCCGGCTCCGAGGAGTTTAAGACCGAGAACGCCGAGCAGCAGGGCTCCGATGTCGACATCATCGGTCAGTTTGGCGTGGGCTTCTACTCGGCTTTTATGGTCGCCAGCCATGTGAAGGTCGTCAGCCGCGCCTACGGCGAGGATGTCGCCCATGTGTGGGAATCCGACGGTCTTGAGGGCTACACCATCGAGGACGGCGAGCGCGCCGAGCACGGTACCGATGTCATCCTGACGCTGCGCGAGAACGAGAAGCTCGATGCCGACGGCGAGGCCGAGACCTACGATCGCTTCCTGACCGAGTGGGGTCTCAAGAGCCTGATTCAGCAGTACAGTAACTATGTGCGTTACCCGATCCAGATGATGGTGTCCAAGAGCCGCCAGAAACCCAAGCCCGAGGACGCCGGCGACGATTACAAGCCCGAGTACGAGGACTACCAGGAGCTCGAGACCGTCAATTCCATGACACCGATCTGGAAGAAGCACAGCTCCGATGTCGAGCAGAAGGACTACGACGAGTTCTACAAGTCCACGTTCCACGACTTTGACGATCCTGCGCGCACCATCAGCTTCCACGCCGAGGGCACGCTCGAGTATGACGCCCTGCTGTTTGTGCCGGGACGCGCGCCGTTCGATCTGTACAGCAAGGACTACGAGAAGGGTCTGGCGCTCTACAGCTCCAACGTCCTGATCATGGAGAAGTGCGACGACCTGCTGCCCGACTACTACAACTTTGTCCGCGGCGTCGTGGATTCCGCCGACGTGTCGCTCAACATCTCGCGCGAGACGCTGCAGCAGAACCGTCAGCTCAAGGCCATCGCCAAGCGTGTGGAAAAGAAGATTACCGCCGACCTTGAGGATATGCGTGACAACGACCGCGAGGCCTACGAGAAGTTCTTTGAGAACTTTGGCCGCGGTCTTAAGTACGGCATCTACTCGAGCTATGGCATGAAGGCCGATGAGCTCGCCGACCTGTTGCTGTTCTGGTCTGCCAAGGAACAGAAGATGATTACCCTGGCCGAGTATGCCAAGGGCATGCCTGAGGATCAGAAGGCCATCTACTACGCCGCCGGCGACTCGCGTGAGCGCTTGGCCAAGATGCCCGTGGTAAAGGGCGTGCTCGACCGCGGCTATGACGTGCTGCTGCTGACGCAGGATGTGGATGAGTTCACGTTCCAGGCTATGCGTGAGTACGTTGCCGCCGATATGCCCAAGATCTACGAGGACGATGCTGCCCGCGAGGCTGCCGAGAAGGCTGTGGCCGACGGTGCCGAGCCCGAGGTCGAGGATCGTCATCTAGAGCTCAAGAACGTTGCGACCGGTGATCTTGACCTGGCGACCGAGGACGAGAAGAAGGAGGCCGAGGACGCCACCAAGGAGAACGAGGACCTCTTTAGCGCTATGAAGGAGGCGCTCGGTGACAAGGTCGAGAAAGTCGCCGTCTCCGCGCGCCTGACCGATGCCCCCGCTTGTATCACCACCGAGGGCCCACTTTCGCTCGAGATGGAGAAGGTGCTCCAGAAGGGACCCGAGGGCGCGCCCGACGGCATGCCCAAGAGCCAACGCGTGCTCGAGCTCAACGCCAAGCACCCGGTCTTTGACAAGCTTGTCGCTGCCCAGAAGGCAGGCGACGCCGACAAGATCAAGCAGTACTCTGGTCTGCTCTACGATCAGGCCCTGCTGGTCGAGGGCATCCTCCCCGAGGACCCCGTTGCCTTCGCGGCGGCTGTTTGCAACTTGATGTAGTTAGGTAGTTACGCGGTTTTACCAAACCGCGTAACGGCTCGACGCTGCCCTCAGTTCCGCCGTTCTAACGAACGGCGGACCAGTCGACGCTGCGCGGGCGCCAGAGCGACAACTTGTCATTCAAAGAGGACGGCATGACCAGAAGGTCTATGCCGTCCTCTTTTCATGCCAATTTGTTCGCTCTGGCGCCCGCTCGCTGGCATTGCTAAAACATCGATGTTACCGTGGTCCAAACTAGTCGTTGGGGGCGTTCTTGTTTGACCAGTCGTTTAAGAACGTCCCCGATGACTATTTGAATTGCTAATTTGTGCGGGTTGTGGTTTTGTGACCTGCTGAAATTAAAGATACTGTACAACTGTACGTTAATTCGTCTTCGTAGTATATTGCTACCCGCAAAACTCAATACCATTGTGCTCTGAGACGCTAAAGCGCTTACGTACAATGGTTATCGATAGTACGATTCGATTCAACGACAGGATGGATGGTCTAAGCGTGAGTCTCGGCAGCAAACTATCCAATGCAAAGGTCTCCTTTGCGATATTTAAGCGCGACATTAAGCGACTGCTTGTGAACCCCGTCGCCTTGGTGGTTACCCTTGGCGTGTGCGTTATTCCCTCGCTGTATGCCTGGTACAACATCGTGGCCAACTGGGATCCGTACGGAAACACCCAGGGCATCAAGATTGCCATCGCCAACAACGATCGGGGCACCCAAAACGACCTGGTGGGCGAGCTCAACGCGGGCGATCAGGTCGTCGATCAGCTCAAGGAGAACGATCAGCTGGGCTGGACCTTCGTCGATTCTGCGGCCGATGCCAAAGAGGGCGTCGAGAGCGGTGAGTACTATGCGGCCATCGTAGTCCCCAAGAACTTCTCGGATAACCTGGTTTCGATGCTCGACGGCAACTACCATCAGCCCAAGCTTACGTACTACGTCAATGAGAAGAAGAGCGCTATTGCGCCCAAGGTTACCGACACCGGTGCAAACACCATCGAGGAGCAGATCAACTCGGAATTTGTCTCCACGGTGGGCGAGACCGTTGCCAGTATTGCCAAGGATGCCGGTGTCGATTTAAAGGACAAGGCAACCCAGACTCAGGATTCGTTGGCCGGTTCGGTATCAGAGGCTTCCGATACGTTGGGCGAAGTGCGTGATTCGATTGGCGACATGAATGCCGCCATCGATAAGACGAGTGGTTCCATTGCCTCGGCAGATGCGGCACTTGCCGGTCTGCAGGGTCAGGCGCCGTCGCTGACGCAGGCGATCTCCCAGGGCAATGACCTGCTGGGCGAGGCTCGCGCCACGGCGGGCAACTCTGTCGCCTCGCTCTCCAAGGCGCTCTCGGAAGGCAGCCTTGCGCTCACCAAGACGTCAGCCTCTGCGAACGCTGCCATCGGCAAGCTGACGGGCACGGTCACATCTACGACCACCCGTATCGACAACTCGCTCGAGTCTCTCCAAGCGACGATCGACCACAATAAGGCCGTTATCGGGCACTTAGAGATTCTCGCCAATGACACGTCGACAGGTTCCGAGGAAATTGACGCGCGCATTGTATCGACCATCGATTTGCTTCGAGAGCAGAATGAAAAGCTTCAGAGCATCAAGGACGGTCTGTCCGCGCAGTCGAGCGCCATGGCGAATGACGCAGCGGCTGTTTCGGGTGCCAGTGACGCTATCAATAACGCAATTCATACCGGTGCGACCAACCTTGGCCAAGCCCAGACGGACTTGGGCCAAAACGCGCTGCCGAAGGCCTCGAGCGCGCTCGACTCTTTTGCTGCCGTTTCGGGCGACCTGACCGGTATCGTCTCGGGTATGACACCTACACTTGCAAATGCGCGCGGCACGTTGGCGCAGCTTAGCGCTACGCTCGGCCAGGCCAAGACCACGCTGTCCCAGACCGATTCCTCGCTTGCCAAGGTCCAGGACAAGCTTGCAACCGCCGCCAATGACATCGCGGCGCTGCAGACCTCCGAGTCCATGGGCGAGCTGGCCGATCTGATGGGCGTCGATGTCAATGACGTGGCAGATTTCATGGCGTCTCCGGTTGAGTTGACGTCCAAGTCAATCTATCCGGTCAAGAGCTTTGGCTCGGGCATCGCTCCCTTCTACACCAATCTGGCGCTTTGGGTGGGCGGCTATGTGCTCATCGCCATTTACAAGCTCGAGGTCGACCGTGAAGGTGTTGGCAGCTTTACGGCGCGCCAAGGCTACTTTGGCCGCTGGTTGCTCATGGTGATCCTGGGCGCGTTGCAGGCCATCATCGTTACGGTAGGCGATCTGGTGATTGGCGTGCAGTGCGTCAGCCCGCTGCTGTTCGTGCTGGGCGGCATCGCCATTTCGTTCACCTACGTCAATATCATCTATGCGCTGTCCACCACGTTTAAGCATATCGGCAAGGCTATCGGCGTCATTCTCGTCATCGTGCAGATCCCGGGTTCGTCGGGCATGTACCCCATCGAGATGATGCCCGGCTTCTTCCAGTGGCTGCACCCGCTGCTGCCCTTTACCTACGGCATCAATCTGCTGCGCGAGACGGTCGGCGGCATGTATTCGTTCAACTACCTGTTTAACCTGTGCATTCTGGGCGTGTTCTTGATCGTGGCGCTCTTTATCGGCCTGCAGCTGCGTCCGCTGCTGCTCAACCTTAACCTGCTCTTTGATAAACAGCTCTCCACGACCGGTATGATGATTTGCGAGTCCAACGACCTGCCGCGCCAGCGCTACTCGCTGCGCACGGCCATGCGCGTCATGCTCGATTCCGATTCGTACCGTCGCGAACTGCTCGATCATGCGGTCGCCTTTGAACATCGCTACCCGTACTACATCAAGGGCGGTTTTGCCGCCGTGGTGGGCGTTCAGGTCCTGCTCTTTGTCCTGTCGACGGTTCTCGATATCGACAATAACGGCAAGATCATCCTGCTTGTCATTTGGATCATCTCGGTTATTGCCATCTGCGGCTGGCTTATCAATATCGAATATATCCGAGCGAGCCTCAATACCCAGATGCGCATCTCGGCGCTTTCGGATGAGGACCTGCGTCGCGAGATGCGCGAACACACGGCCGCCATTCCTGCCGCCCGCCACATGTTTGGCCTCAACGCCAGCGAGCGTGGTGCCAAGGGCGGCGATCAGTCCACGGGCCGCTTGCCGCATATCGGCTCGCACCATAAATCTCAGGGCAGCGACAGCACAGCCACAAATGATGGAGATACCACCGCGCTTGGCAAGCACTCCAAAGGAGGTGAGGCATAAATGAAGAACATCCTGCATCTGTTTAAGCGCGATGTCCAAAACGTGTCTCGCTCCGTGATCGGCTTGGTTGTCGTGATGGGCCTCATTATCGTACCGTGTCTGTACGCGTGGTTTAACATCGCCGGCAGCTGGGATCCGTACGGCAACACCGGCAATCTTAAGATCGCCGTGGTCAACACCGATGAGGGTTACGAGAGCGATTTGATCCCCGTCGAGGTTAACGTGGGCGAAAACGTGACCGCCACCCTACGCGGCAACGAGAGCTTCGATTGGGTTGTGCTCAACAATCGCGAAAAGGCTATCGAGGGCGTTAAGTCGGGCGCGTACTATGCTGCCGTCGTTATCCCCAAAACGTTTAGCGCTGACATGATGACGCTTTTCTCGACCGACGTGAAGCATGCCGATATCGAGTTCTACGAGAATCAGAAGGCCAACGCCATTGCGCAGATCGTGACCGAGAAGGGTTCGAGCGCCGTCCAGAGCCAGGTTAACGAAACTTTTACCGAGACCATTACGAGCATCGGTCTTAAGACGGTGTCCAGCCTGCTCGATTACATGAGCACCGACCAGGTCAGCAACTTTATCGCCAACCTGTCCTCGACGCTCGGCGATTCGATTGAGGACCTGCGAGACGTTCAGGCAAATGCTTCGTCGCTGGCGGGCATTTTGAGCTCCACGTCCGATTCGCTGACGTCGGCGAGCGGCATGCTCAAGCAGACCGGTGCCGTCGATGAGTCGACAAAGCAGCTCATGGAACATGCCAAAAGCGGCATCGATGATTCCAAAGAAGCGCTTAAGGCGGCAAACGATGCCATCGATGCCGCAATCGATGGAAGTGCTGGTTCGTTCGACAATGTGTCTGCCGAGCTCGCGAAGGCGTTCGACACCGCAAACCAGCATGTCGACCTTACGGTGTCCCAACTCAACGATGCCGCTGCGGCCCTCAATGCGCGCGCCAAGGATATCGATGCGATGGCCGATCAGCTCCGCAGCCTTGCCGACCAGGTGAGCGATGAGAATTTGAAGGACGGCCTCAAGTCCGCCGCGACGTCGCTGGGCAGAATCGCCGTTGAGTACCGCAACAATGCCAAGGATCTGGCGGCTACCGCGAAGTCTCTCTCCGATAGCATGGCCGAGGTCAACAACTCGCGTGCCGAGGTCGATCAGGCCATCGCTGATGCCAAGGCCGGCATCGCGGGTGCCAAATCCGATTACGATTCCACGTTCTCGGTTAAGGCCAAGGAGCTCAAGAAGACGGTTTCGGGCATTCTGGACTCGCTTGATGGCATCTCGGGCGACCTGGATAGCGCCGTAGGCGGCCTGACCGACGCATCCGGTTCGCTGGCAAAGGGCCTCTCCAAGGCTGCAAAGCTGGTCAACAAGGCTTCTGATCAGCTGGGCGAGGCGTCGGACAAGATCAGTGCGTTTAAGGACGAGCTCGACGGCGCCTTGATGTCGGATGACCTCGCCACGATCAAGACGATGATTGGCAACGATCCCGAGGGTCTGGCCGTGTCGCTTTCCGGCCCCGTCGCGCTCGATCGCAAGCCGGTCTATCCGATCCGCAACTACGGCTCGGCCATGGCGCCGTTCTACACGATTCTGTCGCTCTGGGTCGGCTCGATCGTGCTGGCGGCCATGATGAAGGTCTCGGTTGACGACGAACTCATCAATGAGCTGATCCCCGTGCGCCTGCACGAGATCTACCTGGGCCGCTACCTGTTCTTTGGCGGTCTGGCCCTGCTGCAGGCAACGCTCGTGTGTGCGGGCGACATCCTGTTCTTTGGCATCCAGTGCGACGACCCGCTGCAGTTTGTGCTGGCGGGCTGGGTCGCGAGTCTCGTGTTCTCCAATATCGTCTACACGCTTACGGTTTCGTTTGGCGATATCGGCAAGGCGCTCGCCGTCGTGCTGCTGGTCATGCAGGTCGGCGGTTCGGGCGGCACGTTCCCCATCGAGATGACCGGTCCTGTGTTCCAGGCGATCTATCCGTTCCTGCCGTTCACTCACGGCATCAACGCCATGCATGCTGCCATGGCAGGCGCCTACCATATGGAGTACTGGGTTGAGCTGGGTATTCTGGCGAGCTATCTGATTCCGTCGCTGGCCCTGGGCGTCGTCTTCCGCCGTCCGGTCATCAAAGTCAACGACTGGATCATCGAAAAGCTGGAGTCGACAAAGCTAATTTAGTGCGGCAACGTTAACGCTGATGTAGCACTAATGCCAGCGAGCGAGCCGCATTTGCGCCAAGGTGACGTGAAATGAAAGGGCGCTGACCTTCTGGTCGCGCCCTTGAAATTGAACGTCAGATTGGCGTGAATGCGGCTCGCGCAGCGTCGGCCGGTCCGCCGTTCGGTAGAACGGCGGAACAAAACGCTTTAGTGGGCTGGATTGCGATGCAACGCCGGTTGTTGCTACAGTAGCGGGGCGTGCCGGGGGTCCGGTGCGCCCCGTTTTTATTTGACCATGAGGCGGCACGCAGCCATACGCGTGCGGACACCACGCCCAGATTGAGTGTGAGGATGTTCCATGGCCCAATACGCTGCCAACGAAATCGAAAACATGCCCGATAGCCCTGTCGCACGGGAGGACCTGGGCGCCGGCGGCACCTCCCGCGGCGCCGGCGCGCGTTCCCCGTTCTTCTGGAAGGTCTTGCTGCTATCGGTGGCGGTCATCTGGGGCTATTCCTTTACCACCATGAAAGATGCGCTCGACACCATTCCGGTGTTCGAGCTGCTCTATATTCGTTTTCTTCCGGCTTCGCTGGTTATGTTCGCCATCTTCCACAAACGCATCATCGCGCACTTTAATGCCCGCAACCTTATCGTCGGACTTGGTATGGGCGCACTTATGTGGGGCGCGTACGGTTTGCAGACGATTGGCCTGGCACAGACCACGGCGGGCAAGAGTGCATTTTTGACGGGTACCTATTGCATCTTCGTGCCGTTTGCGAGCTACGTCCTAAGCGGCGAAAAGCTTACTCGTTACAACTTGGGCGCCGCGTTGCTGTGCCTGGCGGGCATTGGTCTGGTGGCGCTCGATAGCGTCGAGTTCAATGTCGGCGATGTCATCACACTGGGCGGTGCGGTCTTCTTTGCCATCCAGATGGCGGTGACCGCCAAGTATGGCCGCAAGATGGACATCAACGTCATCACGTTTTGGATGTTTGTGGGCAACGGCGTGCTGAGCCTGATCTCGTCGCTGTTATTCGAGACCCAAGCGCCGCTGTCCGTGTGGACGCCGAGCTTTATCGGTGTGATGGCGTTTCTATCGGTGGGCTGTACGTGTGTGGCTCTGCTCATCCAAAACGTCGGCCTGGCGCATGTCCCGGCCTCAACGGGCTCGCTGCTCCTTTCGATGGAGTCGCCTTCGGGTGTGCTGTTCTCGGTGCTGCTGATGGGGGAGGCGCTCACCTCGCGCCTGCTCGCCGGCTTCGCGCTCATCTTTCTTTCGATTATCTTGAGCGAGACGCATTTCGATTTTTTGCGTCGAAAGCCGCGTCCGCAATTGTAAACAATTTGTTGCGCCGCCTCCCGGGGCGGCATTTTTTATGCGTCGCCCTTAAAGTAGTACCTTGCACTTTACGCTATCAAAGTGCTTGCTGCAAAAACGTTACTGGAGGGCATCTATGGCACCAGCACTGTCCGATCTTCAACCGCAATCAGCGCCCAAGGCCACCGCGGCGGCGCAGACCGCTATCGGTGACGGTCTTGTTGCAGAAGCTCAGGCTTTTGCAGACGAGCTCGCTGCGTGGCGACACGATCTACACCAGATGCCCGAGCTGGGTAACAATCTTCCGCAGACGTCTGCCTATATCCAGGCACGTCTGGACGAGATGGACATCCCCCATACCACGCTCGTCGACGGTTCCTGCGTCGTTGGCCTGATCGGTGCCGGTGCGGCCGCTCAGGGCAATGGCACGTGCACGGACGAACAGGCCGGAACGGTCGTCATGCTTCGTGGCGACATGGATGCCCTGCCCGTTGCCGAAGAGTCGGGCGAGCCTTTCGCCTCTACCAACGGCTGCATGCATGCTTGCGGTCACGATATGCATGCGACGGCGTTGCTCGGCGCGGCCCGTTTGCTCAAGGCTCGAGAGGCCGAGCTTGTGGAGGCCAACGCTACCGTCAAGTTGCTGTTCCAGCCGGGCGAGGAGACCTTTGAGGGAGCACGCGCTGCCATCGCCGACGGCCTGCTGCAGAACCCGCGTCCTCAGGCGGCCTTTGCCATGCATGTCAACAGCCAGTCGCCGCTTGGCCTGGTGCTCTATGGGAGCCCGGCGCTTTCGGGCGTGTACGGTTTCCGCATCACGCTGCAGGGCAAGGGCGGCCATGGCTCGAGCCCCGAGATCTGCATCGACCCCATCACGGCCGGCGTCCATGTGCACCTGGCGCTTCAGGAGCTTATCGCTCGCGAAGTGCCGGCGGCCAAGGAAGTCGCACTTACCGTTGGTAAGTTTGCTGGCGGCTTGGCGGCCAACGTTATCCCCGACACCTGCGTGCTCGAGGGAACGTTGCGCGGCTTCGATGTCGAGCTCATGGCTCACCTAAAGACCCGCATCGCGGAGGTCGTTAACGGCGTTGCCGCAACATATCGTACGCCGGCGACCATCGAGACGCTTTCGGATGTTCCGCCGCTTGTACTTGACAGCGATATGACTCAGGCGTCGCTTGGCTACGTGGGCGCAGTGCTGCCCGGGGTGGCTTTCTTGCCGCTTTTCCATGCCATGGCGAGTGAGGACTTCGCGCTTATCTCGAGCGAGATTCCGAGTGCGTACTTTACCGTGGGTGCGGCCGTAACCGACACGGACGAACACTTCGCCCAGCACCATCCTAAGGCACGTTTTAACGATGCCGAGCTTCCCCTCGGCGCCGCGGCCTATACCGCCGTCGCTTTGGGCTATATCGCCGACCACCGGTAGCACCCAACCTTGCCTTTCAAGCCTGCGGGCATGGCCGTAAGGCCTATGCCCTTGTCTTTCAAGGCAATCTTGGGCACTACCGGCGCCCGGCGCCGGCTATTCGTTTGTTAAATAAGGAGCAGTATGTCCCAGCAGCGTAAGTTCTTCCCCGGCTGGCTCGTGGTGGCCTCCGGCTTCGTGATCATGGCCACGTGCTACACGATTTTCGTCAACTGCATGAGCCTGTTCCAGCCGCTCATCGTCAGCGACCTCGGGATTACGCTTGCCCAGTACAACGTCTCTAACGCTATCTCCACCGTGGTGAGCGTCGTGGGTTCGCTCGTTATCGGCCATGTTGCCGATAAGGTGAGTGGCCGCATATTGGGCTCGCTCACCGTTATCGCTACCTCGGCGGTGCTTGCTGGCATGAGCTTTGTCGGTGAGCTGTGGCAGGTCTACGTGCTCTTTGCCGTTTCGGGCTGCTTCGCTGTGGCCTCGACCCGCCTGCTCATCAGCCTGGTGACCGCCAACTGGTTTACCGCCAAGCGAGGCCTTGCCATCTCCATCGCACTTTCGGGCTCGGGCTTTGGCGGCGCTATTCTCTCGCCGATCGTGAGCTCGCTTATCGTGAGTGTGGGCTGGCGCTCTGCGTTCCTGGTACTCGCTGCCGTCTGCATTGTGGCGGCACTGCCCATCACGGCCTACTCCTTCCGCACCAAGCCTTCCGAGATCGGCCTTAAGCCGCTCGGCGAGAACCCGGGCGATCCGTCCGTCTCGACGGCTGGCGACAAGGACGAGCACACGGCGCCCGAAGTTAGCGTCGGCTGGTCTCGTATCAAGAAGAGCCCGGCGTTTTGGCTGCTCGTCGTCGCCTTCCTCTTTATGGGTCTCGTTAACGGCGCCATCTTGCCCAACCAGGTCACCAACATGACGAGTGTTACCGTCAACGGCGCCAAGATCGTCACGGGCGGCCACGATCCCATGTGGGCAGGTACCGTGCTTTCGGCCTACATGATCACCGTCGTTATCGCCAAGATTTCGCTCGGTGCGATCTATGACCGCTTTGGTCTGCGCTTTGGCAATATCCTTGGCTCCATTGCGTGCATTATCGCCTGCGTCGCCCTGTGCTTCCCCGCGACCGATCTTGGTCCCATCGTGGCTGCCGTGAGCTTTGGTGTCGGAACGTGCATGGGCACTATCACGCCTACCATCGCCGCGTCCAAGCAGTTTGGCATGGCTGACCTCGGTAAGGTCACGGGCACCATTACCTCGCTCGAGATGGTCGGCGGCACCGTGGGCGCCATTGTCTCGGGCGTGCTGTTCGATGCCACGGGCTCCTTTGCGAGCACCTGGATCGTGTGCCTGGCGTGCTCCGTGGTCATGCTCGTGTTCCTGCTGGCATCCGAGCCCATCGCCGCCAAGCTGCGCGCGAGCGTGGCGGGGGAGTAGGTAGGCCAAAGCGCATCGCCGCTTGTCCGCTTCGTCCGCGGCGGCGCGTCTGGCCGAACGAGTCCCCATACCCTCGTTCGGTCAGGCGCGCCGCCGCGTTGCTGCTTTGTGCCGTATAATGTCCACTACCTATGACGCGATACAAAAGAAAGGTGTTTGCCCATGCAGGCACAGAAGGCGGAGGGAACCCGCGACCTTATCGGCGCCGAGATGCGCGCCTGGCAAAAGATGCAGCAGATTGCGGCCGGCGTGTTCGAGCCGTTTGGTTTTAAACCCATCGAGACGCCCGCGATCGAGCAGGTTGACGTGTTTGTCCACGGTATCGGCCAGTCGACCGACGTCGTGCGCAAGGAAATGTTCCGCGTGTTCAGCGGTGCCAACCTGGAGCGCGTCTTTACCGAGGGCACCGACACCAAACTCAAGCCCAAGCAGCGCCTGGCACTTCGCCCCGAGGGCACGGCCGGCGTGGTGCGCGCCGTCGTCGAGAACAATCTGGTGCCCCAGGGCTCCACGCCGTTTAAGGCTTACTACGCCGAGGCCATGTTCCGCGGCGAGCGTCCCCAGAAGGGCCGCCTGCGCCAGTTCCACCAGGTGGGCATCGAGTGGCTCGGCGCTCCCGATCCGGCGGCAGACGCCGAGTGCATCATCATGCTCATGGAGTTCTACAAGCGCCTGGGCTTCGATCTTTCCAAGCTTCGTCTGCTCATCAACTCGATGGGTGACGCCCAGTGCCGTCCGGCTTATCGCGAGCAGGTTAAGCAGTTCATCCTCGATCACGCCGACGAGATGTGCGATGAGTGCCGCGAGCGCGCCGAGCTCAACCCGCTGCGTGCCTTCGACTGCAAGAACGACCACTGCCGCGAGATCATGGCCGAGGCTCCGCTGATGGGTGACAACCTGTGCGATGAGTGCCGCGAGCACTACGAGCAGGTCAAGCGCTATCTGGATGCCGCCGGTATCGAGTATGTCGAGGATCCCACCTTGGTGCGCGGCCTGGACTACTACACCCGTACTGTCTTTGAGGTCGAGGCCCCTGGCGCCGGCGTCGGCTCCATCGGCGGCGGCGGCCGCTACGATGGCCTGGTCGAGCTCGAGGGTGGCAAGCCCACGGCGGGCGTCGGCTTTGCTGTCGGTTTTGAGCGCGCCCTGCTGGCCCTGCAGGCCTTTGGCAGCGATTTGGGTGCCGATGAGGCCCCGTGCGTCTATGTCGCCAACGCCGGCAAGGAGCTGCGTCAGAACGTCTTTGCCATTACGCAGGAGCTTCGCGCCGCAGGTATCGTGACCGAGGCCGACTATCAGGGTCGTTCGCTCAAGGCCCAGTTTAAGCAAGCCGATAAGGTAGGCGCCAAGCTCATCTTGGTCCTGGGTGGCGACGAGCTTGCCGCCGGCAAGGTCAAAGTGCGCGACATGCAGAGCCATGACGAGGTGCTCGCCGATCTGGACAACGTCGTCGAGGCGGTTCGCGAGCGCCTGTAGCGCATCTTTTTGAGCTTCGGGCCTGCTAACGTGCCCTGCTCATGGAGAGCGATTGTTACGGGGGTGTTTCGCTTTTATGCGGAATGCCCCCGTTTACGTATGCCGCCCACCGAGAAATACGACCATTTAGGGCAAAAACCTTTGCAATGCAGAAAATACTTTTGTGTGGTAAAGCGCAATCAGTGTCGAAAGTATTTCTCAAGCGCCTATAATGAATACCGCATGTTACGTGCATAGAAGGAGGAATGGGAGGAAACGTGGCTGAGAACCTAAGCAACCAGTCTGTACCCGAAGCCGCGGCGCGCGTCGCTGCCGTGGTCAACCGCCTCGTTAACCGAATCGGCTCGAATGCCGAGTCCAGGGAGCGTCTCGCCGAGATCGAGATCCCCGAGGAGCTGCGCGACAATCTGGCGCTGTTCTTGCGCCTGGAGCGCCGTGTGCTTAGCGAGTATGATCCCGAGATCGCGGACCTGTTCGACAAGATTTTGACAGCCGAGATTGTGGTCAATGCCGGCAACCCCGGTGCCTGCGCTGCCGACGAAGCCGTCGACGAGCAGGGCGTGCCCACCGCCGACGAGCCCACTGCCGTGGCATTTCGTGAGGTCGTCGATTTGATCGACAGCCTGCCGCTCGATAAGCAGCAGGTCATCGTTCGCGCCTTTACGAGCTTTTTCCATCTGGCAAACCTGTCGGAGGAGAACTACCGTGTGGCGCAGCTGCGCGAGCGCGAGGCCGGTGCGTCGACCGATACCGAGGTCGATCCTGCCAACGAGCTTACCGTTGCCTATCACCAGCTGGTGAATGAGCTGGGTGTCGAGGGTGCCAACGAGCTGCTCGACAAGCTCGAGTTCCACCCTGTCTTTACCGCACATCCCACCGAGGCCCGTCGTAAGGCCGTCGAGGGCAAGATCCGCCGTATCTCCAACCTGCTGGAGGAGCGTCCGCGTCTGGGCGGCTCCGACCTGGTGGAGAACGAGCGCCATATGCTGCAGGAGATCGACGCCCTGGTGCGTACGAGCCCCATCGCGCTCAAGAAGCCCACGCCGGTCGAGGAAGCCGATACCATCATCGACATCTTCGATAACACGCTGTTCGACGTTATCCCCGTTATCTATCGTCGTTTTGACGATTGGGTGCTGGGCGACAAGGCCGGTACTGTGCCGCCGCTGTGCCCGGCGTTCTTCCATCCCGGCAGCTGGATCGGTTCCGACCGCGACGGTAACCCTAACGTCACCGCCAAGGTGAGCCGTGAGGTCGCCGCCAAGTACTTTACGCACATGGTGCTCAAGCTCGAGGACAAGTGCCGCCACATCGGCCGCAACCTCACGCTCGAGGCTACCTACAGCAAGCCGTCGGCCGAGCTCATTAACCTGTGGAACCATCAGGTCGAGATGAGCCCTCGTTACACGGCCCGCGCCGAGCTGATCTCCGAGCACGAGCCGCATCGCGCCGTCATGCTCGTCATGGCCGACCGCCTGAACGCCACCGTCCGTCGTATCACCGACACCATGTACCACAGCGCCGACGAGTTCCTGGATGACCTGCGCGTCGTCCAGCGTTCGCTGGCCGCCTGCGGTGCCGTCCGTGCTGCCTACGGCCCGGTCCAAACCATCATCTGGCAGGTCGAGTCCTTCGGCTTCCATATGGTCGAGATGGAGTTCCGTCAGCACTCCGTGGTGCATGCCCGCGCCCTTAAGGATATCCACGAGAACGGTATCCATGGCGACCTGCAGCCCATGACGCGCGAGGTCATCGATACCTTCCGCGCTATCGGCTCCATCCAAAAGCGCTACGGCAAGAAGATGGCGCACCGCTACATCATCTCGTTTACCAAGAGCGCTCAGCATGTGGCCGACGTCTTTGAGCTGGCGCACCTGTCCTTTGCACACGAGGAGGATGTCCCCGAGCTCGACGTGATCCCGTTGTTCGAGCAGCTCGAGGACCTCGAGGGCTGCGTCGACGTGCTCGATCAGATGCTTACGCTGCCCGTGGTGCAAAAGCGCCTTGCCCAGACCAACCGCCGCATGGAGGTCATGCTGGGCTATTCCGACTCTTCCAAGGATGCCGGTCCTACCACGGCCATGCTCGCGCTGCACTCCGCGCAAGAGCGCATCGCCAAGTGGGCAGAGAAGAACGATATCGACCTGGTGCTCATGCACGGTCGCGGCGGTGCCGTGGGCCGTGGCGGCGGCCCGGCCAACAAGGCCGTGCTGGCGCAGCCCAAGGGTTCGGTCAACTGCTTCTTTAAGCTTACCGAGCAGGGCGAAGTCATCTTTGCCCGTTACGGCAACCGCACGCTGGCTCAGCGCCATGTTGAGTCCGTTGCCGCCGCAACGCTTTTGCAGTCGGCCCCGAGTGTCGAGAAGACCAACACCGAGACCATGCAGAAGTTCTGGGATATGGCCGAGAAGCTCAACACTGCAAGCCACGAACGCTATCTGGACCTGCTGAACACCGAGGACTTTACACCGTGGTTCTCGACCGTGACGCCGCTGACCGAGGTCGGTCTGCTGCCGATCGGCTCGCGTCCCGCCAAGCGCGGTCTGGGCGCCAAGTCGCTCGATGACCTGCGTACCATCCCGTGGATCTTCAGCTGGAGCCAGGCGCGCATTAACCTGGCCGCTTGGTACGGTCTGGGCACCGCCTGCGAGCAGCTTGGCGATCTTGACCAGCTCAAGGCTGCCTACCAGGAGTGGCCGTTCTTCCGCACCTTTATCGACAACATCGAGATGTCGATTGCTAAGACCGATCAGCGCATCGCCAAGATGTATCTGCATCTGGGCGACCGCGATGATCTGTCCAAGAAGGTCTTTACCGAGATGCAGCTCACCCGTAAGTGGGTCCTTGCCATCGTCGGTGATGAGTGGCCGCTGCAGCGTCGTCGCGTGCTCGGCTGCGCCGTTCGCGTGCGTAACCCCTACGTCGACGCTCTGTCCATCGCCCAGGTCCGCGCCCTTCGCGAGGTGCGTATGAACCAGGACGAGATGGCCGAGGAGAAGAAGGCCGAGTACATGAGCCTGATTCTTTCGACTGTGACCGGCGTCTCGGCAGGTTTGCAGAACACGGGGTAATCGATAGCCCTGTAGTCGTCCGGGCCCGCCATTAGTTTACTTTTAGGCACGTCCTCGGACATGCAAGAAGCCCTCGCTGCGCACTTCGTGCGGCGAGGGCTTCTTGCGTCCTGCGGAGTGTGCCTAAAAGTAAACTAATGGCGGGCCCTGCGATGTCCGGTCTTCGGCGGATTACTGGCTGGGGGAATATTGGTGCGCTTCGCGCGTTTGGAAAGGGCTTCGTGCTGCGGAGTGCATTCAGAGGGAAACCCATCGGGTCCCTTCGTCTTCGGTCTTCGGGGATTAAAGCTGAGGAGAAGAATTGTGCGCTTCTCGCCTTACGACTGTAGCGGCCGCGGTCCCGTTTGGGATCGCGGCCGTTTTGTTGTGGGTCAAATATGAACGTTGTGTTAATGAGTCGGTGGACGGTGGTGTTTTTCGGTGAGCGGCGTATTCTTCCAACGGTTAATCTAGTGTGTCAGTTGAAAGGAAGAGGGCGCTCGTCATTGTTTGAATGTGAACTACCGTTTGACCACAAGACGTTGCATCTGGAGCTCGAGGATAAGAATTTCGCGGGTGTGATGGAAGGTCATCAAAACGAGTTTAAGACTACAAAATCGCAGGAAGAGCTGGTAGAGGAGTCACTTGCCAACCCTTATGGCTCACCTTCGCTCGAGGAGCTTTGTGCTGGCAAGAAGGATATCGTCATCATTAGCTCCGATCATACGCGTCCCGTTCCCTCGCGTGTGACGATGCCTATTCTGCTGCATCACATCCATTCCGCTGCACCCGAGGCTCGAGTGCGTATTTTGGTTGCTACGGGTATGCACCGTCCGTCGACGCACGAGGAGCTCGTCAACAAGTACGGCGAGGAGATCGTTGCCAACGAGGAAATCGTTATGCACGTCGCGACCGATGACAGCATGATGAAAAAGATCGGCACCCTGCCTTCTGGCGGCGAGTGCATCATCAACAAGATTGCTGCCGATTGCGATCTGCTGCTTGCCGAGGGCTTTATTGAGCCGCACTTCTTTGCCGGTTTCTCTGGCAGCCGCAAGTCCGTCCTGCCTGGTATCGCCAGCTACAAGACCATCATGTACAACCACAACGGTCAGTTTGTGAACGATTCCCATTCGCGTGCCGGCAACCTGTGCCACAACCACGTGAGCGAGGACATGTTTGCCGCTGCCGAGATGGCTCACCTTGCCTTTGTGCTCAACGTGGTGCTCAACGGCAAGCACGAGGTCATCGGCTCCTTTGCCGGCGACATCCACAAGGCGCACGAGGCTGGCTGCGAGTTCGTGAAGAGCCTTGCCGGCGTTGAGCCCGTCGAGTGCGAGATTGCCATTACCACCAACGGCGGCTACCCGCTCGACCAGAACATCTATCAGGCCGTGAAGGGCATGTGCTCTGCCGAGGCTACGCTTCCCGAGGGCGGCGTGATCATCGACGTCGCCGGCTGTGCCGACGGTCACGGTGGCGAGGGCTTCTATCACAACATCGCCGACAACGATCCGGCGGAGTTTGAGCGTGCCTGCATCGACCGTCCTAAGGACGAGACCCTGCCCGACCAGTGGACGAGCCAGATCTTTGCCCGCATCCTGGCGCATCACCCTGTGATCATGGTCACCGACCTGTGCGATCACCAGATGATCAAGGATATGCACATGACGCCGGTCAACACCCTCGATGAGGCGCTCAAGCTCGCCTTTGAGATGAAGGGTGCCGATGCCAAGGTGGCCGTCATTCCCGATGGCCTGGGCGTTGTCGTCGCACAGCACTAGTACGCGGCCTAAACGAATCGTTTATAACCGACAAGAAAGATAAGGTTTTATGCTTACCAAACTCCTCTGCGAATTCGGCGCAACGGCCCTCATGATCATCTTTGGCGTGGGCGTGCACTGCGATACCGTGCTTAAGGGTACCAAGTATCAGGGCTCCGGCCATATGTTTGCCATCACCACTTGGTCTTTTGGCATCTCGGTTTGCCTGTTTGTCTTTGGCGGCGCCGTGTGCATGAACCCCGCCATGGTGCTTGCCCAGTGCATCGTAGGCCTGGTGCCGTGGAGCAGCTGCATCCCCTTCATGATTGCCGATATGCTCGGCGGCTTTGCGGGTGCCGTGATCGCGTGGTTGATGTATGCCGATGAGTTCAAGGCTTCCGATGGTGTCATCGATCCCATTGCCCAGCGCAACATCTTCTCGACCAACCCCACCACCGAGGGTACGAACTATGCCCGTAATTTCTTCTGCGAGGCTATCTGCACCTTTGTGTTCATCAGCGCCATCCTTGCTGCTGCTAACCGTGCTGGCGAGAACGTCCTGATGCTCGCCATCTGCGTCGGCCTGATCGTTTGGGCCGTTGGCATGGGCATGGGCGGCATCACCGGCTTCGCCATGAACCAGGCTCGTGACCTTGGTCCTCGCATGGCCTATCAGGTGCTGCCGATCAAGAACAAGGCCGACAACAACTGGAAGTACGGCCTGCTCGTTCCTGGCATCGCGCCGTTTGTCGGTGCCGCTCTGGCCGCGCTGTTTGTGCATGGTTTCTTGGGCATGTTCTAGTCTGAGGCTACATAGTTGTCCGCTGGCCGCATGGGGTAACTTCCCAGCGCGTCCTCGGACATGCAAAAAGGCTCGCTGCGCACTTCGTGCGGCGAGCCTTTTTGCGTCCTGCGGAATGCGCTGGGAAGTTACCCCATGCGGCCAGCTGCGGGATCTTTGTTGCGTTCGTACAAGCAACCCAACATATATCTGAATTTGGATGGGAGGGGCTTGTTGCTGGTAGGGGCGTTGAAGCGTGAGCGACACTTTGGGATGCGCGGCGCCCTGGGTTGGGTCGATGATTTGGGATGAGCTTCTTACTTAGTTGAAGAGGGGTTTTATGGCTGAGAGGTAGTCTTTGGCTACGTCGGCTTTGTCTGCTTGGAAGTTGTGCCAGGCCCACCATTGGACGGTTGCTACGAAGCTTGAGGCTATGTGGTGTAGTAAGAAGCTGCGGTCCATGGTGCTGGCGGGGCCTGCGGGGTCGGCGGGGACGGTTTCGGCTGCGCGCGACATGATAGTCTTGCGGAGGCAGTCGGCGAAGACGCGTGAGCCGGCGCCGGCTACCAGTGCCCGTACGCCCTGGCGGCGCTCCCAGAGGTTGTTGAGGATATGCTCGACCTGCACGAGTGGGTCGTCGAGCGGTGTGCCATCGTCGTCGAGGGCATGGGTGCAGATGTCGCTCACGAGCTCGGACAGTAGGTCGTCTTTGCTCTTAAAGAGGCCGTAGAATGTCGCGCGGCCTACGTGAGCGCGCGCGATGATGTCGCCGACGGTAATCTTGCCGTAGTCCACTTCGCGTAGCAGCTCGGAGAACGCCGCAACGATGGCAGCGCGGCTTTTTTCTTTGCGGGCATCCATGGCTATGCATCCACGTGAACGAGCAGACAACGGAGCGTGCCGGAGCAACCCTCGTAGGGGCGCTTGCCGGCGCCGTAGCCGACGGCTTCGATGCGGTAGCGTGAGGGCAGTTGGTCGGACGTACGCAGCGCGGTGACGATGGCGGCGCCCGTGGGCGTCACGAGCTCGCCGGCGACCGGTGCGGGCGTGAGGGCGATATTGCTCGCCTGGCACAGGTTGACGACAGCGGGGACGGGAATGGGCATAAGGCCGTGGGCGCAGCGAATGGTTCCGTGGCCTTCGGAGAGCGACTCGACCACGATGTCCTCAATACCTAGGTCATCGAGGCAGATGGCGACAGAGCAGACGTCGACGATGGAGTCGACGGCGCCCACCTCGTGGAACATGACGGTTTCGGGCGTTTTGCCGTGGGCCTTGGCCTCGGAGGCGGCGAGCGCGGTAAAGATGGCGTGCGCACGACGCTTGGCGCCATCGCTTAACTGCGAGCCGTCGATGATGGCGGTGACGTCCGCCAAAGAACGGTGGTGATGGTGGTGGGCGTGATGGTGACCCTCGTGGCCATGGCCGTGGGTCTCATGATCATGCTCATGGCAGTGCTCATGCTCGTCATGGTCATGATGGTGGTGCTCGTGCTCGTGCGTGTGCTCGGCAGCTGCTTCGTTGCCGTAGAGCCATGCCATGTCGTGGTCGTGGTTCTCGAGCTCTTCTGCCAGCTGAACGTCGAAATCGCAGGCGTCGATGCCATGCTTGTTTACGCGCGTGACGGCGATCGTAAAGCCGTCGACCGGCAGTGTGGCGAGCTGTTCGCGCAGGTGCTCCTCGCTGGCGCCCAGGTCGAGCAGGGCCGCGACGGTCATATCGCCGCTGATGCCCGAGGTGCCGTCGATGATAAGCGTGTGCTGATGATTGGACATGGAATGCTCCTTAGCGGGCGCGGGGTGTGCCGGCGCTCAGATGATTGATAAGACTTGCCTGGTAGGCGGCGCCAAAGCCGTTGTCGATATTGACGACCGAAACGCCGCTGGCACAGGAGTTGAGCATGGCGAGCAGTGCAGCTACGCCACCAAAACTTGCGCCGTAGCCAACGCTGGTGGGAACGGCGATGACCGGACAGCTCACCAGACCGCCGATAACGCTCGCCAGCGCGCCCTCCATGCCGGCGATGGCGATGACCACCTGCGCCTGGGCAAGTTCCTCGGCATGCGCGAGCAGGCGGTGCAGGCCGGCGACACCTACGTCGTAGAGGCGGTCGACCTCGTTGCCATAGAACTCGGCCGTCAACGCGGCTTCTTCGGCGACGGGTAAGTCGCTCGTGCCGGCGCAGGCGACGACGATGCGTCCGTTGCCGGTAGGGGAGGGCTTGCCGCCCACGAGGGCGAGCTGTGCGTCCGGGACATATCCCAGGTCGATGCCGTTGTCGAGGAGCTCCGAGGTACGGGCTGCTTTTTCGGCATCCAGGCGCGTGACCAGGATGCGCTCCTGGCCGGCATCGCGCAGCGCTTCGATAATGGCGGCAATTTGCTCGGCGGTTTTACCGGCACCGTAGACAACCTCGCCGGCTCCCTGGCGCACTCCGCGCGAAAGATCGAGCTGTGCAAAACCCAGATCGGCGGTTGGCGCCGTTTGGATGCGCGCGAGGGCGACTGCCGGGGTGACTGCTCCGCCGGCAACATCGCTCAGCAATTGCTCAAGATCTTGCTTATCCATATATGTTCCCTTCGACGGCGCAAAGTCTAGCACTCAAAGGGTATGTTTCCGAACACTAAGACAAAATTGTTCGGAAACTATAGGACAGACTGATTCAATTGTTAGACGGATCGGCTAGTCACGCAGGATGATGTCCATGGCGAGCATCAGGTTGCGCTCGTCGATGGCAAACGGGGCGGCTTCGCGCGTCTTGGGCTTGGCGCAAAACGCGATGCCCGTGCCCGCAGCCTGAATCATGGGGATGTCGTTGGCGCCGTCGCCGATTGCCACGGTATGGGCCATGTCGACACCGCACTCAACTGCCCAGTCCAGCAGCTGGATGAGCTTGGACTCCTTGGTCACAATGTTGGCAGCCAACTTACCGGTGAGCTTGCCGTCCATGACTTCCAGGCGGTTGGCCAGGCAAAAATCGATGCCCGCGGCGGTTACGATCTTGTCAGCGACCTCGTGGAAGCCGCCGCTTACCACGCCGACCTTCCAGCCCTTGCTGTGTGCCGAGCGCACAAGCTCTAACGCGCCGGGGGTAAACGTCACGCGCTCAAAGGTGCGCTCGAACACACTCTCGTCCAAGCCGGCAAGCAGCCCCACGCGTTCCTCGAGCGCTTGCTTAAAGTCCAGCTCGCCGCGCATGGCGCGCTCGGTGATCTTCGCCACTTGCTCGCCTACGCCGGCCTCCTCGCCCAACAGGTCGATGACCTCCTGGTTGATGAGCGTGGAGTCGATATCCATAACAATGAGGCGTGCAGTCATGGCGGGCCTTTCCGAGTGCAGTTGTATTGGGGCACATTGTCGCACGCGGCGCGCCTGGGCGACGGCCAGGCCGCGTCAATTGTTTCGTCTCCGTCAAGTCTTTGGGCAAGAGTTACTTTTTCGCGGTACATCGACGTGGGTGCGATAAGATAGAACGCCATGTCCGGCTGCGCGGTTTACGCAGGCTGGGCAAATCTGTACGACGCCGCCCGGAACGACACGGGGCGGCACAGATCCATAAAGGAGGATCACTGGTATGAGCCAGACCCGTCCCATCGATGAGCATTCCATGCACACCCGTACCTGCGGCGAGCTTCGCTTCGAGAACGTGGGCGAAGAGGTCACCCTCACCGGTTGGGTGAGCCGTCGCCGCGACCACGGCGGCCTTATCTTCTGCGACCTTCGCGACCGCGAGGGCATCACGCAGCTCACCTTCGACCCCGAGCACTCCGATGGCGATGCCTTTAAGATCGCCGAGACCATGCGTCCCGAGTGGCCCATCAAGATCCACGGCGTCGTGCGCGCCCGTGGCGAGGAGACCACCAACACCAAGCTCGCGACCGGCGAGATCGAGGTCCTGACCGACCACGCCGAGGTGCTCAACACGTCCGTCACCCCGCCGTTCCAGATCGAGGACGGCATCGAGACCAGCGAGGACACCCGCCTGCGCTATCGCTATCTGGACCTCCGTCGTCCCGAAATGATGGCCAACCTCAAGCTGCGCTCCGACTTCACCTTTGCCATTCGCGAGGCGCTGCACAACCGTGAGTTCATGGAGGTCGAGACGCCCTCCCTGTTCAAGTCCACGCCCGAGGGCGCCCGCGACTTCATCGTCCCCAGCCGTATTCAGCCGGGCAACTTCTACGCCCTGCCGCAGTCCCCGCAGCTCCTGAAGCAGCTGCTCATGGTCGGTGGCGTCGAGCGCTACTACCAGGTTGCCAAGTGCTTCCGCGACGAGGACCTGCGTGCCGACCGCCAGCCCGAGTTCACTCAGGTCGATATCGAGATGTCCTTCGTGGACCAGAACGATGTCATGAGCGCGCTCGAAGAGGTTCTTGCCGATGCCTTCGGCCGCATGGGTGTCGAGATGCCCACGCCGCTGCGTCGCATGGACTACTGGGAGGCCATGGACACCTATGGCTCCGACAAGCCCGATACCCGCTATGGCATGCACCTGGTCGACCTGACCGACATCTTTGCCAACTCCAAGTTCAAGGTCTTTGCGACTGCCGCAAACGAGGAGGGCTCTGCCGTCAAGGCCATTAACGCCAAGGGCGCCGGTGCCTGGGCACGTGCCAAGATCGATAAGCTCGCCGGCGTGGCTTCCACGTTTGGCGCCAAGGGCCTGGCATGGATCGCCTTCCGCGAGGACGGCTCTATCAACAGCCCCATCGTCAAGTTCTTCTCGGACGAGGAGATGGCAGCCCTGCGCGAGCGCATGGACGTCGAGCCCGGCGACCTTGTGATGTTTGCCGCCGGCCCGCGTCTGCTCTCTGACGAGATCCTGGGCGGCATGCGTTCTCACATGGCCAGCGCGCTCGAGATCAAGCGCGAGGGCCACGACTTCCTGTGGGTCGTCAACTTCCCGCTGTTCCACTGGGATGAGGACCGCAAGGCTTACGCTGCCGAGCACCAGCCCTTCACCCTGCCGACCGAGACCGACATCGCCAAGATCGAGGCCGATCCGTTGGCAGCCGGTTCTTGCACCTACGACTTTGTCATGGACGGCTTTGAGGCCGGCGGCGGCGGTATGCGTATCCACAACGCCGAGATGCAGATGTCCATGCTCAAGCTCCTGGGCTTTACCGAGGAGCGTGCCGAGTCTCAGTTCGGCTTCCTCATGGAGGCACTCAAGTTTGGTGCGCCCCCGATGGGCGGTTTCGCTCTGGGCCTGGACCGCGTGTGCATGCTGCTCACCGGCTCCGACTCCATCCGCGACGTCATGGCGTTCCCCAAGACGGCCAGCGGCTCCGACCTTATGTCGGGCGCCCCGAGTGCCGTTTCCGGCGCCCAGCTCAAGGACGTCAGCCTGCGTCTGATGTAGGCGAGCGGCTATATATTGCCCGCAACGAGGGAAGGACGCGTGCCTTCCCTCGTTTTTTATGTCGTGACGTCATGGTTTGGAGGCTTGCCGTCGTGCGCCGGGAAACTACAACCCGGAATTTGCGTCCGGAATGGGATGGGCTTTCCCAAAGGGGGGGCCTCTGGGAAAGCGCGACCCAGAATCCGGCAAAATAATGGGGCACAGTTTCCGGTTGAGCTGTCTAACGGAAACTGTGCCCCAGAATGAGCGCTCAAAACGGGACAGGCTTTCCGCAACAACTGTCCGGCGAAAAGCCTGCCCCAGTTTCTTATAGCGAGTCTCTCTGGATCAGCTGCATGTGCATCACGGAGGTGGTCGGCTCGGCACCCTTGATCATGTCGAGCGCAATGTTGGCGGCCATGTGGCCTTCTTCGCGCAGGGGCTGGCGGACGGTCGTGAGCGCGGGGACGCAGCGCGTCGCAATCTCGTGATCGTCGAAGCCGACGACAGAAACGTCCGCCGGAACGGATAGGCCTGCCTCGTTGAGTGCGGTGATGACGCCAGCCGCGATACGGTCCGATCCGCAGAGCACGCCATCGAAAGCAATCTCGCGCGCGAGGATCTGGTGCATGGCCTGATAGCCGTCTCCGCTGTTCCAGCCGGTATAGATAACGTTTGCGTCTGGGAGGTCTTCGCCCAAGACGGCGCGGTAGCCGCGCAGGCGGTCGACAACAGCGGGGTTGTCTTGCGGTCCCAACACGGCGACGATATCTTTGCGCCCGCGATCCTTCATGGCGAGTGCCGCAAAATGTCCGCCCTCTTCATCGTCAGAGTAGACCGTCGAGAACACATCGCGATAGGGGTGGCCCTCGAGCTGGCCGCACAACACGGTGGGTACGCCCAGCTCGCACAGCACCTCGAGCAGCTCGCTGCCTTTGTAGGGAGAGACGTCGATCACGGCGTCGAACGAGCGGCGCTCAAAGTGCTCGCGTGCGCGGTTGCGCTCATGCGTAGAAGACGCCTGCAAGATAACGGGCAGATAGGACGACTCCGACAGTTCCTCGGTAATGCCGCTCAAAAACTCGCTATAGGTGGGGTCGCTGAAGAGTTCACTCAGAGGCTCGGTCACGAGCACGGCGATGATTTCCGTGCGCCCGACAGCGAGCGCTCGGCCACGAGCGTTGGGGACAAAATTGACTTCCTTGGCCGCCGCGCGGACGCGCTTTTTGGTTTCCTCGCTAATGCGGGGCGAATCGTTGAGGGCGCGCGATGCCGTGGAGCGCGACACGCCGGCAGCTGCGGCAACCTCGGCAAGCGTAGGTGCGGTGCGAACTGGTTGGGTCATGGCGTCTCCTGGAAAATGCGGTCGATGTTGTCACTGATACGGGCTAGTGCGGATACAGCTTACTATAGTGCGCCTGAACAGCGTTCATGATATCCGGTGACCGGTGTCGTTTTGCAACCAAGCCGGAATCGAATACGTCTCGTGTGGGTGAGATATCAGCGGGCGTGGAGGTTGCCTACGAGCTTAAGAACGATGTCTTGCGCTGAGTTTCGATACTCAGGGTGACATAAGTGTTGCGATTGTACAACCGGTTGCACCGTTAACCCGGCCAAATCGACCGTTCAGCGGACAACCGGTTGCACAGTTTTTTACATCGCCCGTAAGATAAGGACAACCGGTTGCACAAGAATCACTACGATGACGAAGGAGCATCACCATGGACGCCATTAACGATTGGGAAAACCAAGCGCTCACCCACAGGAACCGCCTGGCACCCCATGCGTACTTTATGGGTTACGAGACCGCCGATCTCGCTGCAACGTACAGCCGCGAGCTGTCGCGCGGGTTTGTCCAGCTGTCCGGCTCGTGGCAGTTCCGCCTCTTTGAGGGCCCCGCTGCCGTCTCCAACGAGGAACTCTCCACGTACAAGCCCGAGTGGGATCACGTGGAGGTTCCGCACCTGTGGCAGGTGGACGGCTATGGCAATCTTGCCTATACCGACGAGGGTTTCCCGTTCCCGGTGGACCAGCCGTTCGTTCCCTCCGACGACCCCACGGGCGTCTACCAGCGCATCGTCAATCTTCCCGCTGTTCCCGCCGGCGCTCGCGAGATCATTCGCTTCGACGGCATCGAGAGCTATGGCGAGCTGTACGTCAACGGCCAGTTTATCGGCATGACCAAGGGCTCGCGCCTGTCTGCCGAGTTCGACGTGACCGACGCGCTCGTCGAGGGCGACAACCTGTTTGCGGTCAAGGTCCTGCAGTACAGCGATGGCAGCTATATCGAGGACCAGGATATGTGGTGGGCCTCGGGCATTTTCCGCGATGTGTACCTTGTGCAGCGTCCCGCCGCGCACCTGGTCGACTTTAGGTTCCGCACGCACCGCGAGGGCGATACCGCTCTGATTACGCTCGATACGGTGGCCGAGGGCGCTACCCGCGTTGTGTATACGCTCAGCGATGGCGAGAACGTGGTGGCTACGGGTGAGTGCGTCGACGGCCATGCCGAGTGCAGCGTGACCGATGCCCACTTCTGGAATCCCGAGGACCCCTTCCTCTACGACCTTACGTTTGAGGTCTACGACGGCGACAAGGTGAGCGAGTACGTCCCGCATCGCCAGGGTCTTGCCGAGGTGACGGTCGAGGGCAATCATATCTACCTCAACGGCACTTACTTTAAGATGCATGGCGTCAACCGCCACGATCACGACGATCACAAGGGCCGCGCCGTGGGCCTCGATCGCATGCGCCGCGACCTGGAGCTCATGAAGCGACACAACATCAACGCGGTGCGCACCTCTCACTATGCCAATGACCCGCGCTTCTACGAGCTGTGCGACGAGTATGGCATCATGCTGGTCGCCGAGACCGATATGGAGAGCCACGGCTTCGAGAATATCGGCAATATCGCCCTGGTCACCGACGATCCGGCATGGGAGCCGGCCTACGTCGACCGCATTGAGCGCCTGGTGATGCAGGAGCGCAACCACGCCTGCATCATTATGTGGTCGATGGGCAACGAGAGCGGCTACGGCTGCAACATCCGCGCGATGTACGCCAGAGCTCACGAGCTCGATGATCGTCCGGTCCATTACGAGGAGGACCGCAACGCCGATACCGTCGACGTCATCTCCACCATGTACTCCCGCGTGTCGCAGATGAACGACTTTGGTGAGCATCCGTTCCCCAAGCCGCGCATCAACTGCGAGTACGGTCACTCCATGGGCAATGGTCCCGGAGGCCTGTCCGAGTACCAGGAGGTCTTTGATCGTTGGGATTGCATCCAGGGCCAGTTCATTTGGGAATGGTGCGACCACGGTTTGGCTGCTGTGACCGGGGACGGCGTTGCCTACGACATGTATGGCGGCGACAACGGCGACTACCCCAACAACAGCAACTTCTGCATCGATGGCATGGTATTCCCCTGGCAGCAGCCGAGCCCGGGCCTTACCGAGTACGGCCAGGTCATCTGCCCGGTCCGTATGGCTTATGACGCCGAGGCAGGCGAGCTGACCGTCACCAACAAGCGTTGGTTCACCACCCTCGAGGATGTCTGCCTGTCGGCGGAGACCCTGGTGGACGGCGACGTAGTGTGCCGCAAGACGCTCATGCCCGGCGCAGTTGCCCCCGGCGAGTCCGCCCAGCTTCCGCTGGTGATTCACGAGGCCGCGGTAGGCGAGACCCTGCTGACCGTGCGCGCCTACACCATGGCCGCTCACGTCTGGTGCGAGCCGATGTTCCAACTGGGTGCAAGCCAGTTTGCCATCGCAAACCATCCGGCGCCGGCCATCGCCGCCCCCGCTCGTCCTGAGCTTACGGTCGAGGAGACCGAGCAGGAGATCCGCATTCACTCCCTCAACGGTGAGCTGACCTTCAGCAAAGTCAACGGCACCGTGAGCGAGTGGAAGGCATCCGGCCGCGACGTCATGACCTCTGGTCCCCAGGTTGGTTTTTGGCATCCGCTCGTCGATAACCACGACCAGGAGTATGACTCACTGTGGAAGGACAACTTCATCGATGTGATGCAGACGTCTACCCGCAAGGTTTCTTGGAAGCAGGACGACAATGCGGTCATCGTTACCGTGAGCCAGCGTATCGCTCCTCCCGTCCGCGCGTTCGGCATGCACGTCGAGCTCGTCTACACCGTGCTTCCGAGCGGTCGCGTCGACCTCAAGGTTTCCGGCGAGCCCTACGGCGATTACTCGGATATCATCCCGCGCATCGGCATCTCCTTCGAGGTCCCCGGTTGCGATCGTGCCGTCGAGTGGTATGGCCACGGCCCGGGCGAGAACTATCCGGACTCGCTGCGCGCCAACCCGGTCGGTCATTACCGCACTACGGTCGACGATATGTTCACGCCCTACGTGATGCCTCAGGATTGCGCCAACCGCGAGGGCACTCGTTGGGTCGCCCTGCGCTCTAGCCACGGTGACGGCGTGCTGGTGACTCGTCCGGCTGACGCCGCCTCCAACCCGTTCTCGTTCTCGGCATGGCCCTATAGCTGCGAGGCCATCGATAACGCCAAGCACGTCTACGACCTTGTCAAGGGCGATACGGTCACGGTCAACATCAACGACCAGTTGCTCGGCCTTGGCTCGAACTCTTGGGGTTCCGAGGTGCTCGATTCCTATCGCACCCGTTTTGAGAGCTTCAGCTTTGAGGTGTCCCTGCGACCGCTGACGTCTGCCGATCTGGCTCAGGCGCTGGCACCCATTAAGGAGGCATAAGTCATGCATGTCTTTAACTCGCGCGCCGATTTCGACGCTCAGATGAAGTTCGTCAAGAAGTGGATGCGCACCGGTCAAGCGCTCGACGGTGTTGCCGACCTGCAGCACGACGTGGCGTACTCCATCGGCGACTCGCTGGTGTATTGGTGGGTGAACGCTCACGAGGCGGCTACCGCCGACCTGGTCGGTCACCGTCGCTACCATGCCGTGCTCGCTCCGCTCGACGGCGACCTGACCGTCGAAGTTGCTCCCAAGGCAGGCCTCACCTGCACCCGCGCTTACAGCGATATCGATGATCGCGAACGCTTTGAGGGGGCGGGGGAGACCGTGACGATTCCCGCCGGCGGCGTTGCCGTCGTCGAAATTGACGAGGCCTACCGTGTCGTGGCCGATGCCGCGGATCCCCGCGTCGTGGTACTGCACGTGACGGTCGAAGGTTATTCCTTCCCCAACAAGTAGTATTCGTCCGTTTGGGCGTTTGCTTTGCGCCGTTAAGGGGGGTGGCTTTGTTGACTCCCTTTTCCCCATTCCCCTTAGCAGGTGCGCCGTCCACGATTGCGCTTGCAGCCCGGACGGTTGTAGATGAGATATAACGGATGATTGGGAGGGCTTATGAGCTCTGAAAAACGAGGAACGATTGGTTCGTTCGCTCTGCTGGGCATGACGGTCGCCGCCGTGTTCGGTATCAAGAACATCATCAACAACAACGCGGCCATCGGCTTGGCAGCAGCGCCGTCGTTCTTTTTCGCCACGCTTTTGTACTTTGTCCCCTATACCCTGGTTACCGCCGAGTTCGTCGGCCTCAACAAGGACTCCGAGTCGGGCGTGTACGCCTGGGTCAAGACCTCGATGGGTGGTCGCTGGGCGTTCCTGACGGCGTTTAGCTACTGGTTCGTCAACCTGTTCTACTTTGCGTCCGTCCTGCCCAACGTCATCATCTACGCGAGCTACGTGTTCTTTGGTGCCAATGCCGAGCTCTCGCAGCTGTGGATCACCATTATCGAGATCGTCGTCTTTGCTATCGCCACGTGGGTTTCGACCAAGGGCGCTAAGTGGATCGGCTCCATTTCCTCCTTCGGCTCGACCGCGGCTCTCGGCCTGACCGCTGTGTTTATCCTGCTGTCCCTGGCTGCTGCCTTTGGCGGCGTCGAGTTCGCTACGGCTCCTACCCCCGCTAACATGGCTCCCGACATGAGCAACTTCGCAACTACGTGGGGCTTCTTCGGTACGCTTGCCTGGATCATCCAGGGCGTTGGCGGCGCTGAGTCTGTCAGCGTGTTCCTTAACGACCTTAAGGGCGGCGTCAAGGCCTTCGTGCGCACCGTCGTTATCGCCGGCCTGACCATCGGCCTTCTGTACGCAGGCGCTTCGCTGCTGGTTAATCTGTTCATCCCCGAGGGCAGCGTTGCCATCTCCACCGGTATCTTCGACGTGTTCGGCGCTGTCTTTGCCCACTTTGGCATTCCTATGGAAGTGTCCACGCGCGTCATTGGCCTGATCCTTCTCGCTGCCACGCTGGGCGCCCTCATGATGTGGACATCTGCTCCCATCAAGGTCTTCTTCACCGAGATCCCCAAGGGCGTCTTTGGTAGCAAGATCGTCGAGCTCAATGAGCACGGCATTCCTGCCCGCGCTGCCTGGTTGCAGTTCGCCATCGTCGTCCCCATCCTGGTCATCCCGGCCCTGGGCTCCGGCAACCTCGACGACCTGCTCATGATTGTCACCAACATGACGGCTGCTACTGCTCTGCTCCCGCCGCTGCTGATTCTGCTTGCCTACTTTATGCTGCGCAAGAACTTCGACGCTGCTCCCCGTGGCTTCCGCATGGGTTCGCGTACCTTTGGCCTGGCCATTGCTGCATTCCTGCTTGTGGTCTTCTGCTTCGTGCTTATCTGCGGCACCATTCCGCTCGATCAGCCGCTGTGGCTGACGCTGGTCTACAACGTCGGCGGCGTGGTTGTCTTCCTGGGCCTTGCCGCGATGTGGTACAACCGCTACATCAACCGCCTGCGCGAGACCGATCCCGAGGCCGCCGAGAACGAGCTTCGCCCCTCCGTCCTTGACATGATGGAGTAGCGGCTAGGATTAATCTACGGCTGTGGAATAAATCGATTCCCTTTCCTAAGGAGGGGCCTTATGAGGCCCCTCCTTTTGTGTTTTGGGGCATGGTTTTGAATCCCGTGTTCAAAAAAAGCCAAATATGAGTACTGTCGCAAAAGAGGTGTCATATTTTTTTGGCCTGTTCTGAGCGAAAATGGGCTCAAAATCAATGTATCTAACCCCCTTTAAAGGGCGTTTGACGGCTTTCAACCTCTTCGAATCGCTCAAAGTAGGCAATTTGCTCTCGATTTTGCTGCTACTGAATTGGTGACAGTACTCATATTTGCCACTTTTTGCCCACGAGGTGTCCAGAGGAGCTCTCGACAAGCATCTAACGCTACAATAACTACCACGTGGCCGGGTTTGCCGGCCGAGTGTGCGATGTCGCGGGAGGGGACATGGTCGAGTTTACAAAGACGATTAAAGATCCGTTGGGATTGCATGCCCGCCCGGTCGCGCTGCTCTATGACATCATTGCCAAGCATCGTAGCGACGTGTCAGTCAGTATCGGCGATCGCCACACGGATGGCCGGGACGTTATAGGGCTCATGGCACTCTGCGGCGAGTGCGGCGAGGACATCATCTTCCGCGTTTCGGGCGTGGATGAGGCCTCCTGCGTCACGTCGATCAGAAACCTCTCACTTTAACCTCAACAATGTGACAAAGGGGCAGTCCCCTCTGTTGCATAAATTGGTATCAATAGGCACTGCAAAGAGACGGTCTTTGCCGCGCCCTTTTGTTTCGTATAGGAAACTTTTTCGAAATCTGAATGGGGACCCTTTCCAAAAAGTTAACCACGTGTTAGTTTACTAAAGCGAACATAGGCGTGGTTAACTTTTACCGCGTCGATGTTGAGGACGAACTGACGTTAGGAGCCACTCATGTCTTGCGGACCGCAGATGCCGGCAATGCCGCTTTCGCTGGTAAAGGCGGGCGAAACCGTGCGCGTGTCTCGTGTAAAGGGCAATGAGGATATGAAGCACCACCTCAAGGACCTCGGCTTTGTCGAGGGCAACGAAATCCACGTGGTGAGCTCGAGTGGCGCCAATATCATCGTCACTGTGCTGGGCGCACGCTTTGGCATCGATTCCAAGGTTGCCATGCACATCATGACCGTCGGTTAGTCGACGGTATTTCTGTACGCACTGAAAGGGGGACAATAAAATGAAGACGTTAGGTGACGTTAAGGTGGGCGAGAGCTCCACCATCGTCAAGCTTCACGGTGAGGGTGCGCTTCGCCGCCACCTTATGGACCTGGGGCTCATCAAGGGCACTTCGTTCAAGGTCGTGAAGGTCGCGCCGCTCGGTGATCCGGTCGAGATCAACGTGCGCGGCTACGAGCTTTCCATCCGCAAGGAGGAGGCTGCCGTCGTCGAGGTCCAGTAAGGACTCGCGGCACGTATTTCTGCAGATAAAGTTAGGCTTTTCTAACTTAATGCACCATCTTTGAAGCCTATTATCCAGCCTGTGTGGAGAAAGCAGCGCAGGCACACAAGGAAGAAGGATTGAATGGCGGATTCTCAGATCCATGTCGCGCTGGCGGGTAACCCCAACTGCGGCAAGACCACGCTTTTCAACCTGATCACCGGCGCCAACGGCTACGTTGGCAACTGGCCCGGCGTCACGGTTGAGAAAAAGGAGGCCAAGCTCCTAAGCGACAAGAACGTTACCATCACGGACCTCCCCGGCATCTACTCGCTTTCCCCCTACAGCCCCGAGGAGCAATGCTCGCGCGATTACCTCATGAGCGGCGAGCCCGATGTTGTCGTCCAGGTGGTCGACGCCACCAACCTCGAGCGCAACCTGTACCTGGCGCTTCAGGTTATCGAGACCGGCCTGCCCGTGGTCGTTGCCCTCAACATGGCCGACTTGGTCGAGAAGAACGGCGATAAGATCGACACGGACAAGCTCTCCAAGAAGCTCGGCTGCCCGGTCATGATGATCTCCGCTCTTAAGAACAAGGGCATCAAGGAGCTCTTCGAGCAGGTTAAGAAGTCCGCTGCTTCCAAGGGCCAGGTGCCGGAGCACAAGTTCGATTCCTCCATCGAGGACGTTCTGGACCACATCGAGAATAACCTGCCTGCGAGCGTTCCCGCCAACAAGCACCGCTATTACGCCGTCAAGCTGTTTGAGCGCGACGCGGACGCCTGCAAGCTCATCAACCTCACCAAGGAGAAGGCCGCTCGCGTGGAGCAGCTGGTCGCCCAGTGCGAGCAGGATTGCGACGACGACGCCGAGTCCATCATTACCGGCGAGCGCTATGGCGTCATTGCGCACATCATCGATGAGTGCATGACCAAGGCTCCGGCCAAGATGAGCACCTCCGAGAAGATCGACCGCGTGGTTACCAACCGTATCCTGGGCCTGCCGATCTTTGTGGTCATCATGTTCTGCGTGTACTACATCGCCGTTTCTACCTTGGGCGGCACGGTGACCGACTTCACCAACGATCAGCTCTTTGGCACCGACGGTTGGTATGTGCTCGGTCAGGGTCGCGATGCCTACGACGCAGCTGTCGAGGCTGCAGGCGACGACGCCGACTCGGTTGACCCGGCGCAGTACGGCCCCTATGTCCCGGGTATCACCACCGTGGTGCACGACGCCCTTGTGGCGGGCGGCACCGAGGACGGTGGCCTGGTCGATTCGCTGGTCTGCGACGGTATCGTTGGCGGCCTGGGCGCTATCTTCGGCTTTGTGCCGCAGATGTTCCTGCTGTTCGTCATGCTGTCCTTCCTGGAGGACTGCGGCTATATGGCCCGCGTCGCCTTCATCATGGACCGCGTGTTCCGCCGCTTTGGCCTGTCCGGTAAGTCCTTCATCCCCATGCTCGTGTCCTCGGGCTGCGGCGTTCCCGGCGTCATGGCTACCAAGACCATCGAGAACGAGAAGGACCGCCGCATGACGGTCATGACCACCACGTTCATTCCCTGCGGCGCTAAGCTGCCGATCATCGCCCTGCTCATGGGTTCCATCATCGGCGATTCTTCCACCACCGCCGCGTGGATCAGCCCGCTCTTCTACTTCCTGGGCGTCTTTGCCGTCATCGCCTCGGGCCTCATGCTCAAGAAGACCAAGCTCTTCGCCGGCCGTCCGACCCCGTTTGTCATGGAGCTCCCGGCTTATCACTTCCCGGCGATCCGCTCTTGGGCGCTGCACGTGTGGGAGCGCTGCTGGGCCTTTATCAAGAAGGCTGGCACTGTCATCTTTGCCTCCACTGTCGTGGTTTGGTTCCTGTCCAACTTTGGTAGCTACAACGGCTCCTTTGGCTTCCTGCCTGCGATGGACGGCATCCCCGAGGAGTTTATGGACTACTCTGTGCTCGCCATGCTGGGCAACCTGGTCGCCTGGATTTTCGCCCCGCTCGGCTTTAGCACCTGGCAGGCAACCGCGCTGACCGTCTCGGGCCTCGTCGCCAAGGAGAACGTCGTCGCCACTGCTGGCTCGCTGCTGTCCGTTGCCGACGCCGGCGAGACCGATCCGAGCCTGTGGACCGCATTTGCCGGTATGTTCCCGACCATGGGCGCTTGCGTTGCCTTTGGCGCCTTTAACCTGCTGTGCGCCCCGTGCTTTGCCGCCATGGGCACTATCCGCAACCAGATGGACTCCGGCAAGTGGACCGCGATTGCCATCGGTTACGAGTGCGCCTTCGCTTGGGTTATCGGCCTGTTCATCAATCAGTTCTACAACCTGTTCGTGCTGGGACAGTTTGGTTTCTGGACGATTGTCGCCGTTGTACCGCTGGTCGCGATGCTCTTCCAGATCTTCCGTCCCATGCCCAAGCATGCATGGACCGACGAGGACGAGACCGACACTGCTTCCGCCGCAGTTTCCGCTTAAGTCCGAATAAGGATTAACCCCTTTCCACGAGCCCGGGTGTCCCAGCGACACTCGGGCTTTTTGGTGGGGGAGATGTGGCGTTTCCGCAGATAAAACCGACCAAAACAAACCTGTCCCTTTTTGGTAGGTGGAGAATGGGGTAAAGTAAGTGATGGTTAACTAGAGGAGGCTTGCTATGGCACCTATCGATATTGTTGTACTGGCTGTTATCGGTATTGCGTTTGTCGCGGTATGCGTGCGCATCTACCGCAAGGGCACCTGCGCCGACTGCGCTCAGGGTGGCGTTTGCACGGGGCATTGCTCCAACAAAAAGACCTGCGCCGCACTCAAAGGCGTGGATAAGATCGCCGAAGATTTGGGTCGTGGTATCAAGTAAGACCCGTCATCGAGGCGCCCTGCGAGCATTCGCCCGCGGGGCGCTTTGTACATTTGGGGGAGAGCGCGGCGAGTTGAAGAGTAATTTTGGGTATCGTTAAATCAGTTGCGGTGAAATACGGACTGTTTCGGCTGTCAAAGGCCTTATCTACTCCGTATTCCACCGCAACTTCTTGTGGGGTGGGCTAGAGACGCTGCATGCGGTACCCGACACCCATGTGCGTCTGGATCATCTTGGGGTGAGAGGGGTCTGCCTCGATCTTCTTGCGCAGGCTGCGCATGAACACGCGCAGGCTCGCCAGATCGCTGTCCCAGCTCGTGCCCCATATCTCGCGGGTGATGAAGGTGTGGGTGAGCACCTTGTCGACGTTTTTCGCCAGAAGGACGAGCAATTTGTACTCGGTTGGGGTGAGCGAGAGCTCGCGTCCGTCTTTCGTCGCGTATCCCGCGGCGTAGTCGATATGCAGCGGGCCGTTGTCGAACGTGCTCGCCTCTGTCGACTCGCCCGACGCCATCGAGGAGCGCCTCAAATTCGCGCGGACGCGCGCGAGCAGCTCATCCACAGAAAAGGGCTTGGTGAGGTAGTCGTCTGCCCCTGCGTCAAGTGCCGCGATCTTGTCGGAATCTTCGGTGCGCGCCGAAATGACGATAATGGGGACTGCCGACCAGCTTCGGATCTTCGTGATGACCTCGATACCGTCAATGTCGGGAAGGCCGAGGTCGAGCATGATGAGGCTGGGGCCGTGCGACACCGCATCCATGATGGCGGCCTGGCCGTTGCAGACCTTGCTCACGACATAGCCGTGGAGGTCAAGCGCGGTCGAAACGAGGTTTTGAACGGTCGGGTCATCTTCGACCAGGAGGATGCGTGGCTTAGCGGCATTATTCATGAATCTCGATCTCCTCGGCGGGCAGGGTGAAACGGAAGACGGCCCCATGGGGGTGGTTGTCGCGAACTTCGATGACGCCGCCATGCGCCTCCACGATGGAGCGGCAGAGCGACAGCCCGAGGCCGATGCTCCGACGCGAATCCACGGGCCGCGCGTTGCTTGAGGTGAAGAAGCGCTCAAAGATATGAGGCTTGTCGCAGTCTGGCACGCCCGGCCCATCGTCTGCGACGTCCACCACGACGAACGCGCCCTCGCGACGTGCGCTGACGGTGACGGTCGAGTCCTCGGGCGTGTATTTGAAGGCGTTCATGATGAGATTCGTAAGCACCTGCATGATGAGATGGACGTCGATGCGCACCAGCAGGATGTCGTCAGTGTGCTCGATGGTGACGGTGCGTCCACGCGATGCCTGGGCGACATGGCTGAGGGCGGCCTCGATGACCTCGTCGATGAGCTCGGATGTGAGGTTGAGGCGAATGGTGCCGTCCTCGACGCGCGTGATGGCGAGGAGGTTCTCCACGGTATCGATAAGCCAGAGGGAGTCGTGGTAGATGGCGTCGGCAAGGTCGCAGCGCTGTCCGAGGCTGAGCTTCTCGTCGCTCTTCCGGAGGATTGCCGCAGATCCGGATATAGCCGTGAGGGGCGTCCTCAAATCGTGGCCGATGGAGCGCAAAAGGTTGGCGCGCAGCTGCTCGTTTTTCGCCAGGACCGCGGCCTCCTCGCGCTCTCGCGCCGCCCGGTCGCTTTCGAGCGCCAGGGCGCATTCGCCTACGATGGACAGGACGATCGAATGCTCGAAGGCTTCGGTCTCGCGCCCCTCCAGGGCGATGCCGATGACACCGAATACCTTGTCGCCGGTGCGAACCGCGAGGTAGAGACAGCGCGCCTCGGGCAGGGTCCGCGTGCTTGCGCCCGCGCGCTTGTTGTTGGTGAAGGTCCAGGTTGCAACGGCGCGCTCATAGTCGGTGAGCAGCGACGCGGATCGGTCTTCGGTGCCAGCGGACTCATAGAGCGCCTCGCCGAGCGTGCCGTGTTCGGCGGGGTAGAAGACCACGTCGAGTTTTAGCAGCTTGACGAGTTGGTTCATGGCGACGCGGGCGCACTCCTCCGCGCTATGGGCCTGCTGCAAGAGCTGGTTCGTTTCGAGGAGCACGCGCGTTTTGAATGCGTTCTCGGCGGATGTGCGGGCGCTATCGGTGATACGTGCCGTGAGCTCGCCGGCGACCATGGCGGTGGCGAACATGATGCCGAACGTGACAAGGTAGCTTCGGTCGTAGCTGTTGAGTGAGAACAGGGGCGTGACGAAGCAGAAGTTGTAAAGCACTACAGAGAGCACGCTCGATACGATCGTGCAGATGCGCCCCGTCGTGGTGACGGCGGTCAGCAGGGCCGTGAGGATATAGAGGGATATGATGCTGGAATCGGCGAGACCCAGGTGGCGGAAAGCCGTGCCGATCGCCGTGGCGGCAAGAGAGAGGGCCAGCGTGCGGAGCACGTCACGGCTGCTGGGCGGCTGCAGGGCGAGCGCACGGCGGCGTCCTTCGGGCCGGGAGGGCGGAGCCGACTGGTCCGGGATGATGTAGATGTCGAGGTTCGGGGCGAATGCTATGAGCTGCTCCACGAGAGATTTGCGGCCGAAGAGGGCCTGACGGACGCTGCCGCGCTCGCCCGTGCGCCCCATGACGATCTTCGAGATACCCGACAGGCGCGCGAACTCGGAGATCTGAAACGCGACGTCGTCGCCATAGACGGTTTCCATATGTGCTCCGAGCTGCTCGGCTAGGGCGATATTGGCTGCAAGCTTGGCGCGCTCACCATCGCTCATGGCCTGCGTGCGCGGGCTCTCTACGAACAGGGCGACGAGCTCGCTGCGAAACGCTTTCGCCATGCGCGCCGCGGCACGGACGATGCGGGGGTTGGTCGGCGCCGGGGAGACGCACACGAGGATGCGCTCGCTCGTATAGTAGTCGCGGTTGCCCATCACGCGCGCGGCGTCTGCCAGGTGCCCCATGCGGTCGGCGCACTTGCGCAGGGCGATCTCGCGCAGGGCGGTGAGGTTCTCGACGGTGAAGAAGTGGTCTTGCGCCCGTTCCGCCTGAGCCTCGCGGTAGACGAGCCCCGCTTGCAGGCGCTCGAGGAGGTCGGCGGGCTCGATGTCCACAAGTTCAACCTGGTCGGCGTCGTCAAAGACGCGGTCGGGGATGCGCTCGCGCACGACGACGCCGGTGATGGAGGCCACCATGTCGTTCAGGCTCTCGATATGCTGGACGTTGACGGTGGTGTACACGTCTATCCCTGCGCGCAGGAGCTCCTCGACGTCCTGGTAGCGCTTCTCATGCCGGCAGCCCGGGGCGTTCGTGTGGGCGAGCTCGTCGACGAGGATGAGCTGCGGCGCGCGCACGATCGCGGCGTCCAAATCGAACTCGGTGAGGGTGATGCCGTTGTGCTCGACGAGCTCGTGCGGCACCTGCTCGAGGCCCCGCACGAGGCGCGCCGTCGCCGGCCGCTCGTGGGGTTCGATGTAGCCGGCCACCACGTCCACGCCGCGTCGTTTCGCGGCGTGGGCCGCTTGCAGCATGGCATAGGTCTTGCCAACGCCAGCCGCATAGCCGAAGAAGATCTTGAGATGTCCGCGCCGTGCATGCTCCTCGTCGCCGTCGGCATCGCGCTCGATGGCCTTGAGAAGCGCATCGGGATCGACGCGGCCATCGGTTGTGTCACGTGGCATGAGACTCCCTTCCGTGGGTTCTCCCGGCGGGCCCGCAACGTCCGCTGCTCGAACGGTCCTGCGCAAGACGGAGCGTCCGCTGGACGCTCCTTTGCGTGCGGAACTTGCGACGGACCTTGCATGTCACTCGGGGGAACAGCTCGCTATAGAGCGCTGCGATTAAGTGCGTCGCGCCAGCCCGTGGGCCATATCGTCCCGCGCGCAGTTCCGCACGAGCCGAAGGACCCGGTGGGTCCTTCGCGCGAGCAGGACGGTTCGAGCACGGGACGATATGGCCCACGGGCTGGCGCATGGGATGAGTATAGCTGTCCAAAGCTTGCTTTTATGTACACCTACCTGCATCTTTATGGTATCTAAATGCGTGGGCG
Source organism: Collinsella sp. (assembly GCA_048330275.1). GTDB lineage: Bacteria > Actinomycetota > Coriobacteriia > Coriobacteriales > Coriobacteriaceae > Collinsella. The sequence goes on from DBFEIO010000029.1 coordinate 168,275, forward strand.
CGCAACCCTAACACCGCTTTAATGCGCACGGACGTTTACTGTTCTCACGCTGCGTCCCCTTCGGACGCAGCGTGAGGGAAAGAGGCTTCTTCGAAAGGAGCGGGCGCATGGACGTCCTCATTCCGATCATCGGAATCACATGCATCGGACTTCTTATCTACTACATCTACATTCTCATGAGGAGTGATTCGTAAAGCATGAGTGCCATCATTCAGTACGCTCTGTACTTTGCCGTCCTCATCGCGCTCGCCATCCCCCTGGGGAAGTTCATGGCGCGCGTCATGGACGGTGAGCATACGTTTCTGTCGCCCGTGCTGGCTCCGGTGGAGCGCGGCGTCTATCGCCTCCTGCGTATCGACGCCTCCGAGCAGATGGGCTGGAAGCGCTACCTGGTGAGCGTCCTCGCCTTCTCGGGTATCGGGCTCGTGGTGCTCATCGCGCTCCAGATGCTCCAGGCTGTCCTGCCGGGCAACCCGCAGCACCTGCCGGGCGTGTCGTGGGACCTGTCGTTCAACACGGCGGCCTCCTTCATCACCAACACCAACTGGCAGTCCTACTCCGGTGAGACCACCCTGTCCTACCTCGTGCAGTTCATGGGCCTCACCGTGCAGAACTTCGTCTCCGCCGGCACCGGCATCGCGGTCATGTTCGCGCTGATCCGCGGCTTCCGCCAGGTCAAGGGTCAGGGTCTGGGTTCCTTCTGGGTCGACCTCACCCGCACCGTCCTGTACGTGCTCATCCCGCTGAACCTCGTGTTCGGCATCTGCCTGGCTGCCGGCGGCGTCATCTCCAACTTCCAGCCGGCTCAGAAGGCCGAGCTCGTCGAGCCCGTCGCTGTCCAGCCCAATGCCGACGGCGGCTGGAGCGTTATCGACGGCGCCCAGATCGAGGGCGACACCGTCAAGGTCGACGGCGAGGTTGTCGAGGGCGCGCGCGTGGTCACCGAGCAGTTCCTGCCCCAGGGCCCCGCTGCGTCTCAGGTTGCCATCAAGCAGTCCGGCACCAACGGCGGCGGCTTCTTCGGCGTGAACTCCGCCCATCCGTATGAGAACCCCAACGCCTTCACCAACATCATCGAGATGACCAGCCTGCTGCTGATCCCGGCCGCCTGCTGCTTCACCTTCGGCATCGGCGTCAGGAACACCAAGCAGGGCAGGGCCATCTTCGCGGCGATGCTTATCCTGCTGGTGGTCTTCACCGGCACCATCGCCGTCAACGAGCACGCGGGCACCCCGCAGCTGGCCGATGGCGGGGCGGTCAATATCGAGATGACCGGCGGACAGGCCGGCGGCAACATGGAGGGCAAGGAGAGCCGCTTCGGCATCGCCACCTCCTCCACGTGGTCGGCTTACACCACCGCCGCCTCCAACGGCTCGGTTAACTCCATGCACGACTCCTACACCCCGCTGGGCGGTTTTGTCCAGATGCTCCAGATGGCCCTGGGCGAGGTCGTCTTCGGCGGCGTGGGCTGCGGCCTGTACGGCATGATCGGCTTCGCCATCCTCACGGTGTTCATCGCCGGCCTCATGGTCGGACGCACGCCCGAGTTCCTGGGCAAGAAGATCGAGCCGGGCGAGATGCGCTGGGCGGTCGTCCTGTGCCTGGCGACTCCGTTCGCCATTCTGGTGTGCTCGGCCATCGCCTGCATGGTGCCCGGCCTCGCCGACCAGCTCAACAATGGCGGCGCGCACGGCTTCTCCGAGGTGCTGTATGCCTTCATCTCGTGCGGCGGCAACAACGGCTCGGCGTTCGCGGGCATGAACTGCAACATCCCCTGGATCAACGTCATGCTCGGCCTCGAGATGCTGTTCGCCCGCTTCGTGCCCATCGTCGGCACGCTGGCTATCGCCGGCTCGCTGGCCAAGAAGGGCAAGGTCGCCGAGAGCGCCGGTACCCTGTCCACCACCAACGGCATGTTCGTGTTCCTGCTCGTGTTCATCGTTCTGCTGATCGGTGCCCTGAGCTTCTTCCCGGCCCTGGCGCTTGGCCCCGTCGCCGAGTTCTTCCAGATGATTGCGTAAAGGAGGCGCAGATTTATGGCTATGCAAAAAGACATGATGGGCCGCGCGGTCCGCGACTCGTTTGCCAAGCTGGATCCTCGCGTCCAGATTCAAAACCCGGTCATGTTCCTGGTGTGGCTTTCCGCCGTCATGACCTCCGTCCTGGCCGTCGCCTCCGTCTTCGGCGTGCAGGACGCGGGCGTGCCCACCTACTATGTGGTCGCCATCGCGGTCATCCTGTGGCTCACCGACCTGTTCTCGAACTTCGCCGAGGCGCTTGCCGAGGGCCGCGGCAAGGCCCAGGCCGATTCCCTGCGTGCGGCCAAGAAGGATGTCGAGGCCCATCGCATCGAGTCCGTTGAGGACAAGGAGCACTTCACCGTCGTTCCCGGCGCCGAGCTCACGCGCGGCGACCTGGTGGTCGTGCGCGCCGGCGAGCAGATTCCCGGCGACGGCGACGTCATCGAGGGCGCCGCCTCCGTCGACGAGTCCGCCATCACCGGCGAGTCCGCCCCCGTGGTCCGCGAGGCCGGCGGCGACCGCTCCGCCGTCACCGGCGGCACCACGGTGCTGTCCGACTGGATCGTCGTCAAGATCTCCAGCGAGCCCGGCCAGAGCTTCCTGGACAAGATGATCGCGATGGTCGAGGGCGCCGCGCGCAAGAAGACCCCCAACGAGATCGCCCTGGAGATCTTCCTGGTGGCCCTCTCCATCGTCTTCATCCTGGTCACGCTGGCCCTGTATTGCTACTCCTGCTTCTCGGCCGGCCTTAACGGCATGGCCAACCCCACGTCCGTGACCACGCTCGTGGCGCTGCTCGTGTGCCTGGCCCCCACTACCATCGGCGCCCTTCTGTCCGCCATCGGCATCGCCGGCATGAGCCGTCTGAACGAGGCCAACGTGCTGGCCATGTCCGGCCGCGCCATCGAGGCCGCCGGCGACGTCGACGTCCTCATGCTCGACAAGACCGGCACCATCACCCTGGGCAACCGCCAGGCTTCCGAGTTCATCCCGGTCGACGGCGTCGATCCCGCGGAGCTGGCCGACGCCGCCCAGCTCTCCTCGCTGGCCGACGAGACGCCCGAGGGCCGTTCCATCGTCGTGCTCGCCAAGGAGCAGTTCGGCCTGCGCGGCCGCACGCTCGAGGACAAGGGCATGGAGTTCATCCCGTTCACCGCGGCGACGCGCATGTCGGGCGTGAACTACGAGGGCAATGAGATCCGCAAGGGCGCCGCCGATTCCGTGCGCGCCTATGTGGAGGCAGCCGGCGGCGTGTTCTCCCAGGAGTGCGACGAGGCCGTCGAGCGCATCGCCAAGGCCGGCGGCACCCCGCTGGTCGTGGCCAAGAACTGCCGCGTGCTGGGCGTCGTGTACCTCAAGGACATCATCAAGTCCGGCGTTAAGGAGAAGTTCGCCGACCTGCGCAAGATGGGCATCAAGACCATCATGGTGACGGGCGACAACCCGCTCACCGCCGCGGCGATCGCCGCCGAGGCCGGCGTGGACGACTTCCTGGCCGAGGCCACCCCCGAGGGCAAGCTCGAGAAGATCCGCGAGTTCCAGCGCGAGGGCCACCTGGTCGCCATGACCGGCGACGGCACCAACGACGCGCCCGCTCTGGCCCAGGCCGACGTCGCCGTGGCCATGAACACGGGCACCCAGGCCGCCAAGGAGGCCGGCAACATGGTCGACCTCGACTCCAGCCCCACCAAGCTCATCGATATCGTGCGCATCGGCAAGCAGCTGCTCATGACCCGCGGCTCGCTCACGACCTTCTCGGTGGCCAACGACGTGGCGAAGTACTTCGCCATCATCCCGGCCCTGTTCTCGCCGATCTACCCGGGCCTCGGCGCGCTCAACATCCTCGGTCTGGCAGGCCCGCTGTCCGCGGTTCTCTCGGCCATCATCTATAACGCGCTCGTTATCGTCGCGCTGATCCCGGCCGCGCTGAAGGGCGTCAAGTACCGCGAGGTCCCGTCCGGACAGCTGCTGACCCACAACCTGCTCGTGTGGGGCCTGGGCGGCATCGTTGCCCCGTTCGTATTCATCAAGCTCATCGACATGCTGCTCTCGTTCTGCGGCATCATGTAAGTGGAGGTTTGTATGTTCAAAGGTGCTGCATCGCGCGCACTGGGCGTGTTCGCGCTGTTTACCGTTGTCTGCGGCCTGGGCTATACGCTCGTCGTGACCGGCATCGCCCAGGTCGCGTTCCCGTACCGGGCGAACGGTTCGCTCATCAAGGTCGGCGGCAAGGTCGTGGGCTCCGAGCTGATCGGCCAGAACTTCGAGGATGGGGACCACATGTGGGGCCGCATCCAGAACGTGGCTATCGTCGAGGGGAAGGACGGCGAGCTCATGGCCTACGGCGCCCCGTCCAACCTGTCCCCGGCGAGTGAGGAGTACCGGCAGCTCGTGGACGCGCGCGTGAAGAAGATCCGCGCCGCCAACCCCGATGCCGATATGGACGCCGTGCCCGTCGACCTGGTGACGTGTTCGGGGTCCGGCCTCGACCCGGAGATCTCCCCCGATGCCGCCGAGTACCAGGTCCCGCGCCTTGCCAAGGCCACGGGCAAGAGCGAAGGCGAGGTGCGCGACATCATCGCCAAGTGCACCAAGGGCCGATTCCTGGGCGTCTTCGGCGAGCCCACGGTCAACGTGCTCAAGGTGAACCTTATGCTGGATGGCACGCTGTAGGTGAGGGAGTGGCGGATGAGGGCATGACTGACTATCTGAGCCCTCAATTCCACCCCGCCCATCAGCTGCGGTGGAATACGGACTGTTTTGCCTGTCAAAGGCCTTATCTACTTCGTATTCCACCGCAACTTTTTTGTGAGGGTCGGGATTGAAGGTGAGGAGTGCGAGCGAGTGCAGATACGGCAGTTGCTGATACGATAGGTGTGTCAGTAACTGCCGCCGAGCGGCTCAAACGAAAGGAATCCTGTATGGAGTCTTCCGCCTATCCGATGCTCTTTAGTCCGATCAAGGTCGGTACGACCGAGGTCAAGAACCGCGTCTTTATGCCGCCGGTATCTACCAACCTGGCCGATCACGGCTATGTGACCGACGACTTGGTCGATCATTACCGTGCCCGTGCCAAGGGCGGCGTGGGCCTCATCATCACCGAGGTCGTGACGGTCGAGCCCACCTATACCTATCTGCCGGGTGACATGTGCTGCTACGACGACACGTTTATCGCTGGCTGGGAAAAGCTCGCCGCGACCGTCCACGAGTATGGCTGCAAGATCATGCCGCAGCTCTTCCACCCCGCCTACATGGCCTTTAACGTTCCGGGCACGCCGCGCCTGATCGCTCCGTCCTTTGTGGGCCCGTCTTACGCCCGCGAGGCACCGCGCCCCATCACGGTTGACGAGATCCACGAGCTTACACATCAGTTCGGTGACGCTGCCGTTCGTATGCAGAAAGCCGGCGTCGATGGCGTCGAGGTTCATGCGGCGCACGCCCATGGCATGCTCGGCGGCTTTTTGACCCCGCTCTATAACAAGCGTACCGACGAGTACGGTGGCTCGCTCGACGCCCGCATGCGCTTCTTGCTCGAGGTCATCGCCGAGATTCGCGAGCGCTGCGGCAAGGACTTTATCATCGACGTCCGCATCTCGGGCGATGAGTACACCGACGGCGGTCTGACCCTCAACGACATGATCTATGTCTCGCGTCGCCTGGAGAAGGCTGGTGTCGACATGATCCACGTGTCGGGTGGCACCACTATCAAGCGCGGCTCTGCGATTCCCGCCGCCGGTACCCAGCAGGCCTCGCATGCCGCATGCTCGCGCGAGATCAAAAAGCACGTCAACATTCCCGTCGCCACCGTCGGCCGCATCAACGAGGCCTGGATCGCCGAGGAGCTGATCGAGGACGGCGCCGCCGACATCTGCATGATGGGCCGCGCCAATCTGTGCGATGCCGAGTTCTGCAACAAGGCAGCCGCCGGCAACGCCGACGACATCCGCCCCTGCATTGGCTGCCTGCGCTGCCTGAACGGCATTATGTTCGGCAAGCGCATCTCCTGCACCGTCAACCCGGACGTGGAGCGCGACGAGGCTGGCTATGAGTCTGCCGCCGAGGCCAAGAACGTGCTCGTTGTGGGCGCTGGTCCTGCGGGCATGGAGGCAGCCTACATTGCCGCCAAGCGCGGCCACAACGTGGTGCTCGTGGATAAGCAGGACGAACCGGGCGGCGAGATGCGCATCGCGGCCGTTCCGCCGGCAAAGCAGGAGCTCACCCGCGTGATCAAGTATCAGTACCGTCGCCTGGCCGAGGCGGGCGTCACGTGCGTCTTTGGCACCGAGCTCTCGGCCGATGACATTCAGCGCGACTACGCGGGCTACGAGGTTGTCCTGGCTTATGGCGCCGAGTCCATCGCTCCGGCCTTTATGCAGGGCTTTAAGCAGGTTATGACGGCTGACGACCTGCTGGGCGGCAAGGCTTTCCCGGGCAAGAAGATCGTCATCGTGGGCGGCGGCACCGTTGGCTGCGAGACGGCCGATTATCTGGCCCCGCTGGTCAACGACCTGTCGCCGGCCAACCGCGACGTCACCGTCATCGAGATGACCAAGACGCTTGCCGCCAACGAGGGCGGTGCCGGTCGCGCGGTGCTCATCACGCGCATGCTCTCCAAGGGCGTCCATGTGCTGACCGAGGCCAAGGTGACCGAAATCACCGAGGACACTATCAGCTACGAGAAGGACGGCGAGGTCCACACCATCGCCGACGCCGATACGCTGGTGCTTGCCATGGGCTACCGCCCCAACACCAAGCTGGCCGATGACCTTGCCGCTGCCGGCATTGTCACCCACGTGTTGGGCGATGCGCAGAAGTGCGGCAACATCCGCGATGCCATCGGCGATGGCTACAAGGTCGCCTGCGAGCTCTAGTCAACCCTTTGGTGCGATGGGGACAGGTTACTTTGCACCAACTTGGTGCATGTAAACCTGGCCCCATCGCACCATTTGATAAAACGCAAGCGGCCGCCGCTTTTGCGTTTTATCAAAGAAAGATCATTGTCGAGCCTTAAATGCCTTTTGTCTGTGCGTCTTCTGCAATCATGTTGCGGTTGTAGACCAGGTACAGATACATCGCATCGTGAGCGGCGGTGGGGTTGCGCGCCTCGATGGCGTCGGCCACACCGTGGTGCGTGCGGATGGTCTCCTCGACGAGCTTTTTGCCTGTTACGTCGATAAAGAGGGGAACGGATGCCTTGAGCACACCCATCAGACGGGTAACGACGAGGTTTCCGCCATCCCAGGGCGGCTTCATGGAGTAGTGCCCGTACGCATCGAATATATCCTCTCATAGATGTGCGGCACAAAGAGCCCCGAGCTCATATGAACTGCCTCCCATTTCTTGGACACGAGAAATGGGAGGCTTTTTATGCGTGTCGACTTGAGGGTGAAGCACGACATCGAGGCCAGG
>DBFEIO010000030.1:0-2672 GCA_048330275.1 Collinsella sp.
AACACGTCCCGGGCCCTCTACGGGGCAGGGGCTGACGGCCGTCCGGGGCGGTCGGCCAGCGACCACCGGTACGGCTCAATCGTATAGCCATGCAACGGAAAAGAGCCGCCCTTTCGGACGACTCAAACTGTAATGGGGCTAAAAAGACTGGTGGAGTACATGGGCTGGCGGATCGGCGTGTCGATACGGGTGCCGCGCCGCGCTCGCTGTTTGTTTCCAGACTGTGTATCTGCGCGTTGGGGAACTCGTCTCGCGCGCACGCCATGTTGTCAATGGGTTACAGTATGAACGGCGGCTATATGTCCGCCAACGCACGAGAGAGTCGTCAACAAGGAGGATGCACGGCGATGCAGCGTGCCAAACAGATATCGGAGTCTATTGAGCTGGGCATCATCTTGGCGCTCGCCGGTGGCTTTATGGATGTGTATTCGTACATTGGGCGCGATCATGTTTTCGCAAACGCGCAGACGGGCAATATCTTGCTGGTGGGCGTGAGCATCTCGGAGGGCAACTGGACGCTGGCGGGACGCTACTTCTTTCCCGTGGTGTCGTTTGCCGTGGGCATTATGCTTGCCGACCTGGTTCACGAGCGGTTTGGCAGTGTGATTCACTGGCGCCAGGTGACGGTGTTTTTTGAAGCCGTCATCTTGCTGGGCGTGAGCTTTATCCCCGGTGGCAGTTTCAACCTGCTCGCCAACTGCCTCACTTCGTTTGCTTGCGGCATGCAGGTCGAGAGCTTCCGCAAGATCCACGGTCACGGCATCGCTACGACCATGTGCATCGGCAACTTGCGCAACGCGCTGCAAAACGTGGACGATTACATCATCACCCACAAGCGCGGCTTTCTGGAAAACGGCCTGCTGTACTTTGGCGTGATCTTTACCTTTGTGTTTGGCGCCGTGCTGGGCAACTGGTGTATTGAGCGCATGGGGCTGCACTCCATTGCGGTGGCGAGCGTGCTGCTGTTTATCGCGTTTGCCATCATGTTTATCGACCGCGAGCGCGATTTGCGCTCTCGTTGGAAGCGTGCCTGCGAAGATTGGAAAGACGCCTGCCAAAAATAACGGCAGGATGCGGCAAGGGGCTGGCCCCTTTGTCGCACTGATCAATATTGGGGAGGGGACGGCCATCTCGGCCGCCCCTTTTTTGTTTAGTGGTCAGGTGGTGACGATGCCAGTTGTTGAAACGCTTTAACACCTTTGACGTTCTCACGCGTTTTTTGTTTCAAAAGCGTTAGGATGGGACTTATAGCGCGGGGCGTAATGGGTGCCCCGCACACGATGGGAGGCTATCAATGGCTAATCGTTTCGTTCTCAACACTATCTCTTATCATGGTTCCGGTGCCATCAAGGAGATCCCCGGCGAGCTCCAGCGTCGCGGCTACAAGAAGATCTTCGTCTGCTCCGACCCCGATCTGGTCAAGTTTGGCGTTACCGCTAAGGTGACCGACGAGCTCGACGCTGCCGGCATCGCTTGGAGCCTCTACTCCGAGATCAAGCCCAACCCCACTATCCAGAACGTCAAGGACGGCGTTGAGGCTTTCAAGGCCGCCGAGGCTGACGCTATCGTGACCATCGGTGGCGGCTCCTCCATGGACACCGCTAAGGCCATCGGCATCATCATCAACAACCCCGAGTTCGCCGATGTCCGCAGCCTCGAGGGCGTTGCTCCCACTAAGAACCACGCCGTGTTCACCATCGCCGTGCCGACGACCGCCGGTACCGCCGCCGAGGTGACCATCAACTACGTCATTACCGACCCCGAGAAGGTCCGCAAGTTCGTGTGCGTCGACACCAACGACGCCCCCGAGGTCGCCGTCGTCGACCCCGACATGATGGCCTCCATGCCCGCCGGCCTGACCGCCTCCACTGGCATGGACGCTCTGACCCACGCCATCGAGGGTTACACCACCAAGGGTGCTTGGGAGCTCTCCGACATGTTCCACTTTGAGGCTATTAAGCTGATCAGCGAGAACCTGCGCGACTCCGTTGCCGAGGCCAAGTCCGGCAAGCCCGGCTCCGGCCGTGAGGGTATGGCTCTTGGCCAGTATGTCGCCGGCATGGGCTTCTCCAATGTCGGCCTGGGCATCGACCACGCCATGGCTCACACCCTGTCCGCTCACTACGACACCCCGCACGGCGTCGCCTGCGCCATGCTGCTGCCGATCGCCATGGAGTTCAACAAGCCGGTTTGCACCGAGCGCCTGGCCAAGGTCGCCGTCGCCATGGGCGTTGACACCACGGGCATGAGCACCGATGAGGCTGCTGACGCCGCTATCGCCGCCGTCAAGCAGCTTTCCGCCGACGTGAACATCCCGCACGTTTGCGAGGCCATGAAGGCTGACGAGATCGAGGTCCTGGCCAAGGACGCCATGGCCGATGCCTGCTTCCCGGGCAACCCGCGCGAGGCGACGCTCGACGATGTCATCGAGCTCTTCAAGAAGATCTGCCCGGCTGCCTAACTTGGTTCGGCGGGCCCTTGCCCGTTAGCCCCACAATCGTCCTCGGACATGTCGGAAGCCCCCGCTGCGCACTGAACTGCACCCCAAAACTTGGACGGCTTAAATAAAAACTACGCCGCAAGGGACTGTCTCCGGAACTCCTCCGGGGTCAGTCCCTTCAGTTTAACCTGGCGCCTCCTCGTGTTCCAATGGACCACGAAGTCGTCGAGGT
>DBFEIO010000031.1:0-94591 GCA_048330275.1 Collinsella sp.
CGGCCCGTCGAGCTCCCGGGCTATCTCCCTGCACGAGAGCCCGGAGCGGCGCAGCTCCCCGGCCCTCTCTACTACGGCTCTACTGTATGTCATGCGGACTCCAAACCGGACCTGATGGTCCAACTTTTTGTCCGCAGTCCCGGTTTTATCTGGACAAACGTCAAAACCACCACATAGGTTCCTACCCCTTCGCGGTGGTTTTGGCGTTTGCCCGTCCCCTGCTGTTAGACCGTGATGACGTTGTCCATTGCCCGGTACTTGACGGGGACATCGCCTGCGGTAATAACCGTTGCGTCACGGAAGTCCGCGAACTTGACGGGCGCCACCATGCCAAATTTACTGGCGTCCGAGATTACGAAGCGCTTGGCCGTATGGCGCATCGAGATACGCTTTACTTGCGCCTCCTCGATATCGGGCGCCGTGAAGCCCTGCTCGGCGGCAATGCCGTTAGAGCCCCAAAAGCCACAGTTGAAGTTGTAGCGGTCTAAGGTTGCCAAGGCATCGGGGCCAACGAGCGCCTCGGTCTCGGGTTTGAGCTCGCCGCCCAGCACCACGGTACGCATGCCGCGCAAAGCAAGGTGTTGAGCATGGAGCACGGAATCGGTCACATAGGTGACATCTTCAAGGTGTGGAAGATGCTCGATGAGCCTGAGCGTCGTCGAACCCGAGTCGATATATACAAAGCTCTCGGGCTCCACAAGTGCCGCCGCACGGGCGCAGATACGCTCCTTGTCGTCGTTATGGAGGTCGCTGCGCTCATTAAGCGTTAGGTCGCGCGTCACGTGCGCGCGCTCAAGACTCGTCGCTCCACCGTGGACCTTGGCGATGCGATGCGCTCGGTCGAGCGTCTGCAGGTCGCGCCGAATGGTAGACGCCGTCACGCCCAGGGCTTCGGCAAGCTCCGGCACGGTAACCGAGCCGGCTCGCTGCACCATCGACACGATCGCGTTGAGCCTATCTTCCGCAAGCATCGCTTACTCCTCCTCGGGGTACACAACTCCCCAGTCGGCGCGGAGCCTGGTCATAAGCTCCATAACATCAGAAGCATAATCTAGCAGCTCGCGCTTGGAGTCGTCGCCGGCAACGGCCTCCTCAAGATCGGCCATCTCATAGCACAGGGCGTAAGCCTCGGTGCCGGCGTGGACCTCCTCGCGGTGACCGTCTGCAGTCCACACGATGGTCGCGTGATCGGCGCGCGGATACTCGTTGACCTCGATATAACACTTATCGAAGCTAATAATCGAGCGCTTGGGTTGCTTGGAGTGGAGCGTGAGGCTCACAACACCCAGCTGCTGCTCGGCATTACGGCAGACGATGCCGCCCGCAACGTCAACGCCGGTCTCGCAGGTGTTGCCCAGCGAAATGACCTCAGCGGGCTGGCTTGCCATAAAGAAGCGCAAAACGGACAGGGCATAGACGCCAATATCGAGCATGGCACCGCCAGCAAGGTTGCGATTGTAGAAGCGGTTGGTCAGGTCGCCGTACTCCTTATAGCTACCAAAGTTGAGCTGAGCAAGATTCATGCGGCCAAACTCGCCGGCATCCATGCGGCGGCGCAGCTCCTGATACAAGGGCATGTGGAGCACCGTAGTGGCGTCCATGAGGACCACGTTGTGCTCGTCGGCGATGGCACGCGCCTCGTCGAGCTCAGCGGAATTGAGGGTAATGGCCTTCTCGCAGAGTACGTGCTTACCAGCTGCCAGAGCGGCGCGCAGGTAGGTGATATGCGTGTTGTGCGGCGTGGTGATATAAACTGCGTCAATGTTCGGATCGGCGTAGAGGTCATCGACCGTTTCATAGACCTTCTCGATGCCATACTGCTCAGCAAAAGCTTGAGCCTTGGACAGCGTGCGGTTGGCGACGCCCGCAAGCTTGCGACCGGCAAAAGCGAGAGACTGGGCCATCTGGTTGGCGATAACGCCGCACCCGATCACAGCCCAACGAAGCTCGGGAGCCGTAAAGATATCATCGGGGAATGGCTTGTCCTGGACCGAAGCGAACGCTGCTTTTGCGGCTGCCGCGGAGTCGAGTGGAGCCTGCTTGGAATCTGCCATATGTGCCTCCTGAATCATCGGAAGTCCTTCATTTCTAACAACCCTATATTCGCACAATTGCGCGCGTATCTGCTCGTGTTTGCGTATTTATATGCTTATCGGTCATTATTTAGCCATAGTTGGCAGATGTTTGCGCAGTCATGCGCATTGTCGCGCAAAACTATGCGTATAAATGCGCATGCGACGATCCTTGTGAAGCATAAAGAGGCGGAACACCAAAGCCCTAAAGAACAGAGCAGGCCGTGATACTCCACCCCTTTGGGGGCATCAGACATCAAAGGACCGTCCCAAACTGCCGGCACATAGAGACTGTCCCCCAACGACTGGTCATTTAAGTCTGTCCCCAATAAATGCTCCCCAATGAATGCCAAGCGACTTCCACTCATTTAAGTCTGTCCCCAATGAGTAGGGATAGAAAAAGGCCCGGGTGCCTTGGCATCCGGGCCTTTGCTAGCAACTTGATGTTGCGGGCAGCTTAGAACTTGTGGCCGCACTTCTTGCAGACGCGCAGCTTGTTCTTGCCGTCCTTCTCGTGACCGACGCGGGTAACCTTACCGCACTCGGGGCAGACGAGATTAACGTTGGAGGCGTCGATGGGAGCCTCCTGCGAAACGATGCCGCCCTGCTGGTTGGCAGCGTTGGGCTTGACGGCCTTCTTGACGACCGAAACGCCCTCGACAACGACCTTGTTCTCGGCGGGGAGAGCACGCAGGACAACACCCTGCTTGCCGCGATCCTTACCAGAGAGAACCTGGACCTTATCGCCCTTCTTGATATACATATATCTCCCCTAACTACAGGGTCTCGGGAGCGAGCGAGACGATCTTCATGTACTTCTTGTCACGAAGCTCGCGAGCGACGGGCCCGAAGATACGGGTGCCGACGGGCGAACCATCGTTGTTGATGACAACGCAGGCGTTCTCATCAAAGCGAATGTAGGAGCCATCCTTGCGGCGGATCTCCTTAACGGTGCGAACGACGACGCAACGGACAACGTCCTTCTTCTTGACGTTGGCGCCAGGGGTAGCCTCCTGGACAGCACCGATGAACACATCGCCGATGCCTGCATAACGACGCTTGGAACCGCCAAGCACCTTGATGCAGCGAATCTTGCGAGCGCCGGAGTTGTCGGCGACGTTCAGCATGGTTTGCATCTGAATCATGGTAGATGTTCCTCCGAACTAAGAACCGAAGAGAGGTGCGCAGCCTTTATACGGCCCGTGGTATGCAAGCCAGGCATACGCACATCTTCGGAAACGTACAAGTCGTAAGAGCGACTGCTTATTTAGCGCGCTCGACGACCTCGATGAGACGCCAACGCTTCATCTTGGACATAGGACGGGTCTCCATAACGCGGACGGTATCGCCCACGCCAGCCGTGCACTCCTCGTCGTGAGCGTGCAGCTTCTTGGAGCTGGTCATCATCTTGCCGTACTTGGGGTGACGCTTGCGCTCGGTGATGGTGACAACAATGGTCTTGGCACCGGAGACGGAGGTAACGACACCCGTACGGACCTTACGCGAGTTACGCGAATCAGTCATGTTCTCTCCTTAGGTCCTACTCGGCGACAGCGGACTTCTCCGCTGCGATCTCGCGGGCGCGCTGCTCCGTGAGGACGCGAGCGATGTCCTTCTTCACGGTGTTGACGCGAGCGGTGTTGTCCAACTGGCTGGTTGCCATCTGGAAACGAAGGTTAAAGAGCTCGGCGCGCATTTCCTTCAGCTTCTCAACGAGCTGAGCGTCCGAGAGCTCACGAATCTCTGCGGGCTTCATTAGTTCTCCTCCTTGGCGGCGGCGGCGTCCTCAGCAGCCCACTTGGCCTCGAGAGCGGCCTCCTCAGCCATCTCCTTCTCGATGCGCTGCTCAGCGTTCTTAGCAGCAACAATCTTGGTCTTGATGGGAAGCTTGTGCTGTGCAAGACGCAGAGCCTCGCGAGCGACCTCCTCGGGCACGCCCTTGACCTCGAACATGATGCGGCCGGGCTTGACGACGGCCACCCACTCCTCGGGGTTACCCTTACCAGAACCCATGCGAGTCTCAGCAGGCTTCTTGGTGATGGGCTTATCGGGGAAGATCGTGATGTAGACACGACCGCCACGCTTCATGTAGCGGGTCATGGCAATACGAGCGGCCTCGATCTGACGGTTGGTGATCCAATGGGCCTCGAGAGCCTGGATACCAAACTCGCCGAAATGCAGCTCGGTATTACCCTTGGCCTGGCCCTTCATGGAGCCACGCTGCACCTTGCGGTGAAGAATACGCTTAGGGGCAAGCACTACTGACCCCTCCTCTCGGAGTTACGACGACGAGGACGGGAAGAGCCCTCGAGTGCAGGGTTGGGAACAGGCTGGCCCGGGAGCTTCTCGCCCAGGTAGATCCAGACCTTCACGCCGCAAGCGCCCATGGTGGTGCTGGCGACAGCCGTGCCGTAGTCGATCTTGGCACGGAGGGTGTGCAGAGGCACGCGACCCTCACGGTACCACTCACGACGGCCCATCTCGGCACCGCCGAGACGACCGGAGCACTGGATACGGATGCCCTTAGCGCCGGCCTTGCGGGCGGACTGGACAGCCTTACGCATAGCGCGACGGAAGGCAACGCGGCCCTCGAGCTGCTCGGCGATAGACTGAGCAACGAGGTTGGCGTCGAGCTCGGGGCGCTTGATCTCGACAACGTCGACGGAGAGCTGGCCCTTGGAGACGCCAGCGACCTTCTCGAGCTCGGTGCGGAGGGTATCGATCTCGGCACCCTTCTTACCGATGACAACGCCGGGGCGAGCGGTGAGGATGATGACCTTCACCTTGTCGCCAGCGCGCTCGATCTCGACGCGGGAGACAGCTGCGCGGGAAAGACGCTTCTCGAGGTACTTGCGGATCTCGAGATCGTTACCGAGGGTCTTAGCGTAATCCTTCTCTGCGAACCAGCGGGAGCGCCAGTTCTCGGTGATGCCAAGACGGAAGCCGGTGGGGTAGACTTTCTGACCCATACAGCTTTACGCCTCCTTTCGAGGAGCAACGACGACGGTGATGTGGGAAGTACGCTTCAGAATGCGAGAAGCGGAACCCTTGGCGCGGGGACGGATGCGCTTAAGCGTCGGACCCTCGTCAACATAGGCAGCGGCGACAACCAGGTTGTCGGCACGCAGACCGTTGTTGTTCTCGGCGTTCGCAACGGCGGAACGGAGAACCTTCTCGACATCCACGGCGACGGCGCGGTCGCAGAAGTGGAGGATGTCGAAGGCCTGAGCGACAGGCTTGCGGCGGATCAGATCGACCACCAGGCGGGCCTTGCTGGGGGAAACACGCACGTACTTAGCGACGGCGCGAACCTCGGTGGCCTCAGTTTCAATAGACTTAGTTGCCATTTACGGTTAACCCCCTATTTGGCCTTGTGGCCACGGAACGTACGAGTCGGCGCGAACTCGCCGAGCTTGTGACCAACCATGGACTCGGTAACATACACGGGCACATGCTTGCGGCCGTCGTGGACGGCGATGGTGTGACCAACCATCTCGGGGAAGATGGTGGACGCGCGGGACCAGGTCTTCACGACGTCCTTCTTGCCAGCCTCGTTCATCGCGGTGATACGCGAGAGAAGGCGAGTCTCCACGAACGGGCCCTTTTTGAGACTTCTGCTCATAAGTGCTTTCTCCTAAAACTCGGTATCCGAAATTACTTCTTACGGCGACGAATGATATGCTGGTTCGAGACCTTCTTCTTCTTGCGCGTACGAAGGCCCTTCGTCGGCTTACCCCAGGGGGTAACGGAGGGACGACCAGAGGTGTGGTTCTTGCCCTCGCCACCGCCGTGCGGGTGGTCGACAGGGTTCATGACGGTACCGCGGACGGTCGGGCGCACGTTCATGTGACGCTTACGGCCGGCCTTGCCGATGACGATGTTGGAGTGATCGGCGTTGCCGACCTCACCGACGGTGGCGCGGCAGGTAACGAGGATGCGGCGCATCTCGGAGGAAGGCATACGGACGATAGCGTACTTGCCCTCCTTACCCATCAGCTGGCAGGAGTTACCGGCGGAACGGGCGATAGCAGCGCCCTTGCCCGGCTGGAACTCGACGGCGTGGATGAGCGTACCGACGGGGATGTCGGCGAGGGGCAGAGCGTTGCCCGGCTTGATGTCGGCGTCAGAACCGGACATGATGGTCTGACCGACCTCGAGGCCCTTGGGGGCCAGGATGTAGCGCTTCTCACCGTCAGCGTAGTGCAGCAGAGCGATGCGAGCGGAACGGTTCGGATCGTACTCGATCGTGGCAACCTTGGCGGGCACGCCGTCCTTGTTGCGCTTGAAGTCGATCACGCGGTAACGACGCTTCACGCCGCCGCCCTGGTGGCGGGTGGTGATGCGGCCGTTGTTGTTACGACCGGCCTTCTTGGGCAGGGGCTCGAGAAGAGACTTCTCGGGCTTGGTGCAGGTGATCTCGGAGAAGTCGGAGATCGTCTGCCAACGCCTACCAGCGGAGGTCGGCTTAAGGTGCTTTACAGCCATTACAATCCCTTTCAATAGGAATCCGTTAGCCATCGCAGACAGGGATTCGAGGTTCTGCCTCGGGTGCGATGACACCGGACGTATACACGGTTCCGGGCGTGTCCATTTTAAACGCCCAAAACCTTGAGCTCCCGCCTCCCCTATTTGGGAGGCATGAGCTCACTCAACAGCAGCGAGTCTTAGGCCTGGTTGCCAAAGACCTCGATGGTGTCGCCCTCGGCCAGCGTGACGATGGCCTTCTTCCAAGAACGGGTCTTGCCGGCGACATAGCGCACGCGCTTGGTCTTGGGCTTGACCGTCAGGGTGTTCACGCGAACGACCTTGACGCCGAAGATCTCCTCGACAGCGTCCTTGATCTGATACTTGTTAGCATCCTTGGCGACCTCGAACGTGTACTTGTTCAGCTCCATGCCGGAGAAGGAACGCTCGGACACGATCGGACGGATGATGATCTCGTGGGCGGTCATTTATGCAAGCACCTCCCCGAAGTGAGCGGCGATGTCGGCGGGCATCAGCACAGCGTTGTTGTTGACGAGATCGTAGGTGTTGGCCTCGTCAGCGGTGATGATGAACGTCTTGGGAATGTTGCGGAACGACAGGTAGGCGTTGACGTCCTCATCGCGAACGATGATGGTCAGACGCTTGCCCTCAAGGCCGAGAGCCTTGAGCATGGCGACAGCAGCCTTGGTGGAAGGCTTCTCGAAGCCGTAGTCGTCGACGAGCACGAGCTCGCCATCGGCCAGCTTGGCGGACAGCGCGGAGCGCATAGCCAGCTTGACCTCCTTGTTGTTCATACGCTTAGCGTAGGAACGGGGCTTGGGGGCGAAGACAACGCCACCGTGACGCCACTGGGCAGCACGGATGGAACCCTGGCGAGCACGGCCGGTGCCCTTCTGACGCCAAGGCTTCTTGCCGCCACCGGAAACCTCAGAGCGACCCTTAGCAGACTGGGTGCCCTGACGCCAAGAGGCCATCTGGCACTTGACGATGTGGTGCATAACGTGGATGTTCGGCTCGATGCCGTACACCTCAGCGGCGAGCTCGGCCTCGGCGACCTTCTTGCCCTCGCTGTTCTTTACTTCAAACTTTGCCATTTAAGTGTTCTCCTTGGTATGACGCTGGGCTAAATGGGCTGGGCCCTTAGGCCATACGGATGGCGACGAGACCATTCTTGGCACCCGGGACAGCGCCCTTGACCAAGATGAGGTTCTGCTCGGCATCGATGCGGACAACGGAAAGGTTCTTGACGGTAACGCGCTCGTTACCCATGTGACCGGCCATCTTGACGCCCTTGAGGACGCGCGCAGGATAGGCGCACTGACCGATAGAACCGGGGTGACGCTGGAAGTGAGAACCATGCGTCATAGGACCGCGGCGCTGACCCCAGCGCTTGATGCGACCCTGGAAGCCCTTACCCTTGGAGGTACCGATGACGTCGACCTTCTCGACATCAGCGAAATCAGCGACGGTGACGACCTCGCCGACCTTGTGCTCCTCGCCGTTCTCGACGCGGACCTCACGAAGGAAGCGGACAGGCTCGACGCCAGCCTTGGCGAAGTGACCAGCCATGGGCTTGTTCACGTTCTTGGCCTTGATGTCGCCGAAACCGATCTGGACGGCGTCATAGCCGTCGGTTGCCTGAGTTTTAACCTGCGAGACAGCGCAGGGGCCAGCCTGGATGACCGTGACGGGAACGACGTTATCGTTCTCGTCCCAAACCTGGGTCATGCCAATCTTGCGGCCGAGAATCATGCTGATCAAGATATGATCCCAACTCTCGCGTGGTCTTGGGACAATGCGTACACCACCGAGCGTACGCCCCTAGAGGACCACTACTTACACGACGTGCTCCCCAGTCTTGTATTTCGCCCGGACTACCTGACAACCCTATTAAGCAGGCATTTTGTCCAGCCAGAATACTCCCCTGGTTACACACAGCTGTTTAGTATACACGGCTGCGGGCGTATCCATCGAGATTCATATTTCACTCACATTGTTTACGCAGGTAAAGTGCGTGGAGTCGCCTGGGCTTGGCAGAGGGGCTGCGAAATATATTAAGTTTGCTGCTCTACAGTCCTGCGCAAGACGGAAGCACATTAAGTGCTTTCCTTTGCGTGCGGAACTCGCGACAAACTTAATATATTTCGCCGCCCCTCTGCCAAGCTCGGGAGACGACACGTTGATGTCTGCTTAACTCTGCTCGCTCAGCTAATTACTTTGTTGGGGGTCCACTATTTGCTGGAGGGTGAACTTGCATTGCATTGGTTCGCCTTCTGCTTGTGGCTTTTGCTCATCGAAATCGAAGATCATGATGGCGCAGTTGGGGAGTTTGGCTGGGAGCTCAAAGCCCTCTGGGGCTGCAGCTTTGATGAATTGGCGGCTGGCGCTTCCGTGGCTTACTGCTAGAAGGGTTTCGATGCCCTCGGAGCCCATGATATTGGTAAGAGCATCCACCATACGTTCTTGCAGCGCCTGGCTTCCTTCTCCTCCGAAGGGGACCAGATCCTCGCCCGGATCCCAGACGTCGGTAGGTAGCGCGTCGTGCGGGCCCTCTTCGAAGGTGCCGTAGCAGCGCTCGATGATGCCTTCGCAGGGCTCGACTGCTGTGTCCGGGCCAAGGAGTTCGGTTGCGACGAGCTGAGCTGTGTCCATGGCTCGGCCTAAGGGCGAAGAGACCACTTTGTCGGGGACAACGTCGTGGCTCTTGAGCCATGCGGCTGCCATTCCCGCTTGTTTGCGGCCCAGATCGGTCAACGGTGAATCGCAGCGGCCCTGGACCAGCTTTTTGACGTTGAACTCCGTCTGACCGTGGCGGAGTAGATACAGCTTCTTCATGCTCTCCCCTTCTACATAACCTGCTTTGCCGGCACAGCCTTACTCGTGGGTATGCCCTACGTAGTCTTCATCGATCGTAATCTTGGCAATCGACTTGGGATATTCCGATTCGACCCGTTGTGCCAGCGCGTGCTTTAAGTCATCGGCACTCATCTGCAGATCCGAGGGACGCACGCAGTCAAAGATCACGTTGGTGTGCGTAGGACCCGGCACACAGCGTAGGTCATGAATCGAGAGGCGGCTATCGATCTCCTGAGCCATGGCGTGAATGCGCAAGCGCATGCTCGCCACCTTGGGGTCATCGGTTACGATGGGATCGTAGTGAAGCGTGACGATCATGCCGTCTTCGACCCTAAACGACTGCTCGATGTTATCGAGCGTGTCGTGACTTTCCAGCGGGCTAGCCTCGGCCGCCATCTCGGCATGCGCACTTGCAAACTTCCTGCCCGGGCCGTAGTCGTGAACCATCAAATCGTGAACGCCCAAAACGCCGGGGTAGCTCATGATCTTGTCTCGGATATGTTTGACCAGCTTGGGATCGGGCGCCTGACCCAAAAGCGGGCTCACCGTATCTTGGATAAGCTCAAAACCGCTCCAGCCAATATAGGCGCCAACGGCAAGTCCAACCCATGCATCAAGATTGATATGCGTCACCTGGGAAACAATCGCGCACGCCAGCACGGCGCCCGTGGCTAGGACATCGTTCTTGGAATCCTGCGCGGTCGCATGCAGCGTCTCGGACTCAATGCGGTCACCGAGCTTTTGGTTGAGGGCCGCCATCCACAGCTTTACAACCATCGAAAGTGCCAGGACTGCCACCAGGGCAAGCGAGAACTCGACAGGCTCGGGGTGGATGATGCGCTCAAACGAGGACTTCACCAGTTCGAGTCCGATCATCAGTACGAGTGCCGCCACGACCAGACCCGAGAGATACTCGTAGCGACCGTGGCCGTAAGGATGCTCGGGGTCGGCCGGCTTGCTCGCCAGCTTAAAGCCCAGCACGCTCACGATGTTCGAGCTGGCATCGGACAGGTTGTTCATGGCATCCGCCACGATCGAAACCGATCCCGACAGCACGCCAATTACGCCCTTCGCAGCGCATAGTGCCACATTGGCAAGAATACACACCACGCCCGTCAACGTGCCCACGCGCGCACGGTCGCCCTGCGCACGCTTAACAATCCACTCGACCATCTACATCCGCCCCCACGGTACTACCTATATATCTATTGCTCAAACGGATTGTAGTGTAGCCACTTTGTCCCCCAGATACAAAAAGGCCGCAACCCGCACGGGCCACGGCCTTGGAATGTGACATGCGGGATCGTCCCTTTGTCAATCGATTTACGCGCTTACTTCGGCCACGTTCTTCGAGGTTTCGGGCGAATCGGCTCCGTCCTCTGCCGCCTGCCCCTTCGCCGGCACCACGCCAAAGCAGTAGCTCAGCGCCGCAGACACCGCAAATGCCACACTGCCGGCAGCACAGCACCATAGCAGGTTCGAGATGCCGCCCGTGGCAAAGCCAATGACCATGAGGACATTCGTCATGCCGATGGTATAGGCCGTAACGTGGCCCACGGCCGCAACAAGACCTCCGACGGCGCCGCCAATGGCCATGCACGTCAGGCACCTGCCATATTTAAAGCCGCAACCGTACAGCGCCGGCTCACTTACGCCACCAAGCACGCCCGAGATCGAATAGCCCAGCATGAGGGCCTTCTCGTCCTTATCCGCAACGCGAAGCGACGCACCAAAGGGCATGCCCCAAACGGCAAACGTTGCCATCGTCGCGGCGATCAGGATGCACGAATCCGTTCCCACACTCATAAACTGCGCATAGGCGAGCGATAGGACAACGTTGCTGACGCCCGCGATCTTAAGAAACTCCCAACCCGCGGCAAGCCCCATGAGCGTGAGCAGCGACACGATGCCACCGGAATTGCCAAGCATGAACATAAGCCGGCCCAACAGCATGCCCAAATAGCTGCCCGCCGGCGCCGTAATACACAGCGAAACCGGAACCATGACGAGCATGGTTGCAAACGGAACGAACGAAAACGCCACGGCCTTAGGGATAACGCGCTGAAAGAAACACTCCACTCGCCATAGCACGGGCACCGAGATGAGAACCGGGATAACAGTCGTCGTGTAATCGTTGACCGGCGCGGGAAGCAGACCATACACGGAAGTCATCGATGCCCCCGTCGTCGATGCGGCATCGACGAGCTTAAGCAGATCGGGCGCAATCAATACGCCGCCCAGCATCATGCCCAGCTGCTCCGAGCAACCGAGCTGGCGGGCGGCCGCCCAACCAAGATAAATGGGCAAAAAATAGTAGCCGGCGTTATAGAGCCAACTGTAGAACAGGCGATAGATTTCGGAATCGGCAGACCACAGGCCCAGCATGCCTTCGCCCATAATGACGGCGACGGTGCGGAACAACGCCGCGCAGACAATAAACGGCAGCGCCGACATCATGCTTTTGGACAGATAGTCCACCACGGCCGTGGCGTTTAATGAAACCGTCGTTGTAAACGAGGTGTTAGAAACTTGCGACATGGAACGCCTTTCCCAATGTGACATGCGGGCTGCCCCTTTGTCACATCGTGCGGTACCGACCGATTGCGCGGTACTTTTCGTAGCGGAGGTTTGTGAGGGTCGCGTCGTCGAGTTGCCCAAGCGTATCGAAGGCATCAAATGCCGAGGACATGACGGCACCGGCGATCTCCTCATGCGACAGGCCCCTATCGTCAACAATGCCGTCGATGATGCCGAGCGCCAACAGATCGGGGGCCGTGAGCTTAAGCGCCTCGGCGGCCTCATTCGCGCGCTCGGTATCCTTCCACAGGATCGACGCACAGGCCTCGGGGCTCACGACCGAATAGGCCGAGCTCGAGAGCATCAGGATGCGGTCGGCCACGGACAGCGCCAGCGCGCCACCAGAGCCGCCCTCGCCTGTCACCACTGAGACAATCGGCGTCTTAAGGCCGCTCATCTCCATGAGATTCTGGGCAATCGCCTCGCCCTGGCCGCGCTCCTCGGCACCGATGCCGCAAAACGCGCCCGAAGTATCGACCAGGCACAGAACCGGTCGACCAAACTTTTCGGCCTGGCGCATCAGGCGACGCGCTTTGCGGTAGCCCTCGGGATGCGCCATGCCAAAGTTGCGGCGCATACGCTCTTTGGTCGTGGTGCCGCGCTCGATGGCGATGACCGTTACGGGGCGTCCGTCTTTCCAGCCAATGCCAGCCACCACAGCGGCGTCGTCGCCAAAGTAACGGTCGCCGTGCAGCTCCACAAATCCATCCAGGCCCAGCGAGATCATCTCGCCTGCCGTGGCGCGATCTGCCGAGCGGGTCTGCTTGACAATCTCGAGCGCGGTTTTTGGTGCCGTCGAGCGCTTGAATAAGTGTCCCAGCTTTTTACCGCGGCGACCCGCATGCACGATCTCGTGCGGTGCCCCCAGGCCGGGCGCGTGCCCTTCGTGCAGCGCCAGCAGCTCGCCTACCGTAAGCGCAATCTCGCCACGCGGAACAACGGCATCGCAAAAGCCGTGCTCCAGCAAAAACTCTGAGCGCTGGAATCCCTTGGGCAGGCGCTTGTGCATGTTCTGCTCGATCACGCGCGGGCCGGCAAATGCCGTCAGGGCATCTGGCTCGGCCAGGATAATGTCTCCCTCCATGGCAAAGCTCGCGGTTACGCCTCCGGTCGTGGGGTCGGTGAGCACCGTGATATACAGGCCGCCCGCTTCGCTGTGACGCCTAACCGCCGCAGAAATCTTGGCCATCTGCATAAGCGATGTCACACCCTCTTGCATGCGCGCACCGCCCGAAACGGTAAAACCGACAACCGGCAATCCCAGCTCGGTCGCACGCTCAAATGCGCGACAGATCTTCTCGCCCACCACGGAGCCCATCGAGCCCATCATAAAGTTGGCGTCCATAAAGAAGAGCGCGGTATCGCAACCGCAGATTTTGCCCCTGCCGCACACAACGGCATCGCGCTCGCCCGAACGCTCGCTCACGCTCTTGAGCTTGTCGGCATAGCCGGGAAACGAGAGGAAGTCTTCCGACGCCAGATTGGCATCCCATTCCTCAAACGTGCCCTCGTCGACCGTCATGCGCATGCGCGCGCGACCGCTCACGCGAAAATGTTTGCCGCAACGAGGGCAGACCTCGAGATTGTCGTGCAGGCGCGCCTCATCGATCACACGGCGACACTCCGGGCACTTGATAAACACGTGGCGCGCGGGAAACTCGGCGCACGACTCGGTCATCGGCCCCTCGAGAACGTTGACCGTCTTCGCTTTTCTATTCATCAGCATAGAGATGCCCCATCAGATCGGTGTGATACATGCCCGACAAGAACTCGTCGTTTGCCAGCACGTCGAGCTGAAGCTCGCTGTTTTCGCTCACGCCCTCGATCACGAGCTCGCCCAGGGCCGAGCGCATCTTGCGAATGGCGCCGTCACGCGTGGGCGCACACACGATGAGCTTGCCGAGCATAGAGTCGTAGTACGGCGGAACTTTCGCACCGGTAAACATGGCGGAATCCCAGCGTACGCGCGGACCACCCGGCACACGCAACGCGGTGACCGTTCCGCATGACGGCAGAAAGTCCGGCGTTTCGGCATTAATGCGGCACTCCATGGCGTGGTTGCGGACCGGCATGTCCTCCCGCTCAAAAGGCAGAGGCTGGCCGGCTGCCACGCGCAGCTGCCACTTGACCAAGTCGGTATCGGTCACAAACTCTGTAACCGGATGCTCCACCTGCAAGCGCGTGTTCATTTCCATAAAGTAGAAATTGCCGTCATCCGAATACAGGAACTCGATGGTACCGGCCCCTTCGTAGCCGACGGCACGAGCCAAGTCACGCGCTGCCTTGTGCATGCGAGCACGAATGTCGTCGTGTCCGTCGAGGCACGGCGCAGGGCTCTCCTCGATCAGCTTTTGATTGCGACGCTGCACCGAGCACTCGCGCTCGCCGAGCGAAAACACATGGCCCTGCTTATCGGCCATAATCTGCACCTCAACGTGGTGCGCCGGCGCGACGAACTTCTCCATGTAGCACTCGCCGTCGCCAAAGACGGCCTCGCCCTCGGCACGCGCCTCGATGAACGCCTTTGCCGCATCTTCCACGCGCTCGACCTTGCGAATACCGCGGCCGCCTCCACCCGCACGCGCCTTGATGAGCACGGGGCAGCCAATGCGCTCGGCCTCGGCCGTTGCCTCCTCGGGGCTTTTGAGCAAATCGCAGCCCGGCACGATGGGCACGCCCGCGGCAGCGGCCGTTCGGCGTGCGGCGTCCTTGTCGCCCATGCTGTCGATGACCTCGGCCGAAGGACCGACAAACGCCAGGCCATACTTGTCGCAGTCGCGCACGAAGCTCGCCTTCTCGGAGAAAAAGCCATAGCCGGGATGAATTGCCTTAGCTCCCGACTTTACGGCACAGGTGAGCACAGCATCGTCGTTGAGGTAGCTCTCGGCAAGACGCGGGCCGCCAATGCAATACGCCTCGTCGGCAAGCTGCACGTGCAGCGCGTCCGCATCGGCCGTGGAATAAACGGCGACGGTCTTGATGCCCATATCGCGGCACGCGCGGATAACACGGACCGCGACTTCGCCGCGGTTGGCGATGAGCACTTTGTCGAACATGAAGCCTTCCTTAACTTTCGTGCATGAGTGCAAAGGACATATCGGCGCGGCAGCAAACCTCACCGTTGACGCTTGCAGTACCCGTCGCAAAACGGAACGGCCCGCGCGCACGCGTGATGGAGCACACCAGATCCACCGTATCGCCCGGGCGCACCGGACGCTTAAAGCGCACCTTGTCCAGACTCGTGTAGAACGGCGTCGCGCCGCGCGCTTCCTCATCGCCCATCAGCAGCACGCAGCAGTTCTGGGCGAGTATCTCGCACTGAATCACACCGGGGACGACCGGGTTTCCCGGAAAATGCCCCTGCAAAAAGTACTCGTCACCCGTAATCGTGATCTTGCCGTGGGCCTCGTCGCCCACCAGCTCGGCCTCGTCGAGCAAAAGCATCGGTTCGCGATGCGGCAACAGCTTCTTGAGCTCTTCTTTGTTCATGGACATCACCTATCCGATCCTCATAAGGCAACTGCCGAACTCCACGAGGTCGCCGTCGGCCACGCAGATCTCGAGCACCTCGCCGTCTGCCTCGGCCGTCACCTCGTTGAGAACCTTCATGGCCTCGATGATGCAAAGGGTCTCACCGGCCTTGACCTTGGAGCCCACGTGCACAAACGGCTCGTCGCCCGGCGCCGGGGCAGCATAGAAAACGCCGACCATGGGAGCGGTCACCTCGGTGTCCTTGGGCTCCGGTGCGGCGGCAAGCGCCTGCGCGGCGGGCTCCGGTGCGGCGGCAGGCATGGCGACGGGAGCCACCGCCGGAGCAGTCACGGCACCCGGCATAGGCATGGGCACGGCAACCGGCTGCGCGGCGCTCGCGCGCTCGAGTTCGACCGCGGTGCCATCGGGCTCCTCAACGCGTACGCGCGTGAGGCCGCGGTCCTCCATAACATCGGCTATCTCGGCAAGTCTTTTGGAATCCATGCTCTAGCTCCTCGTATATCTACGCAGCGCGATGGCGGCGTTGTGCCCGCCAAAGCCCAGGTTGGTCGAAAGCGCCCAGGTAAGGTCGGCGCGAACCGCGCGATTGGGCGTGTAGTCAAGATCGCAGGTGGGATCGGGCGTGTGGTAGTTAATGGTCGGCGGCACCACGCCCTGCTCGAGCGCCATAGCGCAGGCCATGACCTCGATGGCACCCGTGGCACCGATCATGTGGCCGGTCATCGACTTAGTCGACGAGACGTGCGCGGCGCGCGCCGCGTCCTCGCCGAGCGCACGCTTAATGCCCGCCGTCTCGGACGAATCGTTGAGCTTGGTCGATGTGCCGTGGGCATTGATGTAGAGACCCTCGGAAGGCTTGACGTCGCCCTCGGTCACCGCCAGCGATATCGCGCGGGCAATGCCGGCAGCCTCGGGATCAGGGCTCGTGATGTGATAGGCATCATCGGTGTTGCCGTAGCCCACGACCTCGGCATAAATGTGCGCACCGCGCGCCTGCGCATGTTCCATGCTCTCGAGTACCAGCACGCAGGCGCCCTCGCCCATCACAAAGCCATCGCGGTCTGCATCGAACGGGCGGCAAGCCGTCGCGGGATCAGGGTTGGTGGTCAATGCGCGGCAGGACGTAAAGCCCGCAACGGCATCGGGGATAATTGCGGCCTCGGCACCGCCGGCGAGAATCGCATCGGCATAGCCGTGCTTGATGGCGCGGAACGCCTCGCCCACCGCATGGGCCGAGGTTGCGCACGCGGTCACCACGGGCAGGGTCGGGCCCTTTGCCTTGTGGCGGATTGCGATATTGCCCGATGCCATGTTGGGGATCATCATCGCGATCATATAGGGCGATGCGCGGCGGGGCCCACGGTCGGCAATCGTATGCACGTTGTCGACAAGTGTCTGCATGCCGCCCACGCCCGAGCCCACGTAGACGCCCAGGTGCTCGCGATCGATTGCACCTTCGACATCAAAACCCGCATCGTGCATTGCCTCGTCCGAAGCCGCCAGTGCAAACTGAACGCAGGGGTCAAGGTGCTTGGCGTCACGCTTGCCAAAGTACTCGTTGCCGTCAAAGCCCTTGACCTCGGCCGCCACCTTGACGGCAAACGCATCGGTATCGAAGTGCGTGATTGGGCCGATGCCGCACGTGCCGGCGCACATGGCCGCCCAGGTGGCAAGCGCGGTGTTGCCGAGCGGCGATACGGCACCTATGCCGGTGATTGCAACTCTCTGTTCCATCATGGTCTCCTCATCCAAGCCGTTCTTCGGCCCTGGTTTCTACATCGCCATTCCGCCGTCGACGCGTATGACTTCGCCCGTAATGTAGGAAGCCGCATCGCTCGCCAAAAAGCGCACCACGCCGGCCACTTCCTCGGGGCGCGCCATGTGCTTAAGGGGAATCTGCTCCTCGGTTGCCGCACGAACCTTTTCCGAAAGCTTTGCCGTCATATCTGTCTCGACAAACCCAGGGGCGACCGCGTTCACTCGTACGCCGCGGGGCGCAAGCTCGCGCGCCACCGCCTTGGTCAGGCCGATCACGCCCGCCTTGGAGGCAGCGTAGTTGGCCTGCCCGGCATTGCCCATCAGGCCCACAACCGAGCTCATGTTGACGACGCAGCCGCCGCGCTGGCGCATAAAGGTCTTGGTGAGCGTGCGCGTCATGTTAAACGTTCCTTTAAGATTGACATCGAGCACACGATCGAAGGCGTCATCGCCCATGCGCATGAGCAGGCCATCGCGGGTGATGCCAGCGTTGTTGACGAGCGCCCAAATGGAGCCAAAGTCGTTGAGGACCGCTTCCACGCACGCGTTGACGGCAGCGGGATCGGCCACGTCGCATTGATATGCGCGAGCTGTGGCACCAGCGGCCTCGCAGGCTTCGCACGTCTCGCGCGCCGCATCGACGCTGCCGGCATAGACGACGGCGATATCAAAGCCGTCCTCCGCCAGACCGACAGCGCAGGCGCGGCCGATGCCGCGCGAGCCGCCCGTGACCAGTGTCACGCGGCGCGATCCGTCGCGCTCGAGCGTGCCGTTGTTCAAGTTGCCCATGTCATTCCTTTCGGGTTACAGCCCTGTGGACTATGCGAGCTCGTCGGCAATAGCTGCGACCTGCTCGGCCGTTTCGCACGAATACACGCGAACGTCGCTCAGCGTACGCTTGACCAGGCCCGACAGCGTTTTGCCAGGGCCGACCTCAATAAACGTGTCGATGCCCTGATCCTGCAGAGTATGCAGCGTGTCGACCCAGCGCACGGCATGGCTCACCTGGTTGGCCAAGACATCCGATGCCGCTCGCGGGTCCGCCGGATAGGGCGCCGCCGTCATGTTTGCCATGACCGGAATCAGCAGCGGAGACGGCGCGTGGCCGGCTTGGACATACGTCGCCAGCCCCTCAGTCGCCTCTGCCATATAGGGGCTATGGAATGCACCCGACACCGCGACTTTCATAGCGCGGCCGCCAGCCTCTTTTACTAGGACGTCGAGCTCCTGCAGCGCCTCAGACGCTCCGGCCACAACCGTCTGCTGCGGACTGTTGTAGTTGACCGGCCAGCAGTCCTCGCCGGCCTGTTTTGCCAGGCCCTCGACTTGCACCGCATCGAGCTTGATGACGGCACGCATGCCGCCCGGATGGCGCTCGGCAGCCGCGGCCATCAGCGCCGCGCGCTCGCACACGAGCTCAAAGCCCGCTCGCGTATCGAATGCCCCCGCAAAGGTGAGCGCGGCGACCTCGCCCAGCGAGAATCCCGCACAGGCGGCAGGCACCACGCCGCGCTCACGCAGGGCGGTAGCCGCTGCCAGGTCGTGAACGAACACGCACGGCTGCGTGTTCTCGGTCTGCGAGAGCTCCTCCCTGGAGGCGCTCCGGCACTGCTCGCTGGTCCCCGGGCGCACCTCGTCGACAATGGCGAACACCTCGGCGGCCGCCGGCGATGCCTCGATCAGGTCGACGCCCATCGCGGGGTGTTGGGCACCCTGGCCGGCAAACAGAAACGCTACGCCACCCATGCGGACGCACCCTTCAGGACGTGCTCGGCGCCATCGACCAGGTCGTCAACGATTTCGCGTGCGCTCTGGCGCTCGTTGACCATGCCGGCAATCTGTCCACACAAAAACGAACCCTCTTCGTAGTTGCCGTCCTTGGCGGCCTTACGCAGCGCACCGGTTCCCATAGCACCGAGCTCCTCGGCACTCGCGCCGGAACCCTCGCTCTTGGCATAGGCGTTGGTGAAGGGGCTCTTGAGGGCGCGCACTGGATGTCCCGTCGAGCGACCGGTTGCACGCGTCGAAGTGTCGTTGGCCTTCAGGACCATCTCTTTGTACTGCTCCGAGACGGTGCACTCGTCTGCGACCAGAAAGCGCGTACCCACTTGCACGCCTTCGGCGCCCAGCATAAAGGCGGCCGCCACGCCGCGGCCGTCGGCAATACCGCCGGCGGCCACGACGGGAATGTCAACCGCATCGACGACCTGCGGCACCAGTGCCATCGTCGAGGTCTCGCCAATATGGCCGCCCGATTCGGTACCCTCGGCAACAACCGCCGTGGCTCCACGACGTGCCACGAGGCGCGCCAGCGCCACCGAGGCAACGACCGGGATGACCTTGATGCCCGCCTCGTTCCACGCCTTCATGTACTTGGCGGGATTGCCGGCGCCCGTCACGACGACCGGCACTCGCTCGTCAATCACGACCTGCGCGACCTCGTCGGCAAACTGGCTCATGAGCATGACGTTGACGCCAAAGGGCTTATCCGTCTTGGCGCGCAGCTCATGAATCTGGTCGCGAAGCCAGTTGGCGTCGGCGTTCATGGCCGCGATGATGCCTAAGCCACCCGCCTCGGACACTGCGGACGCCAGCGAGGCATCGGCAATCCAGGCCATACCGCCCTGGAACACGGGCTTTTCGATGCCGAGCAGATCGCAGAGAGGAGTCTTGAGCATCTCTACTTCTCCAATGCCGCCTCGACCGTATCGGCGAACTCGCCGACCGTCTTGGGGTTCTCCTCGGTATCGAGCTGGATGCCAAACTCGTCCTCGACGGCAACGAGGATCTCGACGGTGCCCAGGCTGTCGAGACCAATCTCCTCGAGCGTGGACTCGGGCTTCATCTCGACATCGTCAAGACCGGCGGTCTCGCGGATAACGTCGCAAACGCGCTCGAAGGTCTTCTGATCTGCCATGGTAGTTCTCCTTTGTTTGTGCCCTAGGGGCGTTTTCATTTCCTATGTGCGACTACTTCCAACGAAGCAGATAGCCACCTATATCCAGACCGGCGCCAAATCCAACCAAGGCGATGGTGTCGCCTGTGTGAAGTGCACCGGCGTTTGCCAGCCGGTCGAGGGCAAGCGGAATGCATGCGCTCGAAATGTTGCCGGTCTCGCGCAACGTGCGAACCACGCGCTCGTCCGGCACGCCCAGGCGCTTGACCGCCTGGCTCAGGATTCGTTCGTTAGCCTGATGGAATACAAAATGATCGATGTCTTCGACCAAAATGTCCGCATCGATCGCAAGCTTATGGACCGTGTCGCAGATGGCGTTGACGCCGAACTTGAACACGCGGCGGCCATTCATGGACAGCACGCTCGCGCTATCTGCGGAAGCCTTAAACGGCGAGGTACCGACCAGACCGGGAACGCGCAACGTCTCGACGTCGGGCGCCGTCGAAAGCTCAACGGCAAGGGGACTGTCTCCCCCAGCCTCAATCACTGCGGCGCCTGCCCCATCGCCAAAAAGCACGCAGGTGGCACGGTCGGTCCAGTCGAGCGCGCGCGTCATCTGCTCGGCAGCAACAACAAGCACGCGCTCGGCACGGCTGCGGGCGATATAGCCCTCGGCGACATCGAGCGCAAATACGAAGCCGGCACAAGCCGCCGAGACATCGAAGGCAGGGCACGTCGCGCCAAGTCGCTCAGCAACGGCACACGCCTCGGCGGGAACAAGGTGGTCACCCGTCGTCGTCGAGCAGACGATCAGATCCAGCTGGCTCGCGTCGATTCCGGACACCTGGAGTGCCCGCTCGCTCGCCGCTACGGCAAGGTCGTCAAGTGACTCGGTGGTGCAGACGTGGCGGCTCTTGATACCTGTGCGAGTAAAAATCCACTCATCCGAGGTATCGAGGAACTCAGACAGCTCGTCATTGGAAACGCTGCGCTCAGGAAGCGCCGAGCCTGTTCCAAGAATCGTGAAACCCATCACTAGCCTCCTTTGAGTTGTTGACGTGTTTACATCGACCAAGAGAGGATAACGCATTTCAGTCTTTGTTGACGTGTTAACATTAAATTGTCCAAATGCGACAAAGGCTTCACATTGTGTCTATCTCTCGACACCATTGCGCGATTGCCTTATTTACTTAGGAGGTAGCAGCTGTTATGGATTCTCGTTTAACGATAGTCGACGTAACCGGATCGACCAACGATGACCTGCTCGAGGCAGGAAAACAGGGTGCGCCGCACGGCACAGGACTTGCCGCCCGCGCGCAAACGGCAGGACGCGGCCGGCGCGGCCACAAGTGGGATTCAACCGCCGGCAACCTATTGCTTTCGATTGTCCTGCGTCCATGCGTTAATCCCGCAAAGTACTCTGGTCTTGCCGCCGTCAGCGGCCTAGCGGTGCTCGAAGCACTCGAAAAGCAGGGTCTTGCAAACGAGATTCGCCTTAAATGGCCCAACGACCTGGTCGCGCGAGGACGCAAGCTCGGCGGCATTCTGGTCGAGGCCGCACGCGATAACGAAGGCAAACCTTTCGCCGTCTGCGGCATTGGTGTCAACGTAAACTACACGCCCCAAGAGGTGCCCGATGGCGGCCTGGCGGCAATTGGCCTCTCGGACCTTAACGAAAACGTTCCTACCGTCGACATGTTCCTCGATGAGGTCTATCACGCCGTTATAGACGCCGTAGATGCCTGGGCAGAACGCCTCAACTCCATGGAAGAAAACACCGGACCGCTCGCGCCCGTCCACGGCGAATATGTCGCTCACCTCAATTGGATTGGAGAGCACGTTATCGCCCGCTCCCCCGCTGGAGACGAGCTGGCGCGAGGCATCTTTAAAACGGTCGATGGCTTTGGTCGCGCGTGCATCGAAACGAAAGACGGCTTGCGTTTCTTCCATTTTGAGGAGGCGTCTTTGCGCCACTTAAGCGATTAGGGCGCCGCAGCCATCGGCTCGGCAGCATTACCCGGCAGTCCAAACCATCATTCAAAACAAAAGGGCCCCGCTACCGTAACGGCAGCGGGGCCCTTTAAGCTATGAGCGATATCGCTTAGAGCTTGATGTCGATGTCGACGCCAGCGGGGAGGTCGAGACGCATGAGCGAATCAACGGTGCCCGAGGTGGGGTCGAGGATGTCGATGAGGCGCTTGTGGGTGCGCATCTCGAACTGCTCACGGGAGTCCTTGTTCACGTGCGGCGAGCGGATAACCGTGTACAGGTTGCGCTCGGTGGGCAGGGGGACAGGACCGGAAACGCGAGCGCCGGTCTTCTGAGCGGTCTCAACGATGAGCTTCGCGGACTGATCGACGACCTCGTGATCATAGCCCTTGAGGCGAATGCGGATCTTCTGGGTAGCCAACTTAAACCTCCAAAGAGTGCGAGAGATGTTCTCGCGGATTACGTAACAGGGAGCTCGAACTTAGGCGTTCTTGCTCATGACCTCGTCCACGATGGACTTGGGCGCGGGCTCATAAGAGTCGAACTGCATCGTGTAGGATGCACGGCCCTGGGTCTGGGAGCGAAGGTCGGTAGCGTAACCGAACATCTCGCCCAGCGGCACCTTGGCACGGATGAGCTTGCTGTTCTTGCGATCCTCCATGCCCTCGATCTTGCCGCGGCGACCGGAGAGGTTGCCCATAACGTCGCCCATGTACTGCTCGGGGGTCTCGACCTCGACAGCCATGATCGGCTCGAGCAGCTGCGGATCGGACTTCTTGAGGGCGTCCTTGATAGCCATGGAACCGGCGATCTTGAAGGCGGCCTCGGAGGAGTCGACCTCGTGGTAAGAACCGTCGAACAGGGTGACCTTAACGTCGAGGACCGGGAAGCCGGCGATAACACCGGTGTTCAGGGCCTCCTGGATACCCTTGTCGATGGACGGGATGTACTCCTTGGGCACGACGCCGCCGACGATAGCGTTGACGAACTCGTAGCCGAAGCCCTCCTCCATCTTCTCGAGCTTGATGACAGCGTGGCCGTACTGACCGCGACCGCCGGACTGACGGACAAACTTGCCCTCAGCCTTCTCGACGTCGTGACCAGCGGTCTCGCGATAGGCAACCTGGGGCTTACCGACGTTAGCGTCAACCTTGAACTCGCGGAGCAGACGGTCGACGATGATCTCGAGGTGCAGCTCGCCCATGCCGGCGATGATGGTCTGGCCGGTCTCGTGGTTGGTGGACACCTGGAAGGTCGGGTCCTCCTCGGCGAGCTTGGTCAGAGCCAGGGACATCTTGTCCTGCTCGGCCTTGGTCTTGGGCTCGATGGCAACGTCGATAACGGGCTTAGCGAACTCGATCTTCTCGAGGACGATCTCCTTGCCCTCGGCGCACAGGGTGTCGCCGGTGGTGGAGTTCTTGAAGCCGACGCAAGCGACGATGTCGCCGGCGGCAGCGTCGTCACGGTCGATACGCTCGGCGGCGTTCATCTCGAGGATGCGGCCGAGGCGCTCGCGCTGACCGTTGGAAGCGTTAACAACGTAGGAGCCGGACTCGGCGCGGCCGGAGTAAACGCGGACATAGGTGAGCTTACCGACGAACGGATCGGTCATGATCTTGAAGACCAGGCCGGAGAAGGGCTCGTCGAAGGAAGGATGACGCTGGATCTCCTCGCCGGTGTCCGGATCGGTACCGGTGACGGCCTCAACGTCGAGCGGGCTGGGCAGGTAGTCGACGACAGCGTCGAGCAGCTCCTGAACGCCCTTGTTCTTGTAGGCGGAGCCCACGAAGACGAGGTTGAGCTCATTGGCCAGAACACCCTTGCGCAGAGCAGCCTTGAGCTCCTCGACGGTGAAGTCCTCCTCCATGAGGATCTTCTCCATGAGCTCGTCGTCAAAGCTGGCAGCAGCGTCAAGGAGCTCCTCGCGCTTGGTGGCTGCGATGTCGGCAAACTCAGCCGGGATCTCGTCCATCGGCTCGGGGTAGGTCATACCCTTCTCGTCGGCCTTGAAGTCCCATGCAGTCATGGTGACCAGGTCGATGACGCCCCAGAAGTTGTCCTCGGCGCCCATCGGGACCTGAGCGGCCACGGCGTTAGCGTCGAGACGATCCTTCATGGTCTCGATAGCGTTGAAGAAGTCAGCGCCCACGCGGTCATACTTGTTGATGAAAGCGATGCGGGGGACGTTGAAGGTGGAAGCCTGACGCCAAACGGTCTCAGACTGGGGCTGAACGCCGGCAACGGCGTCGAAGACGGCGACAGCGCCATCGAGGACGCGCAGGCAGCGCTCGACCTCGGCGGTGAAGTCAACGTGGCCCGGGGTGTCGATGATCTGGATGCGGTAGTCCTTACCGTCCTTGTTCCAGAAGCACGTGGTAGCAGCGGAGGTAATGGTTACGCCGCGCTCCTGCTCCTGAACCATCCAGTCCATGGTGGCAGCGCCCTCATGGACCTCACCGATCTTGTGGGTCTTACCGGTGTAGTAAAGAATACGCTCGGTCGTGGTGGTCTTACCGGCATCGATGTGGGCCATGATGCCGATGTTACGGGTATCGGAAAGCTTGTACTTAGGCTTAGCCATGTTAGTTCCTTACCTTAACTTACCAACGATAGTGAGAGAACGCGCGGTTGGCCTCGGCCATCTTGAAGACGTCCTCACGCTTCTTGACGGAAGCGCCCAGGCCGTTGGAAGCGTCGAGGATCTCGTTGGCGAGACGCTCGGCCATGGTCTTCTCCTTGCGAGCGCGGGAGAAGTTGACGATCCAGCGGATACCCAGAGCGGTGGAACGACGGGAGTTGACCTCCATCGGGACCTGATAGGTAGCGCCACCGACACGCTTGGGCTTAACCTCGAGCGTGGGCTTGACGTTGTCCATAGCCTTCTTGAAGGTAGCGAGAGCGTCGCCACCCTCGGACTTCTCGGCAACGATCTCGAAAGCGGTGTAAACGATGCGCTCAGCGGTGGCCTTCTTGCCGTCAAGAAGGACCTTGTTGATGAGCTGAGTCACCAGGCGGTTGTTGTAAACGGCGTCAGGCTGAACCTCACGACGATTAGCTGCTGCACGACGCGGCATGTGAAATCTCCTTAAGTGTCTACCGTGCGGCGCTTAGGCGGCACACGGCGAAAGTATCAAAACGTTATCTGGCTTATTTAGCCTTGGGGCGCTTAGCACCGTACTTGGAACGGGCCTGCATACGGTTCTGGACCGGAGCAGCGTCGTAGGCGCCACGGATGACGTGATAACGGACACCAGGGAGGTCACGGACACGACCGCCGCGGACGAGCACGATGGAGTGCTCCTGCAGGTTGTGGCCCTCACCCGGGATGTAAGCAGTAACTTCGATGCCGTTGACGAGGCGAACACGGGCAACCTTACGAAGAGCCGAGTTCGGCTTCTTGGGGCTCGTGGTGAAGACGCGGGTGCACACGCCGCGCTTCTGGGAGTTGTGCTGCAGAGCAGCGTTCTTGGACTTCTTGGGCACGGAACGACGGCCCTGGCGAACCAGCTGGTTAATAGTAGGCAAAGCGTACTCCTTCTCGAATGATTCCAGCTTTCTGTAAAGTGCAACGGCTTGAATCGAGGGGTCAGCATCCCCCTACGAAACACGCAGTTCGATAGGATACGTGGCGTTAGCTGTGCCGTCAACAGACCACGCCGCCGGGCGTATCCCAAAATAGGCACATTTCCGCAAAGCCTACACAAAAGGAATCCCCTCCTGTGCGGGGGGGGGCGGATTCCCGGCCCGGGCGGCCTATCAAGATTTTGCCGCATACTTCCGAAATTCAGACGAATACCGCTCGCTTTAACCGCCCATTTACCGCAAAAGAGGCCGCTTCCCCTAGTAGGAAGCGGCCCCAAATCTTACGAATAGACGATGGTAAAGGGTACTTCTGTTTCGGTCTCTCCTGTTGACGTGCACCTCGTGCCCTCAAGCGTTACTGAGACCACTTGGTCGACATCAATCAACTTCGTTGGCACCCAGATGTTCTCTCCGCTATTGCGCGCATAAGAAAAATATAAGTTGAACACCCCTGCGTCGTCATCTTCGATAGTCTGCTCCGATCCATCCTTGTAGCTGACGGTCAGCTTATTATCAACTGCTTCATAGCCCAGATCATCGATGTGCGTCTGGATGGAAAACGGGCTAATCTCAAGAGTCGAGTCATCGGAGCGGAGTTCCTTTGTATCGACGTACGCTCCAACGCTAAACTCGGGCGTCGATGCCTCGAACGGCTTCGCATCCTCGCCTTCGCCCTCGGTCCACGAGATATTCCAGGTGACCGCATGTTGAAAACCTCGCTCGCGATCCATAGAAGCAAAGTACATCGTGCCATTAATGACAGTATCGCTTGATGTGTCCTTATCAATGGTGCAGCGTGTGTCAGCCCATTCCTCGCCGAACTTCATATCGGGCGTGCCGATGCCCTGTTCTTCTTCACCATAAAGAACAAGTTCGCCGATCTCTGCTGCCGGCTTGTAGCAGTTAACTCCATTTGGATTGGACAACGTAAACGTCACGGCGCCGCAGCCGTTTTGATCGATAGCCATCTCATGGATATCGAGCGTATAACCGTTACCCTCGACGGACAGATTAACCTTCTGGACTGCACCCTCCAGGCTTTGGGGCGCGATGCCATCACCAAACTCTCTGGTGTAGGTGTATTTAGTCCCCGATGAGCCACCGTTGGTCCAGGTAATGGAATCCCCATTGCCGTGGTTTCCCCAGGCTGAGGCAAAATAGCCGGAATTGACGACGGCGTAGGCGACCCCTCCGGTCGCCAGCACTCCGGCAAGGCATCCGATCACGGCAACATACAGAGGCTTCGCGTGACCCTTTCGGCGAAGCGGCTCACCAGCAGCGGCATAAAGAACACGGTCAGCAAGATCGCTATCGGCTTGGACGGACTCGAAGGCCTGCTTGATTTGGTTGGATTTCACGGTCGCCCTCCTCTAGGATGAACTTGAGTTTCGATCTGCCGCGAGCTAAACGCGTTCGAACGGTCGCGGCTGGTACGTGCAGCAACTCGGCAATCTCTGAAGTCGAAAAGCCCAGATAGTAATAGAGCACGATGGGGATACGGAATCGTTCCGGAAGCCGCATGACATCTGACAGGACGGCCTTGGTCTCATCCTGCGCTGTCGAAAGCGACTCGGCCAGGTTCTCAATATCCTCCACACGCCTCCATGGCTTTCGAAAGAGAGATTTGCATTCATTGATCGTGACCCGGATAAGCCATCGACGAAGATGTTCCCAGCTTTCAAATTGCACATCGTTTTTGAGTAACTTCAGAAAGACGTCTTGAGCGACATCGTCGGCGTCGGCACAATCGCGCAGGTACGTCAATGCGATTCGAAACACGACATCACGGTGATCCTCGACCGCCTGTCTAAATGCTTGTTCTTCCATAATCACCTCCCGGTGACGTTAATGATTCTTGCTGAGGTCCTCACCATAGATACGCTTTGACCGAACGAAATGTTTCAAATTCAAGCAGGAAAACCCTATCAAAATAAACCTGTCCCTTTTTGGCAGGTTCTCTTCAAAAAAAGACCCGCTTCCCTGTTGGGAAACGGGTCTTTGGAAGGGCGGTTAACGTACTAGGAAATTACTCCTCGTCGTTGTCCTTGGCCTCTTCGGCGTCATCGGTGTCCACGAGCTGGTTGAGCAGTTCGTCGAGGGAAGCCATGTCCTCGTTGATCGCGCCGTTGGCGGGAGCCTTCTTGTCGTCGATCGGGGCGCCCAGGAGCTCCTCGTCGGCGTCGGCGTGATGCGTCGGAGCGGAGGTACCCAGCAGGATATCGTCCGGACCGTCGGGGCTAAAGACCATCTGCAGCAGCTGCGAGAGGTCTTCCTCGTCGGCAACGTCGTCGTTGTTCTCGAGGATGTAGAGCAGATCGTGGGCCTCGAGGCCGTCACGGAGCTCCTCGATCGCCTTGGCACCGATGCCATCGATGCGCAGCAGATCCTCCTCGGACTTGCCAACCAGGTCGCCAACCGTCTCGATGCCAACCTCGCTGAACTTGTTGGTCCAGCGCTGCGACACGCCCAGGTCGTCGAACAGGTACAGGCGAGCCTTCTCGGCGGAGATGGTGTGGCCGTTGCGGGTGAACGAACCGTCAGCACCACCGAACTCGTCGTAGCCGGCCCAGTCGAGCTGCTGCGGGAGCTGCTCGTCCAGGTCCTTGAGCTCCACAGGAGCCCACTCGGGCAGCGACTTGGCGTTGGGCGAAGCCGGACCATCGATGTCCACGTAGCCATCGGCCGTGCGATACGTCAGCTTGGCGTTGGCGTACGGCTTGAGGCCGGTACCGGCAGGAATCTTCTTACCGACGATGACGTTGGACTTAAGGTCGAGCAGGTGGTCGACCTTGCCCTCGATGGCAGCCTCGGTAAGGACGCCGGCGGTACGGATGAACGAAGCGCTCGACAGCCAGGAGTCGATGTTGGACGCGACCTTGAGCGTACCCAGGATGACGGGCTCGGCCACGGGAGCCTGACCGCCCAGACGGGCAACGCGCTCGACCTCGTCGGCGAACTCGTAGCGGTCGACGTACTGACCAAGCAGGTACTTGGAGTCGCCGGGGTTGGTGATCTGAACGCGACGCAGCATCTGACGTGCGAGCACCTCGATGTGCTTGTCATTCAGGTCGACGCCCTGGCTGGTGTAGACGTCCTTAACGCTCTCGACGAAGGTGTGCATCGTCGACTCGATGTCGGTCAGCTTGCGCAAGTTGCGGAAGTTGACGAAGCCCTTGGTGATCTGGTCGCCGGCGCGAACCTCGCAGCCGTCCTCGATCTCGGGCATAAAGCGCACCGAAGCGGGGACGCGGCGCTCGTCGAGGACACGGGTGTGATCCTCGGAGTCGGTGAGCGTCAGCACGTACTCGGACTTCTCGGGCTTAATCGAGAGGTGGCCGGAGTACGGAGCCAGCTCGGCCTCGCGACCCAGGATCTTCTCGTTGACGTTGCCGACGATATCGAACATACGGCTGACCGTAGGCAGACCTTGCGTAATATCGTCGACGCCAGCGACGCCGCCGGAGTGAATGGTACGCATCGTAAGCTGCGTACCGGGCTCGCCGATGGACTGGGCGGCAATAATGCCGACGGCAGTACCGATGGCGACCGGACGACGGGTGGAAAGATCCCAGCCGTAGCACTTCTGGCACACGCCGTACTTGGAGCGGCAGGTGAGCAGCGCGCGGAGCTTGACCTTCTTAAGGCCAGCATCGACCATCTTCTGGATGTCGGCGACCTTCTCGATGTAGCCGTCCTGCTCAAAGAGCACGGTGCCATCGGGAGCCACGACATCCTCAATGAAGCAACGGCCGACGAGGTCGGTGTTGAGGTCGGTGGTGCCGGGGATGATGAGGTTGTAGGTAACGCCCTCGTGCGTACCGCAGTCCTCCTCGCGGACGATGACGTCCTGGGCCACGTCGACCAGACGACGGGTCAGGTAACCAGAGTCCGAGGTGTGGGATGCGGTATCGACCAGGCCCTTACGGGCGCCGTAGGTCGAAATGAAGTACTCGAGCGGCAGCAGGCCCTCGCGGAAGTTCGCCTTAATGGGAAGGTCGATCGTCTCGCCGGACATGTCTGCCATCAGACCACGCATGCCGCCGAGCTGACGCAGCTGGGTCTTAGAACCACGGGCGCCGGAGTCGGCCATCATGTACAGCGGGTTCTCCTCGTCGAACATGTCGAGCATGAGTGCTGCGACCTTGTCGGTACAAGCGGTCCACTCGTTAACGACTTCGATGTGGCGCTCCGTCTCGTTGATGAAGCCCTCCTCGAAGTACTCGTTGATCTGGTCGACGTTGGCCTGGGCGCGGTCGAGCAGCTCCTGCTTCTCGGCAGGGATGAGAGCGTCCCACACCGAGATGGTGAGGCCGGCGCGGGTAGCGTAGTGGAAGCCGGAGTACTTGATGGCGTCGAGGATCGGGCCGACCTTGGCCTCGGGGTAACGATCGCAGCAGTCCGCAACCAGCTTGGCCACGTCGCCCTTGACCATCTTGTAGTTCATGAACTCGTAGTCTTCGGGCAGGCACTGGCGGTTGAAGATGATGCGGCCGATAGAGGTCTCGAAGCGCGCGGTCTTGTTACCGGTGACGTCGTAGTCGACAAACTCGTTCTTGCCGTTTTTGACGCGGAAGATACGGGTGCCGTCCTCGTTGATGACATTGGCGTCGGCAGCGGACACGCGGACCTGAATCTTGGCCTGCATGTCGACCTCGGAGCGGCAGTCATAGGCGTGCAGCGCGTCGTCGAAGCTGGCGAACACGTGGTTCTCGCCCGGCAGACCGTCGCGGACCTGGGTCAGGTAGTACACGCCGATGATCATGTCCTGCGAGGGAATGTTGACCGGCTTGCCGGATGCCGGCGAGCGCAGGTTGTTCGCAGAGAGCATGAGCACGCGAGCCTCGGCCTGAGCCTGGCTGGACAGCGGCACGTGGACAGACATCTGGTCGCCGTCGAAGTCGGCGTTGAAGGGCGAGCAGACCAGCGGGTGCAGGTGGATAGCCTTGCCCTCGACCAGAACCGGCTCAAAGGCCTGGATGGACAGACGGTGCAGGGTCGGTGCGCGGTTGAGCAGCACGACACGGCCGTCGATGACCTCTTCGAGGATGTCCCACACAAAGGTGGCACCGCGATCGATAGCGCGCTTGGCGCCCTTGATGTTCTCGACCTTGCCAAGCTCGACCAGGCGCTTCATGACGAAGGGCTTGAAGAGCTCCAGCGCCATGGTCTTGGGCAGACCGCACTGGTGCAGCAGCAACTTGGGGTCGGTAACGATAACCGAACGGCCGGAGTAGTCGACACGCTTACCCAGCAGGTTCTGACGGAAACGACCCTGCTTGCCCTTGAGGGCCTCGGCGAGCGACTTGAGCGGGCGACCGCCACGGCCAGAGACCGGGCGACCACGACGGCCGTTGTCGAACAGGGCGTCCACGGACTCCTGGAGCATGCGTTTCTCGTTGTTCACGATAATCGCAGGGGCGTCCAGGTCGAGCAGGCGCTTGAGTCGGTTGTTACGGTTGATCACGCGACGATATAGATCGTTGAGGTCGGACGCGGCGAAGCGGCCGCCGTCGAGCTGGACCATCGGGCGCAGATCGGGCGGAATGACCGGGATGACGTCCAGGATCATGTTCGCGGGGCTGTTGCCGCCCTTCAGGAAGGCGTCAACGACCTCAAGGCGCTTGACGGCCTTCTCGCGCTTCTGCTTCTGGGAATCCTCGTCGGCGATGATGGCCTTGAGCTTCTCGGCCTCGGAGGGGAGGTCGATGGCAGCGAGCAGGTCGCGGACGGCCTCGGCACCCATACCACCCTTGAAGTACATGGAGTAGTAACGGGTCATCTCGCGGAACAGCGGCTCATCGGAGATGAGGTCGCGCTCAGTGAGCTTCATGAAGGCGTTGAAGGCGTCCGTGCGGAGCTGCTTCTCGTCCTTGCACTCTTCCTCGATGTCGACGATGCCGGAGGCGATCTCCTCGGGGGTCAGCGGCTCCTCGTCGGAGAACTCGTCAAAGTTCTCGGGGTCGCCCTGCTCCTTGAGGGACTCGATCTGGCGGGCGCACTCGGCATCGATCTCTTCCAGATCGGCGGCGAGCTCCTCGCGCAGGTCGTCGGCGTCGGCCTCGCGAGCCTCGTAGTCAACCTCGGTGATGATGTAGCTGGCAAAGTACAGAACCTTCTCGAGGTCCTTGGACTTGATGTCGAGCATACGGCTCATCGGGAAGCTCGTGGGGCTCTTGAAGTACCAGATGTGGGACACGGGAGCGGCGAGCTCGATGTGGCCCATGCGGTCACGACGCACCTTGGCCGAGGTGACCTCGACGCCGCAGCGCTCGCAGACGATGCCCTTAAAGCGGATGCCCTTGTACTTGCCGCAGGAGCACTCCCAGTCCTTGGCGGGACCGAAGATCTTCTCGCAGAACAGGCCATCCTTTTCGGGCTTGAGGGTACGGTAATTGATGGTCTCCGGCTTCTTGACCTCGCCGTGCGACCAGGAACGGATCTGGTCGGCGGAGGCAAGGGAGATCTTTACCGAGTCAAAATCAGTAGCTTCGAAATCTGCCACAGTCAACTACTCCTTATCAGTGGTCGTGGCGGCGACAGCCTCGGACGCCTCGGCGGTCTCGGCATCCTCGGCCTCGATGTCGGCGTCAACGCCGGCGAGCGCAGCCAGGTCGTCGAGAGCGGAGGTCTCCTCGGCGGTCACAGGGGCGGAGGCGTCCTCGTCGGCATCGTGCATGGGCTCGATGTCCAGTGCGAGGGAGCGAATCTCCTTGACGAGAACCTTGAAGGACTCGGGGATACCCGGGACAGGAACGTTCTCGCCCTTGACGATGGACTCGTAGGTCTTGACGCGGCCCACGGTATCGTCGGACTTGACGGTCAGGATCTCCTGCAGGACGTTGGAAGCACCGTAAGCGTACAGTGCCCAAACTTCCATCTCGCCGAAGCGCTGGCCGCCGAACTGGGCCTTGCCGCCCAGAGGCTGCTGGGTAACCAAGCTGTAAGGGCCGGTCGAACGGGCGTGGATCTTGTCGTCGACCATGTGGCCGAGCTTGAGGATGTAGGACGTACCCACGGTAATGGGCTCGCGGAACTCCTCGCCGGTGCGGCCGTCGAACAGACGGGTCTTGCCGCGCTCGTCAAGCTGGGTGACGAACTCGGGGCGCATGTGATCGCCAAAGGCAGCGGTGGCCTTGTTG
Source organism: Collinsella sp. (assembly GCA_048330275.1). Classification (GTDB taxonomy): domain Bacteria; phylum Actinomycetota; class Coriobacteriia; order Coriobacteriales; family Coriobacteriaceae; genus Collinsella. The sequence continues at coordinate 32,847 of DBFEIO010000031.1, forward strand.
AGCATGTTCTTGTTGGCACGGCGGATGACCTCGGCGATCTCGTCCTCCTTGGCGCCATCGAAGACGGGCGTGGCGGTGAAGAACGGACCGGGGACGTACTTGTCGGAGTCGGCCTGCTCGGTATCCCAACCGCAGGCAGCAGCCCAGCCAAGGTGGCACTCGAGCAGCTGGCCGACGTTCATACGCGAAGGAACGCCCAGCGGGTTGAGGATAACGTCGATCGGGGTACCGTCAGCCATGTAGGGCATGTCCTCGACCGGCAGAACGTTACAGATAACACCCTTGTTGCCGTGGCGGCCGGCGATCTTATCGCCCTGCTGGATCTTACGACGCTGGGCGACGTAGACGCGCACCTGCTCGTTGACGCCGGGGGCCAGGTCGTCGCCGTTCTCGCGGCTAAAGCGGACGACGTCGATGACGCGGCCGTACGCGCCGTGAGGCATCTTAAGGGAAGTGTCGCGAACGTCGTGAGCCTTGGCACCGAAGATGGCGCGCAGCAGGCGCTCCTCGGCGGTCAGAGCGCTCTCGCCCTTAGGCGTGACCTTGCCGACCAGGATGTCGCCAGGGCCGACCTCGGCGCCGATGCGGATGATGCCGTCCTCGTCGAGGTTGGCAAGCATGTCCTCGGAGAGGTTCGGGATCTCGCGGGTGATCTCCTCGGGGCCGAGCTTGGTGTCGCGGGCGTCGATCTCGTGACGGGTGATGTTGATGGTCGTCAGCAGGTCCTCGGCCACCAGGCGCTCGGACACGACGATACCGTCCTCGTAGTTAAAGCCTTCCCACGGCATGTAGGCCACGGTGAGGTTCTGGCCCAGTGCGAGCTCGCCGTGATCGGTCGAAGGACCGTCGGCCAGGGGCTCGCCCTGCTCAACGGTGTCACCGACGCGCACGAGCGGACGGTGGTTGATGCAGGTTGACTGGTTGGAGCGCTGGTACTTGGCCAGGTGATACTCGTCCATGCCGCCGGCATGCTTGACGATGATCTTGGCGGCGTCGGCAAAGATGACCTCGCCGGCATTCTTGGCCAGGGTGACCTCGCCGGAGTCCAGAGCGGCGCGACGCTCCATGCCGGTACCGACATAGGGAGCGGCGGGGTGAACCAGCGGCACGGCCTGACGCTGCATGTTGGCGCCCATGAGCGTACGCTTGGCGTCGTCGTGCTCAAGGAACGGGATCAGCGTGGCTGCGACGGAGAGCATCTGACGCGGCGAGACGTCCATGTAGTCGACGTCCTCGACGGGCACGTCGGCGGGGGCGCCGAAAGAGCCGTCGAAGTCGCGGGTACGGGCAATCACGCTATGCGGACGAACGATCTTGCCCTCGGCATCGGTTGTGATGAACTCGTTGGTCTTGGGATCGAGCGGCGTGTTGGCCGGCGCGATGACGTGCTTCTCTTCCTCGTCAGCGGTCATCCAGTCGATCTGGTCGGTGGCAACGCCGTTCTCGACGCGACGGAACGGAGCCTCGATGAAGCCGTACTCGTTGACGCGGGCGTAAAGGGCGAGCGAACCGATCAGGCCGATGTTGGGGCCTTCGGGGGTCTCGATCGGGCACATGCGGCTGTAGTGCGAATTGTGAACGTCGCGGACGGCCGTCGGCACGTTGGTGCGGCGGCTGGAGCCGGACTTGTGGCCGGCAAGACCACCAGGGCCGAGTGCGGACAGACGGCGTTTGTGGGTCAGACCGGTCAGGGGGTTCGCCTGGTCCATGAACTGCGAGAGCTGCGAGGAACCGAAGAACTCCTTGATGGAGGCCACGATCGGGCGGATGTTGATGAGCGACTGCGGGGTGATCTCGTCGATGTCCTGGGAGCTCATGCGCTCGCGGACGACGCGCTCCATACGGCTCATGCCGATACGGAACTGGTTGGCGACGAGCTCGCCGACGGTGCGGATACGGCGGTTGCCGAAGTGGTCGATGTCGTCGACCTTGAAGCCCTGCTCGCCGGCAGCGAGGGATAGCAGGTAGCGCAGCGTCGCGACGATATCCTCGTCGGTGAGCACCGTGACCTCTTCCTCGGTGGTGAGGTTGAGCTTCTTGTTGACCTTGTAACGACCGACGCGGGCCAGGTCGTAGCGCTGCGGGTTGAAGAGCAGACCCTCGAGCAGGCTGCGGGAAGCGTCCACGGTGGGAGGCTCGCCCGGGCGCAGACGACGGTAGATCTCGATGAGGGCGTCCTCGCGGGTGAGGGCGGTGTCACGCTCCAGGGTGCGCTTAATCACATCGGAGTTGCCGAGCAGCTCGATGATGTCGTCATTGGTGACGGCGATGCCAAGGGCGCGCAGGAACATCGTGGCGCTCTGCTTGCGCTTACGGTCGATGGAGACCATGAGCTGGTCGCGCTTGTCGACCTCGAACTCAAGCCAGGCACCGCGGGACGGGATGATCTGGGCCTTGTAGATCTGCTTGCCCGAATCCATCTCGGAGCTGTAGTACACGCCCGGGGAGCGGACGAGCTGCGAGACGACGATGCGCTCGGTACCGTTGATGATGAAGGTGCCCTGATCGGTCATCATGGGGAAGTCGCCCATGAAGACGAGCTGCTCCTTGATCTCGCCGGTCTCCTTGTTGGTGAGACGGACGTCGGTCAGAAGCGGAGCCTGATAAGTCATATCCTTCTCGCGGCACTCCTCGACGGTGTGCGCGGGGTCGCCGAACTGATGCTCGCCGAAGGTAACCTCGAGAACATGGTTCTGGCTCTGGATGGGGCTGGATTCCTTGAACGCCTCACGAAGGCCCTCGTCCTTAAAACGCTCAAAGGATTCCCTTTGAACAGAGATAAGGTTGGGGAGCTCCATGGCCTCCGGGATTTTCCCGAAGCTGACGCGCTTGCGCTCAGTGGCAGTGTATGCGTAGGTCACCAGGTTTTTCCTCCTTCACGGAAATGCTCGGTGGGTTGGCGAGGCATAGCTTCGCCAGTTATCGCAACCTAATAGTTTATCAGGTACCGACCGTTGGGCAAGAAAAGCCTTGACGCGATTGAGTTTTTGGAGTAGCAAAGTTTTTCGACAGAAAAGGTGCAGGTAGATAGGTATGTATCGAACATCTGTTCATATATTTTATGTGAACGAAGAGCCAGTAATCGCAGCTCTTATAAAAAACGGGTGCAGACCGAAGTCCGCACCCGTACCGTTTCAGCCAAGACAGATCAGCAGGTAGAGGGCTGACAGCGAACGGGCATCAGAGCGAACAAGTTGACATGAAAAGAGGACGGCATTGACCTTCTGGTCATGCCGCCCTCTTTGAATGGCAAATTGTCGCTCTGATGCCCGTGCAGCGTCGAGCCGTTACGCGGTTTGGTAAAACCGCGTTAACGCTTTAGACCGCCGCGCTCGTCGATGGCATCCCAGAAGGCGCTGGCAAAGCGAGGATCGCTTGCGGCCATGAGGGCGTTGGTGGCCATCCAACCAGAGGGCGTGCCGGTGTCGTAGCCCGAGAGCGGGTCGATGACGACAGCGTACATAGCCTCGCGGTCGAGCGAGCGAGCCATGGCGTCGGTAAGCTGGATCTCGCCGCCCTTGCCGGCCTGCTGATCGGCAAGCAGGTCCATGACCAGCGGGCTCAGCAGGTAACGGCCGACGATGTACAGGTTGGACGGAGCCGCCTCGGGAGCAGGCTTCTCAACCAGACCGCCGATGCGCCAGACAGCGCCCGGCTCGGCATCGGCAACGCCCTCGGCGCCCTCGAGCGAACCGACGCGCTCGCCGGCAATAACGCCATAGCGGCTGACCTCCTCGGGCGAGCAAGCGGCGACGGCGATAACCGAAGCGCCACCGTGCTCCTTGGAAACGGCAAGCATCTTGTCGCAGATATCACGGTTAGGCACAACGTAGTCGCCCAGAAGAACCAGGAAGTTCTCCCCTGCCACGGCATCGGCAGCAGAGCGAATGGCATGACCGAGGCCCTTGGGCTCGTACTGATAACGGAAGTCGACCGGCATGCCGCCCGCGTGGGCAACAGCATCGGCGTAAGCATCCTTACCGCGCTCGCGCAGCAGATTCTCGAGCGAGCGATCGGGCTGGAAGTAGCTCAGCAGCTCGGGCTTACCGGGAGAGGTAACGATAATGGCGTCATCGACCTCCTCGGGGTCGAGCGCCTCCTCAACGACATACTGAATGACCGGCTTGTCGAGCACCGGCAGCATCTCTTTAGGCGTGCATTTAGTGCCAGGCAGAAAACGCGTGCCGAGACCGGCGGCGGGGATGATTGCCTTCATGTTATTCAAGGATCCTTTCGCAGGCGCAGAATACGCCCTGTGCGTGCGGCACAACGGCCGCAGACCAAATTGCGATACCGGAGTATCTTACCGCCGGAGACATCCGTCGCCGTAAGGCAAACGCAATTCTTCAGCAGGTCAACGCAAATTATTGGTCGAATGGTGCAATTTTTGGCCCCAGCGGTAACGGGATTGGCACGGCGAAGACAGCGGTGTCCTGCGTGTCGAGTAATAGGAATGAGGGGATAAAACAAAAAAGACGGGACTCGCATAGCGAGCCCCGTCTGCAAAGAAATCTGGCAAGAAAGCCTGATTACTTGAGGGTGACAGCAGCGCCAGCAGCCTCGAGCTTCTCCTTGGCAGCCTCGGCGTCCTCCTTCTTGGCACCCTCGAGAACAGCCTTGGGAGCGCCCTCGACGACCTCCTTGGCCTCCTTCAGGCCAAGGCTGGTGAGCTCACGGACGGCCTTGATGACCTGGATCTTGTTGTCGCCGAAGCCCTCGAGCACGACGTCAAACTCGGTCTTCTCCTCGGCCTCGGCAGCGCCAGCAGCGGGAGCGGCGACAACGGCGGCAGGAGCAGCGGCGGAAACGCCGAAGGTGTCCTCGATAGCCTTAACGAGCTCGGAAGCCTCGAGAAGGGTCATTTCCTTAAGAGCATCGATGATCTCATCGGTGGTAAGCTTAGCCATTTCTAAGTCCTTTCGGTTTCCGTGTCTGTGCACGGAGATCAGTTAAAACACGGCGCGAATGCGCCAGGGGTGCGGCGTTGCTGCCGCGGGTGAAAACAGCGACTAGGCTGCCTTCTGCTCGGAGACCTGCTGGATCGAACGAGCGAGACCAGAGGAAACGCCGTTGACGCAGACAGCGATGTCGCGAGCGAAACCGGAGATGAGACCGGCGATCTGGCCGAGAAGCTGATCCTTGGTGGGCAGCTCGGCGATAGCCTTAACATCATCAGCGGAAACGGCCTTGCCGTCGGAGATACCACCCTTGATCTCAAGGACACCCTTGGAATTGGCGGAGAAGTCCTTAAGGGCCTTAGCGGCCTCGACCGGCTCGGTCTCGTAGAACACATAAGCGACGGGGCCGGCGAGGATCTCGTCGATCTCGGGCTGCTCCTGGTTCTTGAGGGCGATCTTGACCAGGTTGTTCTTGTAGACCTTCATCTCGGCGCCGCACTCGCGAAGCTGATGACGCAGCTCCTGAGCCTGCTTAACCGTCAGACCGTTGTAGTTGACGACGAACAGACCGGCGTTCTCGGCGATACGGGACTCGATCTCTGCAACCTTGTCGATTTTGTACTGCTGGGGCATGAATTACACCTCCTCGAACTCTTTCCGGGCACGGTCCGCCACAAGGACGTGACGGGGGCATGTCCAAAAAGAAAGCCCCCGCGCTGCATGAGCGACGGGGGCGAGAAGACATATCTACTCGACCACCTCGGCTGGCGGGATACCCCATTAAGCTCGCGGGCGATGCCCGTTTGCACCGGCTGTCTCTGGCAGCGGATTCGTGCGTGAACCGAAAGTATTATGGCGGGGACCCCGGCGTCGGTCAACGGGCGCGAAGATTCGTACACAAACCCTGCATACGCTCCGGCCCGAGGGGACGGGTCGAGATTTTCGCTCGGTCAAGTCCTGGGCTCGCTCGAAGGCCACATTAAGTGGCCTTCGGCTCGTGCGGAATCTACGAAAATCTCGACCCGTCCCCTCGGGCCGGAGCTACGGTGACTTTGCTGCGAATCTTCGCGCCCGTTGAGCGACGCGCCCCACTCATAAGCCTTAGGTCGGTGGGCTGATGTGTTGCGTCCCTGATGGCTACAGGGTTGAAATGAAGGTGGACAGGCGATTTAGGCCTTCGTCTAGGTCTTTGTCGGAGACGCAGTAGCTGAGGCGGACGTGGCCTTCGGTTCCGAAGCAGTCTCCCGGGACTAGGGCTACGTTTGCCTCTTCGATGGCCTTGATGCAGAAATCCTCACTTGTTAGGCCGTACTGTTTGATGCTGGGGAAGGCGTAGAAGGCGCCGGCTGGTTCCACTACGTCGAGGCCCATGGCGTTTAAGGCTGCGAGTACGCGTTCGCGACGGGCTCGGTAGACTTCGAGCATGGGGGTTGGGTCGACGGTGAGGGCTCGGGCCGCGGCGTCCATTTCGAAGGAGACGGCACTCGATACTAAGTATTGGTGGGCCTTTGCGATCTCGGCAATGACGGGCCCTGCGGCCGCAAGCCAGCCCAAGCGCCAGCCGGTCATGGCCCAGGGTTTGGAGAAGCTCTCGATAACTACTGTCTGTTCGCGTAGCTCCGGGTGGCGCTGGGCAAAGCGCTCGTAGTCATCCACATAGACCAGACGGTTGTACACGTCGTCGCAGACCACGTAGATGCCCGCCTGGTCTGCCACGCGCGCCACGGCGTCGAGCGATGCCGCGTTGAGGATGCAGCCCGTGGGATTGTTGGGCGAGCAGATGACGATAGCCTTGGTCGCCGGTGTCACGCAAGCACGAAGAGCACCTTCGTCAATCTGGAATTGCGCAGGCTCCGTATCCAAAAAGACCGCTTTGGCGTGATTGGCCACGACAATGCTCTCGTACAGGCCAAAGGCCGGCGTGGGGATAATGACCTCGTCGCCGGGGTTGAGCATAGCCATGAATGTTGCCGACAGAGCCTCGGTCGCGCCGTCGGTCAGGATGACCTCGTCGGCCGAAAACGTAAGGCCCGCGTCCCCCATGTAGGCAGACAGCGCCTCGCGCAGGGCGGGGCGACCGTTGTTGGGCGGATAGTGCGTGTCGCCGCGGCCCAGCGCGGCGGTTACCTCGGCGCTAATCACATCGGGTGTAGGAAAATCGGGCTCGCCGAGCGCGAGCGCAATGCAACCTGGGTGCTGGGCAGCGAGCGCGTTAATCCGACGGATGCCGGAGGGCTTGAGCGTGGCAAGCGAGGTATTCATGGGCAGACGCATAGCGTTCCTTTCGTAAGGGTTGCACTAGGATAGCGCGGCGAGGCGCCGCCAGACGGTGTAACCTAAACGGAAACCAACCGGAAAGGAGGCGGCATGGAGACGACCGCGCGCGGCGATAAGCCCAAAACGCTGCAGACCATTGCGTATATCAGTATTCCCAATAGCGCCGATCTTGAGTTTTTGCTCTGGGACCTGCAGGATGCCATCGCCGCCTATGCACAGCTTTCCGGCACCGTGCTCCCCCGCCCGGTCGACTTGAAGGCAAATGACACCGGTGTAGTCGATGGCATGGTGCTCGCTGTTGATGATGCCTTTGATGATGAGGCGATGAGCGTCGTAGAGCAGGAGCTTGATTGCCTTGGGGGCACAGAAACGCGCGTCTATGTTGTTGTTCAAGCCGGCTGTGGGAGTCCCGAGCGGGCGCACACGGTCGTTGGCCATCTGCGCGAAGCGTGCGAGCGTCGGGGGTTATCGTGGTGCGGTGGCATTGTCGTCTGCACCGGCACCGGCATCGCAGCGCTTCGTCGCTCACCGCGCATGGGACTCTTGCGGCGACCGTTTTCGGAAGCGATGGATAAGCTTGTGGGCGCTGTGCGCATGGGCTGCTCCATTGAGCATGCGCAGCTGCTTGGCGGTGGCAATGCCGGTAGCGTCGATGCCGACGGCATGGTGCGCGCCAAGCCCGCGCTGCCCGCACCGATCTGGCATGCCATCATGAAACGCCTCGGCACCCGCGCCCAATCAGATATCTAAATTGCAGAGCGCCCCAATCAACGGTCTCGCGCCAGCGCTCAACAAGGCGCTCCAGGCGCCATGCCGCGTTAGCGGGACTTGTTGACGGCAATACGACAGCGGGCAGGCCCGTCCGCTCCTGCAGATAGCGTTTGTAGAGCCGCCCTGCCGTACCGCCGTTGCATATCACTTGCTCAATGGACGCGTTGCTCGTGATGAGCTCGATGCGCGCCGGCACAACGTTGCGAATGCTGGCGTCACTCGAGCCCTTGATGTCGCAGCTCTCGATCACATCCCACAGGGCCACGCCGCCGTTCAGCAGCATGGATCGCTTGGCGGCAATCGAGGCGTCGAGCGTCGCAGGCTCACTGCCCGCCAAAGGGTCGCCCTCGTTGGGCGGCACGGGCACACCGAGGCACGCGGCCATCACACGCCAAAAGCGATTCTGAGGGTTGCCGTAATAAAAGGCATTGGCGCGCGAAAGCACCGAGGGAAACGATCCGAGCACCAAAATGCGCGAGTGCTGGTCGAACACGGGCTCAAACCCATGCTCAATATGTTGATAGCCCTTGTCAGACACAGGCATGGGCTAGGCTCTCAACAGATAGCGCACCTCGTAGGGTGCAAGCTCGAGGGCACCCGCTAGCTCGACTGTAGGCGCGCCGTCGGCAAGTAGGTCGGCAAAAGAGCCGTTGAGCTCGCCGGCTCCAAAGGTATAGGGCTCGTTCACGGCATTGACCGCCACGAGCACCGTCGCGTCGTCGCAGGCGCGCTCGAACAGCAGCTGCTTGTTCTGGATCACCACGTTGCGATAGGCACCATAGTTGAGGGCACGGGCCGCCGCGTCGTCTGCCGAGCGCAGGTGCGCGAGCTGCTTGATGAAGGCCGTCAGCTCGTTGGGCGCAGGCTCATCGAGCGCAGGTCGCAGCGCCCAGTCACCATCGGGGCCGCCCTTTTCGCCGGCAATCCCCCACTCGCTGCCATAATAGACGCATGGGATGCCCGGCATGCCAAAGAGCATGCCATAAGCGGGGCGCAGACAGGACTTGTCGGTAAGGATGCTCGCCAGGCGCGGCACATCGTGGTTGTCGACAAACGACAGCAGATGCTTGCCGCGATAAATGCACCACGGGTCACCGCCAAACTGGCGATGCAGCGAGTGGGCAATCTCGAACATGTTGACCGAGTTAAAGCTGGAATACAGGCCCTTGTAGCACTCGTAGTTGGTGCAGGAGTCGAGCATCTCGTCGTTGACGATCTGGTTGTAGTCGCCGTGGAGCGTCTCGCCAATCAGCACAAAGTCGGGCTTGAGCCCACGGGTAAAAGTATGCAGGCAGCGCATAAAATCGCGATCGAGCATATAGGCGACGTCCAAGCGCAGGCCGTCGATGCCAAAGACCTCGGCCCAGCGACGCACGGACTCAAACAGGTAATCGACCACGGCGGGATTTTGCAGATTGAGCTTCACAAGCTCAAAATGGCCCTCCCAGCCCTCGTACCAAAAGCCGTCGCCATAGCAGGAATCGCCGTCAAAGCTAATGTGGAACCAGTCCTTGTAGGGCGAGTCCCACTTGCGCTCCTGCACATCGCGGAAGGCCCAAAAGCCGCGGCCCACATGGTTGAAGACGGCGTCGAGCACCACGCGGATGCCATGGGCGTGCAGCGTCTCGCACACGGCGGCAAAGTCGGCGTCCCCACCCAGGCGACGATCTATATGGCGCAGACTGCGTGTGTCGTAACCGTGGCTATCAGACTCGAGCGGCGGGTTAATGAGCACAGCACCGATGCCGAGCTCTTGCAGGTAGTCGGCCCATTGGGCGATTTTCATGATGGGGGCATCGGGGTTGGGCGCGGCGTTGGCAGCCTGGGCGAGCTCATCCTCGGCAACGGGCGCGGCGTTTTCGCGCGGAGCTCCACAAAAGCCCAGCGGATAGATCTGGTAGAACGTCGTCTCGTATGCCCACATAGCAACCTCCCGGTAAGCTCAACACAACGACATCCATTGTATGCCGGCTTGTATCCTCTCCCCCAAAATAAGCTGCGGTGGAATAGGAACTGTTGGGGCCAATAAACCGGGCAAACAGTCCGTATTTCACCGCAACTGATGAAGGGACGTGATTAGGCGACGGGCTTGGCGCGGCGTATGGCCGGGAACAGTACGGTGATGGCGAGGATGACGCCCACGACGGTAATCGCCCCGCCCGCGAAGCCAATCCAGGTGATACCGGGACCCGAAACCACGGCGCCGCCGATCGCGGTGCCCGTGCCGATGCCGAGGTTAAACAGGCCCGAGAAGATCGACATGGCGACAGCCGACGAGTCCGCCGGCGTGTACTTGATGAGCTCGGCCTGAAACGCCACGTTAAAGGCCGTGGAGCAGCAGCCCCATAGCGCGCAAACAGCGAGAACGGCAACGAGCGACGGTGCAACCGGACCCATGAGCAGCAGAGCCACCGGCACGCCGGAGAGTGTGATAGCCAAGAACGGAAAGCGATGCCCATCGAACAGTCGGCCGAACAGCCAGCTTCCGAGCAGACCGGAGCAGCCAAACGCCGTCAGCGTCATGGTGATGGCGCTTGCGTTGACATGGGCGACCTGCGCCAGGAAGGGCTCGATATAGCTGTAACCCGCGTAGTAGCCGGTCGCCATAAAGACCGTGACCGCGTAGAGCGCAATCAGGAACGGGTTCTTGAGCAGCTCGGGCAGCTGTTTGACGGTAAAGCGCTCGCCCGCCGGCATGACCGGGAACACCGCTGCCTGGTACACCACCGCGGCGGCAGAGAAGGCTCCAACCACGGCAAACGTCATGCGCCAGCCCACGGCCAGGCCGATGGCGCGGCCGATCGGCAGGCCGAAGATCTGCGCGATGGACGAGCCCGTGGCGATCATGCTGATGGCGAGCGCCCCATGACGCGTATCGACCAGGCGCGAGGCTATGATCGAAGCGACCGACCAGAACACGGCGTGCGCGCAGGCGACCACCAGGCGTGCGCAGACCAAGATGGGATAGGTCGGCGCCACGGCGGACAGGAACTGGCCCAGCGAGAACACGGCAAGCACGCCGAGCAGCATACGCCTGAACTCGAAGCGCGAGGCAAACACCATAAGCGGCAACGACAGCAACATGACGCCCCAGGCATAGACCGAAATCATGATGCCTGCCTGGGCCTCGGTGAGCGAGAACGACGCGGCAATATCAGTCAGAAGGCCAATGGGCATGAACTCCGACGTGTTGAATACGAACGCGCAACAGGCGAGCCCGATAAGCGGGAGCCACTGCTTAAGCGTGATGCCATCTTGTCTTGCCTGAGTCATGTAGGAAACCTCTCCGATTATCTTGAGCGGTGGGGGATTATATAGCAACGGCCCCGCATCCGTCAGTACAGATGCGGGGCCGCAATCAACTCAATACACAGAGGTGGCGACGTCAATTAATAGCTAAGCCAACCCCAGCAATATGCCCGCCGAATGCACGACAAACGCCACGATCCAGGCGACCGTCACCTGAAACGCGAATACGGCCACGGCATAGCGCCCGCCCAGCTCACTCTTGACGGCGCCGATTGCCGCCACGCAGGGCGGGTACAGCAGCGTAAAGACCAGGAACACGTAAGCGGTAAACGGCGAAAACATGGTCGACAGCGCCGCGGGTGACGTTGCACCCAAAAGTACGGTGAGGGTCGAGATGACGCTCTCCTTGGCGATAAGTCCGGTGACGAGCGCCGTGGATGCACGCCAGTCGCCAAAGCCAAGCGGCGCCAGCGCCGGCGCGATAATGCTACCCAGACCGGCAAGTAGGCTCTGCGACTGATCGGCGACCACATTAAAGCGAATGTCGAACGTCTGCAGGAACCAGATGACCACCGTAGCGGCAAAGATAATGGTAAAGGCCTTGGTAATAAAGTCTTTGGCCTTATCCCATGCCAGCATCACCGTCGTCTTGGCGCTCGGCAGACGGTAATTGGGGAGCTCCATGATAAACGGTACCGGGTCGCCCTTAAATGCCGTGCGGTTGAGCACCAAAGCCGCGATGCAACCGACCGCAATGCCAATCAGATAGAGCGAGACCATGGCGGGAACTGTCGCCTGCGGGAAAAACGCCCCGCACAGCAGACCGTAGACCGGCAACTTGGCCGAACAGCTCATGAACGGCGTGAGCATGACCGTCATCTTGCGGTCGTGCTCGGATGGGAGCGTACGGGTCGACATGATAGCCGGCACGGTGCAGCCAAAACCGACGAGCATAGGCACGAAGCTGCGGCCCGACAGGCCAAAGCGACGCAGCACTTTATCCATGACAAAGGCCACGCGCGCCATGTAGCCGGAGTCTTCCAGAATGGAGAGGAACAAAAAGAGCACGACGATAATCGGCAGGAAGGTCAGCACGCTGCCCACGCCCGTAAGCACGCCGTCGACAGCCAGCGAGCGCACCACGTCGTTGGTGCCGAACGCCTTGAGGCCCGCATCGGCCGAGGCGATGATGGCAGCGATGCCGTCCTCCATAAGTCCCTGCAACGCCGCGCCGATCACGCCAAACGTCAGCCAAAAGACGAGACCCATGATCACCAGGAACGCTGGAATGGCCGTGTAGCGACCCGTCAGGATGCGGTCGATCTTGACGGAACGCACGTGCTCGCGGCTCTCGTGCGGCTTGACGACGCAGCGCCCACACACGTCGCCGATAAAGCCGAAGCGCATGTCAGCCAGTGCAGATAGACGGTCGGTACCGGCCTCACCCTCCATCTGGGTAATGATGTGCTCGATGGCGTCAAGTTCGTTACGGTCCAGATGAAGCGCCTCGGTCACCAGCTCGTCGCCCTCAACCAGCTTGGTCGCCGCAAAACGCACCGGGATATGCGCCGTCGCGGCATGGTCCTCGATAAGGTTGGCGATGCCGTGAATGCAGCGATGCAGCGCGCCGCCGTCTGGACCATCGGGCGCGCAGAAGTCCAGGCGACCGGGGCGCTCGCGGAACCGCGCCACGTGCAAGGCATGATCCACCAACTCGCCAATGCCCTCGTTGCGGGCAGCGCTAATGGGAACAACAGGCACGCCCAGCAGGCTCTCGAGCAGGTTGACGTCTACGGCACCACCATTGGCGGTCACCTCGTCCATCATGTTGAGCGCGATGACCATGGGGCGGTCGAGCTCCATGAGCTGCAGTGTCAGGTACAGGTTACGTTCGATGTTGGTGGCGTCGATGATGTCGATGATGGCGTCGGGGTCTTCGTCCAAGATGAATTGGCGGCTGACGATTTCTTCGCCCGTGTACGGCGACAACGAGTAAATACCGGGCAAGTCGGTAACGCTCGCCTCGGGGTGGTTACGGATAGTGCCGTCCTTGCGGTCGACCGTCACGCCGGGAAAGTTACCGACGTGCTGGTTGGAGCCCGTAAGCTGGTTGAACAGCGTGGTCTTACCGCAGTTTTGGTTGCCGGCGAGGGCAAAGTGCAGCGGTGCGTCCTCGGGCACGGCCGTTTTTGCCGCACGGGGCGAATACGTCCCCTCGCCGAGTGCCGGATGCTCCGTCGTGCCGATTGCAGCGTTAGCGCGCGGACCCATATCGGTATCGTGAATGCCCACGAGCTCAATGCGGGCGGCATCGTCCTTGCGCAGTGTCAACTCGTAGCCACGCAGACGGATCTCGAGCGGATCTCCCATAGGGGCGTATTTCATCATGGTGACTTCGGTGCCCGGCGTTAGGCCCATGTCCAAAATATGCTGTCGGAGCGCCTGATCATCGGATGTCACCGATGCGACAACGGCGTCCTTTCCAATCTCGAGTGTATCGAGCTTCACGCGCTCATCCTTTCGTTAGACGCGGTTAACCGTTTACCGGGGCTAACCAACTCGTAACGACAAATGATAGCGCTCTGAACTATTATATAAAGTCAAATACCGATGTTTACCTGCGCAAACTTTATGCGGTGCGCCCCGAAAGCTCTTTGCGCATACCGCTCAGCGAGATCGAAATGGAACCCGACCGCGCGGTAGCAGTGAGTCGATCACCCTCAACCGACCCCGTGCATGTAAAGGGCGCCTTGCCCATCAAGACGTGGGAGATAGTACCCGAGAGCTCAAAGAAATCGCACTCAGCGCGGGCACTCGAGAGAGCGATATTGAGACCCCTGACGTTTAGTACTGCCCTGAGCACGCCGTTCACCCCATGTGAAAACGTCACCTCGCCGCGTTTACTCCCCACCAGCGTCTGGGCCGAAACCACATACGTACCCTCAAGCATGGCTCCTCCTCTAAGCAGACTTTTTGAAACGGGCAAGTAGTCTACTTTTACATATGGCGCTCCAGGAAACGGAAGGCCAGGCGGATCCAAGGACGGACCGCCACCTGCTTGTCCTCGTTATCGACCGCGGTGTTGGCGTTGCCGAGCGAAAGCCCGTGACCACCTTGGTCAAAGACGTGCATCTCGCAAGCGACGCCCTCCTCGGCCATGCGCTGCGCAAACGGATAGACCTGCGCGATCGGCGCCGTCTTGTCGTCGGACACGCCCCACACAAAGGTCGGCGGCATCTGACGCGAAACATGCGTGGTGGGGCAGATGTCGGCCAGGTGCTCGTCGGTCGCCTCACCGCCCGTCACCATCGACAGATAGTCGTTGAGCAAATCGCGCCCCGTCTTGCCACCCGTCTTGGGAACGCGCAGGTCGATGCGCGGGTCGCGCGTCTGCATGTCGCGCACATAGGCAAAGTCGAGCAGCGGATAGCCCAGCACCACGGCATCGGGACGAATGTCGTCCGGACGCGACCCGGCAAGCGCCGCGAAGGGACCAGTCTTCCATTGCGTTGCCAGCGAAGCGCAGATCATGCCGCCTGCCGAGAAGCCCACGACGCACACGCGCTTGGGATCGACATGCCACTCGTCGGCGTTGGCGCGAACCGTGGCGACCATCTTGGCAAGGTCTGCCTGCGGGTGAGGAAAGCTCACGTCGCCCGTGCCACTTGTCACATAGTTGAGCACAAAGGCCTGGTAGCCGCGGTCCAAAAACGCAAACGCCACGGGATCCTGCTCATGCGGAGCGATATGCGTAAACGCACCTCCGCCGCAGATAATCACGGCAGGGCGGCGGCCATTCGGCTTATCGGGCAGCGGCTCGGCACCCAAATACGTAAACGTCGCCGGATACTCCTCGGTCGGCTCCTCGCCCCACAGCGCATGGTTCTCGACAATCATATGTGCTCCCTTCGCGCAGATTATGCGCCCTTGTTTTTCGCGTCTAAGCGTACCCCACTTGAGCCCGTGGCGAAGAAACACTCCAGCAATAAGTTTCCCTTCAACTGATATATCACATAATCCCAGTTCAGAGGTATCGTTGAGCAGCGTAAAATAGGGGCGTTGACCAAGCCGCGAAACACATATGAAACGTTTCCGGCAAACCAAGCGCGCGATATGCGCCTATTTAAGTTGGAGGCAACTATGGGTCTGCTCGATTCGCTTAAGTCCACCTTCACCTCGACGGGCGAGGCATCCGTTCCGCCCGCAGCAAGCTTCGCCACCCGCGAAGGCGTCATCTACGCCCCCGTCAACGGCGTGCTCGTCAACCTCGATGAGGTTCCCGATGAGACCATCGCCTCGGGTATGCTCGGTCAGGGCTACGGCATCGAGCCCATTACCGGCACCATCTATGCGCCCGCCAACGGCCGCATCGGCGCCACCACCGTCACCAACCACTCCATCGGCATGATCACCGAGGACGGTCTTCGCGTGTTCATCCATGTTGGCCTGGGCACCGTGGAAATGAACGGCAAAGGTTTTGCCCGCTTTGTCGAGATGGGTGACACGGTCAAGGCAGGCCAGCCGCTCATCAGTTTCGACCGCGAGGCCATCAAGGCCGCCGGTCACGAGGACATCGTGACCGTCATCGTCTCCGAGCTCGATCGTCTTAAGAGCATCGACCATGTCGGCGAGTCCGGCACGCTTATCGGCGGCAACCCGCTCGTCAAGCTGGGCGACCCGCTGCTGGTAGCCAAGACCAAGTAGCCAGGCCCCGCGCCACACAGCCAAAAGGCACCTCGTCAAGCGCCCGCGACCATTTGGCCGCAGGCGCTTTTCGTTTGAAAAACCATCCCGCCAATGCCTTATCCGTATAGCCCAAATGAGCCGAGCTGCTAGAATATCGAACTGTATGGATAACTATCATTCAACCGTTATGGGAGGATACGTGAACCGCACCAAAATCGCGCAGCTCTATGCCGATGCCGAGTCGCTTGGCGGCCAGACCGTCACCGTCGCCGGCTGGGTCAAGTCCATCCGCGACATGAAGAACTTTGGCTTTGTCACGCTCAACGACGGCAGCTGCTTCCGCGACCTGCAGGTCGTCATGAACCGCGAGGCACTCGACAACTACGACGAGATCGCCCATCAAAACGTCTCGGCCGCACTCATTTGCACCGGCACCGTCAAGCTGACCCCCGATGCGCCCCAGCCTTTCGAGCTTTCTGCCACCTCCATTGAGGTCGAGGGCGTCAGCGCCCCGGATTACCCGCTGCAGAAGAAGCGCGCAACCGTCGAGTTCCTGCGCACCCAGCAGCACCTGCGCCCGCGCACCAACCTGTTCCGCGCCGTGTTCCGCATCCGCTCTGTCGCGGCTGCCGCCATCCACCGCTTCTTCCAGGAGCAGGGCTTTGTCTACGTCAACACCCCCATCATCACCACGAGTGACTGCGAGGGCGCCGGCGAGATGTTCCGCGTGACCACGCTCGACCCCAAAAATCCGCCCCTCACCGAGTCCGGCGAGGTCGACTGGAGCCAGGACTTCTTTGGCAAGCACGCGAGCCTTACCGTGTCCGGCCAGCTCAATGCCGAGAACTTTGCCATGGCCTTTGGCGACGTGTACACCTTTGGCCCCACCTTCCGCGCCGAAAACTCCAACACCACGCGCCACGCCGCCGAGTTTTGGATGATCGAGCCCGAGATGGCCTTTGCCGACCTTAACGACTACATGGATAACGCCGAGGCCATGCTCAAGTACGTCCTTAAGGACGTTATGGCCACCTGCCCCGACGAGCTCAATATGCTCAACAAGTTTGTGGACAAGGGTCTGCTCGAGCGCCTGGACCACGTGGCAAACTCCGACTTTGCCCGCGTCACCTATACCGAGGCCGTCGAAATCCTGGAGCAGGCCGTCGCCGCCGGTCACAAGTTTGACTATCCCGTGAGCTGGGGCATCGACCTGCAAACCGAGCACGAGCGTTTCCTGACCGAGGAGCACTTTAAGCGCCCGACCTTCGTAACCGACTACCCGGCCGAGATCAAGGCGTTCTACATGCGCATGAACGAGGACGGCAAGACCGTCGCCGCCGCCGACTGCCTGGTGCCGGGTATCGGCGAGATTATCGGCGGCTCCCAGCGCGAGGAGCGCCTGGATCTGCTCGAGGCCCGCATCAAGGACCTGGGCATGAATCCCGAGCAGTACAAGTACTACCTTGACCTGCGCCGCTACGGTTCCTGCAAGCACGCCGGCTACGGTCTGGGCTTCGAGCGCTTGGTCATGTATCTGACCGGCGTGGGCAACATCCGCGACGTCCTGCCGCACCCGCGCACCGTGGGCAACGCCGACTTCTAATCGCCACAGCGCCACCAAACACGTTCCAGCGCATCACGCCAGCGCCTCTCGGCAAGCCGAGAGGCGCTTTTTTCAACAGCATCCGTCAATCTTTTGGCAAGTTTTTGGTCAGTTGGGCAGGGCTGTTGAAAACTCGACCCGCCGCTTGCCGACGGCTACCGACCGCCCAGGGCGTCCTGCACCCCTGGGAAAGCCCCGCGCCCTAGGCTCCATACCGTCGCCACCCAAAACGGAAAGGACGTGGGCGCCATGACCGAAACCGCTGTTGAAACTTACGAGACCACGACGAGGGGCGCCGCCTCGATGGCAGCCTATCGCGCCGTTCGCATCCTGCAACTATTAAGCGAAAACACCGGCGAGGACAAGGCCATGCTTTCCGATGAGTTGATCCGGCGCCTCGCCCATCCCGACGACCCCGCCCGCATGCCCATCTCGGCGGCGCGGCGCAGCATCTACACCGCCATCTCCGCACTTCGCCATGCCGGATACGAAATTGAGTACAAGCGCGGCGTGGGCTATCGACTCTTGACCCGTCCGCTCACCGACGAAGAGATCATCCGGCTCCACGGCATGGTCATGCGCAACCGCTCCACGCCCATCGCCATTCGAAAGAGCATGGCGCAGCACCTGGTCGCCATGGCGAGTGCCGACGTTCGCGGCTACCTCGATGCACCCGAGCCTGCTCCAAGCGCAGGCGACAAATCCACCAAGGCCACACGCACGCCCGTCAAGCGCATCGATGCCTGCGAGCTCATCGAGCAGGCCATCGACCACGGAACCACGGTGAGTTTTGATATTTCGAGTGTCACGGCACGCGGAGAGGTCGAAGTGGCACGGATGACACTCCGGCCCTTTGCCATCAAGCAACGAGACGGCATCTCGTATTTGCTGGGAACGGTCTATGACGCGCGAGGCGCCGATGACACGTTGCGTACCGTAGAGATCGGCCGAATGAGAAACGTCACCACACGTCTCCTCGACGGCAAGAAGCTCTTCGCCGCCCTGGACGAGGACGATGCCTCCTCCGCCGCATAAGACCCTCCGCCGCCCATTCGACTACCCGTACCGCCCATCCGATTCTGTATTAAAAAACCCGCCAGGCTGTTGTAAAAATGGACATCAGCGCTACTATAGTCCCACTTGCACTTTGTCCCAGTGCAGTGTTTCCAGCCATTTTTATACTGGGGGTAATGATATGAAGGACATCACCATCAGCCGCAGGAGCCTTCTGGTCTCCGCTGGCCTGCTCGCGCTCGCCCCGCTCGCCGGATGCGGCGGCAACTCTGGTTCCGGCTCTGCTGCCGCCGGTTCCGACTACACCATCGGCGTTCTGCAGCTCACCGAGCACTCCGCACTCGATGCCGCCAACGACGGCTTTGTCAAGGCCATCAAGGAGAGCGGCCTTAAGGTCAAGATCGACCAGAAGAACGCCCAGAACGACCAGTCCACGTGTAAGTCCATTGCCGACAAGTTTGTGGGCGACAACGTCAGCCTGATTTATGCCATCGCCACGCCCGCCGCGCAGGCTGCCGCCGGCGCCACGGCCGATATCCCCATCGTGGGCTGTGCCATCACCGACTACGCCGCCTCCGGCCTGG
Organism: Collinsella sp.; assembly: GCA_048330275.1. Classification (GTDB taxonomy): domain Bacteria; phylum Actinomycetota; class Coriobacteriia; order Coriobacteriales; family Coriobacteriaceae; genus Collinsella. The sequence goes on from DBFEIO010000031.1 coordinate 51,929, forward strand.
TCCAGGACAACGACAAGCCCGGCACCAACGTCACGGGCGCTTCCGACCTCACCCCGGTCGCCGAGCAGCTCGAGATGATGCAGAAGGTCCTGCCCGACGTTAAAAAGGTCGGCCTGCTCTACTGCACCGCCGAGTCCAACTCCGACGTCCAGATCAAGGCCGCCAAGAAGGAGCTCGACAAGCTGGGGCTCGAGTACACTGACTTCACCGTCTCGAGCTCCAACGAGATTCAGTCCGTCGTCGAGTCTGCCGTGGGCAAGGTCGACGCGCTGTACTCCCCCACTGACAACACCATCGCCGCGGGCGCTTCGCAGGTCGGCCAGATCTGCAAGGAGAACAAGCTCCCCTTCGTGACTGGCGAGGAGGGCATGTGCAAGGCCGGCGGCCTGTTCACCCTCTCCATCAACTATAAGGACCTGGGCTACGCCGCGGGCGAGATGGCCGTTAAGATCCTGAAGGGCGAGGCCAAGCCCGAGGATATGCCGATCAAGCACCTCTCGAGCAAGGACCTGGTCGTCGTCAAGAACGACGAGATGGCCGAGGCTCTGGGTATCGACCTTTCCGCTCTGGACGAATAACGCGTCTAGGGCCCGCACGCGTGCCACGGCTGCGTTATTCAATATCTGAGTCATTGGGGCGAACGCTAAAGGCCGGCGTTCGCCCTGCTTGTTTCAGGTAAAACAAAACGTCTGTCCGCCGCTTTTTTATGCATTGGTACCGCTATTATGGAAAATCACGTGTCCACCCTATCCTAGGAGGTATGAAGCATGCTCATTGCATTGCAGGGCGCCGTTTCGCAGGGCGTCCTCTGGGGCATTATGGTGCTTGGCGTGTTTATCACGTTCCGCCTGCTCGACATCCCCGATATGACCTGCGACGGCAGCTTTGCCCTCGGCGGCTGTGTCTGCGCCGTGCTCATCGTCAACAATAACGTCGACCCCTTGCTCGCCGTGCTGGCCGGCATGTGCGCCGGCGCCATCGCGGGCGCCGTCACGGGCATCTTGACCACCGTCTTTGAGATTCCCGCAATCCTCGCCGGAATCCTTACGCAGATCAGTCTGTGGTCCATCAACCTGCGCATCATGGGCAAGTCCAACACGCCCATCCTTGCCAAGGGCACTATCTTCTCATCCGTCAGCAACATGACGGGCCTGCCGCAGTCCACTGTTGCCATTATCCTAGGCATTGTGCTGGCCGTGACCATCGTCGCCATCCTGTACTGGTTCTTTGGCACCGAGATCGGCTCGGCGCTGCGTGCCACCGGCAACAACGAGTACATGATCCGCGCCCTGGGCGTTAACACCAACACCACCAAAATGATCGCCCTCGTGCTCTCCAACGCCCTCATTGGCCTTTCGGGTGCGCTCATCTGCCAGAGCCAGAAGTATGCCGACATTGGCATGGGCACCGGCGCCATCGTTATCGGTCTTGCCGCCATCGTCATCGGCGAGGTGCTCGGTCGCCTGCTGCCCGGCGGCCTCACGCAGTTTAGCGTCCGTCTTGCCTCCGCCGTCTTTGGCTCCGTGGTGTACTTCCTTATCCGCGCCATCGTGCTGCAGCTGGGCATGGACGCCAACGACATGAAGCTGCTCTCCGCCGTGATTGTCGCCGTGGCCCTGTGCGTACCTGTGGTTTGGGAGCGCTATAAGCTCCGCAGCTCCTACACGAAGGGAGATGAGGCAGATGCTTAAGCTCTCGCACGTCAAGAAGACCTTTAACAAGGGCACCGTCACTGAGAAGCGCGCGCTCACCGGCGTCGACCTCACCCTGAATGACGGCGACTTTGTAACCGTGATTGGCGGCAACGGCGCCGGCAAGTCCACGCTGCTCAACATGATCGCCGGCGTGTATCCGCTCGATTCGGGCGTTATCGAGCTCGACGGCACCGACATCTCGCGTCTGAGCGAGTCGCAGCGCGCCAAATACCTGGGCCGCGTGTTTCAGGACCCCATGCGCGGTACCGCTGCTGACATGCAGATCGCCGAGAACCTGGCCCTCGCCAAGCGCCGCGGCCAGCGTCGCGGTCTTTCGTGGGGCGTCACCAAGGCCGAGAAGGACGAGTACGTTGAGCTGCTCAAGCGCCTGGACCTCGGTCTGGACACGCGCCTCAACGCCAAGGTCGGCCTGCTCTCGGGCGGCCAGCGCCAGGCACTCACCCTGCTGATGGCCACGCTCACCAAGCCGCGCCTGCTGCTGCTCGACGAGCACACGGCGGCCCTCGACCCCAAGACGGCCTCTAAGGTGCTCAACCTGACCGAGGAGATTGTCGACGAAAACCATCTGACCACGCTCATGGTTACGCACAACATGAATGACGCTATCCGTCTGGGCAACCGTCTGATCATGATGCACGAGGGCCATGTGATCTACGACGTGGCCGGCGACGAGAAGAAGTCGCTCACCGTAGCCGACCTGCTGCAGAAGTTCGAGGAGGTCTCGGGCGGCGAGCTCGCCAACGACCGCATGCTGCTGAGCTAAACCTACCAAAAAGGGACAGGTTTATTTTGGCAGGTTTTATCTGCACAAACGTCAAAACCGCCGCAAAGGAACAGATACCTTTGCGACGGTTTTCGCATATCATGTCGATAATCCAGCGTCAGCAGGAACCACTGGTTAAGAACTAAGGAAACTGCCATGAGAAGACTCCTTCCCCGTCTTGCTTGACCGCCGCACTCCTTGCCGGCGTGCTCGCCGGCGGCCCAGCTTACGCCACCGCGGCCACCCCATCTCAAGTTATCGGCCCGTCCGATGTGATCGGACGGGCTTTTTGGTGGGTATCATGGTTGAATGATCATTAGGAGGTTTTCCCTACATGGAATTGTTTGAACCGATTCTTCATTTCTTTGAGCAGCGCTGGGTCCACAACATCATCTGGGCCGTCATCTTGGTAATAGTCACCGCCATCGCCGCCAAGGTGGCATCCAAGACCCTGCGCCACCTACTCAACCGAGACGACAACCCGCTTCCCGCATCGAGCATCTTCATCAACATCGCGCGTGCCGTCATTTGGATGATCGGCGGCAGCTTTATCCTCGACAACTGCTTTGGCATTAACGCAAACGCGCTCGTCGCCGCTCTTGGCGTCGGCGGCATCGCCATCTCGCTCGGCTTTCAGGACACGCTATCAAACCTTATCGGCGGCATGCAAGTGACCTTTATGGGCATCATCAAGCCCGGCGACAATATCGAGGTCGGCGGCGTGTCGGGCGTGGTCCAGGACATCACTTGGCGCCACACGACCATCGAGGACGCCTGCGGACAGACCATCATCGTCCCCAACTCCAACATCTCCAAGAACACACTCGTGCACCTCATGCCCTTTGGACGCGTTGTCGTTCCCGTCGCGGTGAAGGACACGTCAAAGTGGGACTCGCTCGATGCGCTGGCAGACGAGCTCGCCTGTGCCACCAAGGTCGCCGTTTCACCCATCTCGGGCTTTGACAAGGAACCCTACGTGCTCTTTAGCGAGATCGGCGACTTTGGCATTAAGGGTAAGATCATCTTTATCGTCAGTGACGACAGCACCACCTTTACGGCAGCCGACGCCTGCATCCGCGCCATCGCCCCCATCATCGCCTAAAACCACCGCAAAGGGGACAGGCACCTTTGTGGTGGTTTCGCATCGTGGTACCATGGTTCATATCGTTGTTTAAACGACTAAGGGAGTAGACACCATGGAAGAGGCCTATCGTCAAGCACGCAAGCGCGGCGAGCAGGGACGCCGTCGCGCCATCAGCCAAAGCGAGCATCCATATCTTACGGACCTCGACAGCTTGGTCGCCCAGCTTCCCTGCGGGCAGCGCGAGAACATCGGCCTGCGGGACATTCCGCTCGAAATGGTCGTCGGCACGGTTACCAAAGGTCGCCAGTCCGCCTTTTCGTGTAACTTTATGCCGCTGCTCCCCTGGAATACCGAATTCGCCCGCAAATGGTCCAACCTCTACGATATCCAAATCTCCGAGGGCTACCGCGACCCCATCATCGTCACCGAGTTCATGCACCGCTTTTACGTCCAAGAGGGCAACAAGCGTGTCAGCGTCCTCAAATTCCTTGACGCTCCGACGGTTTCGGCCAAGGTGACGCGTCTGTACCCCGGTAAGTGGGATTCCGTCGAGAGCCGCCTGTACGGTGAGTTTTGCGCCTTTTGGTACGTATGCCCCCTGTACGAGATTGAGTTTTCGCGCGAGGGCAGCTACGAGATGCTTGCCAAAATGCTCGGCCAAGATCTTGTCGAAAAATGGCCTCAAAAGAAGGTCGACTACCTACGTCACACCTTCCTGCTCTTTAAGCGCGCCTATCTTCGCGCGGGCGGCGACCACTTGGACATTACGCCTGCCGATGCCATGCTCGTCTACCTCAACGTCTACAACCAGGACCGTCTGCTGGATACGCCGACGGATATCGTCGTCAACCGTCTGTGCAAGATTTGGCGCGAGCTTGTCATTGCCGGCAAAAGCGACGAGGACAAAGTCGATCTTGTCGAAGCGCCGCAGCCCAACGAGAAAGAGGGCGCACCGACAAAAGCTACCTCGGGCGTGCTCAACTTCTTTATGAGCAAGACCGTCTACTCCACTGCCAATCCCATGCGAATCGCCTTTATCCACGAGTTTCCCTGTGCCACGTCGAGCTGGGACAGCCTACACGACCAGGGCCGCCGGTATCTTGATGAGCACTTTGGCGGCATCGTGCGCACCGAGGCGTTCGAGGACTGCCACGATTCGGACGTGTTCTACGCCGCCGTCGAGACAGCCGTAAAGCACGGGGCGAACGTCATCTTCTCGACCTCACACCGGCTCATGGAATACACGCTCAGGGCGTCAGTCGAGTATCCCCAGGTGCGGTTCCTTAACTGCTCAATCGGCCTTCCCCACCAAAGCGTCCGCTCGTACTTTGGAAAGATGTACGAGGCCAAGTTCCTACTGGGCGCCCTTGCCGCCAGCATGGCCGACAACCACCGTATTGGCTACCATGCGTCGGTCTTCGCCTCGGGCGCGCTGAGCGAAATCAACGCCTTCGCTATCGGTGCCTCGCTGCTCGACCCTCGTGCGCAGATTATCCTCACTTGGGGAGATGTTCCCGCCGGCGGTCTTGCCGAAGCCATGTGTCGCGAGGGCGTGAGCGTCATGACCGGCGCCGATATGTCCAAGTCTCTCGAGGACCCCACCGCCTACGGGCTTCACCGTCTGGTAAACGGCAAGGAAGTTACCGGTATTGCTATGCCGGTATGGAACTGGGGCCGTTACTACGAACTCATCGTACGCAGCCTACTGCACGGCACATGGGACGAGACCGCCGATGACCAGCAGGTGCGCGCCGTCAACTACTGGTACGGTATGAGCTCCGGCGTCATCGATATTCGCTACGCTCCGGGCCTACCCTATCAGACGCGTAAACTTGTGCAGCTGCTTCGCAACGGCATTGTCGAGGGCTCCATCAACCCATTTGGCGGCGAGCTCCACAGCCAGGACGGCGTGGTTCAGATTGAGGGCTTCCCTCCCCTGCCGAGTACGCAGATTGTCGAGATGAACTGGCTGGCTGACAACGTTATAGGCTCGATTCCGCAGCTCGATAACGAGCCGGAGGTCCGTGCCCTATGAATATCCTAGCCATTGCCGATGTAGAGGAGCGCTGCCTGTGGGAATGTTTTCGCAAGGAGCGCTTTGAGGACGTTGACCTGATTCTATCCGCAGGCGACCTGGATCCGGACTATCTTGAGTTTTTGGTCACTGTCATCAACAAACCGCTTGTGTACGTTCGTGGCAACCACGACGACCGCTACGCGCGCCATGCACCGGGCGGGTGCATTTGTGTTGAGGACAGCGTATATGTGTACCGAGGTATTCGCATTGCGGGTCTGGGCGGTTCCATGCGCTACCGCGACGGCGCGAACATGTATACCGAGCGCGAGATGGCAAAACGCATGCGCAAGCTATCGCGAAAAATCGCACTGGTAGACGGATGCGATATTCTACTTACCCATGCACCCGTCGCAGGCATGGGCGACCTGGACGACCTGCCGCATCGAGGATTCGAGTGCTTTAATGCAGCTCTTGAGTCTTGGGGTCCCGACTATATGATTCACGGGCATGTGCACCAAAGCTACGGCCCCAACTTTCAACGCGAGCGCCAACACCCATGCGGAACGAAGATTGTCAACGCCTGCGGCTATACCAAGATCGAAATTGACGAGGCGCGCTACCCCACGCGCGGTTGGAAGGCCGCTTGGCTCAACTCGCAAACCATGCGCCGCGAGCTCAAACGCCACGAAGCAATCGAGTCTTCAACCGCCAGAACCCCCTGGTAACTGCCAACAACCACCACGAAGGGGATAGGCACCTTTATGGTGGTTTTGCTGACTCGTCCGACCTGTCCATCACGGTGCTTGTGTAATTAACGAGAACACTCATTGTTTTGTAAGGACGGCGCTCACGTGCCGTCTTTTTTTGTCAACTTATGCAGTCTCGACCGTGTTGTATGTAGAGGGACCTCGCGAGACGCCTTCCCTATATCCACCACGACCAATTGGAGGTGACACTATGCCTGCACGCCGTAACCGCAATAGCACGCTCCGATGCGATGCCGATCAGATCGAGCGGGAAGCAAAGCGCTTGGTCGACACGTATTCCGACCTCATCCTTCGATTGTGCTATTCGGCCCTTGGATCCGCTGACGACGCTCAAGACATCTGCCAGGACACGCTGATCAAGATTCTCCAACGCACTCAACCGTTCGACTCGCTCGAACACGAACGTGCTTGGGTGATCCGAGTCGCACTGAACGCATGTCGCGATATCGGCCGTACGCACGCGAATCACCCGGTTGTCGACCTCGATTCGCTCCCCGATTTCTGCGCACCCGTAACACATACCGAGCAAGAATTCGCGCAACGCGACTGCGCCATTCTTTCCGCTGTCACGGCCCTGCCTCAAGCACAGCGCATCGCCATCTTTTTGCACTACTACGCAGGCATGAGCATCAGGGAAATCGCAGACGCCGTTCACGCGACGCCAGCTGCAACCGCCCAGCACCTTAGCCGCGGACGTGCGTCACTTCGGCTTTCCTTGAAAGGAGACCACAATGACTACGAATTCGAATGACTATCGCCACGCCCTGGAGCACATTTCGTTTACCGATAATGCGAAGCAGCACATGGCAAACTCGATTGCTCAGTCCGTCGCCTCGAGCGATGCGGCGACCGCTCAAAGCAACTTTAATGGCACGCGACGCAAGCCGCGCATCGCCCGCCATCCCGTAAGAACAGTCGCTCGCATTGCCGCTGTAACGGCAGTCCTCGCTATCGTCATTGGAGGCGCTGGCACGGCTATGGCAACAGGCGTCCTGCCGCTTCCTTCTGACATGCTTTCCGACATCTTTGACGGACCTGCTTCTCAAACCGAGATCATCGACCGTATTGGCCGGCCCGTCGGTGCTAGCTGCTCCAACAACGGAGTCACCGTGACCGCCGACGCCATCATGGGCGACAAGGATATGGTTACCATCGCCTATACGCTTACGTTCGACGATCCCGCTGCCCTGAAAAAGCTTTCCGAGCCGGGCGAGAACGGAACTATCGCCGGAAGTGTCGATGGAAACGTATACGTTGATGGCGAGCATGGCGGCCAAGGCCAATCATGGCTCATTGACAAGAACCCCAATGACTCCAGCATTCAATACTTTGCACAGTTCAGCGTTGAATCACCCGGCCTTATGGGCAGGACCGTCCGCACGCATATCAACTCTCTCGTTGTGCCACGTGCTGGCAAAGAGCTTCCCGAGTATAAGAAAATACTTACGGGCCCATGGGATCTTAAGTTCCAGCTGAATTACGAAGATACATCCGTTACGATTCCCGCGCCCAAATCGGTCAACTTTAACGGCACCAAGGCGACGATTCAAGAGGCCACCGTATCCTGCGTTGGCGTTTCAGTCCGCTACAACATAGATCGTTCCATCGAACACGACAACAACAGCGGCAAGATGTCTCAAAACATGGAGGAGTCTATGGATGCCGTTGGCAACATACCCCTCATCGTGACGTTCAAAGACGGTCATGTTGAGGACGCAACCAGCCACAGCGGCTATTTCGCAAATAAACTGGATAACGGCACCACTGATGTCCACAAGACCTGGCCGTTCTCGCAAGTTTGTGACACAGACAAGATTGCAAGCGTACAAATTGGCGATACGGTCATTCCCATGAATTCGTAACGCTACGCGGCTCGTATATGCACCCGGTTCCGCACTTCGCGTCTAAAGATGCGCTGTCATCGAGCAGCGTGAGCGCAAGGCCGCCCGTATGGTCGGCTGGGAACACCTCGTTGCGCTAAAAACCACCACGAAGGGGACCGGCACCTTTGTGGTGGTTTTGCTGACTCGTCCGACCTGTCCCAACGGTTTGTCTCAATCTGTAACAGGTAGGGCCCAAATAATCGGTTAGCTGTTACAGATCGAGACAGACCACGGATGCTCGGCCGAAAATCTCAATCTGTAACAGGTAGGAACGATTTTGCCCCTTAGATGTTACAGATTGAGATATTTGACAGCTTGAATCGGCATCGCCTACAGCGCGGCGACGACCTTGTCGCCCATCGTCGTGGTGCCGAGGATCTTATCTGCCGGGGTGTTGACATCGGCGATGTCACGGGTGCGCCAGCCCTCGTCGAGCACGCGCGCCACGGCGCTCTCGATCCACGCGGCTTGCTCGCCCATGTCGAGCGCGTAGGTCAGCAGCATCGCCACCGACAAGATTTGAGCCAGCGGATTGGCCACGCCGAGCCCCGCGATGTCAGGAGCGCTGCCAGCGCTCGGCCCAAACAGCGATACGCCATCATCCAGCGAGGCAGAGGCAAGCATACCGAGCGATCCGGTAATCTGAGCCGCCTCATCGGACAGGATGTCGCCGAACATGTTCTCCGTCACCACGACGTCAAAGTCTGCCGGTCGACTGATGAGCTGCATGGCGGCGTTGTCGACGAGCAGGTCCTCAAGCTCCACGTCGGAGTACTCCTCGTCTTGCACGCGATGCACGATCTCGCGCCACATGCGGCTCGTCTCCAGCACGTTGCGCTTATCAACGCTCGTCACCTTGCCGCGACGTTTGCGCGCCGCCTCAAATGCCTGGCGCGCAATGCGCTCAATCTCGTACTCGCGATACTCCATCACGTCGACCGCACGCTGACCGGCCGCACCCGCAGCGCCCGCGCAGGTCACGGATGCGGGCGCCAAAGTCCCACGGCATGTTGTAGCCCATCGTATCGGGGATGTTCACGACCGTGGCACCGGCCTTTACGGCCGCCTCGATAATGCGCACCAGAAACTCCTGATCGGAGCGGCCGGCATCCTCGGCATAAAACTCAACATCGTCAACGAACTTGCAAGCATGTTTGACGGCATGGATCGCTCACTCAATTGCCCTTTCCTCAGTCATATGGAGCTTGTCGCGCAGGTGACTGGTGCTCACACCCAGCCCTGTATGGATACGGGGCCTCTGGGCCGTTTTGAGCGCCTCTGCAGCCACTTCGATATCCCTGTCGACAGCGCGCGTCAGGCCGCATACCGTGCATCGGTCGCCCGCAATCTTGCCAATCTCCTGTACGGAGCGAAAGTCACCAGGACTCGAGATGGGAAAGCCCGCCTCGATAACGTCCACGTTCATGCGCACCAGCTGGCGGGCGATGAAGAGCTTTTCCTCGGTATTCATGCTGGCGCCCGGCGACTGCTCACCGTCGCACAGGGTGGCGTCAAAGATTGTGATTTTGCGGCTTATATGTTCCTCCTGATTGACCGTTTTATGACAGATGGCTTTCAGGAGAGAGAGAAGGCCTAGAGATAGAAAAATACCCGTGTCGCTCATCACGCCTGAAAGCGGCAGACGATAGCGCACCCGGGTACAACAAATCGTTATAGCGAGATTACAACCCTAGCGCGCTATCCAATCTAGTAGCGCTAGGCCTAGGAGCTGTTGCGTGTTCTTAAACATGTTGGGCTCCCTTCGGCCTCGGGTAGTACTACATCGCGCTAAAGTACAACACAAGTAAAACCACCACAAGGGTGCCTGTCCCCTTCGTGGTGGTTTCGTTGACTCAAAAGCAAGAGACCCGGTCCTGCACGAGGCAGAACCGGGTCTCTTTAGCAATGCTTGCTTTGCTCAGGCAGTAACTGTTAGTTACTCAGCCAGGAAGTCGCGCTGGATAGCGGGATCGACCTTGACGCCAGGGCCCATGGTGGAAGACACGGAGATGGACTTGACGTACTTGCCCTTAGCAGAAGAGGGCTTGACGCGCAGGATCTCGGTGTACAGGGCAGCGTAGTTCTCGACGAGCTGCTGCTCAGAGAAGGACTTCTTGCCCAGGGGCACGTGGCAGATGCCGTAGCGGTCGGCGCGGTACTCAACGCGGCCAGCCTTGAGCTCGGAGACCATCTTGGCGACGTCCATGGTCACGGTGCCGAGCTTGGGGTTCGGCATGAGGCCACGGGGACCAAGGATCTTACCGATGCGGCCAACCTTGGCCATCATGTTCGGCGTAGCGATAGCGGCGTCGAAGTTGATCTCGCCCTTCTGAATCTGGGCGACGAGCTCGTCGGAACCGATGATGTCGGCGCCGGCAGCCTCAGCCTCGCGGGCCTTCTCGCCCTCGGCGAAGACGGCAACACGAACGGTCTTGCCGGTGCCGTGGGGCAGGGAGATGGAACCACGGATGTTCTGGTCAGCCTTACGAGTATCGATGCCCAGACGGAAGTGGGCCTCGACGGTCTCGTCGAACTTGGCGGTGTCGAGCTCCTTAATGAGCTTGGCAGCCTGAAGGGGGGTGTAGAGCGTGGCGCGGTCGATCTTCTCGGCAGCGGCGTTATAGCTCTTACCATGCTTAGCCATGTGCATTACCTCCTGTGGTTAAACGGGCGTGAGCCCTCCCACATCGTATCGTGTGCCCTATTGCACACATTTAACGGGCGCCCCGGTCGGAGCACCCGTCGTTACCATAAGAAATCGCTACTCAGCGATGGTGACGCCCATGGAACGGGCGGTACCGGCGATGATCTTCTTGGCCGCGTCAATGTCGTTGGCATTGAGGTCCGGCATCTTGATCTCGGCGATCTTGGTGAGCTGCTCCTGGGAGAGCTGACCAACCTTGTCGGCCTGGGGCTTAGCGGAACCAGACTTGAGGTTCAGCTCCTTCTTGATGAGGTGAGCCGCCGGCGGGGTCTTGGTGATGAAGGAGAAAGACTTATCCTCGTAGACAGAGATCTCAACGGGGATGATGTCGCCCTTCTTGTCCTGCGTCTCGGCGTTAAAGGCCTGGCAGAACTGCATGATGTTCACGCCAGCAGCGCCCAGGGCGGGGCCGACGGGAGGAGCGGGGTTAGCTGCACCAGCAGGAATCTGGAGCTTAATGACGTTGGCAACCTTCTTCTCAGCCATGGTCATTCCTTTCGAATCACGAGTGTGAAGTACTTGCTATATCGTAAGCACGCACGTGTTAGAAGCACTCCTGAGATGAGCAGTCACAGAAGAAGCACGCTCGCGCGAACGGACGAAAACTTAAGCGATGACAGCGACCTGGTTAAAGTCGAGCTCGACCGGCGTCTCGCGGCCAAAGATCATCAGCGTGACCTTGAGCTTGCCAGCCTCGGTGTTAACCTCGGAGACCTTGCCATCAAAGTCGGTAAGCGGGCCATCGGTGACGCGGACGGACGTGCCGACCTGAATATCAACCGAGGTGCGCTTGGGCGAATCGCCCTTACCGGGACGACGAGTCATCTTGTTGTACTCGTCGCGGGAAAGCGGAGCGGGCTTGCCGTTGCCGCCTAGGAAACCGGTGACGCCGGGCGTGTTACGAACGCACGTCCAAGCATCGTCATCCATCTCCATGCGGACCAGAACATAACCCGGGAAGATCTTGGAATCCTTGGTCTCGCGCTTGCCACCCTCTTTAATCTCGGTGACGCGCTCCATAGGAATCTCGATATCAAAGATACGGTCCTGCATGCCCATAGTCTCGATGCGATGCTCGAGATCGGACTTAACGCGGTTCTCGTATCCAGAGTAAGTGTGAACGACGTACCAACGCTTAGACATGGTTTAGCCCCTCAATCCAGAGAACAGAGCAAGAGCCTCGCCAAAGCCAGCATCGAGCAGAGCGATGACGACGCCGACAACAATCAGAGAAGCGCAAACGACGACCGAGTAGTTCACGAGCTCCTTCTTATCGGGCCACGTGACACGCTTCATCTCGGACTTGACCGAAGCGAAATACTTCTTGGTGCGGGCGAAGAAACCAGGCTTCTCGTTCTTCTTGGACTTCGCAGCCTTCTCGTTCTTCTTGGCAACGGCCTTCTTGGCCTCAACCTTGGAGTTGGCGGCAGCGTTGTTGGCAGGCGCCTGCTGCTGAGCCTTCTTCTTGTTCTTCTTGTTGGCCATTTGGGTTACCTCCGCGCAATGCGCTTATACATGAGTAAACCGTAAGCCCCCAATTGGGAGCTTACGGAATAATGACTGGCACGCCAGGAAGGACTCGAACCCTCAACACTCGGTTTTGGAGACCGATGCTCTACCAATTGAACTACTGGCGTATGTGACTAGAGACTAGCGAGTCTCTTTGTGCAGCGTGTGGTGACGGCACCAGGGGCAATACTTCTTAATCTCCATACGATCAGGCATGGTCGACTTGTTCTTGGTGGTCGTATAGTTGCGGCGCTTGCACTCAGTGCACGCAAGAGTAACTAGAGTACGCATGTATCCTGAACCTTTCATTTCCGCCCCGTACGGGCACGTGTTGGTACTTTATCAGCTCTATGTAAGTGCTGTCAATGAAAACCTCGAATCAATTGGTTCTCGGTGAATCCATTCATATTTGGAACACATCAATGAAGCCAACGAGAGCTAATCGACGGTGCGCCCAGGACCATTGTCGATCCTCTCGACACCAGCAACGGCTCAATATCCATTGCAGAAAAGAACCCGGCACCCATATAAGTGCCGGGTTCTCTAAGTCAGCTATATCAAAGAGCTAATTTACTCAATGATCGTGGAGACGATGCCCGAACCGACGGTGTGGCCACCCTCGCGGATAGCGAAGCGCAGGCCCTCCTCCATGGCGATCGGGTGGATGAGGTCGCCCTCGATGGTGATGTGGTCACCAGGCATAGCCATCTCGGTGCCCTCGGGGAGCTTGACCGTACCGGTAACGTCGGTGGTACGGAAGTAGAACTGAGGACGATAACCATCGAAGAACGGGGTGTGACGGCCGCCCTCCTCCTTGGTCAGAACGTAGATCTCGCCGGTGAACTTGGTGTGGGGGGTAACCGAACCGGGCTTGCAGAGAACCTGGCCGCGCTCGATGTCCTCACGCTTGATGCCGCGGAGCAGCAGACCGACGTTGTCGCCAGCCTCGCAGAAGTCCATGGACTTACGGAACATCTCGATACCGGTAACAACGGTGTTCTGGGTATCCTTGATGCCGACGATCTCGACAGGCTCGTTGAGCTTGAGCTCACCGCGCTCAACACGGCCGGTAGCAACGGTACCACGGCCGGAGATGGTCATAACGTCCTCAACGGCCATCAGGAACGGGAGGTCGTTGTTACGAGCAGGCGTCGGGATGTACTCGTCGACAGCGTTCATGAGCTCGCGAATGGCGTCCATCCACTTGGCGTCGCCCTCGAGAGCGCCCAGAGCGGAACCACGGATGACGGGGATGTCGTCGCCGGGGAAATCGTACTCGGAGAGGAGCTCACGGGTCTCCATCTCGACGAGGTCGATGAGCTCGTCATCGTCGACCATGTCGCACTTGTTCAGGAAGACGACGATGTAGGGAACGCCGACCTGACGGGCGAGCAGGATGTGCTCGCGGGTCTGAGCCATGGGGCCGTCGGTAGCGGCGATGACCAGGATAGCGCCGTCCATCTGAGCAGCACCGGAGATCATGTTCTTGACGTAGTCAGCGTGGCCCGGGCAGTCAACGTGAGCGTAGTGACGGGCAGCAGTCTCGTACTCGACGTGGGAGACGGAGATCGTAATGCCGCGCTCGCGCTCCTCGGGAGCCTTGTCGATGTTCTCGAACGCAGTGAAGTCAGCCTTGCAGCCCTCGGTCTCGGAGAGAACCTTGGTGATGGCAGCGGTCAGCGTGGTCTTGCCGTGGTCGACGTGACCAATGGTGCCGATGTTAACATGCGGCTTAGTGCGCTCAAACTTCTCTTTGGCCATAAAGCCCTCCTCTAAACAGGTCGTCCCCGGACGGGACTTTGCCTTTATACCATAGTGGCCTCTCAACATACTATTGAGAAGCCACCGTGTTACCTATGGTAGCGGTGACTGGATTCGAACCAGTGACGCCACGGGTATGAACCGTGTGCTCTAACCAACTGAGCTACACCGCCGGATGGAGCCTGCAACCAGACTTGAACTGGTGACCTCTTCGTTACCAACGAAGTGCTCTACCGACTGAGCTATACAGGCACTTGACGGGTGGGAGCTATAGGATTCGAACCTATGTAGGCAGAGCCAACGGGTTTACAGCCCGTCCCCATTAACCACTCGGGCAAACTCCCAATCGTTCAAGTATCCGCAGGTCCTTTGGTCTTTTGGACCGCCGCCCCCGCGAACGAAAAAGATAATACGATGCAACCTTGGGGGCTGTCAACGAAAACCTCTAGATACACGGCCCCGGGCGTATCTATATAGCCGTGACCTGCGGTTTTGTTGAGTTTGGATATGAAGGACGGTGGTTTTGGATACTGAGGTGACGTTTCCCGAGGTAACACTTTTGTGTAGTGGAGTAAGCCTGCAGAATATTACTTCGATAACGACTCATTTGCACCTATATATAAGTCGAGACCGGGCTTCCCAGACAGAATCGAGCGTGGATAATCTCCCACTTTTGGCGTGGCTTCGAGTCCAAAGTGGGAGATTATCCACCCTCGTATGTCCGGAAATCCTCACTCGACCAGGATGACTGGGGCCGGTCCGGCCTTTGTCTCGATCTGTAACAGTAAGAGGGTTATTCCTCCCCCATCTGTTACAGATCGAGATATTACGCAGAGACACCAGCTTACGTCTCATTCTGTAACAGTAAGAACGGTTTTCAGCCTCTTCGTGTTACAGATCGAGTTATTATCGGCCAACCCTTGGCATTGTCTCAATCTGTAACTATAAGGAGGGTTTTCAGCCCACCCGTGTTACAGATCGAGACAAACCTGAAGCTTGGTGGGAGTCAAACCCACTTACATGTCGACATAAATAGAAACGGGCCCTGTCCCACAAGGAACAGAGCCCGAAACTCTCATGGAGCCAGTGACAGGAATCGAACCTGCAACCCACTGATTACAAATCAGTTGCGCTACCGTTGCGCCACACTGGCACACTTGGCGCTTTCACGCGAAGCCAGTTAAGAATAAAGGAATTGCGGACGGGGCGCAACAGGCCGCACGGCGTTATACAAATATGCAAAATCCAGCAACAACGCGTACCAGGCCCGTTCATTTCTGTCAGTGCGCCCTCAATCTTGAAACCATTCGCCAGAACGAATAGTTTTAATTACAATTGCTATATATAAAACTATTCGTTCTGGCGAAGGGTTTCGCGATGCTTACTACCAAAGAAGCCGCCGAGCTGCTCGGCATCACTCCGCGCAGGGTGCAGGAGCTCATAAAAAACGGAGCACTTGAGGCCCGCAAGGCTTCTGGCGTATGGCTCATCGACAAAGACAGCGTCGACACGCGACTCCGTTCCGTGACCAAAACGGGGGGACGTCCCCGCCGCGGCCACGGTAAGAGCGAGATCACATTCACCCTCATGAACCGCACGCACGAAGTCGCTCAGCTGGTCTACAGCACATCGCGAAAAGACTTTACCCACATCGGCGCCGACATCAATTACGCCCACGCCCCTATTGGGGTATTTGGCCCTAATAGCCCCATATCGCTCGACTCCTTCCGCATCTGGTGGCGCGGCCGCGGTATCCCGCTCGCACGCATTGGGCTAGCCTCCCTGCTTGCAGAAGCCGCAGTCGATGTTCCCGATGAACTCGTCCAGCGAAATCTCGGCCTCTCCCTATCCGACCAGTATTGGATTAGGCCCCAAGGTTCTGGTCTCGCGTGGGAAGATATTAACTTCTTCAATAACGCCTTTGATGACGTCTCACTGTCCATTGCGCCCTTTGCCCCAGAGGGAAAAGCGGCTGCCGCAAAGCCCGATAACACCTCGGACGGCAATCTTCAAAAGTACTGGACGTGCGAGGGCGAGCGTCGAATTCTGCATAAGGCAGGAGCGCACCTGAACCAGGAACCTTATAACGAGCTGGTGGCGACCGCGCTCCACCGTCGCATCCTAAACGCCTGCGATTATGTACCTTACTCGCTCGAGGGCACGGGCACTTCTGCCCTGAGCATATGCGATGTCTTCTTAACTGATGAAGAAGAGTATGTCCCTGCGTTCTATGTAAACCAGCACGCAAACGCAGATGAACGGCTAACCGACTACGAGCGATACGTAGCAAACTGCGAGGAACTCGGGGTGACAGGCGTCAAGGATGCCCTTGACCGCATGATCGTATGTGACGACATCATCGCCAACTATGACCGCCATTGGCGTAACTTTGGCCTTGTGCGAAACGTCAACACGCTAACCTGCAGACCAGCCCCCATCTTCGATTCGGGCTCATCGCTCTGGTGCAACATATCTCTAGAGGAGCTTAGGGCAGGAGAGCACAGTTTTGCCAGCGCGCAGTTCCATTCAAGTCCCGCGAAACAATTGTTGCTTGTTGAGGATATGAACTGGTTTGACGGAGACAAACTCGAAGGCTTTGTCGACGAGGCAATCGAGATTCTGTCTAAAAACGATGCCCTAGCAGCGAGACTGCCTTATCTAAAAGAGGCGCTAATGTGGCGCCTCGAAAGAATGATCGACATCGCTGAATGGAGTTAGCAAGGCAGCATTGCCCCGCCAGCTCCCCTACCGTCCGCGCAACGCCTTGAGCTTGGCCAAGGCCTCGGGGCTCAAGCGGCTGCCCAGGGTCATCTTGATCTGCGGAGCTTCCTCTGCCTCGTGAACGTCGTTATCGATCTGTTTGATCTCGTCCACCAGCATACGGCTCGAGATGCGCGTGACGCCCTTGCCCATGACGACAGCCTGGATCGTGCCGTCACTCGATACCACGGAGCACGCGCGGCCTTCCTCGCGTGCCTCGATGCAGAGCTTCTGCACCACGGTATCGGCAGAGACGCCCGTCGGCGAAAACTCGATGCGCACACCGCGGGCCGGCAGGTTGGGGCGCTCGCTGGAGATATTGCCCGCGCCGTCAAATACGATCACAGCCTCGTAGCGGCCCTGGGCAAACGCAGCTACGTCATTAATGAGCGCCGTGCGCGCCATATCGTGAACGTCGCTGGAATACGGATCGTCAGAATGGTCGTACACGAGCTTTTCGTAGCGCGGCGTGCAGTGGATCACGTTGTAACCGTCGACCACCAGCAGCTCGGGCTTGTTGGAGTGCACCGTCGAGACCGGGTCGGCGATGGCCTGCGCAAACGCATTGCCGCCCACGCCATAGGTCGCGGCCGAAACAATCGGCTTGGCCGAGCCCTCGCCAAAGCGCTTGGCCTTGGACTTGGCACGGTTCTTTTTGGACATGCGCTACTCCTCCCCCATGAGCTCGCCGGCGTTACGGCGCAGCCACTCAAAGCACAGCGCCGTGGTCGCCTGGGCAACATTGAGGCTCTCGGTCATGCCGCGCTGGGGAAGCTTGGTCAAAAAGTCGCATTTCTCAAGCACCAGGCGCGAGATGCCGTCGCCCTCGGAGCCCATGACGAGCGCCACGCGGCCCTCGAAGGGAGCATCCCAGCAACTGCCTTCGGCGTGCTCGGAGGCACCGCCCACCCAAAAGCCAGCGGCCTTAAGATCGTCGAGTGCACGGGCGATGTTGGGCACCTGCGCGATAGGCAGATGCATGACGGCGCCGGCTGAAGTCTTGTAGCTGCCCACGGTCACGCCGGCGGCGCGCTTGTTGGCGATGATGACGCCGGCGGCGCCCACAACCTCGGCGGAGCGCACGATGGCACCAAAGTTGCCGTCGTCAGTCACATGGTCGAGTACCACAACAAGTGCCGGGCCCTCGCCTGCGCGGTCGAAAATATCGGCGACATCGGCATAGGGGAAGTTGCCAACCTCGAGCGCGATGCCCTGGTGAGCGCCATGGCTCGACAGTGCGTCGAGCTGCGCGCGCGGCACATACTTAATGCGGACACCCGCGGCGTTGAGGTCGTCGACCAGGCGCGACAAGGCGGCGTCGCGCTCCCCGCCCTCGGCAATGAGCGCGCACTTGATGGGAAAACCGGTGCGTAGCGCCTCGGCGGCAGCACGACGACCCTCGATGAACTCACCCTTGGGAGCCTGGGCAGCGTCGCGGTTGCGATCTCGCTGCGGACGCGCAGCCTGGGCTTGGGAGCGCTCGCGCTGGCCCTTGGGAGTGGCAGCGCGGTCGTTGCGGCGAATCGGACGCGAGCCAGAAGCAGCCTGCTTGCCTCCACGCGGTGCGCGCTTGCGATTGTCGGCCATAAAGCGGCCTCCTTAAATAGATAACGAACAAGAATCGACCGTCCGAGCCACGGCACCTTGCCTTTCAATCGTCGGGCATGGCCACAAGGCCTATGCCCTCCTCTTTCAAGGCAATCTGCCGCACCTCGAACGGTCGACAAATACTAGAGACTCTTAATACGAGTACCCGCGGCCGTATCCTCGATGGTGAGGCCCAAGTCCTTGAGCTGGTCGCGGATGGCGTCGGCCAGATCCCAGTTCTTGGCGGCACGGGCCTCGGCGCGGGCCTCGAGAATCTTGGAAGCTGCCTCGTCCACGTCGTCGCCCGTGTAGGCGACCAGGCCGGCGGCAACGCCCAGCAGGCCCAGCGGCAGCTCGACCTTGGGCTCGGGAAGCTCAACGCCAAACGTATCGAGCAACTCGGCCAGCGTGTCGGCGGCGGCAAGCGCGGCGGCCTTGTCGGCAGCGTCGCCCGCCTGCTCCAGGTACTGGTTGCACTCGGTCACAAAGCCAAAGACGGCACCCATGGCACCAGCGGTGTTAAAGTCGTCGTCCATGCACTCCTTAAAGGTGGCACGGGTCTCGGCGGCCTTGGCGGCAAACGCCTCGGATGCCGCCTCATCGGCATCGGCCGTCGCATGGTTCGCGGCCCAACGCAGGTTCTCGACCGTACCGGCGATACGCGTGAGTGAGTTCTCGGCACCCTCCAGGCGCTCCCAAGAAAAGTCGAGCGGCGAGCGATAGCTCGTCTGCAGCATCAGCAGGCGCAGGGCGGCAGCGGAGTGCTGCTCGAGGACCTCGGCCAGCGTAAAGAAGTTGCCGAGCGACTTGGACATCTTCTCGCCGTCTACCAGCAGCATGCCCGTGTGCATCCAGGTGTTGGAGAAGCCCTGGTGCCAGGCGCAGGTGGCCTGAGCGCACTCATTCTCGTGATGCGGGAAGGCCAGGTCGGAGCCGCCGCCGTGGATGTCAATCGGAGTGCCCAGGTAGCGATGCACCATGGCGGCGCACTCGGTGTGCCAACCGGGACGGCCCTCGCCCCAGGGGCTCGGCCAGCTGGGCTCGCCGGGCTTGGCGGCCTTCCACAGGGCAAAGTCGAGCGGGTCGTTCTTGTCCTCGTTCTCCTCGATGCGTGCGCCAACCATAAGGTCGTCGATGTTGCGGCCCGAGACCTGACCATAGTTGGGATCGCTGCGCACAGCAAAGTACACATCGCCGTTATCGGCTGCGTAAGCGTGGCCCTGCTCGATAAGCGTCTTGATCATGGCAATCATGGGGCCGATCTCCTTGGTGGCGCGGGGGCGCACATCGGGATCGAGCACGTTAGCGGCGCGCATGACGCCGATGAACTTGTCGGAGAACTCCGTCGCGACCTCGGCGGCCGTGCGGCCCTGCTCGTTGGCGCGCTTGATGATCTTGTCATCGACATCGGTGAGGTTCTGGGCGAACGTGACCTCGTAGCCGCTCGCGATGAGCCAGCGACGAATCACGTCAAAGCTGATGAACGTGCGGGCATTGCCGATGTGGATGTTGTCGTAGACCGTGGGGCCGCACACGTACATGCGGACCTTGCCGGACTCGATGGGCTGGAACTCTTCCTTTTTATGGGTAGCGCTGTTGTAGATACGCATTCGTTACTCCTTAACGGTTTTCTGTAGCAGGCAGACGGCCCAGGCGCCGATTCCCTCGCCCTGGCCTTCCCAACCGAGCTTTTCGGTCGTAGTGGCGGCGACGCCCACGTTTTCGACGTCAACACCCAGGGCATGGGCAAGGTTGGCGCGCATGGCATCGCGGTGCGGGGTGATCTTGGGTTGCTGACAGGCAATGGTGCAATCGGCATCGACAAACTCGAAGCCCAGCTCGCGCGCATAGTCCATCACGCGAGCGAGCAGCACCATCGAGTCGGCGCCCTCATAGGCGGGATCGGTGTCGGGGAATAGCTTGCCGATGTCTCCCCCGCGGCAGGCGCCCAGAATGGCGTCGGCCAAGGCGTGCGCGAGCACATCGGCATCCGAGTGGCCCAGCAGGCCGCGCTCGTAGGGAATGTCGACCCCGCCGATGATACATCGACGCCCCTCCACCAGACGGTGAACGTCGTAGCCATGGCCAATGCGCAGGTTACTGAACATGGGGAAGGTCCTCTCCCTCGGCCATGCGGCCAAGCAGAATCGCGGTTACGGGACGCAGGTCCTCGGGCACCGTCACCTTAAGGTTATCGCGCGGGCTCTGGACGCAGCGGACGCGCCCACCCATGCGCTCGACCAGCGACGAATCATCGGTACCGATAAAGCCCTCGGCAATCGCCGCGGCATGGGCGCGCTTCATGGCGTCGACACTAAAGATCTGCGGCGTCTGCGCGGCCCAATACAGCTCGCGCGGCGGCGTCTCGACGATGTTGTCGCCATCGACGATCTTGAGCGTGTCGATCGCGGGCTGACCGCACACGACACCGTCGAGAGCACGGTCACTCACAAGTACGTCGATCGCATGGTCGATAGCCTCGGTGGTAATGAGCGGACGGGCGCCGTCGTGGATAGCGACATATTCGAAACCCGCCGGCACCGCGTGCACGCCGGCACGGGTGGAATCCTGACGGGTATCGCCGGCATCGGCAAAACTGATGGGCGTGTCATAGTCAAACGGGTCGATGGCCAGGCGGCGCATCTCGGCACGGCGCTCGGCAGGACATACCACCACAATGTGGCCGACCTTGTCGCTACGATCGAACGCGCGGATGGACCAGCTCATAAGCGGACGGCCTGCTACATTGACGAGCTGCTTGCCGCCGGGATTTCCAAAGCGCTGACCGCTGCCACCGGCAACGACCACGGCGCACACGGGCGCCATTATGCGTTCCCCTGTTTGGTGCCCTTCATGCGGTACAGTGAGTCCGCAAGAATGGCAGGGTTGTTGACGCCAAAGTCGCCCAGGCGCTCCGGGTCCTCGCTGATGTCATCCATGAGCTCCTGCAGCGAGCCATACTCGTCGACGATCTTCTCGGCCACGCCGTCGCGCACGACGGACACGCGCGAAAGCGTGCGCAGGCCCAGCGGAGTCATGACGGAGTCCTCGTCCAGGTCGTCGTAACCCAGAACCGCCGCCACATGCTGCGGGTCGGACAGGTCCTTAGGCGTCATGCGGGCAAGCTCGGCGCGGATCTTCTCGGCGTTGGCCTCAGAGGAATCGCTTGCGTAGTCGCGGATCATCAAGTCGTATTCGGTATCCATGCTGGAGCCCGCGAGCTGCTCGAGCTGCATCTGCACGAGCTTGCCCTGGTTGCCCAGCTTGACGATGCAATCCTTAAGCTCGGTCTTTGCCTGCTGCATGATCTCGAAGCTCGAGAAAATACCGGTAATGTCGGCGAGCGTAACGTAGTCGTCGAGCTCGAGAGCCGTCAGGCGCAGCAGGGAGCGATCGAGCGACTGACGGGTAGTCTGGAGCGTGGCGACGAGCTGGTTGACCGAGCTCATGATGGTGGTGACGGGCTGGATCTCGTAGCTCTTGCCGTGAACGTACACGTTAACGACGGCACGACGGGCCGAGACCGAGATCACGATGGCATCGGTGAGCACCGACATGCGAGCGGCAGTACGGTGACGCATGCCCGTCTCACTCGTGGCGAGCGAGGGATCGGGATTGAGGTGGAAGTTGGCGCGCAGGATCTGGGTGAGGTCGCCATCGATAACGATGGCGCCGTCCATCTTGGAAAGCTCGAACAGGCGGTTCGAGGTAAACGAAATGTTGAGCGGGAAGCCGTCGTTACCGGCAGCGAGCACGTTTTCAGTGTCGCCGACGCAGATAAGGGCACCCAGGTGACCGGCAATGATCATGTCGAGGGCGGTGCGGATCGGCTGACCAGGTGCCGTCAGGCGAATGGCCTGTTCCATACGCTTTTGCAGCTCGTTCTTATCCAAGGCATCGCTCCCATCGTATACGCTCCATAAACGTCAATAAGTTTCTCACGGTTTGCCCCTGTGACGCCCGCAAAATCCGATGCTTACAGAATGAGCGAACACAGCTGAGAGCCCCAATCCAAATGAGCTGCTTATGTGGTAGCATCGGGATTCGCATAAATGAGGGAGTAGTCGCGTGATCGGGTTCGCCTCCGGTGGCGCGGCAAGTCAACACACTGGCCGATGCGGCCTGGCTTGCCTTAATGAACGAGACTCGTGGCTGTGCGCGCAACGCGTACGCCACGGGTCTTTTTTGTTTCTCCCCCAAGAGGTACACGCGGGCCCGCCCGCAGAGAGGGAGCCAGACTATGGGACTCGCAGAGCTCGTGTTGCTCGCCGTTGGCCTTTCGATGGACGCCTTTGCCGTTTCCATCTGCAAGGGCCTTGGCATGAAGAAGATCAACCTTAAAGTCGCCGTGGTGCTCGGCCTGTTCTTTGGCGGCTTTCAGGCCGGCATGCCCGTAATCGGATGGGCGCTCGGCAGTCAATTCATGAGCATCATCGGACCCATCGACCATTGGATCGCCTTTATCCTTTTGGCCTTTATCGGCGGCAAAATGCTGTGGGAAGCCTTTACCGAAGACGAGGATGAAGGCGACGGCAAGGATGCCGAAAAAATCGACCTGGGCGAATACCTGATCCTCGCCATTGCCACCTCAATCGACGCCCTGGCCGTGGGCATCTCGTTCGCCGCGCTTTCGGTCGACATCGTTCCCGCTGTATCGCTTATCGGCGTCACAACGTTTATCTTCTCCGTCGCCGGCGTAGCGATCGGCCACACCTTTGGCGCGCGCTACGAAAAACCCGCCACCATCGTGGGTGGCGTCGTGCTCATCCTCATCGGGCTTAAGATCTTGCTCGAGCATCTGGGGATCCTCGCGCTGTAACGAATAACGGCCGCCCGGCATTACGCCAGGCGGCCGTTTTCATAGGCAGCCGTTTTAGAGCGGCTTCACAGGCGACCTTTACGCGGCAAGGCGCTTGAGGACGTCGATAAGCAGCTCGTAGAAGCGCTCGGCAGAAGCGAGCTCCATGCTCTCGTCCGGGGTGTGGACATCGGAGAGCGTCGGACCCACGGCGATGGCGTCCAGGCCGTGCAGGGCCTCGGCAAACAGACCGCACTCAAGGCCGGCGTGAATGGACTCGATGCGCAGCTCGGAGCCAAAGAGCTCGCGATAGCTCTCGACAAAGACGTCGCGGACCGGCGAATGCTCGGCATAGCTCCAGCCGGGATACTCGAACTCAAACTTGGCGTCGAAGCCCAGGACATCGGCCAGCGTCTGCAGACGATCCTTGAACTCGTTCTGTAGCGAGGTGATCGAGGAGCGCGGGGACAGCATGATCTTGACCTCGTCGTCAGAAGTGGCAACCACACCGATGTTGGAGGAAACCTCGACGGAGCCGTCGGTGGCGACGTTGCGGCGAATCACGCCGTTAGGGGCAAGACGCAGGGCGCGGATGAGGGCAAGCGCGGACTTCTGGTCCATGGCCTCGACCTCGGCGTCGTCGGCAATCTCGACGGTGCAGGTAAAGCCGGGGTCGAAGACCTCGAGCTCGGCAGCGACGTCGGCGATGATGCCCTTTGCGATCTGGGCCGCGGCCTCGGCGGCAGCGTGGTCGGCGTAGACCAGAACAGCCTTGCACTCACGGTTGATGGCGTTGTCCTTGGTGCCGCCGTTAAAGCTAACGATGGCGGGCTCGCCGGCAACCATCAGGCGATCGATGATGCGGGCCATGATGAGGTTGCCATTGCCGCGCTCCAGGTGGATATCGCTGCCGGAGTGACCGCCCAGCAGGCCGGAGATGTCGAGCGTGAGGGTGCTACCGGTCTTGTGCTCGCGCGCGATCGGGCAGGTGTAGGTAACGACGACGCCGCCGGCGCAGCTGACGGTGGCAACGCCCTCTTCCTCGGAGTCAAGGTTAATCATGGTGCGGGCGCTAATCTGGGACTTGTCGAGCGTCTCGGCGCCGACCAGGCCAGTCTCCTCGTCGGTGGTGAACACACACTCGAGAGCCGGATGGGCAATCGAATCATCGTTGAGCACGGTAAGCATCAGAGCGACGGCGATACCGTTGTCGGCGCCCAGAGTGGTGCCGTTAGCGGTGAGGACGCCGTCCTTGACGACCAGGTCGATACCGTCGGTCGTAAAGTCGTGGTCAACGGAACCCAACTTGTCGCACACCATGTCGATATGGCCCTGCAGCATCACGGTCGGGGCATTCTCGGCACCGGCAGATGCGGGCTTGCGAATGATGACGTTGTAGACCTCGTCCTGGTACACATCGAGGCCGCGCTCCTTGGCAAACGCAACCAGGAAATCGCTAATGCCCTTCTCGTTGCCAGACCCACGGGGGATCGCGCTGACCTCCTCAAAGAAATGGAACAGCTGGGCGGGCTCGTAGCCGGTAATCTTGTAGTCCATGGTGCCTCCTTGGCGCAACTGGTTAGACAGTAAGACATGCGACTTGTATATTCCCAGACTTTGCGTGCATAAACCAGTCGAAAACGCCGAGCGCCCTCGCATCATCGGCTAACGGCGGGAAGACGCCACTTTATTAAGATAAAGCAGGTTAGACGGGCCGCGCCGAAGGGACGTTGGACCCTTCAACCAACCTCAACGCTTGATCAACGTTTATGCATACGCCATTGATATGTTTAATGAGCCCTACTTTGAACGAAGGGGGCTTTCCAACAGAAAAAGGGCGCTCCTTTGGAACGCCCTCGTGGACACAAGGTTTTGTTACGCCCTACAGCGCGCCGGAACCGGCTTGCATCATGCCGCCGGGGCCCGAGGTCACGCCGCCGCTCACGGGCGCGGCGTTGCCGGTGTGCGGTGCCGCCGGGGCGGTATCGCCACCGAGCGTACCTGCCGGACGCGGCGCCGGAATCTCGCCCGTGCCGTGGCTAAAGACGAACTTGCCATCGGCCACGTCGCACAGGACGGTATCGCCCTCGCCCCACTCGCCGGCCAGCAGCTCCTCGGACAGCGGGTCCTCGATGAGCTTTTGAATAGCACGGCGCAGCGGACGCGCACCGTTGGTGAGGTCAGTGCCCTCGGCCACGATCTTGTCATAGGCCGCATCGGTGAGCTTGATGTTCATGCCGTTGGCAATCAAACGCTGACGCAGGTCGTCCACCAGCAGGTGCGCGATCTTGGTGAGATTCTCGCCCGAGAGCTTCTGGAACACCACGATGTCGTCGATGCGGTTGAGCAGCTCGGGGCGGAACAGGCGCTTGAGCTCGCCCATGGCGCGGCCGCGGATCTCACTCGAGGTGAGGCCCTGCTCGCCGGTGGTGCCAAAGCCAACGCTTGCATCCTGCGCAATCTCGCGGGCGCCCACGTTGGATGTCATGATGATCACGGTGTTGCGGAAGTCGACCGTCTTGCCCTGGCTATCGGTCAGACGACCCTCCTCCAGCACCTGCAGCAGGATGTTGAAGATATCGGGGTGCGCCTTCTCGATCTCGTCGAACAGCACGACCGAGTACGGGTGGCGACGAACGGCCTTGGTGAGCTGGCCGCCCTCGTCGTGACCGACGTAACCCGGAGGGCTACCGATGAGCTTGGAGACCTCGAACTCGCTACCGAACTCGGACATGTCGAAGCTGATGAGTGCGTCCTTGCTGCCAAAGAGGTACTCGGCGAGCGTCTTGGCGAGCTCGGTCTTGCCCGTGCCGGTGGGACCCAGGAAGATAAAGCTGCCGCCGGGGCGACGCGGATCCTTGAGCGGCGAGCGGCTGCGGCGCACGGCCTTGGCAACTGCCTCGACAGCCTCATCCTGACCGATGATACGTGTCTTGAGCACGCTTTCGGCCTGCAGCAGGCGACGGCTCTCGCTCTCGGTAAGCGAGGACACCGGCACGCCCGAGGTCACTGACACGATATCGGCGATCTGGGAGACATCGATGGTGAGCGGGCTGGCGTCGAGCTCGGCCGTCCAGGCAGCCTTGGCCTCGGCGAGTTCAATCTCGGCAGCCTTCTGCTGCTCGGTGATCTCGGCAGCCTTGTTCATGTCGTCGCTCTCGGTGGCCTCCTGCGCGGCGGCCTTGAGCTCCTCGATGCGATGCTCGGCCTCGCGCACCGGCTCGGGTGCGCGATTCGCGGCGATGCGAGCGCGGGCACCGGCCTCGTCAATGAGGTCGATGGCCTTATCGGGCAGGAAGCGATCCTGGATGTAGCGGTTGGAAAGGTTCGCGGCGGCCTCGATAGCACCCTGCGTATAGCGCACATGGTGGTGCTCCTCGTAGCGCGGCTTGAGCGCGGTCAGGATCTTGACCGTGTCCTCGACGCTCGGCTCCTCGACATCGATGGTCTGGAAGCGACGCTCGAAGGCTGGGTCCTTGGTGAGGTACTTGCGGAATTCCTCGGCCGTGGTGGCGCCGATAATCTGGAAGGCACCGCGCGCGAGCACGGGCTTGAGCATGGAGCTCGCGTCGATGGAGCCCTCGGCAGAACCGGCACCGATGATGGTGTGCATCTCGTCGATAAACAGGATGACGTCGTCGGCTTCGGTTGCCTCCTGGATTACGTTCTTGAGGCGCTCCTCAAACTCACCGCGATACTTGGCGCCCGCCACGAGGCCCGGCAAGTCGAGCGTCCAGATGTTCTGGTTCATAAGGTTCTCGGGCACGTTGCCGGCTGCAATCTGCTGAGCCAGACCCTCGACGATGGCCGTCTTGCCCACGCCGGGGTCGCCCAGAATGAGTGGGTTGTTCTTGGTGCGGCGCGAAAGGATCTCCATCATACGCTGGACTTCCTTTTCGCGGCCGATCACCGGATCGAGTTCGCCGTCGCGCGCCTTCTGCGTAAGGTTGGTCGCGAACTGCTTAAGTGTATCGGTGCCGCTCCCCTTTTGCTGGGAGGCATCCGAGCCGCTAAAGAACGGCAGGCCCGTACCGGGACGACCAGCACCGGCGCCAGCGAGCGGACGCTTCTTGTCCTGATCCTTGGCAGTGAGCTTTTCGATGGCCTTTTTAATGGAAGCAGACGACACACCCAGGCGCATGAGGATGTCCATGGCCATGCCGTTGCCCTCTTCGACGATGCCGATCAGCAAGTGCTCGGTCGACACGTAGGTCTGGTTGTTTTCACGCGCCACGCGGAATGAACGCTCCATCACGCTAATGACGAGCGGCGTAAAGGCGAGCTTGGCCGCCTCGGTCTCCTCACTGGGCTCGGGAACCGTGGTCTGGACCTCTTTGAGAGTATCCATGATGTCATCGTAGGAGATATCGAGCGAACGCAGTGCCTCGGCGGCAATGCCCTCGTCCTCCTTAGCGAGCGCAAGCAGCAGGTGCTCGGTGCCCACCTTATTTGAGTGCAGATCGAGCGCCTCTTGCTTGGCCATGGACATGACCTTGCGCGCGCGATCGGTAAAACGGTCTAACATGCTAGTTCCTCTTAGACGAGCTAGTTTTTCAAACGCAAAGCGCCACTCGTGGCGGCGCTTTGGTCTCTTTACCCATATGGAGTATATGTTAACCGTTGGGACCTTTCCTGCCCGTAGCCGCGCGACAACGTCTACAAAAAAGGAATTGCCAGGTGCGTCTGCATCGGCCCAACGAGCGTGGATTTTCGGACACCCATTCCACGAGCGTGGATAATCTCCCGTTTTGAGCCCGTAAACAGGCCAAAAACGGGAGATTATCCACGTTCATGTTTTGCGGATCAGTTTCATTTGCACCAATTAGCTGGTGTGGCGCCAGCGAGGGTCGGTGAGCGTACGCGCCACGCCCAGGCCAACGGGTAGAAACGCCACGATGAGCACTGCACGCACAAACCAGCCGAGCATATTGACCGTGTCGAAGGTGCACATGTAATACATCGAGCGATACAGATACAAGCCCGGCACCATAATGACAATCGATGGCACCGTGAGGGCGATACGTGGGTAGGTGAGCTTGATTTCGGCTAAGCTCGCGAGCAGGCCCGATACCAGCGCGCCGATAAACGCTGCCGCCTCGGGAGGCATTCCCGCGCTGAGGCCCAGGAAGGGAAGCATCGTCGGCGCATCGACGAGCGTAAGGCGCAAGGTATTGGACACGGCGCCGATCAGCCCAGCTGCCGCGGCCATCTTTACCGGGCTGTTGAACATCACCGAGAAGCCGAATACGCCAACGAAGCTCATCACCACGCGCAGGAGCGTAAGGGCAAGCGGCGAAAGGCCGAGCGGGGCAAAATCATCCGGTGCCAGCCCCACACACTCGGCAACCATCCAGCCCACAAGGGTCGCCATCACAATAATCGACACGGCATACGAAAGACGCTCAATGCCGCTTCGCATATCGAGCTTAGCGATGTCGAGGCCTGCCGTAATGAGGGGAAAGCCGGGAATCACAAAGAGCATGGCGCCGATATAGCCTTCTTGGTGCGACATTGCCCCCGGTACGACCTGGCCAAGGCCGAGCAATGCCAGCAGATACGAAACGCAAGCGAGCGCAACGCCAATCGTCAGCGCGCTAAACTGGCCAAGACCCTGCTTGAGAATATGGGAGCGAGCGAAGTTGCCGACACCAGCGCCTACGAATGCACAGGCCATCTCGATAGGACCGCCGCCGAGCAAAAAGACGAAGGCGCCGCAAGCACAGGCTGCCGCAAGGCCCTGTTGCCAGGGAGAGTAATCGGGCTTTGAGCTCTCAACGGTCCTGAGCATCTCGTGATACTCGTGTACCGTGAAGCGACGACCATAGGTCTCGATTTCCTTGAGGAAACTCTCCATCATCCAAATGCGATGGGTATTGACTCCCGTTGTGGGCAGGCTGACAACCTCGTTAAAGCAGTGGCCATCTTCGATGCAAGTGCACTCAAACGACAGAAGACTCAGGTCGACGTGAATCGTGACGCCGAGTACGGCAGCAACACGATTCATGGTATCGCGCACGCGCCAGGCACCTGTTCCGCTTGCCAGCATAAGCATGCCGGTGCGGCAGATGATGGATGATTTATCGGTGAGCGGCGCATCGACGGCAAGCTCATCGCCTGCCGTCACGATCTGGTGCCAGTCAGTTTTCATATGGAGTGCGCCGGCACGAACACCGTGGTGCATGGGGGCTCTCGAAAGCAGCGAGTCAAGGCGCGAAGACTGTGGGGACTCCGTTGATTCGTCCTCAACCTCATCAGTCTCTTCATCGACCAGATCAAATGAGTCAAGCGATGCCGGCTCGCGACGATCGATTAGCTCCTCATCCTCATCGTCAAAGTAATTGAACTGATCGAGCATGTCCTCTTCGATTGCACGCTCGCTCGCGTCGTCCATATAGACGCTCCCTTCCTACCGACTAACCCCCATCCTAGGCAGCAACGGCTAAAGGAAACATAAAAGAGACGGCTGCCATGCGAGCCATGTGCTCAATAGCCGTTGGGTAGTCGTTTAAGAACGTCCCCAATGACTATTGACGGCCAAGGCAACGCCGATGTATTGGCAACGTCAGCGAGCGGGCCGCATTTGAGACAAGGTGACGTGAAACGAAAGGGCGCCGACCTTCTGGTCGCGCCCTTGAAGTTGAACGTCAGATTGTCCAAATGCGGCCCGCGCAGCGTCGAGCCGTTACGCGGTTCTACGAACCGCGTAACTAGTTAGTACATCTTTGCGCCGGCGGGGATGGAGGCGTCGAGCTGGATCAGGTTGAGACGCTCCTCACCATCCTCCTCGTGGATAGCGCTGATGAGCATGCCGCAGCTGGGAATGCCCATCATCTTGCGCGGAGGCAGGTTGGTGATGGCGAGCAGAGTCTTGCCGACCAGGTCCTCGGGCTCATAATAACCGTGAATGCCGGAGAGGATGGTGCGGTCGGTGCCAGTGCCGTCGTCGAGCGTAAAGTTCAGCAGCTTCTTGGACTTCTTGACGGCCTCGCACGCCTTGACCTTCACAGCGCGGAAATCGCTCTTGGAGAAGGTATCAAAGTCGACGAACTCCTCAAACAGCGGCTCGACGGCGATCTTGGAGTAATCAACCGTGGGCTTGAGCGGCTTGACGAACGGGCTCGCGGTGTTGCCGGCCTCGGCAGCCTTGGCGGCAGCGGCACCGGACTGGAAACCCTTCTCGGGCTTCATGTGCGGGAACAGTAGCACGTCGCGGATGGAAGCCTGGTTGGTGAGCAGCATGACCACGCGGTCGATACCGATGCCGATGCCGCCCGCGGGAGGCATACCGTACTCGAGGGCGCGCACGTAGTCCTCGTCGTACTCCATGGCCTCGTCGTCGCCGCCAGCCTTCTCGGCCATCTGGGCGGCAAAACGCTCGGCCTGGTCGACCGGGTCGTTGAGCTCAGAGAATGCGTTGGCGTACTCGTGACCGGCAATAACCAGCTCAAAGCGGTGCGTCAGGCGCGGGTCGTCCTCAAAGCGCTTGGCAAGCGGGCTGACCTCGATGGGGTAATCGCACACGAACGTGGGGTTGACGATGGTGTCCTCGCCCAGCTCATCGTAAATCTCGGCGATAATCTTGCCGGCGGTCCACTCGGGCTTAATCTCCAGGCCCTTCTCGCGTGCGGCGGCAGCAAGCTCCTCGACCGGCGTGTCGATGGTGACCTGCTTGCCGAGCACGTCGGAGACGATGTCGGTCATGGGACGGCTGGCCCACTCACCAGAAAGGTCGATGGTCTGGCCCTGGTACTCGATGACCTCAGGGTTGCCGATGGCCTTGTTAGCCGCCTTAATGACGCCCTGGGCGAGCGCCTTCATGCCCTCGAGGTCGGAGAAGGCACGGTAGGCCTCCATCGTGGTGAACTCGGGGTTGTGGGTAAGGTCCATGCCCTCGTTACGGAAGATGCGGCCGATCTCGAACACGCGCTCAAAACCACCGACGATGCAGCGCTTGAGGTGCAGCTCGGTAGCAATGCGCAGGTAGCACTCCTGATCGAGCGCGTTGAAGTGCGTGATGAACGGCTTGGCAGTAGCGCCGCCCTGGATGGTCTGCAGGATGGGGGTCTCGACCTCCATGTAGCCGTCGGACTCCATAAAGCGACGGAAGGTGGAGAGAATCTGCGAACGCTTACGGAACGTCTCGCGAACGTCGTCGTTGGCGATCAGGTCAACATAGCGCTGGCGATAGCGGGTCTCCTTGTCGGAAAGACCGTGGAACTTCTCGGGCAGCGGACGAACGGCCTTGGCAAGCAGGGTCGCGCTCTTAGGGGCAACGGAAAGCTGACCGCGCTGGGTGCGCACAACCACGCCGGTCACGCCCAGGATGTCGCCCAGGTCGAGGGACTTGAGCGTATTCCAGGCAGCCTCGTCCATGTCGTTGATGCGGCAGAACAGCTGAATCTCGGCAGTCGCATCGCGCACGACGATGAACATGATCTTGCCCTGACCGCGCTTGGCGACCACGCGGCCGGCGATCTTCACGACGTCCTCGGTGTCCTCGCCATCGGCAAGCTCGGCGTACTTAGCCTCGATATCGGCGACGTAGTCCTCAAGCTCAGAGTGCTCGGGATAGGGGTTCTGGCCCGCCTCGAACAGGGCGGCGCGCTTGGCCAGGCGGGTGGCGCGCTCGTCGTTGAGCGTCGATGCCTGATCGGCGGCGTTCTGGTTCTCTGCCATAAGTTAGCTCCTCAAACTAAAACGCTCCCCAGGATTCGGTCCCAGGGAGCGAAAACATACCTTTACGCGGGACCGTGGTCTAGCGTGCGATCTTGGCGATGGTGTAGACGCGAGTCTTGCCGGAAGGCGTAACGACCTCGACGGAGTCGCCCTCGCCGTGACCGATGATGGCGTGGCCGACCGGAGACTCGTTGGAAATCTTGTGCTCGAGCGAGTTGGTCTCGGTGGTACCGACGAGCGTGACTTCCATGACCTCGCCGTTGGGATCAATCAGAGAAACGGTGGAACCGATGGAGACGGTCAGATCGCCCGTGCTGGCAGCAACCTGAGCGTTGGCGAGGATGGCCTGGATCTCGGCAATACGAGCGGCGTTCTGGGCCTGCTTGTCCTTGGCGGCATCGTACTCGGAGTTCTCCGAAAGGTCGCCGAACGCGCGGGCTTCCTTGATGTCCTCGACGATCTCCTTGGCGTAATCGCCCTCACGCCAAGCGAGCTCCTCGACGAGCTTCTGGCGGCCCTCAGCGGTCAGTACGATCTGGCTTGCGTCCATACGGATATCTCCCCAACTCTGATCAAACAATCAACTGTCAACAAAACGAAAAAGACCGGCTAGCCTGCGGGCAAGCCGGTCAGGTGCTCACCCCAAAGGGATGGGACTACTCTGCGTCCGCGTCGCTGTCCTCTGCCTGCTTCTTCTTGGCAGCAGCGAGCTTGGCCTCGAGCTCAGCGATCTCCTTGTCCTCCTCGGACTGCTCGACCACGACCTCCTCGGCCTGCTTGGTCTCGGCCTTATCGTCGCCCTCCATACCCTCACGGATATTCTTGACGGTAGAGCCGAGGGACTTGCCGAGCTTCGGCAGGTTCTTGGGCCCGAAGATAATCAGGACAACGACGAGAATAATGATGAGCTCAGGAGCCCTCAGTCCAAACATGTAGACCTCCACAATACAGCGAGACAAGCTCGAATGAGTATACCGCGGGTATCGCGGTATCACAACAGTAGCTAAAAAAAGGGACCGCAAGAAGCGGTCCCTCCTCATGCTCTGGTCGGGTTGACTGGATTTGAACCAGCGACCCCTGCGTCCCGAACGCAGTGCTCTACCAAACTGAGCCACAACCCGTTAGCTCGACTATAGTAACAAAGATTTCCGTCGTGTGCTAGAGAAATTTTTACTTCTTTGGCACTTCGATGCGAACCGTGTTGGGAATGAGCTCCGTCGCGCAGGACCACCAGCCGTTTTGCAGGGCAGTGTCGGCAAGCCTTTCGGCCGTGGCGGCCGTGTCGCAAATGGCAAACGAGCAGGCGCCCGATCCGCACACATCTACAGCAACGGTGCCGTCCTGTTTACGCAGCCAATCGAGAACCGTTTGAATCTGCGGCTCCATCTGTGCGGAAATGACACCCAGGTTGTTATGGATGAGCGCATATGCCGTCTCGGCATCACCAGCACGCAAGGCAGAAGCTATCGCGCCGGGCTTGTCTGCAGGCACCGGGGCCTCGTCAAAACGTCGATAGGCTTCAATTGTCGAAACACTTGCCTCGCGCGGCTTGACCAACACGACGGGCGTTGCGGGCAGCGCGGGATACTCAGTTGCCAGCACGTCTCCCCCACCTACGTAGAACGCAGGGCTCGCGTGCAAAAAGAACGGGACGTCAGCACCAATACCCCGCGCAATGTCGTCGAGCGCGGGGTCGGTGCGATCAATTCCCCAGAGCTCCGCCAAGGCGACAATGACCGCGGCCGCATCCGTCGAGGGGCCGCCCAAGCCGGCGCACAATGGAATGCGCTTCTCAATCGTCACGCAGATGCTTGCCTCGCGACCATAATGCTCGGCCATAGCAACCGCAGCCCGATACGCCGTATTCTTTTGCATGGGAAAATCTGATGCCGGAACCGTCTGGACGGTCAGCGCCTGTGCCGGCGTAACCGTCACGGTATCGGAAAGACCGACAGCTGCCATCAGGGAATCGACCCTGTGGTAGCCGCGGTCATCGCGCTCGGTATGAACCCCCAGGTAGAGGTTAATCTTTGCCGGCGCGGTAAGGGTGAGGGACCGATCGGTCACCGCTAGTGCTCCTCGAGCTGGTTGCCGAGCGGGGTAAAGATATGCTCGCCGCTCTCGGGGTCAAACAGTTCGACCTGCCCGGTGAGGACATCGATATACTGGTAGGACTGACGCGACTTGCGGCCGCGGCGCTCGTCAACCTCGACGATAAAGACTGCCGGATGGACGCTCTTGATGGTGCCCATGCGCTCGACGACGCGGGTGCGGCCCATGTTGGCCTTCACCTTAACGCGATCGCCCACCATATCGGTCAGCTTCTCGTGGATGTCGTCGACGTGATTGACTTCCATCTCTTCCATGAACAGGGCCTCCAGAAGATGCAATTCAAAAAGGGGATAATACCCCTAAGATAGACAAAACTCTAATACTATAGCACCCTGTTGCGACCACGCGCAAGTAGCTAATTTGGCTACTTACAGATTGTCGGTATCGAGGACGATGGTGAACGGACCGTCGTTGACCAAGTCGACTTTCATATCGGCGCCAAAGATGCCGTGCGCCACGTGTTCGACATCTTTGCGAACGAGCGTCAAGAAGTACTCGTAGAGCTCGTTGGCAACATCGGGGGCGCCGGCATCGGTAAACGATGGGCGGCGGCCGTGACGGCAATCGGCGAACAGCGTGAACTGCGACACTACGAGAACCTCGCCGTCGACATCGGCAAGTGCCAGGTTGGTCTTGCCGTTCTCGTCCTCGTTAATGCGCAAGCCGCGGAGCTTGCCCCACAGCTTATCAGCCTCGGCGCGCGTGTCGCCGTGGCCCACGCCCAACAGCACCAGATAGCCGCGCCCAATTTTGCCCACGTACTCGCCGTCGACCGTCACGCCGGCGTTGAGTACGCGCTGCACCACCGCACGCACGGCCTACTCCTCGCCCGTCAGTTTGGCGGATAGGTGCTCGAGCGCATGGAATCGATGGCTGATGGCATTCTTCTCGTCCGCCGTCAGCTCGGCCATGGTCTTGCCCGGCGTGTCGACCGGCAGGAACAGCGGGTCATAGCCAAAACCATGGTCGCCGCGGCCCTCGTGCGCGATAACGCCCTCGCAGGCGCCCTCGCCATAGGTAACCAGACCATCCGTGTCGATGAGCGCGACGACGCTCATAAAGCGCGCGGTGCGATCCTCATCCGCCACGCCTTCCAGGTTAACGAGGAGCTTAGCGTTGTTGGCGGCATCGTCGCCGTGCACGCCCGCATAGCGCGCGCTATACACACCGGGCTCACCGTCCAGTGCGTCGACGACCAAGCCAGAATCGTCGGCGATGGCCATAAGGCCCGTCTCTTCGACGGCAGCCTGCGCCTTGATGATGGCGTTCTCCAAAAATGTCGTGCCGTTTTCCTCGGGGTCCTCAAAATCGCCCAGCTGGCCGAGCGCCACAAAGCGAACCTCGGGCATGACCTTGCCCAAAATGGCCTCGATCTCGGTGAGCTTATGGGCGTTGCCCGTTGCCACGACAATGGTCGCCGCCGGGTCGAGGGTGTCGATGTCGATCTTCTCAAGTACCATGAGTGGTCTCCTTGTCTCTATAGCAATGCCGCGCCGAGGGCGACGAGGGCCTCCGCCTCTCCCCTCTCAATCAACGGCAGTCTTATACTTCGACGTTTTCCCAGATAAAACCTGCCAAAATAAACCTGTCCCTTTTGGCAGGTTAGGCGAGGGCTTGGCGCTGGAGCTCGATGAGCTCGGCGATGCCTTTGTCGCCCAGGTCGAGCAGGGCGTTGAGGCGCTTACGGTCAAAGGGCGCCTGCTCGCCGGTGCCCTGGAGCTCGATCATCTCACCGGTGTCGGTGGCGACGAGGTTCATGTCGACTTCGGCATGGCTGTCCTCGGAATAATCGAGGTCAAGCAGCGTATTGCCGTCGACAACGCCCATGGAGATGGCGGCCACCTGGCCGGTAAGCGGGATGCGCTCGATTTTGCCCGCCTCGACCCACATGGCGAGGGCGTCGTGCAGCGCCATCCAGGCGCCGGTAATGCTCGCCGTACGCGTACCGCCATCGGCCTGGATCACGTCGCAGTCGACGGTAACGGTGTACTCGCCGAGCGCCTTCATGTTGACGACGGTACGCAGGCTGCGGCCAATGAGGCGCTCAATCTCCATGGAGCGGCCCTTGCGGTTGGCGTGCTCGCGCTTGCAGCGCTTGCCGGTCGACGCCGGCAGCATGGCGTATTCCGCGGTCACCCAGCCGGCCTTAGCTCCCTTTCGCCAGCCCGGCACGCCCTCCTCGATAGTGGCGGCACACAGCACGCGCGTATCGCCAAACTCGGCCAGGCACGAACCGTGGGCGTGCTTCATGACGCCACGGGTGAGCTTAACGGGACGTAACTCGTTGGCGGCGCGACCGTTGGCGCGGTTGACCTGCATGTACTCCATAGAAAAATCCTTTCGGCAAAAGGTGTGGCGAAGGCTTTAGCGGCGGCCTTACATCTATTTCAGCTCATCGATATCGATATGCTCAATGCTCTTGAGCGGCTGACCAAAGATAAAGCTGCCCGCCACCGCAAACTCGGCAATGTTATCGGCCGTCGTGGCAAAACGATGCTGCGGCTCGGCGGCGTCGCCCGCCAGCTGTTCGCGGCGCGTGAGGATATCGGTCAGTTCGCGCGTGGTCTCCTCGGCGGAACTCACGACGCGCACCCCAGGCCCCAGCGCATGGCGGATAGGTCCCACCAACAGCGGAAAATGCGTACAGCCGAGCACCACGGTATCGATACCGTGGTCGCGCAGCGGCTCAACCGTGGTACCCACCAGCGCACGCACGGCAGGCGTATCGAAGATGTCCTCGTTCTCGAGCCACTGCTCCTGCAGGTGCGCACCCGACGCGAGCTCATGCTCGACGACCTCGACAAAGCTCGAAGCAGGGCAGCCGTACACGTCCACGCCGGCATCCAGGTCCTGGATGGCGCGCGTGTAGGCGCCCGAGCGAATGGTGAGGTTGGTGGCGAGCACGCCCACGCGACGCGAACGGGTGCTGTTGATTGCCGCACGGGCACCCGGCGCGATCACGCCGATCACGGGAACGTCGAGCACCTGCTGGGCCAGACGCAAGGCCGCAGCTGTCGCCGTGTTGCAGGCGATAACCATAATCTTGACGTCGTGCTTCGACAGCCAACGGCCCGCCTGCAACGCAAACGAGCGCACCTCATCCTCGGTGCGCGTGCCGTAGGGGCAGCGTTTGGTGTCGCCGAAGTAGTAGACGGACTCATGCGGCAGCGCCGTCGCGATGGCGCGCGCAACCGTCAGACCGCCCAAACCAGAATCGAACACGCCAATCGGGCGCGTGTCGCCTGTCGGATTCTCGATATCGGACATTACCTCACCAGTCTCTCTCGAAAAGACATGTCCAAGTGCGGCGACGCCGCGCTACGAACGCGCCGCGACCAGCAGCTCTGCCGTCGCCGCCCAACCGTCGACAATTTTGCCGCGCGTAACGAAAGCGTTCTCGCAAGCAGCCAAGAACTCGGGCGCACCGGCACTCGTCAGGCCATTCTCGACCAGGCAGAACGTGCCCACGTGATCGGCCATGTAGAAGTCGGACTCGGAGTCACCGAGCGCGAGCGTCTCCTCGCGCTCGATCCCTAGGTGCTCGCAGAAGCGCGCAATGGCGACGCCTTTGTTGAGGCCCGCGGGGTTGATGTTGAAGGCGCGACCGTCCTCGACGCGATCGAGCTCGAGCGTCGTCGGCTTGGACAGATGCGTCAGGTGACCGTTACAGGCCCACACCAGGCCGCAGCCGGCCTCGTCGAGAATGGCCTGCGCCTCGTCATCGGGAATGTCGCCGCGCATGCCGACGGTGACCTCGCGGTACTTGTAGCCGGTCGACATGTCGTTGTGATACTCGATCTTGTGTGGCCAGCGGGCGAGGATCTTCTCGCACACGCCGGTCTGCTCGATCACCTGGTGCGGCGTGAGACCGCAAGAGGGGTCGTAGGGCATGTCGCCGGTCAGATACTCCCAATCGTTGGCTTTGAGGTCGTACATGACCAGGCCGCCCATCTCACCAATGTAGGAGTTGAGGCCGAGCACGCGCGCATCCTCGTGGATCATGGTGCGGTTGCGGCCCGAGGTGGGAACCACCTGAATACCAGCGCGGGCAAGTGCCACGACGGCCTCGACGAGTTTGGTCGAGGGGTTGCCGTCGTTGTCGCGCAGCACGCACGAGCCGGGTGCGAGCATCGTAGCATCCAGGTCGGTAAAGACGTACTTAACCTTGGCCAAGCGCTCGCGCATCTCGCCCGAAAGCTCGGCGACGGTCGGCAGGGTGTTGTGGGACATGGTTACTCCGTTTACGTAGAAGGGTTTGGACTTGGACTGCATGTTTTGATTGAGGGAACACGCTTATGGCGACAGCGCACTCAGGGCGCCGCCGCCATCATGGTTCATTAGTCAAACTGGGTAACATCGATCAGGCGATTGGCCAACGAAAGGTCGCTCTCGATGGGCACGAACTCGTCGCCCACGTGCATGAGCTCCTCGTCACCCTTTGCCAGCAGCAAGACAATGGTGGGAGCATCGGGGTTGACGTACTCCTCGCGCGCTGCCTTGAACGCCGCATGCACAGCGGCTTCGCGATCGAGGATGATCTTGTTCGGCGTATCGTCGGGAACATGTTCGGCAAGCTCGCGACAGACCTTCATCGGGTCCTCGTGAGCCGGGTCCTCGTTGGCAAAAATCATCAGGTCGGAATATGGTGCCGCCTC
Organism: Collinsella sp.; assembly: GCA_048330275.1. GTDB lineage: Bacteria > Actinomycetota > Coriobacteriia > Coriobacteriales > Coriobacteriaceae > Collinsella. Next base: position 90,720 of record DBFEIO010000031.1, read on the forward strand.
GCGCGGAAGCTGCTCGCGGCGCTCCTGCGCCTTGCCGCCGGCAGCGCCAAACACTGCAATGACTGGACTAGTGGGAAACGCGCGCTTGACCGACGAGAAAAGCGAACGGAACGAAAGCTGGTTGTGCGCATAGTCAACGACGCAGATCACGCGGCCGTCCTTCGACTCCACGACCTCCATACGGCCCGGCACACGAAGCTTGGAGAGGCCCTTCTTGATGGCATCGATACCGATGCCGATCTCGTGCGCAGCGGCGATAGCGACCAGCGCGTTCTCCACGTTAAAGTCTCCCGCGATACCCAGCAGGATCTTCTCCCCCGCCTCGAACTCGTCGGCACACAGGCCATGCAAGTTGAACTCGATGCTAAAGCCGACCATGCGCACATCGCTTGCCCACAGGCTTGCCTCGGGATGCTCGACGCCAACGGTCACCAAGCGCTCGGCCGTCGACGCTGCCTCCAGCACACGGTCAACCTCTTCGGTGCCCAGATTCACCACGGCGGTCTTTGCCTGGTCAAAGATCCTGAGTTTGCTCTCAAAATAATCCTCAAACGTGGGGTGTTCGATCGGTGAGATGTGGTCACGGCCGATGTTGAGGAAGCACGCCACGTCAAACGGCAGATTCTCGACGCGTTGGTACTTGAGCGCCTGGCTCGAGACCTCCATGACCATGGACTGGCGACCGGACTCACGGCAGTTGGCGATATGGCGCCAGACCTCGGGGGCCTCGGGCGTAGTATTGGTGCTCTCGTAGCACTCGATGCCATCGTCGGTACTCACCGAGCCGATCATGCCGCAGGATTCGCCCGCTGCCTTGATGATGGACTGAAGCATAAAAGCGGCCGTGGTCTTTCCCTTGGTACCGGTGATGCCCACGATCTTGACGTCGTGGTCGGGACGGTCGTAGACCTCCGGCGGCAACAGGGCCATGGCCGTGCGAACGCTATCAACAACCAGCATCGCAGCACCGCTCTCCTGCGCCAGCGGCTCCAGAGACTCGACCAGCGACTCTTCGCACACAAATGCGACGGCACCCGCATCGAGCGCCATGCTCAAAAACGCGGGCTTAAAGGCAGCACCTTTGCAAAAGAACACGTCACCTGCCGAGACCGCGCGCGAATCAAACGAGCAGCCGGTCACGGTACGCTCGTCAACCTGCTCTGATGCGCGCAGCTCGCCGCACACATCGAGAAGCTTGGCAAGCGTATCGACCGTGGTCACGGTCGCGGAATCCGAATGGTGCATCTTTCGCCTTTCTCAGCCATTTGGCAGGGACGGTTTTTATAGTAACTGAAACGCACCCACGCAAAAACGGCTCCCGGAGGAGCCGTTACGCGCAGGCGTTCGTAAGCCGAGGCTAGGCAGCCTGAACAGCGGGCTGGTCCTCGTCGATAAAGAAGCGCTTGTACCACACCAGGAACACGAGCGGCGTATAGATCTTGCGCTGGAAATCGCCCTTGCCCGCAAAGTGCAGATCGAGCAGGTGCATGAGCTCGTCGGTATCGAAGAACTCGCTTGCCCACGGCGCGGTGAAGTACTCCTTGACATAGTCGTACCACTTTTGCTCGCGCAGCCAGTAGACAATCGGCACCGGGAAGCCCACCTTGGGACGGGTGGCCCACTCATCGGGCAGCGACTTGTTGGCAGCGTGGCGGAGTACCTGTTTGTTGCCGTTCTCGTTGATGCGGTAGCGGTCGGGAATATGCTCGGCGAACTCCATGACTTTGCGGTCCAGGAAGGGCACGCGCAGCTCCAGCGAGTGCGCCATGCACATCTTGTCGGCCTTGAGCAGAATGTCGCCCGGGAGCCACATGTTCATGTCCAGGTACTGCTTCTTGACCAGCTCGGGCTGACCTTTCACGCGCGCATAGATGGGAGCGGCAAGCTCGAAGGCGCCATCGCCGGTGTTGTACTCGGGCTTGAGCACGCCGTCGACCTCGCGCTCCGGCCAAACCAGAGCCTGTCCAAGGAACGACTTCTCAGGGATCTCGGCACCCTTGACCAGGAAGTTATGTCCCTTGAAGTACGGCATATGCAACGCCAGGTTACCGAGCGCGCGACGGATGGGCAGCGGCACCATCTTTTTGTACTTGCGGACCGGAACCGTGTCCTCGTAGTAGGCGTAGCCGCCAAAGAGCTCGTCGGCGCCTTCGCCCGAAAGCACGACGGTGACGTCCTTGCGGGCCATCTCGGCCAAGAACCACAGCGGCACGGAAGACAGGTTGGACTGCGGCTCGTCCATGTGATACTGGATGTCCTCGAGCGCACCGAAGAACTCGTCGGCGGTAATCATCTTGCGGACATTCTCGACGCCGAGCTTGTCAGAAAGTTCCTTGGCGTAGTTAGTCTCGTTGAAATTCTTGTAATCGAAGCCCACCGAGAAGGTCTTGTCGGGCATGAGGCAAGCGGCGATGTAGCTGGAGTCGACGCCGCCGGAGAGGAACGACGCGACCTTGACGTCGGCGATGCGATGGGCCTCGACGCTCTCGTGCACGACCTCATCCAGCTCGTCGACGTACTCCTCGAACGGCTTCTCGACGGCAGAGTAATCGCAATCCCAATAGCGCTCGATGTTCATCTTGCCGGTCGGGATGTCTACGGTAAAGTAATGCGCCGGCGGCAGCTTGTAGACACCCTCGAAGAAGGTCTCCTCGGTTGCCGAATACTGCAGCGTCATGTACGGACGCAGGGCCTTTTTGTTGACCGCCTTGTGGAAGTGCGGGTAGTCTAGGAAGCTCTTGATCTCGGAACCAAAGAGCACGCCCGGAGCGCCGTCGCCCGCATCGGCCATGGGATAGTAGTAGAGCGGCTTGATGCCAAAGATATCGCGGGCGCCAAAAAGTTTGTTCTTCTTCTTGTCCCAGATGACGAAGGCGTACATACCGCGCAGGCGATCAAGTACTGCCTCGCCCCACTCCTCATAGCCGTGCAGGAGGCTCTCGGTGTCGGCGCCGCAGTGGAACTTATAGCCCTTGGCCTCGAGCTCGGAACGGAGTTCTTGGAAGTTGTAGATCTCGCCGTTGAAGACGATAACGACGCTGCCGTCCTCATTGGCCATGGGCTGAGCGCCGGCCTCGGTCAGGTCGAGGATCGACAGGCGGCGGAAGCCGAGGGCAACGCGGCCGTCGATAAACTGACCGCCCATGTCGGGACCGCGATGGACGATGCGGTCCATCATCTTGGTGAGCACCTCGGATTGGTTATCCGTCCCACCGACAAAACCGACAAAACCGCACATATACTATCCCCTCTGCTGTTGCTGGGTATCAAATCGAATCAGTAGCTTTTGAGTATACCCGAGGGCGTAAAGAGGGGCGGAATGTTCAGGCAATCTCAACTGAATCAGCTCCGCTGTGACACGCGACGGTTACCTTTAATGGATATGAGATGAATGAGGCGATTGTTTTGCTATACTCTCTCCGCACGGGCGATTGGCGCAACGGTTAGCGCAGGTGCTTTACACGCACAAGGCTGGGGGTTCGAATCCCTCATCGCCCACCATTGAATTGGAAACGGTCCTCGCAAGGGGACCGTTTTTGTTTGGGCCCAGCGCATGGGATTCGAACCCACCAGCACGTCTGTCACAAAGGCCGTGGCCAGAAAATGGCAAAAATGAGTACTGCTACCTTGCTTACAACATATCAGAAGATAATATTTGCTTAAGTTACGCAACATATGTCCATTATAAGGACTAGCAATTGGATCAAAATCGTACATTCATCGCCATTTCGACTGGTAGCGCGTAGAGATGTGGTGTAAGAGGCGGGGCATGCCCCGCCTCTTCTCTTTCTTGAAAGGGAGGGGACACCGCCTAGAATTCGTCGTTGGAGTAATGAAGGTGACGAATGGAAGGAAAGGCGATGCCCCAAGAA
>DBFEIO010000032.1:0-15958 GCA_048330275.1 Collinsella sp.
CTTCATCGAGGAGCTCGGGGGCTGGATCGGCCGATACAATACGGAGAGGCGCAGCGATGCGCTCGGCGGCCGCACGCCGGCCGAGTTCCGCGCCGCGCTGGGAAGGGCCGCGTAGCGGTCCAAGAAATCGTCCGCAGTCCCCAGCCTAATGAAAGGGACTGGGTTGTAAATGTTGGAGAAGAGCCGTTAGCGCCCGGGGGCCAGGATCACCAGAGCGTCGTGCTCAAAGGGATGCTGAGCCACGCGCACGGTGCCGTCACCGTTATCGCGGACGGGCAGCTTGGCGATGCGCTTGTCCTCCATGTCGAGGACCGTCGCCGTCCAGCCGCGCGCGCCGTCGAGCTTAAACTTGAGCGCCGTGGTGCGCGGCAGGTACGTGACGACGCGATCGCCAACGCGCGCCACACGAATGGCCTCGCGCGCGTCATCGAGCAGCTCCTGCGCCGGAACCACGGCAAGCGCGTCGTCGGCAGCCGTGGCACCCAGGCCGGCAAGCACATGCTCAATCGCGCCAAAGTCCCACACGCCCGCAAACTGCAGGCACTCTTGCCAGCGGAACGGCATGTCGAAGCCCTCGCCCAGCACCGAGCCTTGGCTGCGCGATGTCTGCCAGTTCCAAACGCCGTGTGCGCCGTAAGTTACGCCGGCACTGGCGCCGGCAAGAATCGACGACCATACGCTCGCGCGGCAATCCTGCGCGGTGAAGCGCCAGTACACATTGCGCGACGCACCCATCTGCTCGTAACAAGGCTCAGAGTTGACCATCGGCTTTTTAGGGTAGTTGGCGATAAAGTCCTGCGGCAGACGCCATGCCTCGGGCTGGCCCTCGTAGTTGTGGCCGGGCTGGAACATATAAAAGTCCAGACGGTCCAGATACTGCGCCGGAATGGTGCGATTGGCGCGGTTGATATGCATGGTGCGCAGCGCCTCGGGCGCGCGCTTGACGACCTCGTCGAGCGCGTCCTCGTAATAGGCGATCGCCTCGTCGCCGGCAAAGTCGGTATCGCCCGTCACCACGTAGACGGGGTTGAACTCGCCCAGGTTCTCGACGACGCGGGCAACGTGGGCACGGACCTCCTCACGCGGCATAACCTCGGCGCCGCAACGCTCGGCGATCTTGGCACCCCAGGTACCGGGCACGTAGTTGCACCACATAAGCACGAGCGCCGGACGGATGCCGTGCTCGACGGCAGCACGGCACATGGCGGCGGCGCGGTCCCAATATGCCTGGTTGGGACGGGACCAATCAAAGTGCACTCCGTCCTCGCTGGCATAGGGCCAAATGCCCAGGTCGGGGCAGCAGCGGTCCCACTGCGGCAGCGTGTTGATCTGCAGCACATTCATGCCTTGCTCGGCACGGCGGGTCAGGTAGTAGTCCCAGTCATCCTCGGCAATGCTCGTAAATGCGCTCCAGCACGTATCGGCAAACCAAAAGAACGGTTTGCCCTCGCACAAAAAGCCGTCCTGGCGACCGTTGACGGTCAGCTTTCCCAAACTCATCTGCATGTCCTTTCGTTTGATAAAGGATTTGCGAACCGCCGGGGGCTTTCGCGGTAACCCCGTGCGAAAGCCCCTGCCGCTTGGCAAACCCTTGCGGGCGAATCCCGTCCGCCCCATCAGTCTACCTTGCAAGAAGGGCCCCGCCGGGCTTACGCCTGACGGGGCCCTGTCGTGTAGGTGAGGTCATATGTGACCGAACGGTTTGGCCTTAGGCCTCCATCTCGGCGAGTTCCTCCTTGGAGAAGCCGCAGGCAAAGACGACGGCAGCGGCGATGACAAAGGAGATTGCCATACCAACGATAGCCCAGACGGTGTTCATCTGGCCACCCTGCAGGTAGTTGGTGAAGACCAAGAAGTTGGACGCACCGCCTGCGAGGTAGTAGTTAACACCCATGAGGCCGGAGAACACAGCGCCGATGGCACCGCCGATGAACATGCCGAGCATGGTGCGACGGAAGCGCATGAGGATACCGAAGAGCGCAGGCTCGGTAACGCCGCCGGCGATGGCGGAGATGACGTAACCGATGGCAAGGGACTTCTCGTCGGGGTTCTTCATCTTGAGGAAGGCACCGAAGGCGCAGCCCCAGACAGCGGCCATAGCGCAGTTGGTGGAAACGAAGACGAAGGGATCGTAGCCGGCGGCGATGATCTGAACCTGAGCGAGCAGGATGACGGGCATGTGCATGCCGCAGACCACGAAGAGCTGCCAGAAGGCACCGAGGACGGCCATGACGATCAGGATACCGATGCCGCCAAGGTCAGCAAGGCCGAAGAGGGCGTTAGCGATCAGCGTACCGATCTCGTTGCCGATCGGGGCGAGAACGATGAAGGCGATGGGGATGGTGACGATCATGGTGCAGAACGGCGTGAAGACCGTGGAGAGCACGTCGGGCATGACCTTCTTAAAGAACTTCTCGATGAAGTAGAGGACGGGCACCGAAAGGATGATCGGCAGGACGGACTGCTGATAGTTGGCAGCGGCGATCTGGATGCCGTAGACGGAGATGATTCCGCCGCCCTCCTGGGTGGCGACGCTCACCACGGAAGGAGCCATGAGGGCGCCACCGAGCAGCATGCCGAGCACGGGGCTGGCGCCGAGCTTCTTAGCCGCGGCATAACCCAGGTAGATGGGGATAAAGGTGAACGTGGCCTCGTACAGCGTGGTGTAGAGGAACGTATAGGTCGGGTCGTCGGCCGAGAGCACACCGAGCATGGTGGGGCCGAGGACGGCCGCGATGGTACGGAACAGACCGCCGGCCATGAGCAGCGGGATGAGCTGGGTCATGGAGCCCGACAGATAGTCAAGGATGATGTTCGGCAGGTTCTTGAGCTCGAACTTCTGCTTGGAAGCATCGAGGTTCTCGTCGACGGCGGCACCCTGCTTGACGCCGGAGATGGCGACGAACTCGGCGAGCACCTTGGGCACGTTCTGGCCGATGATGACCTGGAGCTGGCTGCCGGCGAACTGGCATCCCAGAACACCCTTGACCTTCTTGATCTTCTCCACGTCGGCCTTGTTGTTGTCTTTGAGCGTCAGACGCAGGCGCGTCATGCAGTTGGTGGCGACGGAAACATTCTCCGCACCGCCCACGAGCTCGAGGACATCGGTGGCAATCTGCTTGTTATCTACTGCCATGGGACCCCTCCCCATATCTTCGTGTGCCAGCCCCCTTGGGCTTAGGCACGCCTTTGGCCCGGTGACTATAACCCCTTACGGTTGCCGGACCCTTGGATACGCTTTTGTAAACAAGGTGTTTACTGAACGTTTACGGGCTTTAGTTTACACGGAGCGCCGAATTTATGGCAATTTTGCCGTCTACAGTCCGGTGAACGGTAGGAAATCGGGGGTGAACGTATTTGAATGGCGGGAAATGGTCTCTTTGACCTTCTATTGATATATAGCCATTTACGTGGGATTTTTTTTGATGAACACCTCACCGATCTGTTAACTCATCAACAGAATCCCTGCTAGAAGCTAGTAAACATATGTTTAGTAGCTCACGACGTGTTCAATTTTGCCGTTTACCGAGTTCATCTGGTTATTCTTCAATTCTAGATTACACTAAACATGTTTAGTTTGTATTGCCGCAGATGCCAGGCATTCGCGGCGTAAGGGAGGCAGCTCATGGAGCTCAAATTGTGTACCTACGCAACCGTCACCACCTTGGGCGACTTTGGCCCCTGGATCAGCAAGGTCGTACTCGACCTGCCCTGCACCGTGCGCGCCAACGACATCGACGCGAACACCTTCCATATATATGTAGAGCGTCACGAGCGCTCGGGCGAGGTTCTGATGCGCAAGGAGCGCGGCGCCGACCATGCCGCGCCCTCCGTGGGTTACATCGACATTCTCGCCGCATATCCGTGCGACGAGAACGGACGTAAGCTCGCCGTGGGCACCCATGTGGCGCTCGAGGTCGCCGAACAGCGCCTGACCAAGACCATCGAAGGCGGCGTCATGGGCTCGCGCATGCTCGATGACCAGCTGCGCATCACGCAGCTCACAGCTCTTCCCGGCAACGACGGCGACGATCCCACCTGCGGCCTGGTCTTCGACACCTGCCGTGGCGATATCTGCCCCGCGCTCAAAGGCTGGAGCAACGCCACGCAAAAGACCGCCGTCGACGGCATCGCGCTTGAATACGGCTTCTTTGAGCCCAGCTTTAAGGCCGAAGACTCGGCATGCTTCAACCCCTTTGCGCCCGAGGCGACGGTCGTGCCCCAAAAGGCACCGCTCGTGGTGTATCTGCACGGCGCCGGCGAGGGCAAGGGCGCCACGCAAGGCGAAGGCGCTACGCGCGCCTATATCGGCAACCGCGTGACGGCCATTAGCCAGGCGCAGATCCAGCGCTACTTTGGCGGCTTTGCCTGGGTGCTCGTGCCGCAGTCGCCCACGTTTTGGATGGACAACGGCGTCGAGCAACTCGGTCGCTCCAACCAGAGCATCTACTCCTCCGTGCTCAAGGCGCTTATCGACGAGTTTGTCACCGAGCATGCCGACCGCATCGACACCGACCGCATCGTGGTCGCCGGTCTTTCCAACGGCGGCTTTATGACCCTGCGCCTGTGCGCCGACTACCCCGATTTCTTCGCCGCGGGCCTTCCCTGCTGCGCCCCGTGGTACAACGCCACGGACAAGGACGTGGCCGCGCTCGCCAAGACGCCGCTGTGGTTTACGCACTCCAAGGGCGACGAGCTTGTGTCACCGCAACAGACCGTGCTGCCGCTCACGGCGCGCCTGCGCGATGCCGGCGCCAACGTGCACCTCACCTACTTTAGCCATGTCGAAGACCTGACCGGCGTGTATCGCGAAGCCGACGGCTCGGCCAAAAAGACGTTCAACCACGGCGTGTGGATCCACCAATTCAACGACCTGTGTTATCAAGACTTCGACGGGGGCAACGTACTCATCGACGGCGAGCCGGTGGGCTGCTGGGAGTGGTCGGCCAGGGTCGGCCGCTAAGCCCTCCCATCGCGGGGGCCGGGGTTTAGTCTTGCAAACGTCCTCGGGCATGCATGGGCTGGCGCTTTGCGCTTCGCGCTGCGCCTGCCCATGCCCCCTGCGGAATGTTTGCAAGACTAAACCCCGGTCCCCGCTGCGTTGACGTTGCTGTGACCCTGGCCGGCCGCTTCTAGCGGGCCGCCGGGTCGGTGGCGATGGGGCGTGGGTCCCGTCTTGCCTTGCGCGTAACTGGCTGAATTGATTTTGATTGGAGCTGTTCCTATGTCCCAGAAGTTGACTCGAGTGATTGTTACCACTGATATGGAAGTCGATGATATGAACTCGCTTGTTCATTTGGCTCTGTATCTCAACTTGCTTGATGTTCAGGCTGTGGTGTATACGGCTTCGCAGTATCACTTTCTTGGGGATGGGGTTCATACGCTCGGCGAGGTGAATTCGCATTGGCGGACCAAAGGGCGTCGCTCTTATACCTGGGATGTTGTGCCTCATGAGCCCGATCCGCTAGCCGGCGAGCTTCGTGAGTATCGTCCGTTTCCCGAGCATTGGATCGAAAGTCTTTGGAGCAATGAATACGCCCAGGCTTGGCCGCAGTTGCAGGCAAATGCGGCCGCTGCCGGTGAGCCGCCGTTTCCCACGCCCGCCCAGATGATCGAGCGCACCTTTGTGGGAAATGTTGCCTTTGAGGGTGATGTGACTGAGGAAACCGAGGGGTCTCGCGTAATTGCGCAGGCGATTTTAGATGATGATCCGCGTACGTTATGGTTGCTCAGCTGGGGTGGCATGAATACTATCGTTCGTGCCCTCATGAGCATTGCCGAACGTTATCGTGCCACGCCCGAGTGGCCCGCCGTACAGCAGCGGGTCTATCAGAAGGTGCGCGTGATGGGCGTCGCGGACGGCGTAGGGCAGGATAACTCGTGGCTCGACCATGGGCGCGAGCTCTTTCCCGAGCTCATCTTTTGGCGTACGCCCTATATGTATGGCAACTATTTCGACGCCAAAACAGCTCAGCCCGATACGCTGCCGCTGTTTAAGGCTCCTTGGCCTGAGCGGAATCTCACGCAGGACAACGGACCCCTCATGGCACGCTATATGCTCTATGGCGATGGTAAGGTCTACGAAAACGAGCCCGAGCGCTTTCAGTTTGGCAAGCATGCCCGTCTGGATTGGGGCCTGGAAGGCATGCCCGCGGTACAGTTTGAGCGCGGCGACTTTATGGCCGAAGGCGACAGCATGACCTATATTCCGCTGCTTCCGTTTGGCCTGCGCGGTATCGACGACCGCGACTTCGATACGCTGCTGGGCCGCATGTTTCTTGATGGACACCCCGATGCGAACGCGCCCACCGGTTTTGCCGCCCTCGGCACGCCCTCAGACGACAATCTCAATCCCTATCTGCGTGCCTATCAGGAAGACTTTGCCGCCCGCGCGCAATGGTGCGCCCATGATCCGGCCATCTGCTCGCATCCGGCGCATGTTGTCGAGGTCACGGCCGACCGCAGCGCCGCAGCCGGCGAGCGCATCGACCTTGCGGCGACCATCGTCGACCCCGACGGCAGGGGCTTCGATGCGCATTGGGATGTCGCCGTAGACCCGTCGAGCTATGCAGGCGTCCAGGATCTGTCGCTGTGGCAAGAATGCACGGAGGATGCCACTTTCATCGTGCCCGCCGACGCACGACCCGGCGACCGCTTTGTGCTCACCCTCACCGTGCAGACGCGCGCCGAGCGCCCCTGCACCCGCTACACCCAGGTCGCCGTGACTGTGGCATAGCAAGGGCGACGCCCACATTCGACAAAGAGTGTCCCCAGGCGCCAAACGAGCGAGGATTTTTGGACACCCAAATGACGAGAGTGGATAATCTCCCACTTTGAGCCTGCACACAGGCCAAAAACGGGAGATTATCCACTCTCATTCTGTGGCACTCATTGGGGACGTACTTAAATGAGTAGTTTCACTCATTTAAGTACGTCCCCAATGTCTAGTCAAAAAATGGGCCATGTGTCCCAGTTGTGGAGACTCGTTGAGCCGTCTGGGTATCGTGAAAGGCTGCGCACTCCCCCATCATCAAAAGTGACACACGCTACCAGTTGATGGGAGGCAGCCATGGGCTTCTTTGACAAGATGTTCGAGAAGAAAGAGTGCGCGATTTGCGGCACCGAGCTGGGACTTCTAGGTAAGACAAAAATCAATGAAGGCTACCTGTGCAAAGAGTGCGCCGGCAAGCTCTCCCCCTACTTTCACGGCTATCGCTCCAGCACCGCGGACGATATCCGCGAGCAGCTCGCCTACCGCGAGGCCAATGCCGAGCGCCTGGCGTCGTTCAACCCCACGCGCACGCTTTCTGCCGGGCGCACCAACATCATGCTCGACGAGGACGCGGGCCTGCTGATCATTACCTCGCAGAGCCGCTGGCGCGACGCCAATCCCGACATCATCGAGTTCTCGCAGGTACTCGGCTGCGATATGGATATCGACGAGCATCGCACCGAAATCTATCGCGAGACCAAGGACGGCGAGCGCGAGAGCTACAACCCGCCGCGCTACGACCTGGATTACGACTTTAATCTGACCATTCACGTCAACACGCCGTACTTTACCGAGATCAACCTGCGCGTAAACGACTCCACCATCGATCAGCGCGGCTCCATCGAATACCGCGAGGCCAAGCGCCAGGCAACCGAGGTCCGCGACGCGCTGGTGCAGCTGCGCCAGGAGACGCGCGACAGCGTCGTGGCCGCCAAGGCCCCCAAGACCGCGGTGACCTGCCCCTTCTGCGGAGCCACCACCATTCCCGATGCCAGTGGGCGCTGCGAATACTGCGGCGGCGCCATCGGCGCATAGCCTCCGGCACGGAAAGGACCGATCATGGCCTTCGAGAGCGTTAACTATCAGTGCCCTGCCTGCGGTGGTCCCCTGCATTTTGCCAGCGCCGAGCAAAAGCTCGTCTGCGACTACTGCGATTCGCGTTTTGAAGTCGAAGAAGTCGAGGCACTCTATCGCGAGCGCCAGGACAAGGCAGATGCCAAAGCCGATGCCGCAGCCGCAGCTCCCAAACCTGCTGCCGACGACGCAGTGCAGGAGCTCGCCCAAAACGCCGGCTACATCTGCTCGTCGTGCGGCGCCGAGCTCGTGTCCGACGGCACCGTCGCCGTCACCACCTGCCCGTACTGCGGTAACTCCGCCGTGGCGCCCGGCCAGCTCTCTGGCGACTTCTCGCCCGACCTGGTGATTCCGTTTAAGCTCGGGCGCGACGACGTCACGGCCGCACTCAAGGAACACTACAAGGGCAAAATCTTGCTGCCCAAGAGCTTTGTCACCGGTAACCACATCGACGAGGTCCAAGGTGTCTACGTGCCGTTTTGGCTCTACGGCGCCCGCGTTGACGGCGAAGTGTACTTTGACGCGACCAATGAGACCGTGACCGAGGAATCCGACCGCACCGTCACGACCACCGACCACTACGATGCCTATCGCAAGGGCAATATCTCGTTTAAGCGCGTGCCCGTCGACGGATCGTCCAAGATGCCCGACGGCCACATGGACGCCATCGAGCCGTTTGACTACGACGCGCTGCGTCCGTTCTCGGTCGCATATATGCCCGGCTACATCGCCAACCGTTACGACGAGGACTGCGAGACCTGCAAGGCGCGTGCCGAGCGCCGTATGGAAGAAAGCACGATCTCGGCCCTGCGCGAGACTGTCGTCGACGAATACGACGATGCCACGGTCGAAAGCAAGCAGCTCGACTACACCTGGGAAGACAGCGACTACGCCCTGTTCCCCGTCTGGATGCTCTCCACCTCGTGGAACGGCAAGAGCTACCTGTTTGCCATGAACGGCCAGACCGGCCGCTTGGTCGGCGAGCTCCCCTGCTCCAAGCCCAAGCTCGCCATCGCCTCGGTGCTGTTCTTTGTGATCGGATTTGTCCTCTCCCAGATTCTCTTTATGGGCGAGAACGCCTTCGATCCGGATTACCTCGCCTTTGATATCGAGGGCATCCTCATCAACATCATCGCGCCGCTGATCATCGTGATTATTGGAGACGTGCTACTGGTAGGCCAGCTCAAGACGGCCAACGAGGCCACCCACGCCGACGAGTACTGCGGCGAGCTCGACCTGACCGAGAAGCACGACACCTTCAGCCACACCGAGACCACCGTTGTCATGAAAGACGACAAGGACGACTAAGCAATCCAACCAATACCACCCGGCCTTTGACGAGAAAGGAAGATCACCATGGGACTCTTGAAAGCTGGATTGGGAGCTGCCGGCGGCGTCATGGCCGACCAGTGGAAGGAATTTATCTACTGCGAATCGATGCCTGCTGACGTCTTGGCCTGCAAGGGCAGCAAACGCACCGGTGGCCGCAGCTCCAACACGCGCGGCGAGGACAACGTCATCTCCAACGGCTCGGTCATCGCCGTCAACGACGGCCAGGGCATGCTCGTGGTGCAAAACGGCAAGATCATCGAAGTCGCGCTGGAGCCTGGTGAGTTCGTCTTCGATACCGGCAGCGAGCCGAGCGTCTTTAGCGGCAACCTGGGCGATTCCATCAAGGAGACCTTCGCCAATATCGGCAGCCGCTTTACCTTTGGCGGCGACGCGGGCAAGGACCAGCGTGTCTACTTCATCAACACCAAGGAGATCATCGGCAACAAGTACGGCACCGCCTCGCCCGTGCCCTTCCGCGTGGTCGATAACAACATTGGCCTGGACGTTGACATCTCCGTGCGCTGCAACGGCGAGTACTCGTACCGCATCACCAACCCGCTGCTGTTCTACACCAACGTGTGCGGCAACGTGACCGATAGCTACACGCGCGACAAGATCGACAGCCAGCTTAAGTCCGAGCTGCTCACCGCCCTGCAGCCCGCCTTTGCCAAGATCTCGGAAATGGGCATCCGCTACAGCGCCATCCCCGGCCACACCACCGAGCTCGCCCGCGCGCTCAACGAGGTCCTCTCTGCCGATTGGCGTGACCTGCGCGGCGTCGAGATCGTGAGCTTTGGCGTCAACTCCATCGCAGCCTCGCAAGAAGACGAGCAGATGATCAAGGACCTGCAGAAGGCCGCAGTCATGCGCGATCCCACCATGGCGGCAGCCAACATTGCCAGCGCCCAGAGCGACGCAATGCGCGCGGCAGCCGCCAACCCCAACGGCGCGATGACAGGCTTTATGGGCATGGGCATGGCAGGTGGCATGGGCGGCATGAACGCCAGCCAGCTGTTCGCCGCCGGCCAGGCACAGCAGCAGGCCGCCCCGCAGCCGGCTCCGGCACCCGCTCCCGCACCGGCTCCTGCCGCTGCCCCCGCGGCCGGCACATGGACCTGCAGCTGCGGCGCCACCAACACCGGCAAGTTCTGCTCCGAGTGTGGCAGTCCCGCACCCGCCCCGGCACCGGCCAAGTGGTTCTGCCCCAACTGCGGCAGCGAAAACGGCGGCAAGTTCTGCAGCAACTGCGGAACGCCCAGGCCCTAGCCCCTCTATCTGGTAATTGGCGGGGGATCCGCCACCCCCGCATTTGCTTCTATGGGTTTCGTTCGATAAAGGAGGACACCATGAAGACAACGTTCAAAAAGTCCGTACTCGCATTTCTGACATGCGTCCTTGCGCTCGCCTTTGCCCTGACGGGCTGCAGCGGCGGCGGCAAAGACCCCAAGGCCAACTTCGTCGGCAGCTGGGAACTCTCGGGTGGAACCCTGGAGGGCGAAGAACTGACCGATGAGTACATGAAGATGCTCGAGGATTGGGGTGTGCACTGCGTCCTGATTCTCGATGAGGACGGTACAGGTGCCCTCGACCTGTTCCTTGAAGTCGTCGACCTTAAATGGGAGGCAAAGGACGCCACCACCGTAACCATCACCGCCGAAGACGAGTCGCATGACATGAAGCTCAAGGACGGCAAGCTCATCCTCGAAGAGGATGACGGCAATCTTGTCTTTACCAAGTCCGACAAGGACCTGTCCGGCACGGTGAAGAAGGATCGCGAGGCGGCCGAGAAGGAAGAAGAGATCGACGAGGCCGTCGAAGACGACGACGTCCAGAAGATTGAAATCTCCCCCGCCGTCACCGTCGCCGATGACGATCTGTGCACCATCACCGTCACCGAGAAGTTCAAGGACGAGTGGGGCGACATCGGCTTTGTCGTCAACATCACCAACAAGAGCGACAAGGACCTGACCTTCTACGCTCCTTCCGGCAAGACCAACGTCAACGGCACCATGAAGGAACCCTGGTTCTCGGCTCACCTGATGCCCGGCACCAACGCCACTGAGGAATTCACGTTCTCGAACGGCGAGCTTGACAGCCTTGACGACCTAGCCAACACGACCATCGGCATCGACGCCTACCTGACCGATTCCTACGAGGACGTCGCCTCCTACAGCGCAACCATCGCGTAGCGGTAGACCACGACAGCCGCGGATTGGCGGACACATCCGCGCACACCAGACGGGGCCGCAGGAGATGATCCTGCGGCCCCGCCGCTTTATGCCGACAGCACTGCCCATACAAGCAGGCCGCCCGCCGTTTTTAGATGCAAAACGGCGGGCGACCTATCTTCGGCGTTGGAGCACGGGCGGCACACCGACTACGGGCGCTCCATGTTGGGGACGATGCTGCCTTCGGTCACCGCATGCACGGCAAGACGCATGATGTTGTCGTAGCCGGTCTTGCTCAGGATCTCCGAAATGCGGCGCTTGATGGTGCCCTCACTCATAAACAGCTCGGCCGCGATCTCGCGACGACTTTTGCCCTCGCAGGCAAGGCGCAAAATCGATAGCTCGACATCGTCGAGGGCTGCTGTACCCGAAAAAATGCTCTCGGGCGGCTTGGGAAACGTGCAGTAGCCAGCCAACGTGGAGCGCATCACGGCGAACAGCTCGTCGATACCGACGTTCTTGTACACAAAGCTATCGACGCCCGCCTCGCGGGCCTGATCGACAAAGGTGATCTCGGGCATGCCCGTCATGATAATGATGCGACACTCGGGCAGCTGCTCCTTGATGCGTGCCGCCGCCACGATGCCGTTTGAATCGTGTTCGGTGCACACGTCCATCAGTATCATGTCCGGGCGCTCCTTGAGCACAACGTCCAAGGCATCCGAGGCATCGGCGATCGCGGCAACGACGGTCATATCGGGCTGGTCGCCAACGGAGCGCGCCAGGCTCTCGCGCAGGATGGCCTGATCTTCGACAATTAACACGCGGATCATGAGTTTCTCCTTTGGGACGTGTCGTTGGCGTTAAGCGGAATGGATACCGTAAGCGTAAAGGGCGGAGTGGCGTGGACCTCTAGGCTGCCACCCAGATCTTGCGCGACATGCCTCATGCCTGGGATACCCGTTCCCTCGCGATACGATACGGGGGCCGGGGACCCGTCGTTAGAAATCGTCATGTGCGCGACGACGTCAGCATCCGTCCCCTCCTGCCACAAGCGCACATGGACCCGATGCGCCTGCGCATGCTTGGTGGCATTGGTCGAGGCCTCGCGGATAATCTGCAAAAAGGCTGCCGCGACACGCACGTCGCTTGGCAGCTCGCCCTCCACATCGATCTGCACGCTCACCAGGCCAAAGGCATGGACGATATCGCCCAGTTGCTCTGCCGGTTCGGTGTCGCCCCCGCTGCGCAGATCGGCAGCGATTGAGCGCAGCAGCGGGTCGATCTGCTCGAGTGACTCGTCATCCAGGCGCCCCTCCTCCAGATAGCGATGGAGGATGGACAGGCGCTGCCCGATCACGTCGTGCACGCGAGCGCGCATACGCAGATAGGCCGCATTGTCGGCAACTTTTTTGACTTCCTCGATCTGGGCCTGGAGCTCTTGACCCGCGAGCTCAAGCAGGTGGTTGGCTTGCGCCAAACGATCGTGAGCATGCGCGTACTCTGTTACATCCAAACCGATAATGCGCTCGAAGAGGCGGCCAGAAACCATAACGTCATCGTGCACAAACAAGCGAATCTCGGCGGGAGAAACCTCGACCACAACGCGCGCCTCACCAAAGCGGTCCAGATTGATGCGCACGCGGCTCTGGCTGCTTTCGGGCATTTGCATGCTGAGCTTGCGCAGGTCGTTCCATGTACCGCTCATATCGCCTAGGTCGGTGGGCATATGAAGCTCCACCAGGTTTTTGCGCATGCAGCGGTTCATGAGCAGTGGACGGCCCCTCGAGTCCAGATACAGGATGCCCACGGGAATCACGTTGATGGTTTCGATCGTCGAGAACGCGGTGATATTCTCCTGGCGGTTACGGACGTCCATCAAGAGCGCCGCGACGGAACGGAACAGGAAGAACGCTCCCTCTGCGATAAGGACAACGGCCCACACCGAGCCCATGGCAAAAACCACCGGCGGTGTCACGGCGCCAACAAGCAGCAGATCGGCCAGCATGACAGGGCGACGATAGTGCACCATGAGGACCACGCCATAGGCAAAGATCGCGGCATTGAGCCACAGCACTCCGCCCATTGCCCTGGCGCAAACGTCAAGCGGCGCCACCAGATACGAGCCAGACGACGCGAATAAGATGAGCGCCGAAATCATCAGGTGAAGCACAAGGCTCGTCTCGTAGGCGCAAATCACCTTACGGTTATAGGACGAGCGGCGCGATGCGATGAGCGGGACGTGGATCATCTGCAGACACGCAGCCAGGGCAAAGACAACATCGAGCGCAACGATTTGGGGAAGGATGAACGAAATCTGCATCGTCACTCACCCGCCCTCGGCATCAAGACGATCATGCGCAGCTGGCCGGGCTCGCCCTCAAGGCGGTATGCCACGTTGCGCCCTTGCAGAGCGCTTTCGAGCTCTTGCGCAGCGGGCGTCTGCGAAAGATCTTCATCATCGTTGGAAAAAAGCGTGGCGCGCAGCTCGACACTGCACCGGTCATGGTCGCCCAAGTGATACATAAGCGCCGGATGGTCGGTGGTGTAGGCAAAAAACGCAAAGTCATACACGCAGTCGTACAGGGCGCTTACCGTATTGGCGTGCATCGGGCGCCGTATGGCGATAATCGAAGCGCAATCGACATCGATGGTGCGCAGGTCGCTTGCGAGCTCATTGGCAATGAGTTGAATGCGGTCGCGATCAAAACCGCTCTCCCCGTGCTGCGCCAACGTGAGCGACCCTTTGCGCTTGCAATAGGCGACGAGCATCTTGGCGCGCTGCAGCATGCGGTAACGCTCGTGTGAAGACGCCTCGTCGGTCAACGGTGGCAGCGAGCTCAGCAGGTCGTACATCTCTTCGAACGCGCGGGCAAGCGCCTGGTCCACGTCTTGGACTAGCAAGGTCTCGGCCTCTTGATCTGCCAGATGCGTCTTAAGATCGTAGTCGGCCGTGAGCAGCTCATTTTGGCGCTGCAGCTCCATGCGACGATGTGCCAGTTCACGGTTAAGCTCGTTGAGCTCCGACACGTCTTGGGCAAGCAGGGCCGATCCGCCCAGCAGTGGAAAGGCTCGGTACATCACATCGGGATCGGACGCCACGGCAAAGGCATGGGCATGCCCGTGTTCCTGGGCCCGCAGCTCTTCGCACACGCCCGCCGGCATTGGCTTTGACACCGGTGTGGCATAGACTTCCTGCAGGTCGCGCGTTAGAACTTTGAGGTCGAGCGGCAAGGTATCGAAGATGCCAGCAATGTCGTGATATGACGGAATGACACCGCAATCGAGACAGATTTCCATCGCCACCACGCACAAGACGCAATAGACGAGCGAGAAGTTGAGCCTCCATGCCCAGGGCACGCGCAGAGCATACGAGATGGCAAAGAACGCACCACCCAACAAAACAAGCGCCGCCGTGCCCGAGAAACGTTGGATGCGAAAGGACGAGGACCGGCCCACCAGGATAAAAAAGGCCACGAAGTTAAAGGCCGTCCACACTAAGACGGCGAAATAGCCCCAGCCGTACGTGTAATCGTTGCTCCAGGTGTCGCTTGCACGGTCAAAGTGGAATACCTGCCGGTGGAAATCGTTGGTGAGCACAAAACCGATAAGTAGGATGGCCACGACCCACAAGATGCTGCGATAGCGACGGCCCGCACGGTGTTGTTCCAGCCCCGCAAGGAGCAGGCCGCACAGCTGGTAGAGCAGCGGAATGAGCGTCATGGGCACGTAGTACAGGTACCACAGCACGGTGGCATAGAACGGTGTGAACGACTTGTATTTGAGGATGACCTCAATCATCCAGAGGGCGCAGATGGTGGCGACGGCAACAAGGCGGCGGCGCAACACATAGTCCAAACAGCGCAGATAGACCGATACGCCCCAGATCGAAAATATAATTGCGGCGACAAGCAGCGGGAGAGAGCTCGAATGGACGAGCGCATCCACGACCTCTTCGGACACCTCGCTATAGGCGGGCACGGCGTTGGAAAGCTTGGGGTCGGAGGCAAACAGCGCCGGCAAGACTGCCAAAAGCATGAGGAACAGCACGGTGATGGCGCCGGCGATAGCAAAGACGCGGTGACGGTACACCTGATGTGTTATACCAACAAGGAATCGCGGCATGGCGAAGAGCCTGCCGCCCCTGGGATCCGCCACGGGTGCGGATCGGGCGGCCGCGTGGCCGATATGTCGCTCGCGGGTACCCATAGTGCTTTTAGTGTACCGACAGGCGGGCCCAAAAAGCGGGCCACATGTCCCAAAATCCGCCGACGGCGAGGGACGTCGCCAGCGACTAGTCGTTTAAGTGCGTCCCCAACGAGTGCAAATGACGAGAGTGGATAATCTCCCACTTTGAGCCCACAAACAGGCTAAAAACGGGAGATTATCCACTCTCATTCTGCGGGCACTCATTTAAGTACGTCCCCAATGAGTGCTTTCACTTCTTTTAACAAAACGCCCGGCGGGCATTATGAACTGCACCCCAAAACTTGGACGGCTTAAATAAAAACTACGCCGCAAGGGACTGTCTCCGGAACTCCTCCGGGGTCAGTCCCTTCAGTTTAACCTGGCGCCTCCTCGTGTTCCAATGGACCACGAAGTCGTCGAGGTC
>DBFEIO010000033.1:0-32325 GCA_048330275.1 Collinsella sp.
GACCTCGACGACTTCGTGGTCCATTGGAACACGAGGAGGCGCCAGGTTAAACTGAAGGGACTGACCCCGGAGGAGTTCCGGAGACAGTCCCTTGCGGCGTAGTTTTTATTTAAGCCGTCCAAGTTTTGGGGTGCAGTTCAAACTGCACTCCGGGCCCCTTTCTTTTACCATTTACTCGCAGAAGTGCACTCTCACGCCAGCTTGCGGGCGAGCTCTCGCACCTCTTCCAGCTTGGGCGAGGAGGCCATGCTGTCGCGCTCGGTCATACCGCTGATGGTGACAATGCCCTGGTCCTCCCACTTGCAGTACGCGCAGGTTGACTTGTACATAGCGATCGCCGCATCATAGACACCCTCGCTGTGACTATCGAGCAAAAGGGCCGTCTTGGTGAACGGGAATCCCGTGGCACCGAAGGCGTACAGGCGGTCGATGGCGGCCTTCTCCTGCGCGGTGATATCAAACCAGTAGATAGGCGAGGCGAAGACGACCATATCTGCGTCTTTCAACGACTCGATCACGTCGGCCATGTCATCCTTCTGCACGCAGACGCCCTCATGGGCGAAGCAGTACTGGCATCCCAAGCAGCCGGCGATCTTTTTGCCGGCAACGCGGACGACCTCGACCGCATGGCCGGCCTCGCGCGCGGTCTCGGCAAACGCCTCGACCATGGTGTCGGTATTGGCGCCTTTACGCGGGCTACCACTCAATACAACGATTTTCATAGGATTCCCTCTCCTTCATGCTGCAGGCGCGCGTCATATTTTTTTGTTTTAACCAAAACAGATGGAGTTATTCAATCGCCTCGTTTCAAGCACTCCCGCTCAGTGACTAATCCAGTCCGAGTGTTGTCGATGCGTGTCGCATCGCGCCGCCCAAGGGCTGATTCGTGCACAATTTGGGCGAATCAGGCCCTTGATTCGCGATTTAGGGAATGACTCAATTGATTCGCAAAACCGCAGGTCGCCCCTTCAATCACTCCCTGGTTCCGCCGGGGTTCGTAGCGGGTGGCGTGAAAAGGGGTGATTCAAAGGGTCGGAGAGATGCCTATAGCGCAATCGTCTGGTATTGGCGCGGTGAGGGACTTCTCGCCTCCATCAGTCCAAATCGTCAAGCTCCGAAAGACGTCGAACTAGAGAAAAGGACCTATTTCCCGTCATGGATTGGGTTTACCTGCATGACTAGAGCCCTGGTGTAATTGGCTGGGTCACCGTTCCGGGAACCGGTATCGACCTACCTGTCCGCCAAGCTCCTTCTTCAGCTCCAGCCTAGTATCTGACTCGCGCCGCTATAAGCGGAAACCGAAGAGATGCGTCTTAGCCAAGAAAATAAGGTTAGCCTTATCTTACTTCATGATTCGTGTGTTATAGTTAGATGGCTCTAACTGTTTGGGGGCGACAGCCATGCATGAACGCAAGACAGCCATGCATGAACGCAAGGGTTTCTGGGACAAGAATGCCGCTCGGTACGACCGTTTCATGCGAAACGACCGGGCGGCGTATGAGAAGATGTATGGGCTGATCCGGCCGGTGGTGAAAGCAAAAACCGTACTGGAGGTCGCCACCGGCACGGGGCTTATCGCAAAGAGCATCGTGAATGCGGCGGCGCACATCGAGGCTACGGACGCCTCTGCAAAGATGATCCTTGAAGCAAAGCGGGACAATCAATCCGCAAAGCTGCACTTTTCCGTACAAGATATGTTCCGCCTGCCCTATGCACAGAAGTCCTTCGAAGTGGTGATCGTGTCCAACGCGCTTCACATAGTGCCGTATCCGGAAAAGGCCCTGCAAGAAATCAGGCGGGTGCTGAAGGACGACGGCGTGCTCATCGCGCCAACCTTCACCCACGCGGGGAACTCGGTTTCCGGCAAAGCAAAAGCCTTTTTCATGAGTATGGCGGGATTCCCCCTCCACAGCAGGTGGACAAGCGAGGAATACTTGTGCTTCCTGCGTCAAAACGGCTGGGCGGTGCAGAAAAGCGCGGTGTTGAAGGCCTCGTTCCCGTTGACCTATGCGGAATGCACGAAATCGGAGGGGCCAGATGTCGTTCTTTGAAAACACCCGCAAGCCCGTGGGCCTCGGCGGGAAACTTATGGTTGCCATGATGAATCTGGGCCACAGCCCTGTGGCGCGGTGGGGACTTCAGTTTCTACGACTTACGCCAAACGCAAAGGTGCTGGATTGCGGCTGCGGCGGCGGGGCAAACATAAAACGGCTGCTGAAAAAATGCCCGTATGGCGTCGTCAAGGGCATCGACTATTCGCCCGTCAGCGTGGAGAAGGCTAGAAAGCTCAACCGAACTGCACTTCAGGAGGGGCGTTGCGCCGTTCTGCAAGGCAGTGTGGCGGATATGGCGTTTGAGGATAGCTACTTCGATGCTGCCACGGCCTTTGAAACCGTCTATTTTTGGCCTGATTTGCCCCGATGCTTCCGTGAGGTCTGGCGGACGCTGAAGCCAGGCGGGACAATTCTTATCTGCAACGAGAGCAATGGCGATACGGACAAGGACGAGAGGTGGACGCGGATCATCGGCGGCATGACCATCTACAAGGACATTGAATTAAAGGCATGTCTGGAGCAGGCGGGTTTTCACGAGGTGCAGATACGCAAAAAGAAAAGGTGGCTCTGCGTCACGGCGCAGAAGTAAGGGCATCAAGCACGGGCATTTTTCATCCATCCTGTACATGGCGATAGACATGACGGTCATAGCGGCTGTGCTGGCGGTAATTACGACAGTTTTTATTCACTGAGGAAGGAACCTATGAAATGCAAAATTGAGAAAAACACCGTGCAGGAGACGCTGATCCTCCCGCTGTATTCCCGGAAGCTGTGTACGGAGCTGTATCCGAACCTTTACAGGGATGAAACAGCGGTTCGTCTGCTCGACCAGATCGACTACGACTTTTCAGAGGCAGAGAAAAACTCCCGCAGCCTGATGCAGCGCTTTGGTGCGCTGGAGGTGGCCACACGGCAGAGTGATCTTGCTTTCGAGGTGCGGGATTACCTGAAAGGCCACCCCAATGCGGCGGTGGTCAATCTGGGCTGCGGGCTGGACAACACCGGCAGAACCTGCGACAACGGTAGATGCAAGATCTATAATCTGGACTTCCCGGATGTGATTGCCTTGCGGCAGCAGCTACTGCCCGCCGGGGATCGAGAACAAAATATCCCCTGCGACCTGAAAGACACCGCATGGTTTAGCAAAATCGATGCCTCCCGCGGGGCGGTGTTCTTTGCCTCCGGGGTGTTCTATTACTTTCTGACCCAGCAGGTCCGGGAACTGGTGCGGGGGATGGCGGACGCTTTCCCCGGCAGTGTGCTGGTCTTTGATGCTGCCAATCGGACGGCGGTAAAGATGATCGCAAAAACATGGCTTAAGACTGCAAAAATCAAGGATGTGGGGGCATATTTTGCGGTTTCGGATGCCACCAAGGAAATCGGCACGTGGGACAGCCGTCTGCAGGTCACAAGTCGCGGCTATATGCTGGGCTACAACGATTTGAGAGACCCTTCTGTCAGCGGCTTTTTCCGGTTTCTCGCAAGGGTCGGTGACAACGGGATGAAAATGCAAATCGTGAAAATAAGATTTTGAGAGGCAAAAACGAAGCGCATTCACTTTGACGTCGAAGAAGACGGCTTTTACGGCGCATATTGGGCATGCAAGGACACGCATACAGCAGCGGGCACGGATTCAATTGAAACCGTGCCCGCTATCTGATACTATATTATTTTATCGAACGTCTGTTCTATTCCCACTCGATCGTCGCAGGCGGCTTAGACGTGATGTCGTAGCACACGCGGTTGGCACCGGGGACCTCGGCCACGATGCGGCCGGAGATGCGGGCCAGCACGTCGTAGGGCAGCTTGGCCCAGTCGGCGGTCATGGCATCGCTGGACTCGACGGCACGCAGGATGATCGGGCGCTGGTAGGTGCGCTCGTCACCCATAACGCCGACAGACTTGATGTCGGGCAGGACCGCGAAATACTGCCAGCAGCTGTGCTCGGAGTTGCGCTCGCCGGTCTGCTCAAACAGACGCTGGTTGTAGGCGTCGAGCTCCTCGCGCACGATGGCGTCGGCGTTTTTGAGGATCTCGAGCTTCTCCTTGTCGACCGCACCGATGATGCGGATGGCCAAACCCGGGCCCGGGAAAGGCTGACGGAACACGATATGACCCGGCAGGCCCAGCGCCAGACCAAGCGCGCGGACCTCGTCCTTAAAGAAGTGATCGAGCGGCTCAATGAGGTCAAAATGCACGCCCTCGGGGAACGGGATCAGGTTGTGATGGCTCTTGATGGTGGCCGTCTTGCCGCCCGTCTTGCGAGCGCCGGACTCGATGATGTCGGGGTAGATGGTGCCCTGAGCCAGGTACTTGACCGGCTTGCCATCGGTCTCGAGCTGCTGCGCCACGGCGAAGAACTCTTTCCAGAACTGCGTACCGATGATGCGGCGCTTCTCCTCGGGCTCGGTCACGCCGGCCAGAAGCTCGGCATAACGGTCCTCGGCGTGGACGTGGATAAAGTCGACGTCAAACTGCTTGGTGAAGACCTCCTCCACCTGCTCGGGCTCGCCCTTGCGCAGCAGACCGTGGTTGATGAACACGCAGGTCATCTGCTTGCCCACGGCGCGAGCGCCCAGCGCAGCCACGACGGAGGAGTCGACGCCGCCGGACAAGGCCAGAATCACGCGGTCGTCGCCGACCTTCTCGCGGAACTCGGCCGTCATGGTCTCGACCAGGTTGTCCATGCTCCAGTTGGGCTCCAGGCCGCAGATCTCAAACAGGAAGTTGCTCAGCAGCTGCTGGCCATACTCGGAGTGCTTGACCTCGGGGTGGAACTGCGTGGTGAAGATCTTGCGCTCGACGCACTCCATGGCGGCAACCGGGCACACGTCGGTGCTGGCGGTGACGGTAAAGCCCTCGGGCACCTCGGACACGGCGTCGCGGTGGCTCATCCACACGGTCTGCTCCATAGGCGTGGAGTTAAAGAGCTTGGCGCCGGCCGTGCGCGTGATGGTGGCGCGGCCGTATTCGCCCACCTCGGAGTGGCCGACCTTGCCGCCGAGCGTCACGGCCGTGATCTGATGACCGTAGCAAAAGCCCAGGACGGGAAGGCCCAGGTCAAAGATGGCGGGATCGATGGACGGAGCGTCCTCGGCATACACAGAAGCCGGGCCGCCGGAAAGGATGAGCGCAGAGGCGTTCATCTCGCGAATCTCGTCGGCCGAGATGTCGCAGGGGACAATCTCGGAATACACGTTGAGGTCGCGGACGCGACGGGCAATGAGCTGACCGTACTGCGCACCAAAGTCGAGTACGAGGACCTTTGCGGAAGCCTTTTGATCCATGGTTTCCCCTCCTGTTGGCGGGGAGCCGGTGCCCACCCGCGTGAATGAACGAAAATAACTTTCATAGTGTACACGTTATATGGGGTTTCTCGTCCCTCGCAGCCATCAGCGCACGGCAAACGCACGACCTGGGCCCCTATTTGACGGCAATTGGAGTGTTACCAAACGTTACAGATGATGTAATACGTTTGAACATTGGACGCCCTGTGCCACAATACTGCCGAACGACTCCGCCTCTGCGGCGGCAAATACGATAGGAATACCAGCATGAAGCGCATCCTTCTCATCGCCACGGGCGGCACCATCGCATCGACCGAGGACGGCAACGGCCTCTCCCCCGCCCTGACCGGTGAGGAGCTCGCCCAGAGCGTCCCCGAGATCTCGGGCCTCTGCGAGCTCGACGTGGTGCAGCCCATGAACATCGACAGCACCAATATGCGCCCCAGTGACTGGATGCGTATCCGCGACGTCATCGTCGAGGGTTATGCCGACCACGACGGCTTCGTGATTCTGCACGGCACTGACACCATGAGCTACACCGCGGCGGCGCTTTCCTATCTGATTCAGGACAGCCCCAAGCCTATCGTACTCACCGGCTCGCAAAAGCCCATGGGCAATCCCTTTACTGACGCCAAACTCAATCTGTACCAGAGCCTGCTCTATGCGCTCGACGAGCACTCGCACGACGTCTCAATCGTGTTTGGCGGTGTGGCCATTGCCGGCACGCGCGCCCGCAAACAGCGCACCATGAGCTTTAACGCGTTCATTAGCGTCAACTATCCGCCCATCGCCTATATCCGCAACGACCGCATCGTGCGCAACGGGCTTCACGGCACGCATCGGGGCGAAAACCCGGTGCGTTTCTACGACAGCATCGACCCGCGCGTGTTTGTCCTTAAGCTCACGCCCGGCGTGAACCCAGGCATTCTGGACGCCCTTGCTGATAGCTACGACGCTGTAATCCTAGAGACCTTTGGCATTGGCGGTATTCCCGAGTTTGGCGAGTCCGGCGAGTCGTTCCAAGAGGCAATTTTCCGCTGGGTCGATTCGGGTCGCACCGTCGTTATGACCACGCAGGTCCCTGAAGAGGGCCTCGACCTGGGCGTTTATGAGGTCGGCCGCGCTTACGCCGATCATCCGGGCATTCTGCGCGGCGATGACATGACCACCGAGACGCTCGTGGCCAAAACCATGTGGGCACTCGGCCAGTCACGTGATGCGGCCGAGATTCAGCGCCTGTTCTACAGCCAAGTCAACCACGACCGCATCCCGATGGCGTAATTCAGTTGTCGACGGGTATCCCCTATTCGATCCCCTCGAGAAGCTCTGACACCGTCATGCCGAGTGCGGGCGCGATCTTAAATAGAACCTTGAGCGTGAAATTTGCCGTTCCATCTTCGATTCGGTCGAGGTAGGGTCGGCTGATTCCTGTCGCCACACAAAAATCGACCTTGGAGATACCAAGGTCCTTGCGCGTCTGCTCGACTCGCTTGCCAAGAATCTGTTTAGCACGTTCGTCCATGCAGACGAGTTTGAAATGGAGCCGAACATAAACGTAAACTATAGTTTACGTTTTGCCGAATGCACAGGAGTTTTCTATGCCGGGTTCTTCGGTCCGCACGTACCGAGCCACGCTTCGCACAAACAGCGCACCGCCCAAGCTTGTCGTCGTTGAAGCCGAATGCCTTTCGCCCGATGAGCGCACAGCATTTGCATTGCTATCAAGTCGCGTCGCCGCCGTTCTGGTCCCTTGCCCGGCGCAAGGTGAACTTGCCATCCAATGCCAGACGCACAGCTGCTCGCTCAATCAGGCTGCCGTAATCGCAACCAGCCAACGCGGTCTGCCCCTTCTCCTGGAAGCCGGTATCGCACTCGCCCTTCGCGGCACTGGATACGAAAACGAGGCCGCCGCCGATATGGTCTTTAAACCACGATCGAGCGGCGGCCTCGCAGCAGCCATTGAATATGCGTGCAGGCTCGTTGCCTAAAGGCGCAAGCTAAAAGCCTAGGCCAAAGCCCGTTCCGGTAATCGCCGAGTACATAAAGTAAACGTTAACCACGTTGAGGAACACACCCGTGATGCAACCGTTGCGCAGGTAGCGTTCGCACACGATGCGCGCCATGGCGGCGGAGTCCTCATTGTTCTTTGCCTGGCGTCCTGCCGTAAAGTACGTCGCCACGCTCAGCAGCAGGTTGAGCACCGGCAGTGCCAGCAACTCGTAGCTCTTGCCCCAGCGCGTCGCCTCGCCGGCGGCATTAAACTTTGTTGCCACCTCGGGACCAATGTTGGGGATAACACACGCTGCGACCACCAGCGGAATCACCGCGAGCACGAGCAGCGCAATACCCATGTAGCCGGCTTTTTTGCCATATTTAAACATGTGCGTCGTCCTTACACGTTAAAGCGGAAGTGCACGACGTCGCCATCGGCCATGACATAGTCCTTGCCCTCAATACGCAACTTGCCGGCGGCCTTGGCGCCCTGCTCGCCGCCGAGCTCGATGTAATCGTCGTAGCCAATGACCTCGGCCTTAATAAAGCCGCGCTCAAAGTCGGTGTGGATGACGCCGGCGGCCTGCGGGGCGGTCGCGCCCTGACGAACCGTCCAGGCCTTGACCTCCATCTCGCCGGCCGTAAAGAACGACTGCAGGCCGAGCAGCTTGTAGGCTGCCTGCGCGAGCACGTCCAGACCGGGCTGCTCCAGGCCCAAGCTCTCCAGGTAGTCGGCCGCATCCTCGGGATCGAGCTCAGAAAGCTCAGCCTCGATCTTGGCGCAGATGGGCAACGGCTTGACGCCATCGATGGGCGCCAGATCGTCGTTGAGCATATCCTCGTCCACGTTTGCCACATACAGGATGGGCTTCATGGTGAGCAGGAACAGGCCCTTGGCGGCGGCACGCTCCTCGTCGGTCATCTCCATGGATGCGGCGCGCTTGCCCTCGTTGAGCCAGGCAAGCAGACGCTTGGCAACCTCAAACTTGGGCATGAGTTCCTTGTCGCGCTTGGCCTCCTTCTCGAGCTTGGGCAGCTGCTTCTCGAGCGTGCCCATGTCGGCCAGGATGAGCTCGGTCATGATGGTATCGGCGTCACCGGCGGGATCGACGAACTCGCCCGTGCGGCCCACCTCACGCATGACGTTGGGGTCCTTAAAGTAGCGCACGACCTCGCAGATGGCATCGGTCTCGCGGATGTTTGCCAAAAACTGGTTGCCCAGGCCCTCGCCCTCGTTGGCACCCTTCACCAGGCCGGCGATGTCGACAAACTCGACGGTCGCGGGCACAATGCGGCCCGGGTTGACGATGTCGGCGAGCTTTTGCAGGCGGCTATCGGGCACGTCGACGATACCCACGTTGGGGTCGATCGTGGCGAACGGATAGTTGGCGGCAAGGCCGGTCTTTTTGGTAAGCGCGGTGAACAGCGTCGACTTGCCCACGTTGGGCAGGCCCACGATACCGATGGAAAGGGACACGACAGCTCCTTTTGGTACAGGTACTTCAAACTGCATAAGTATAGCGCCGCCGCAGCATCTGGGCGAACCCGGACGCCACGGCGGCACGAATGAAGCAGAGATAGGGGTCGTTGGCTAGTCCGCGAGCTTCTCCACCTGGTCGAGCATCTTGTCGAGCTTGGCCTTTGCCTCGGCCTTGACCTTCTGGGCTTCTTCGTGGGCCTTAGCCTTCTGGGCGGCCTTTTCCTCGGCCTCGGGATCGACGACGACCAGGTTGGATGCATCATGCTCAACCAACTTGAGCGCATGCTCAGGGCACACCTTGACGCAGGCTCCGCAGCCTAGGCAATACGTGGACTCCAGTGCAAAGCGGCCGCTTCCCACCAAATCGCAGGCAAACGTGGGGCACACGTTGACGCACTCGCCGCACGACGTGCACTTGTCAAAATCGCACTCCGGCGTGCTCACCTGCATGTTCTGGGCAAGCTCGGGATGGTTTTGCAGCGTCGAAAGTACCAGCTGGCGCCCGTGCGTAAGCGTACGGCGACGTTTGGCCGTCGTGGTGCCGCACATGGTGTTGAGCGTGCGCTCCAGCTGGGTAATCTGATGGCGATGGGCCTTCAACTTCTGCGTCACCGAGGCCAGTGCCGCCGTCGCCGGGTTGAGCTTAGTCACGGTTAGGCCCGTGGTGCGGGCAATCTTTTCCATGTACTCCTTGCGCTCGTACTCGCGAAGCTTATGGCACTTGAGGCTCTTGGGGTCGACCTCCAGACCCATACCCGTACCAGACCACTCCTCGGCGGTAGCGATTGCCTCGCCCAAAATATCCTCGCCACCGGTGTTGCGGCACTTATCACACACGCCCAACGGCAGGTACACACTCACGTTGGGATAGTCCGCCAGTACCGAGAACCAGGTCTCGGCCGTAATATCGCCCACGCAGGCAACGACGACCTCGTTCTCGCGCGGCATGCGCTTAAGGGCGCGCGTGCAGGTGACGTAGGCGGTCTCGTGGCTCGTAGCTGCCGAGACAATGTCGTCATACAGGTTTTTGGGCGCCAAGCGCGGCGAGATGATCGCCTCGGTCGGACAGGCAGCGGCGCACAGGCCGCACTTGCGACAGGTATCGAGGATCTCGATGGCGTCTTCCTCGACCTCGATGGCGTTGACCGGGCACACGTCCATGCACGCGGTGCAGCCGCTCTTTTCGTTTTTGCAGGTCAGACACGGAATCGTGTTGCCGCGCGGACGCTCCTTGTAGTCGGCAGGATTCCACTGCGGCGCCGACGGATCGAGCGCGTCGGTCACGCCGCCAAGCGGGTTTTTAAGAAAGTCGAAACCCTTGCTGATCTCGATAATGTCATCAAACAGATCGTGTTCCTGCGCCATGCGCGGCCCCTCCCTGAGCAGTGCAAACAAGCAAGAGATAATAATACGCTATCGGCCCGTGCCTCGGGCAAATTACACGCGGAGCACCTTTGCGGCAAATAGCCTATGGCCTATCGCCGCCCCGATTGCACAAGGTCGATCAAGCGCCAAGCTATGCCTCGCGCATGAGCTCGACGAGCTTTTGCTTGGTCACCTTGGCCTGCTCGTTGGCCATATTGCGTTCGTTTCTAAAGGCCGCATCCGCAACGCTCATCAGGTCGGCATCGGAAATCTCGCCAAGGCCCAGCTCCTCGAGCGTCGTCGGCAGACCGACGCGCTGACAAAACTCGAGCACCTGTTCAAGCTCGGGCGCACGCTCCAGACGAAGCTGGACCACCAGACCAAACGCCACGGCCTCGCCGTGCATAGCCTTGCACTCGGGCAAAATCGTCAGGCCGTTGGCGATGGCATGCGCCAACGCCAAGCCACCGCTCTCAAAGCCAACGCCCGAAAGCAGGATGTTGCACTCGATCAGGCGTTCAACCGCCGGCGATGTACGCCCCTTTTTGAGATCGCGCTTGGCAGCGACGCCGCATTCCATAAGCGTGTCGTAGCAGGCACGTGCCGCGACCAGTGCCAAGTGCCCCGGCGCGCCACCGTGCTCGTTCGCACCTCTCGCCGCGGCGCACGAACGCGCCTCGAAGTACGTTGCCAGCGCATCGCCCATACCAGCGACCGTCATACGCAGTGGGGCCGCCGCGACCACGTTGGTATCGACCACGACCAGGTCCGGATTCTTCTCGAGCATCAGATAGCGATCGAACGACCCATCCTCGTGATACAGCACCGAAATCGCGCTGCACGGACCGTCCATCGAAGCCGCCGTGGGGCATACACACAACGGCAGCTCAGCATAAAACGCAACGGCCTTTGCGATATCGAGCATCTTGCCGCCGCCAATGCCCACCACCATGTCGCAATACTCGGCCTGGGCTTCCTTGGCCATTTCGACAACGGCATCTTCCGTACACGGACCGTTGTAAATCTTAAAGAACGGCTCGCTTAGATCTTCATCCAGAAATCCATCGACGATCTGCCTGCACAGCCGATCCTCGGTGCCCTGGTCAAACAAGACATAGGCAGCGCAGCCCAACCATGACAAATACCTGCCCTGACGCGAAAGTTCGCCCGGCCCCTGAACATACCGGCCGGGACCGCCGTAAACCATAGGAAGCGCCATACGAGAATCCGCCCTTCATCAAACAACGATTGGTGCAAAGTAACCTGACCCCTTTGCACCAACTTGGTGCGATGGGGTCAGGTTAGTTTGCACCATAGCAAAAAGGGGCAAAGCCGTCTGCTGGCTTTGCCCCTTCCTTAGCTTGATTTACTCATCCATGAGATAGTAGTGTCCCAGCGCGTCGGCACCCAGGATGGCGTTTGCGACCATCTCGGGCGTCACCTCAAACGGCATATTGCACATGGTGTCATCGGGCGCGCAGGCGGCCTCGGCAACAATCATGGCCTGTTCGCGCGTAAGCTCGGCAACGCCAAGTTCCTTCATCGTGACCGGCAGGCCCAGCTCAATGCAGAAGCCCAAGACTTCCTCGAGTTTCTCAGTCGGAGCATCCTCGAGTACCAGCTGAACGATGGTGCCAAAGGCGACCTTCTCGCCGTGATACATGCCGTGGCACTCGGGCAGCATCGTCAGGCCATTGTGGATGGCATGAGCAGCAGCAAGGCCCGAGCTCTCAAAGCCAATGCCCGAAAGCAGCGTATTGGCCTCGATGATATGCTCGACTGCAGGCGTGAGCGCACCCTTCTCCAGCGCGACCTTGGCCTTGACGCCATCGGCCATAAGCGTCTCGTAGCAGAGCTTGGCGAGCGCCAGACCGGCCATGCCGCCCTTGCCGCCAGCGCAGGTGCCACCGTCGGCATCATGCGTCGCCTGGGCCTCAAAGTAGGTTGCGAGCGCATCGCCCATACCGGAAACCGTCAGGCGCACCGGGCTCGCCGCGATAACCGTCGTATCCATCAGGACAATGTTGGGGTTTGCCTTAAGGAAGAGATATTTATCGAACTGGCCATCGTCGGTGTAGAGCACCGAAAGTGCCGAACACGGGGCATCGGTCGAAGCAATGGTGGGGCAAATGATAACCGGGGACTCCAGGTAATAGGCGACGGCCTTCGCGGTGTCGAGGATCTTGCCGCCACCGACGCCGACGATGATGTCGCAACCGTTGTCGCGAGCGAGCGCAACCAGGCGATCGACCTCGCCCTTGGAGCACTCGCCGTTAAAGTCCTCAAACAGCAGCTCGGCCTTAGCCTCGGCAAAACCGCCCTCGATCTTGGCACCGACGCGCTTCTTGCCCGAAGGCGTCACGATGACGAGGGCCTTAGCGCCGAGCGGCTCGACATAGGAGCCGAGCTTGGCGAGCTCGTCCGGACCCTGGATGTACTTGCTGGGGCTATTGAAAATTGCAGCCATAACTATCCCATTCTCTAAAAGAAAAAAGAAAGGGGCTCCGTACAGATACGTGCGGAGCCCCTCGTTACGATAACAAGAGTCGATTAGAAATCGATGTCGGTGTCGTAGTAGCAGGCCTTGAGAATCTTCTCGAAGTCGGCAGCCTTGGTCTCACGCGGGTTCTCGGGCGTGCAGGCGTCCTGCTCGGCGTTCGCGGCGATCTCGGGGAGCTTGGCGAGGAACTCCTCCTCGGAAACCATCTGCGGGTTCTCGGCGTCGACCTTCACGCCACCATTCGCGTAATCCTTGATGGACTGCGGAATGTTGAGCTGGTCGTTGAGGTCGCGGATCTTCTGGACGAGCGCAGCGATAAGCTCCTCGTTGGTCTCGCCGGGAAGGTGCAGGATCTCCTTGGCCACGTAAGCGTAACGCTCGGCAGCACGGGGATCCTTGGAGTTCCACTGGATGACCTTGCCCAGGTACATAGCGTTAGCAGCACCGTGGATGATGTGGCCGTTCTCGAAGGCAGCACCGGTCTTGTGAGCCATGGAGTGAACGATGCCGAGCAGGCCCGAGGAGAAGGCGATACCGGCGATGCACTGAGCCTCGTGCATGTGCTGACGGGCCTCATGGTCGCCAGCATAGGACTTGGGCAGCCACTCAACAATCTCGCGGATGCCGTGCAGGGCGTTGGCATCGGTGAACATAGAGGCGAAGGTGGAAACGTAGGCCTCCATGCAGTGGGTCAGAGCGTCCATGCCGGTGTGAGCGCACAGCTTGGCGGGCATGGTGTAGGTGAGCTCGGGGTCGACGATGGCGACATCAGGGGTGATGTTGAAGTCGGCCAGCGGGTACTTGATGCCCTTGGCGTAGTCGGTGATGACGGAGAAGGCGGTAACCTCGGTAGCGGTACCGGAGGTAGAGGAGATGGCGCAGAAGTGAGCCTTCTGACGCAGCTCAGGGAAGCTGAACGGCTGGATGATGTTATCGAAGGACTCCTCGGGATACTCGTAGAAGACCCACATGGCCTTAGCGGCATCGATGGGCGAGCCGCCGCCGATGGCGATAATCCAGTCGGGCTCGAACTCGCGCATGGCCTCGGCGCCCTTCATGACCGTCTCGATGGACGGATCGGACTCGACGCCCTCGAACAGCTTGACCTCGAAGCCGCCCTCTTTGAGGTCGGCCTCAACGTCCTGCAGGAACCCGCCGCGGCGCATAGAGCTGCCGCCAGAAACGATGATGGCCTTCTTGCCCTTGAGGTTCTTCACCTCGTGGCGAGCGCCCTCACCAAAGTACAGATCGCGAGGATTGGTAAAACGTCCCATACTGTGCCTCCTAAACAAGCCCCTCTTAGACTTGCGTATATAACGGAGCACCCGATTGGCTCCGTTAGGACCGTTTTGCGCGTTGCCGGCGATGACAATGCGCGATGCCTAAACGTCTCAACGCTCAGACAAGCACTATTTTACCGTTCTGGTTGGTCAGTTATTCACCTAAAGCCGACAATGATGAAACGTTTTTTCTATCCCTGAAGACCCTTGTGGGGCATTCATACTCCCAAGCTGGGCAAACGTTTTATCAAGGTTGACCACATATCCCGGGCAGGACGGTGCCCCTCCAAAATGCGCCCCGTTCGCCGCCAAAAATCGACCGTTTGCGGCACCGTGATACCACTCAGTCGTCCAAGGTGCCGACATTTGTGCGACATCCGTCTTCGTGGTGCAAAGGTGCATGTCCAAGTGCGGCACCCCCGGTGTGCCACATGCGGGTAAACTAGAACTTTATATAGAGACATTTGAACCCTAACCGCAGCAAAGGAGGCCCCATGGCATTCGATCCCATTCAAGAGGATTGCCATCGCCTCGTTCTTGAGGCCTTGCGCCGCGACAATATCCCGCTCACCGACGGCCCCGCCGTCGAGCGTCTGATGGAGCAATTCACCCGCAACCCCGCGCCGCTCATCGTGCACGACCGCGACCGCGCCGGGCATCTGATTGCCAAAGTGGTCGAGGCCGTCGACTACCGCATTCCCTTTATCCCCGACGATGCCCAAGCCGAGCAGGAAGAGGCCGCTGCCGAGAACATGCTTCGCGAGGCCGCCGCACTCGATCCGGCCAACTGGGATGCGCAGCGCATGCTGACGGCCCTCACCGCTGACTCCAACGAGGAATACGTACAGTACTTGGTATCCAAGTGCGATGAAGTCGAACACGACCTGGCGCTCAAGATCGCCTCGGCGCAGGACCCCTACGAGCGCGAGGCCGCAGGCGACCTGACCCGCCGTCCCTACCTGCGCTGGCTTGCCGCCTTGGCATCGCGCGCGCTCATTAGCGGCCGCTACCGCATGTCGCTCGAAGCCGCAAACCGCAGCCTCGACTTTGCCCCCAACGATCCTGCCGGCGTCCGCCACACCGCAATGCTCGCCATGGCAAAGCTCGAATACCCCGCTGAGGAGCTCAAGCGCTTTCGCTCTGCCCACTCCGTCCCCTATCTCGCCAACACGCCGCTGCGCCGTCGTCCCAAGGATGTAGAACGCGACTTGGACCCGTGGACGCTCATCGCGCTGATGAGCGCTGCCTGGCGCGAGCTGGATTACGAGGGCGCCGAACACTACCTGCGCATCCTTGCGCGCTCGTGCCCGCACGCAGCCGAGGCGCTCTACTTCCAAACCGAGTTTCCCGATGGCGTCTATGCCCGCGTCAACGTGGGTGCAGGCTCCACCGACGAGCTCGTCCTTGCACTGTCCGAGGCGACACCGGTATTGCAGGAGGGCTTGGGCGCCCCCGACAATGCCAGCTTTGCCGCCTGGGTCGCCACCAACGATATCGTGCGTTCCCAGATCGACGAGCGCATCCTGCGGGCAGCCGAGCAGGGCTTGCCGTTTAAGGGAGGAGACCTCTAATGGATCCGAGCGTCTACATCCCCGCCTACCTGGAGCGCACCTATCTGGCGTCGCACCCCGAGCTCACCGATGCAGCACGCGAGCTTGTCCATAACGACATTAGCGCGAATCCCCAAAAGTATGCGCAGTCCGAGCATGCTCAGGCGCTGCTGTCCTATGCCGGTGTTCATCGCCACCTGCTCGACGAGCTCCATCGCATCGAGGACATGGGCAGCGACGAGGAGTTTGAGCAGACGCGCAACCGCCTGTTCGACGATATGCGTGATGAGCTGCTCAAGATCGTCCGCATCGATGCGCTGGCCGTCGATGCCCAGCTGCTCGCCATCATTTTGGCGGACACGCCCGTTGACGCCTGCCTGGGCGACCTGATGAAGCTCGAGGCGAGCACGGCCGACTACCTGCAACAGAGCGTGCCCGGGTTTGATATGGAGGCCCCGCACTATTGGGCCAATAATGTTTTGGCCGACGGTGTCACCGCAGCGGACCTTACCGTGAGCGAGCCGGCCCTTATCGGGTGGCTTCACACACTCGAGGCCATCTCGCAGCTGTGCATGGCGAGCGCTCGTTACCGCGCCGCCGCCAACTATGCTCGCCGTGTCCTTAAGGCGGAGGGCTATCCCACCCGGGCCGCCGGCACCGTATTGCTTGCCCTCGCCCGCTTGGAAGACCAGGACGGCTTTTTTGCCCTGGCGCATCAGCTCGAGGAACAGATGGGGGCAGACGCACTCGAAAACTCTCCTTGGTACCTGCTCGCCCGCACGATCTTGCTGTTCAAAACAAACAAGATGCGCCCGGCGACGCGCGCGCTGCGTGAGTTCGCCAACCGCTGCGAGGGTGGCGCGTTCTTCTTGCTGAACCCCATGTACCAGACGCCGTATCTTCCCTGCCGACCCGAGCCGCGCGACCCTTGGGACCTCTCGCACCAGGCGGTTTGGGAAGCCGACGGCATCATCTCGGACACCCCAGACTTTGCCCCCTGGGCCAACGCCTGCGAAGATGTATCGCAGCTCGCCCAGGAATTTGCGCGCCGCTACGGCTTTTAGCGACGCGATCGCCCCGACCATGTCATCTATGTTAGGAACAGCTTCATGAACCTCCGCTCATCTCTCGCCTGCACCTCGAGCGATATCGCCCGCTGGGGACTGCGCTCCGTCCTTAAGCGCCAGGGCGGCGTACTCCCCGGCCGCATCGCCATGAAGATCGACCCCGAGCTGCTAAGCGACCTCGCCGGCCTTGTCGACCGCAGCGTGGTGATTACCGGTACTAATGGCAAGACCACCACCTCCAACCTCATCGCTGACGCCGTTGCTGCCAGCGGCGCTACCGTGGTGTGCAACCGTGCCGGCAACAATATGGAGCCTGGTGTGGTGGGTGCTCTGCTCGAGGCCCGCGGCGGCCTTAAGCACACCAGCAGCGGCAAGCGCGTGGGCGTTTTTGAGTGCGACGAGCTCTACACCGTACGCGTTCTGCCCAAGCTCAAACCGACGTACTTTGTGCTGCTCAACCTGTTCCGCGACCAGCTAGACCGCTACGGCGAGATCGACCACACCCAGGACGTCATCGCCCATGCGTTGGAGCTCTCTCCGGCAACAACGCTCATCTACAACGCCGACGACCCGCTGTGTGCCGCGATCGCCGCGCGCGTTCCCAATGCAAGCATCGCCTTTGGCATCGACGGCGCCACGGGCACCGAGTCCGACCGCATTAGCGACTCGCGTTTTTGCTCACAGTGCAACGCACCGTTGGAGTACGACTATGTGCAGTACGGCCAGCTCGGAGCCTATCATTGTCCTTCGTGCGGATGGGCACGCCCCGCACTGCTCCGTCGCGTGACGGGCGTTGAGCTCGGCTGCGACGGCTACGGCTTTGACCTGGCCTTTGGACCCGAGGCCAACGCGCCCGCCGTGCACATCGCCACGCGCTACAACGGCCTGTACATGGTCTATAACGTCGCCGCCGCCTTCTTTGCGGCGCACGAGCTGGGCGTGGACGCGGCGCACCTGCAGCCCACGCTTAATGCCTACGTGCCCGCCGGCGGACGCATGGGCCGCTGGGATATTGCCGGCCGCACCGTCGAGGCCAACCTGGCCAAGAATCCCGTGGGCTTCGATCGCCAGATCCAGTCCATTAAAACGGCAGGTGGCAGGCTCTGCGCCTTCTTCCTAAACGATAACGATGCCGACGGCCACGATGTCTCGTGGATCTACGATGTCGACTTCGAGCGCATCGCCGACACGCCGGATCTTGTCGCCTTTGCCGGAGGCACGCGTGCGCACGACATGCAGGTACGCCTCAAGTACGCCGGCATCGATGCCGCGATTATCTCGGACGTCGCGCAGGCGATCGGCGCCGTGGCAGACGAGGCCGCCGATGACACCTTCTACGCCGTCGCCAACTACACGGCCTTCCCGCCGCTGGTCAAGGAACTCGACGGGCTTAAAGACGACGATGCAAGCTCGATTGTCTCCCACGCCATAACGCGCGCCGATGGTAGCGCTGTCCCCACCGATATTGCGCCGGTCGAGCTTTCGCGCCCCCTGCGTATCGTCTACCTGTACCCCGATGCCCTCAACCTCTATGCCGACGGCGGCAACGTCATCGCCCTCGAGCGCCGCTGCGCCTGGCGTGGCATTCCCGCGCGTGTAGACGAGGTCCGTATGGGCGAAACGCTTGATTTGACCGATGCCGATATCGTCATGATGGGTGGCGGCTCCGACCGCGACCAGCTAGCCGTGGCACACGAGCTGCTCGCCCAAAAAGACAAGGTCGCGGCCTATGTTGAGGATGGCGGCTCGCTGCTTGCCATCTGTGGCGGCTATCAGCTGCTCGGCCGTTCGTACTATATGGGCGAGGATCGCATCGAGGGTCTGGGGGTCATTGCCGCCGAAACCGCACGCGGCTCCGACCGCCTGATCGGCAACGTCGCCGTCAAGACCGACCTGGCACCCGAGCCCTTTGTCGGATTCGAGAACCACGGCGGCCGCACGCTTTTGGACGTCGATGCCACGCCGCTCGGAACGTCCGTCGTCACGGGCACCGGCAACAACGGCGACGATGGCTTTGAGGGTCTGATCTACAGGGGAGTCATCGGCACGTACCTGCACGGACCAGCGCTGCCCAAAAACCCCGAACTTGCCGACTGGCTCATCGCCCACGCCCTTGAGCGCCGTGGCGACGCACAGGCCGCCGCCCTGCTGCCGCTCAAACCCCTCGACGACACCTACGAGCACGCCGCCCACGACGCCGCGATGAAGCTCCTCCCCTAACGCCCCACCACCACAAAGGGGACAGGCACCTTTGTGGTGGTTTTCCAGTTTGCCAACGATATACGCGCCGACAAAAAAGTCTGCTATACTCTTTCCCGCTGTCCCCATCGTCTAGCGGCCAAGGACGCCACCCTTTCAAGGTGGATATCGCGGGTTCGAATCCCGCTGGGGGCACCATTTGAAATGCAAAGCCCGTTACCCTTGTGGTGACGGGCTTTTTTCTTCTCCAACGCCGGGATTCGAACCCGACAGGGTGCGGAGCTGAGGAAACGCGTAAGCGTTTTCCAGCGCAGCACGCAAGGAGCGGAGCGACGCAGCGAAAGCGGGCGGCGCCAGCCGCACGCGGACATCCCGCTGGGGGCACCACTGAATCTGAGAAGCCCGTTGCCCTCGCGGCGGCGGGCTTTTTGCTACCCATGCGCCGGGATTCGAACCCCGAAGGCATAAAATCACACTGTCATCCAAGGGCCCGTGGACAAAAAATAGCAAATATGAGTACTGTTACCAATTTAGTAACAGCGATTTCATGCCATCAGAAGGCGATTTGGACACAAGGCGTCCTACGGCGGAGGAATTGCAGGCGTTTATCAGCTAAGTACTTGGACATATGTTGCGTAACACTGCATATTTTGCAAAAAGATAATGCTACAGGGCTTGTGACAGTACTCATATTTGACGTTTTTTGCCCACGGCCCCTTATTGCGTGGGCGAATCAGTTGCAAAGCGGGATCCAAAGCGTCCTTCGCAAACAAAAAGCCGGGGCCCACGCGATGCGGACCCCGGCTCAATACCGTGACGATATGTCGGTTACGTTCTACACGTAGAACAGAATGTCGTCGTAGGTCGGAACCGGCCAGTAGTCGGCGGCCACGATCTCCTCCATTGCGTCCACGGCGGCACGCAGCGTATCCATAGCGGGAACGACCTCGTGCGCGTATACGTTGGCCTGCTCCTGGCCATCGAGAGCCTCGGCCTTCTGATGTACGGCGTCGAGCGCCTTGATGGAGTCGTTGATGGCGGTGATACCGTTGCAGAGCTTGTTGAGCGTGTTCTGCTCGCACTGCATGGCGGCCTCAGCACCGGCGGCACGAATAGTCTCAAGGCCCTTAGCGACCTTGGTGGCATAGGCGGTAATGACCGGGCGATAGGTACGACGCGCCTCGCGAACCATCGTGGTAGCCTCGATGTTCATGAGCTTGTTGTACTTCTCGAGCTTGCAGTCATAGCGGCACTGGGCCTCGGCGCAGGTCAGGACACCCGTCTCCTCAAAGAGCGCAATGGCCTTATCGGAAACAAAGGCGGGAAGAGCGTCGGCCGTGGTCTTGTTGTTGGCAAGGCCGCGCTTCTCGGCCTCGATGGGCCACTCGTCGGAGTAACCGTCGCCGGAGAACAGGATGCGCTGGTGATCGGTCAGCACCTTCTTGCAGTACTCGAGCGCGGCGTCCTGGAACTTATCCTCGGGCGTACCCTCGAGTGCGTCGGCGAAGGACTTGAGCGACTTGGCCACGGCGGCATCGAGCACCAGGTTGGAGTCGGAGACGTTCTGCTCGGAGCCGCAGGCACGGAACTCGAACTTGTTGCCGGTGAAGGCAAACGGGGAGGTGCGGTTGCGGTCGGTGTTGTCCTGCATCAGCTTGGGCAGGGTATCGGCGCCCAGGTCGAGCACGCCGCGCGTGGCATGGACGGAAGCCTTGCCATCGATGATCTTCTCGACAACCTCGGTAAGCTGGTCGCCCAGGAAGATGGACATAATCGCCGGAGGAGCCTCGTTGGCGCCCAGACGATGATCGTTGCCGGCCGAGGCAACGGAGGCGCGCAAGAGCTCCTGATAGTTATCGACGGCCTCGATCACCGCGGTGAGGAAGACGATGAACTGCAGGTTATCGAGCGGAGTGTCGCCCGGGTCAAGCAGGTTCTCGGACTCGGTGCCAAGCGACCAGTTATTGTGCTTGCCCGAACCGTTGATGCCCTCGAAGGGCTTCTCGTGCAGCAGGCAGACCAAGTCGTGGCGGGAGGCGATGAGCTTCATCTTCTCCATCATGACCAGATTCTGGTCGATGGCCTCGTTGACCTCGCCGTAGACAGGGGCGAGCTCATGCTGGCAGGGAGCGACCTCGTTGTGCTTGGTCTTGGCAGGAATGCCAAGCGCCCACAGTTCATCGTCCAGGTCCTTCATATAGGACGAGACGGTGGGGCGGATAGCGCCAAAGTAGTGCTCCTCGAGCTCCTGGCCCTTGCAGGGAGCAGCACCAAAGAGGGTGCGCCCGGTGATGACCAGGTCCCTGCGCTTGCGGTAAGCGTCCTTCTTGATCAGGAAGTACTCCTGCTCATCGCCCACGGAAGGAACGACCTTCTTGGGGGTCTTACCAAACAGCGCCAAAACGCGCTTGGACTCACGCGAGAGTGCGGTCATGGAGCGCAGCAGCGGAGTCTTCTTGTCCAGGGCCTCGCCCGTGTAGGAGCAAAAAGCCGTGGGGATGCACAGGACATCGTCCTTAATGAATGCGGGGCTGGTGGGATCCCAAGCGGTGTAGCCACGGGCCTCGAAGGTGGCACGCAGGCCGCCGTTGGGGAAGCTGGAGGCGTCCGGCTCGCCCTGGATGAGGTTCTTGCCCGTAAACTTGGTAATGGCGGTGCCGTCGTGGTTGGGCTCGAGGAAGCTGTCGTGCTTCTCGGAAGTAATGCCCGAAAGCGGCTGGAACCAGTGCGCGTAGTGCGTCGCGCCCTTGGAGATGGCCCAGACCTTCATGGCGTGGGCAACGGCGTTGGCCACATCCAGGTCGAGCGGCTCACCGTCCTCGAGGGTTGCAGCAAGGCGCTTCCAAATGTCCTTGGGGAGGTAGTCCTTCATGACTTCCTCAGAGAACACCATGGTCCCGAAGCGGTCAGTAAGTTCGGCCATACGGAACTCCCTTCGTATCGGCACCGCGTGAGAAGCGGTGTTGATTACTAACGAACGAGTCATAGATTAGGCTCGTCGTGTTTCCGCAACATTACCGTTATGTTGCTGTCACGAAACCAATCAATGAGGTTACCGCATCGCGGCGGCGTTGCCGCCCTCAACAGCCAATCAACTGTATAAATTGCAGACCTCTCCCCATGGTTTAAGGGTAGTCAATTTGGGATGGGGCTCTATTAACTGGTATTTCGCATCAGATACCAGTCTTTATAGCCCCATCCTAGATTGACCGCTCTGCTATAGGGAATGTCGATAGCAAGGCATCTTTGATTGGTATCCCCGAATAGCGAGTGAAACTCCACCGTGACACAGTGGTGCTGTAGAATCCTTACAACACATCACACTATTACGTATCTAAAGGAGCACGATATGCGCGTCGACGAGGTTTTTAAGCAGGCAGCATCCCAGGGCACCGCACCCGTTTCGTTTGAGATGTTCCCGCCCAAGGGCGAGCTTACCCTTAACACGGCTCGCGAGGTGGCAGGCAATCTGTGCAAGCTTTCGCCGAGCTTTGTCTCGGTCACCTGCTCTGCCGGCGGCTCGGGCAATGGCGCCACCACCGCCCCCATCGCGCATATGATTACGAGCGAATTCGATACACCCTCGGTGGCACACCTTACCTGCGTGGGCCGCTCGCACGCCGATATCGCCGCCAAGATCGATGAATACCGCTCCGCCGGCGTAGAAAACATCCTGGCCCTGCGCGGTGATCTGCCCGCTGGCGCGACCGAGGACGACAAGCCCGCCTCCGACTACGCCTACGCCCGCGACCTCATCCCCGAGCTCGTCGACGCCGGCTTTTGCGTGGGCGCCGCAGCCTACCCCGAAGGCCACATTGCCTGCGAGGATCTCAACCTCTCGGTCGAATACCTCAAGCAAAAACAGGACGCCGGCGCGAGCTTCTTTGTGACGCAGCTCTTCTTTGACAACGAGTGCTTCTACCGCTTCCGCGAGCTTGCCGACAAGGCAGGCATCACGGTGCCCATCACCGCGGGCATCATGCCGTTTATGGGCAAGTCCCAGATCAGCCGCATGGTCTTTATGTGCGGCGCGTCGCTGCCCTCCCCCGTCATCAAGATTCTCGCCAAGTACGAGAACGACCCCGAGAGCCTGCAGGCAGCCGGTGTAGATTATGCCGCCCGTCAGCTTTGCGACCTTAAGGAGCACGGTGCCGCCGGTCTGCACCTGTACACTATGAATCGTCCTGCGATCGCCGCGACCATTATGGAGCGCTTGGGGTAATGGAAAAACCGCACATCGATACAACCGCTGTCGAAGTGCCGGCCGACCTTGCGTCGCCGGCGCTTTATCGTATCGATGCCGCTCATCGTCCCCGAGTCGACCGTGCCGAGATGCTGCGCTATCTGGGCTACGGCGGTCAGCAGATTGAGCCCGAGCTGTCGCAGCGTATTGAGCTTGTAGTCGAGCGCCTGGAACTGGACATTGAGCCCCGCGGCGTGCGCCGTGTGTTCGCCGTCGATGCCGCGGGCGTGGACGAGCAGGGAGAACCCTGCATCCGTCTGGTTGGCACCAACGTTGAGCTGCGCGGTCGCGACATCTATCGACATCTCAAAGACGCCCGCTTTGCCGCACTCATGGCATGCACCCTCGGCATGAACGCCGAACGTCGCCTGCGCACCACGGGAGCCCAGCAGCCCCTCGAGGGAGCCGTGCTCGACGCCGCGTGCTCTGCCTATGTGGAGGCTGCCATTGAGCAAATGGACCAACAGGTCAAGGCTGCGGCCGCCGCACACGGACTCGCCGGCAACTGGCGCTTCAGTCCCGGCTACGGCGACTGCCCGCTTGCGGCCCAGCGCTCGATCGTGGACGCACTCAACGCCA
Organism: Collinsella sp.; assembly: GCA_048330275.1. Lineage (GTDB taxonomy): Bacteria > Actinomycetota > Coriobacteriia > Coriobacteriales > Coriobacteriaceae > Collinsella. Next base: position 23,597 of record DBFEIO010000033.1, read on the forward strand.
CGCGGCTCATCGGCCTTACCGTCACACCGACCAGTCTGCTCATGCCCACCAAGAGCGTGACCGCGGTGATCGGCCTCTTTGACGGCGAGGTCCACGACGCCCAGAGCCGCCCCACCTGCACTATCTGCCGCATGCGCGAGCACTGCCGCTTCCGCGCCGCCCACACCACCTGCTATTCCAGCCATTAGGAGCCCTCGATGTTTACTCCGCTTATCACTCATGATTCTGACGGCACTGCATTGGCGGCACCCGTTGATGCCGCACGTCGCAACGGTGCCACGTACAAGACGCGCACGATCGACGATCTGCGCATTAAGGACGATCGCCTGCGTGCGGCCATCGAGGGCACGGGGCATCTGCTGTTCGACGGCGGCATGGGCACCATGCTGCAGGCGGCCGGCATGAAGGCCGGAGCCCTGCCCGAGCTGCTCAACTTTGAGGAGCCCCAGGTTATCACCGATATCCAACGTCAATATGTCGAGGCAGGCTGCGACGTGATCACCGCCAACACCTTTGGCGCCAACGCGCACAAGCTCGATGGCGCCGCCACCGTGGCAGATGTCTTTGCCGCCGCGGTCTCTTGCGCCCGCGCGGCCGGTGCCCATTACGTCGCCGGCGACATCGGCCCCATCGGTGCGCTGCTTCGCCCCCTGGGCACCCTCAGCTTCGACGAGGCCTACGACCTCTTTGCCGAGGAAGTGCGCGCCGGCGTCGATGCGGGCGTGGACCTCTTTATTATCGAGACCATGACCGACCTTGCCGAGATCAAGGCGGCCGTCCTCGCCTGCCGCGAGAACTCCGACCTGCCCGTCTTTGCCACCATGACCTTTGAGGAAGACGGTCGCACGTTCCTGGGCACGAGTCCCGAGGTGGCCGCCATCACGCTCGACGCCATCGGCGCCGACGTTTTGGGCATCAACTGCAGCCAGGGACCGGCCGAGCTCCGAGGGCTCGCCGCACGTATGCTCACCGTTACGGACAAACCCGTTATGGTGCAGGCCAATGCGGGACTGCCCCACGTGGACGACGACGGTAATACCGTCTTTGACATCCAGGCCCCCGAATACGCCAAAGCCGTCGCCGGCATGATTGAGGACGGCGTGAGCGTCGTGGGCGGCTGCTGCGGCACCACGCCGGCGCACATGGCCGCCTTGCGCACGCTTATCGATAACCACACGCCCAGTCCGCGCCACCGCAAGCCCAGCATGTCGGTCACAAGTGCCCAGACTGTGGCGGACCTTCCCTGCGACGGCCACAAGATTGCCGTCATCGGCGAGCGCATCAATCCCACCGGCAAAAAGCGCCTGCAGCAGGCCCTGCGCGACGGCGACCTGGACTACGTCGTGAGCCAGGGCATCAGCCAGCAAGAACAGGGCGCCGACATCCTGGACGTCAACGTGGGTCTGCCCGAGATCGACGAGGTCAAGGTCATCCAGCAAGCGACCGAGCAGCTCCAAGGCTCCACGCTGCTGCCGCTGCAGATCGACTCCACCGACCCCGCCGCCGTCGAGGCCGCCGTACGTCGCTACGCCGGCAAGCCCATCATCAACTCGGTCAATGGCAAGCAGCAGATCATGGATGAGATCTTTCCGCTGGTCGCCCACTATGGAACCAACGTCGTCGGCCTTACGCTCGACGAAGGCGGCATCCCCGATACCGCCGAGGCCCGCTTTGCCATCGCCGAACGCATCGTGGCCGAGGCCGCCCGCTACGGCATCGGCCCGGACCGTATCCTCATCGACTGCCTGGTCATGACCGCCTCGACCAATCAACGCCAGGCCGAGCAGATCCTACGCGCCATGTCCCTGTGCAAGGAGCGTCTGGGCGTCAAATGCGCGCTCGGCGTGTCGAACATCAGCTTTGGCCTGCCCGCTCGCCCGCTGCTGGGTTCGGTCTTTTTGGCCGCCGCCTTTGGCGCGGGTCTGGACGCCCCCATCATGAACCCGGGCTCCAAGCGCTTTATGGACACCGTCTACAGCTATCGTGTCCTGAGCGTTGAGGACGAGGGCTCGACCGGATACATCGAGCGCTATGCCGGCTGGACCGATCCGTACAAGATCGCCGCCAACCCGGCAGCGGCTCAGGCCGCATCGAGTGATGCCGCGCCTGCTGCTGGCACCGCCGGCACTGACGGCAACGACGACCCGATTCGTCGAATGGTCGTCTCGGGCCGCAAAGGCGAGATCGCTGCCGAGACCGAGCGTCTGCTGACAGACCACGACGCTATGGACCTCATCAACAATCACTTTATCCCCGCTCTCGACGAGGTTGGCGTCCTCTTTGACCAGGGAAAGTTCTTCTTGCCGCAGCTCATGGCCTCGGCCGAAGCCGCACGCGTGGGCTTCGACACCATCAAGCGCCTGATGCCCGCCGGCGAGATCGCCGACAAGGGCAAGATCTGCGTGGCCACCGTCAAGGGCGACATTCACGATATTGGCAAGAACATCGTCAAAATGTTGCTCGACAACTACGGCTACACCGTCTTTGACCTGGGCCGCGACGTCGATCCGCAGGAGGTACTCAAGACCGTCAAGGAGCGCGATATCAAACTCGTCGGCCTCTCGGCGCTTATGACCACCACGGTCGTCGCCATGGAGGAGACCATCAAGCTGCTCCATGCCGAGGTGCCAGGCGTCAAGATCATCGTAGGTGGCGCCGTGCTCACCCCCGAATACGCCAAGCAGATTGGCGCGGACTACTACGCCAAGGATGCCGCCGAAAGCGCGCGCATCGCCGAAGAGGTCTTTGGGCAGTAACACAACGGAAACAACCGTGCACCAAAACGTGCCGCATGCGCCACTTGGCACGTGCGGCACGTTAGAATAGAAAAGACTATGCTCGTTTTGGCAGATAGGAGCGCAAGGATGGCGATCACGCCCGCAGAAATCGCGGAAACCCGCGGCATGGTTGAGGAGCAGAACCTCGACATCAGGACCATCACCATGGGTGTTTCGCTCATGGGTTGCGGCGACGAGAACCTCGACCGCATGTGCACGAAGATCTACGACCACGTGACGCACACGGCTGAGCATCTGGTCGAGACCGCCGAGAACCTCGAGCGCGAGTACGGTATCCCCATCGTCAACAAGCGCGTTTCCGTCACCCCGGTGGCGCAGATCGCCGCGTGCTGCAAGGATGAGGACCTCACCCCCATCGCGCACGCCCTCGACCGCGCGGCCGAGACACTCGGCATCGATTACCTGGGCGGCTTCTCCGCACTCGTCCAGAAGGGCATCGGCGACGCCGATCGCCGCGTTATCCAGTCCATCCCCCAGGCGCTCGCCACCACGAGCCGCGTCTGCTCCAGCGTCAACGTCGCCAGCCTGCGCGCCGGTATCAACATGGATGCCGTGCTCATGGCCGCCCAGACCATCATCGATGCCGCTAAACTCACGGCCGACCAGGATTCCGTCGGCGCTTCCAAGTTTGTCTGCTTTGCCAACATGGTCGAGGACTCCCCGTTTATGGCGGGCGCCGTCCACGGCGGTGGCGAGGCCGACGCCGTCATCAACGTAGGCGTCTCGGGCCCCGGCGTTATGGCCGCAGCCCTGGAGACGCTGCCCGATTCCGCCTCGATGATGGAAGTCGCCGAAAAGATTAAGCAGACCGCCTTTAAGATCACCCGTGCCGGCGAGCTCATGAGCCGCGAGGCCGCCCATCGTCTGGGTGTCGAGAAGGGCATTGTCGACCTGTCGCTGGCTCCCACGCCTGCCATCGGCGACTCCGTCGCGCGCATCCTCGAGATCATCGGCGTGGGCACCTGCGGTGGCCCGGGCACGACCTGCGCGCTCGCCATGCTCAACGATGCCGTCAAGAAGGGCGGCGTCATGGCCAGCTCCAGCGTGGGCGGTCTTTCCGGCGCCTTTATCCCCGTGTCCGAGGACGCCGGCATGATCGCCGCCGTCGAGGCCGGTGCGCTTTCGCTCGAGAAGCTCGAGGCCATGACCTGCGTGTGCTCCGTTGGCCTGGACATGATCGCCATCCCCGGCGACACCCCGGTCGAGACCATCGCCGGCATCATCGCCGACGAGATGGCCATCGGCGTCATCAACAACAAGACCACGGCCGTCCGCGTGATTCCTGCCATCGGCAAGGGCGTGGGTGACTGCGTCGAGTACGGCGGCCTGTTCGGCCGTGCGCCCATCATGCCGGTGAACCCCAACGCCGGCACCGTGCTTGCCCATCGCGGTGGACGCTTCCCGGCGCCGCTGAACTCGCTGAAGAACTAGCTGAGGGGGACTGGCGAGGAGCCCCGGGGAGGGCAAATATATAAGGTCGCCTGCTCGGACAGTCCTGGCTCGCACGGAGAGCACATTAAGTGCTCTCCGGCTCGTGCGGAACTCGCGATCGACCTTATATATTTGCCCTCCCCGGGGCTCCCGCACAACGGGACCTCAGTTGGGTTCTATCCCGGTTGCAGTTGCTTCGCTCCTGCACCACTTGGCTGGTGCGGCGGTTTGGCGTTGGAACAGTTCTTTTTCTGATATATGCTTGTTGCGGCTCTTCTTTTGGGAGGAGCCGCTTTTTTGTTGTGAGGGGGATGGCCCGTGGCTGATGGTGTAATTCAATCTGAGCTGCTTTCTGCGGATTGGAATGGCGAATGGATGCGTCTGCAAGCTGATCGGCGGCGGGCTGATGATTCTTTTGAATGGGATAAGCGGGCTCGGCATTTTCGGCCGTTGGAGACTGCCCCGTATGCCCGGGACTTTATGAAGCTGTTGGCGTTAAAGCCTGGTGAATCGGTGCTTGATATGGGGTGTGGGGCTGGGTCGATTGCTATTCCGCTTGCTCAGGCTGGGCATCCTGTGATTGCAGCCGACTTCTCCCCCGCTATGTTGGGCACCCTTGATGCCGGCATTGAGTATTACGGGCTCGAGGGGCGCATAACGCCGCTTGAGCTTGCTTGGGATGATGATTGGGATTTGGTTGGACCGGTCGCGAAAGCGGTGGATGTTGCCTTTGCCAGTCGGTCGGTTACGACGACCAATCTAAAAGATGCGCTTGCCAAGCTTAATCGAACGGCTCGTCGGCGTTGTGCTGTCACGATGGTCGCCAACTCCAGCCCGCGCTATGATCTGCACTTGATGAACGCCATCGGCGCCTCGGTTACCTGCAGCAATGGCTTTGTGTACGCCTTTAACATTCTCATTCAGATGGGTGCCCTGCCGCAGGTCACGTACTTTGAATCGCCTCGTCGCGATACCTTCGATAGCCTTGAGGCAGGCGTGGCGGACTTTTCCCGCATGCTTGAGCATGGCAACGAGGATAAGGTCGACCGTCTGCGCGACTACATCGCCCAACACATGATCGAGAATCCCCATGCCGGTGAGCCGGGCTCCAAGGGCGTGCCGCAGGGGTGCTATATGCTCGACCATATCCGTAAGGTTCGCTGGGCGTTTATTGCATGGGAACCGGTCTCTGAATCCCGCTCGTAGCCCGTTCACAGCCCGAGCTGCCCATCACCTCGGCATCCGCATTCTTTGCGAACTGGGCAAACGCGCCCCACACCGCGCCGTTCCTGCGCTATCGTGGGACAGCTCACGTAGATTAAGGCCCCGTCGCGGGGCGCCCCATACATAGAAAGCGAGAACCCATGGCACTGACAGGAGCCCAGGTCAAGCAGCTTCGCAGCATGGCCCATCACCTCAACCCCGCCATCATCATCGGCAAGTCCGACGTCAACGAGGGCACCGTCGAGCAGACGGTCGCCTACCTGGAGAAGCACGAGCTCGTTAAATGCTCCGTGCTCGATGGCTCCAGTCTTTCCGTCCGCGAGGCCGCCGAAGAGCTCGCTGAGCGCTGCCACGCCGAAGTCGTCCAGGTCATCGGCCGCAAGTTCTCGCTGTATCGCGAGTCCTCGCGCAAGGACATCGAGAAGATCAAGCTCGTCTAAGAGCCAATCTAAGAGCCAATGATCCGGCGAGCCAACACATAGCAAGCTTACGGGTGCCCAAGTACTTCGGGCGCCCGTTTTTTATCGCTCGACCAGCACGCGATTGAGCCGCCCCTCCACCAAGCGCTCGTATAGACGCCGCGTCTCGGGCTCGGGCACGCCATTGACCTGCTCCCTTAGATGGTGCATATGCCCGCTGTACAGCTCGACGATATCGCGCCGCCGCCCCGCCGCACTGTAGACGCGCATGGCGCAGCGCACCATATCCTCACGCGCTGTTTCCTGCCGAAGCCCCGACTCCGCCAGCCAAATCGCCGACTGCAGGTCGTTTTCTTCTAGGGCGGCATTTGCTCCCTTAATCATGCAATCGATGTACTTTGACTGCATAATGCGTCGCATACGCAAAAAGTAGGTGGGGTTACAGCCATTGGGAACATACAGCGGTCCGGCATAAAGCTGCTCAATCTTAAGGCACAGCTCAACTAAATGGGGCCCGCGCGCACCCGTGCGATTTCCCAAAACCTCGCGGCTTATCTGGTCAAACAGCCGTACATCGGTCTTGACGTAGTCGCCGTTGAGTCCGATGCATTCATTTTGGATGAGCACGCACGACTTGCCATCCGGCGTCGGTCCCAAAGCCGACCGCAAGCGCGATATCGTCGAGTACAGGTTGTTGCGGGCGCTATTGAACTCGGCATGGGGCCACAGCTCCATGGCCAGCGTCTCACGATCGACAAGCGCATCCATGCCCAGCGCAAGCCGCTCGGCAAGTGTCGCCGCCTTCTTGCGGCGCCACATTTTGTCCGTGATGGGAAACCCGTCGCGCTCGGCGCGAAACGCCCCAAACATGCGAATCTCGATATGGTCGATGGTATCAACGGCTTCAACCTCACCGGCCTGGAACAGGCGCTCGCCTTCCCCTTCCAAATCGTCGCGCAGCGAGTACCGCGACAGCTCGCGCACGGGAAGCTTCTTGCGAATCCTGGTCGCCGGCTCGCCCAGACAATGCATGGCAAGGCGCGCAAAGAGCCGATACGATGGCTCTAGAATCCCCGCGCGATTCATGGACATCCAGGCCGCAAGGTCGCTGTCTCGGCCCGCACAGGCCAAATGCAGCGCCACCATCCAGGCTTCTGCGCCACCAACCTGCGTCTGGCTTATATCGAGCAACTCCGCTTCCTCGCGTACCGAAACCATCGAAGTGTTACGCAGATACGCCGCGCGCTCCAGCAGCAATGCGTTATCGCGCATGTACGCAATCGACTCCTCGGCAAGTTTGAGCACTTGGACCGCACGGAACTTTGCATTAACCGGCCGTCCCTCTGCCAGCGACTGCCAGCCTTCTAGCAACAGGCCAAACAGCTGAATCTGGTTGTCGCGCATGCGCACGGCAAAACGATCGAGCTCGTTGAATGCCGCGTCGTCGGTTACCGGCAAGCCGGAAAGGAGCCGCCGTGCCGCCAACACCATGCGCACCCAGATAGCCATCGCCTTAAGCCCACGTACGTCGAGCGCCTCCCGCACCACCGTCATCTCGTCGTCGCGCTCGTCGGTTCCCGCAAACGACCCGTCAAAGAGCTCCACCAGCATGCTATCGGCCCGTATAACAATCCCCGCGATGTCGAGCTCGCAGTCGTAGGCCTTGCTCGTTTTGAGCTGCTGTAGAACGCCGCCGTCATCTCCCCGCTCGGTCAGGCAGCGCTTGACCTCGATATGCGCAGACAACATATCGAGTGCGGTATGGGATGTCTCGATTTCTGGCACGGCCAGGTTCGTAGGAAGCCCAAGCCCGTTGTCCCCATAGCAAACAGCCGTCAGTGTCTGGGCCACCCTCCATGAAACAGGGTCTATTTCGCAGGCCGCCCGGTCGCCCCCGCGCTCGATAACCGATGCCATATAGCGAGCAAGCTTTGTATTGGACACGCTGACCGCTGCCAGATATACGCCAAGCGCCTCGGCAGGCGTTGGCTCTGGAGCCGGATCGTCGGCATCGATCGTGCCCAGCGCTGCTCGGCAGATATCGGCCCCGTGCCCCGTCAGAGCCAAATCGACCCCATACTGCCCAGCAAGTTCAAGGACCGCTTCACGGTCCAAAAAGGCGTCCGCCAGGCCCATCGCCGCATCGCATCGGCCCGCCTTAAGCAAAATCCGGGCCGCCCTCGGAACAAGTTCGGGGCGAACCTCGGCCACCAACTTACGCAAACGCAAGCGTCCGTTATCCTCCGTGCCCAGACACGTAAAACTCCGCTCGGCGGGATCCAAGCCAAAGATCGGGTAGTCGCGTACAAAGTAGGACTGGTCGACCATCGACAGCCTCACCCCGCAAGCCTCGAGTTCTGCGATATTGCCCTCGCCCATCAAAATCATGAGACATGCCACGCAAAACAGCGCATTATTGTCGAGCGAAGCCAGATCGACAAGTGCCGCGCCATATACGTTGACAATCTCGTTTTCGAGCAGACCGGCTACGTCGCCTTGGCCATACAGACCCGTCTGCAATGCCGAGACGAGCTCGGGCACGCCCTGCGTGAGCTGATAAAAGTCGAGCGATGTGCTGATCGAAAACGCCGATGCCCACGCCGAATACTCATAGGCATGCACCTTGAGCATCTGCGCATTGATCTTAACCGAATCGCCCAGCCCATGAATCAGCTGACGATTTGAAGGACGGCAGGAGATAAAGACCCCTACCCCCATGTGAACTGCCTCCCATTTCTTGGACACGAGAAATGGGAGGCTTTTTATGCGTGTCGACTTGAGGGTGAAGCACGACATCGAGGCCAGGAGGGCGGCGATCGGGCTCTTCGAGCGAGGCCACGGCTCCGAGTCGGCGGCG
>DBFEIO010000034.1:0-12664 GCA_048330275.1 Collinsella sp.
GAAGCGGTTCGATCCGAAGCCGTTGAGGCGAACCTCAGGTCCCTTTTCTGCGAGCGCCCAGGGCGCCACACGCGTGCACAGACTGTCGGTTCGACGTAGAAGCCTCAGCCGTAGCAACGGATTGCCCAGCGAGAGATCGCCACGGGCGGATATTAAACTGCACAGACGAGCGTCGGTAAGACACGCCGAGGTCGCCGCGGACGGGCTGATATAGGGAGAGGGCCTGACCCCATATCGTCGGGGCCAGGCCCGATTTTGCCTCTTGACAATGTCCTGCTCATATTAAAAGGAACGTCCCCATCTGCCGACTAGAGGGCGCCGACGCCGAGGAGGATAGCGTAGGTGGTGGATTCGCCAGGTCTGAGCTCGTCGCCGGGGTTGAGCTGAGCGGAGCGGCCGGGCTCGGCCTGGATGCAGACGTTCGTCGCGCCGTTTACCACCACGGTTCCGTTGGTGGACGACAAGTCCTCGACGTGCCAGATATTTTGAGCATCGCACCAGATATGGGCATGGCGGGCCGAGACGTCGTCGGTGATGCCGCCCTCCCCCGTTGCCAGCGCGCCGATCTCAACGCCTTCCTCACTCGGCTGAATCCAGCGCGGGACGCTCACCACGTAGCCGTTTTGCACGCACAGCAGTCCCAGCGGATGCGCCGGCGCGACCTCGTGCTCGCCCGCGACCGAAGATGTGCTCAGCGAGCGCGGCGTCGACGTGTCGCCGCCACGGGTCGCATGAGCGCGGCGGCTCGCCCGACTTGGAACTAAGGCGGGCGTGAGAGCAAACGGCATAGGGAACGAATCTTGCGGATGTACTCCTCGACGTCAGGCAGGTAAGCCCCACGAAGTCACCGGGGAGGCCCAAGCGGCCCGGCACCACTTCCAGATTCTGACCAGGGCGAGTCGTTCGCCGGTGGCTGAAGGCTCGCTCCCACCCAAAAGGGGAGATTCGCGTTGTTCCCCAATCGCTCTCGCATCTTTCATTTTGCTCGAGGTGGGCTATAAAAACTTTCCTGGTGAAAGGCGGCGATTGGTTTCCTTTCTTTCTAGAGGAGCGCGCCTGTAATCTGTTTTCATCCTAAATCAAGTTAAGATCGGACCTTCCAGAGGCAAGTCGACTCAAACTGCGAGGCTCCATGTTGGAATAAAGAGCGCTGTCGAAGTGCCAACAACACAAAGCTTGCCAGTCTCAAATAGAACCTTTTGGGAGTCCGATTGGGCCGCACACCGAATCCCCGCTGGTGGTTTTTTATAGCTGCGCAACAATAAACAAGGTTAGTGCCAGTCCAGCATGAAATTGAGGAACGTATGCATTTTTTCTCAGTAAGTGATCGTCGTTACTGCTTCGATGAGGTCACTCGCAATTGCTTTCAGGTTGACCAAGCATCAGAAGATGCGCTTCGCATATTTGAAGCATCGGGAAGAACGGTCAACTCGAAGTTGCTAACAAAGTCACTTGCTGCGAAAGGCTACGACCAAACGACCATAGCAGAACTTGAAGACGACATTGATGAGTATCAACGATTGTCTGAGCGGACTTTCTTAACAAAAGACACGCCTCGAAAACTTAGATCCATCGAACTCCACGTTTCACATGCATGCAACCTTGGTTGTAGTTACTGTTTTGCCGGTAAAGGAGATTATGGAACGTCTCCTCTGCTGATGACAGACGAGATAGCCTTCAAGGCGGTCGACTACCTCGTCGCAAGTTCATCGGAAAACGAAACGCTTGCGATCGTCTTTTTTGGTGGGGAACCCATGATTAACGAGCCGCTGATATGGAAAACGGTCGACTATTCAAAAAGAATATACCCCAATAGAAACTTTACCTATTCTATTACGACCAACGGAACGCTTTTGAATGACACTGCTGTGAATTCTTTCAAGGAGCACGGGTTTTCTGTTCTGATTAGTCTCGATGGTACAGGATGCAAGCACGATGCATCGCGCCCGTACAAGACGGGAGGCGGCTCTTTCTCCGATATCGACAAAAACGTTCGTCGTTTTTCCGAGTCGTTCCCCTTCGGCGCAAGAGCGACCTTAACAAATAATAACTGTAACCTTGTTGAAGACTATCTTCAGTTTAAAGAGATGGGCTTCAGAAGGATTTACTTCTCGCCCGTGAGCTCATTCGATGAGAATATCAAACTCGACGAACACTCATTAAACAAAATCAGGGCGGGCCTAATAGATTTGGCGGATCAATATCTCAAACAGATTGATCAAGGGGAAAAGCCCTTGTTTAGAACATTGAAAACTGCAGTTGATTTGATTATGAGCAACAGGATCGCCTTTGTCGGATGCGGGGCTGGCAGGCGTTTTATTTCCGTGACTCCCGAAGGGGACGTATACCCCTGTCACAGGTTTGTCGGGATGATGCGATTCAAAATGGGCAACATCGTCACCGGAATTGACGAAACTAGGTATATTGAAAACTGGAGTCAGGGTGTCGAAAAAAGAATTGACTGTACGGACTGTTGGGCTCGGTCTTTCTGTGGTGGGGGCTGTAGCTGGGAGGCTGCAGACGAGCACGGCTACTTGCCCAAGAGTCTACACCCTGCATCATGTGAATATAGAAAAATGTGCTACGAGATGGCTTTTGACCTTATTTCCCGCCACTCATCTTCGCAGGAGAAAAATCAACGAGAAGCTACTGTATCGGAATAAGCGGTTCAGCGCATTGCTGTCACCATTGTGGAGGTGTTCGTTCTTCTGATTACCGTCTGCGAAGCTTATTGCTACGTTCGCCGAAACCATTCTAGAAATATGGTGAACTAGACATCTTGGTTTGTTATACACAATATTGAGGTTTTTCTGCACTCAAAGGGAGGTAGTCGTGAAGCATATTCATCCGATTAATCCAGGAAGTGGCGACGAGGCAGGCGTGAAGCCGATGTCTTTTGACTGCCTCTTGGGCATTACTGACATCTGTACTGTTTATGATAAAGCAGATGGCTGTGGTGCATACGATTACTGCGACTATGACATGGATGGCGGCAGCATCTGCGTTGTAGATCACTGTGGCATTGATCAAACGTAGTCTCTAATTGGATTAAGGTGAGGAGCTGTTATGAAGCATATCCATCCTGTTGGTTCAAATGAACATCCTCCCGTTGAGCCTTGTTGTCTTGGAGTTGATATATGCAATTTTTACGACATCGCCGAGTGCCCTGTTGCGGATTGGTGCTATGTCGATAAAGAATCAAGCTGTGTTTTGCCAGCAGATTGGTGCGATCCAGTTGACGAGTAGTTTTGTGGCTAGGAACTATTTGGTCCAATTCAGAATAAGATGGGAACAAATACCAAAATCTCGTGTCTGGGAGGAGTTATGCCATTATTGCAAGGTCTCGTTGGATTAGCCTTTATACTTGCGTTATATCTGGCACCTTTTTTAATTCTATTCTTCATTATCCGACTCTTTCTTCGGAGAAAATAGGAGTGTCACGCAAACATTAGCGTAGCTTTCTTCCAATATGAGCCGAGCATTGGCAAGTGGAATAAGAAGCCCGACCGTTCGCCACATGAAAGTGATCGGACGGGCTTCTCTATTTAACCCGGGCCGCCACCCATAGCGGCTTTCCAAGCGTATTCTCAGTGCAAAGCAATCGTCAGTTTAATCCTATGCGCTGATACCGCATTTCATTTGTTCGGCTCGAATTCTACGGCCTGGCAACCCTCGCACTCTCCGGCAAATGGATTGAACGCGAAGGCAGAGATGATGTGTGCGTGGACATCGAGGCTGCTGTAGGCAACATACTGGGACATAGACCCCCGCTGCGCGTGGTATGCGGCCCGGCATGTTCATTGCCGTCCAACCCCGTGTAGTTGCAGCAAAGGGTGGAACCTCAATGCTCAGCTCATGTTGTCCGTGGGACACGAGAATCGTAAGTACACTTTGGTGCGATTCTCACGCTGATACTGAGCCACCTGGAATAAGATACGTCGCGACAACACTTCGCTTCACCTCTGTCTCGACAAGATGACGTAGACTAAAGTTTCCTTTAGTAAGAGAACGAGAACTATATCTGAAAGCGTTGCGATGACGTGAAGGCACCGAGTCCGAACCGCCTGAATGCTACGTGCATCTGCATCGCCTTTTTGTTATCTCTGCCAGTTGGGTAGCACTACACTTGTCATCATTTACCCTGGTACATGCTGCCTAAATCCACTACCCCTTCTACCGCGCCGACCATCTCGTCATCGTGAGAGACAACGATGATCAGCTGGCTTTGCTTGTTGCGCTTAACATAGGCCGCAAGCTCGGCGCGGCTTACAGCGTCTAACCCAGTCGTGGGCTCGTCGAGTACCAAAACTGACGACTTGCGTGAAATCGCCGACCATAAGTACACTCGGCGCAGCTCACCGCCCGAAAGCGCGGAGCAACGTTTCCCGAGCAACTCCTTCACGCTGTTTTCCAGCGAAAGTAGGCCATCTACACCCCGGTGATAGGAAGAAAAGGGCGTGTCGAAATACTCTAACAGCTCTTTCACCGTTTCGTCCGGCGCGAAGCACGACTGTGGGCAGCACGATATCTCTCTCGCACGTATGTAATCCAAGTCGCATTCTTCGATTGGCACGCCGTTGTATTTTACTTTGCCTTTCGATGAGTATAGCCCGAGCATCAAGTAAAGAAGTGACGTCTTGCCTCTTCCGTTTTCCCCAACTATGCAATATGTACCAGGACCGGAAAACTTGAAAGAAAACCCGCCGAGGACCTCTCGGACAGATCCGTCTGGAAGGGCAACCGAGAATTCCAAATCAGATACCGAAATGTCATTTATTTCATCGAGTTTAGCTAAATCGGTCCGATTCCACCCCGATCTCTCCTTTTCTCTCGTCGCGATAGCCGTCCTATCCCATGATGCTTTGGCATCTTGATAGGATTTGAACAATGACATCATACTTTTCAAAGTCTTAAAGAGAACCGCGAAGTATGTACCGATGATAGTGTACTCGCCTATTGACATAGTTCCGTTAATGATTCGTACTCCGGAAACAACAAGTATCACCGCTTGAAACAACGCTGCGAAAAGACCATCGAGCGATGTCAGAGAATATGATAGCTTTCCGGAGCGCAAAACTTTGGGAAAATAGCTCTTAAACCCAGCGTCGAGCGCTTGTTCGCTCTTGCCGTACGAAGATGTCAGTTGAATGTTGAGAATCTGATTAAGCTGCGATGCAATTGCGGCGTAAAAGGCGCTGTCCGCCTCTTTCTTCTCATACGTGACCCTATACAAAAGTTTCCTCAACCCAGTAATTACACAGAAATACACGATGAGGAGAATGATGGAAAACACCGCGAGAGTTGAATCAATTGACCATATGATAAGCAATACGATGGGAATGGCTACAATGGACAGCGGCGCACTGATAAAATTCGCCAAAACGAAGGATGAGACCACGCTGGAGTCGGAAATAATCCGTTGCGTTGTATAGGCCGGATCGATGGTCCGACTCACCAAGTAATCGTCTCTTTCAAAACGCAAGACGGCCTCCCTGAGAAGATCAAAGGAAAGTCTCGTGGTTATGCGAATGGAAAGTGTTCCTGCAAAATAAGTAAAGAGGGTGGAGAAAACTCCTATTGACGCAACCAGGAGCGCGAAGAGTACGGCGTCTCTTTCGCTGCGGTTACCGAGAAGAAAATCTAAGAATTTCCCGTTCACGTATGGCATGGCATAGGAGAGAGCGGTTCCAATCACCGTGATAGCAATGAAGACGAAAGCCCCTTTTGCTCTGATGAACCTCGAGAGAACGCATCGAATCAAGGAAGGCCCCAATCTACCCGCCACAAAACATCAATCACTGATACCTTACACCTCAACACAACAGGAGCGAAGATTTGCCAATGAGACTGCTTTAAGATTGCCTTGGGCCAATACGATCTCAAGCTCTTCCTACAAGAGAGTCGGAATCGGACATCTCCTCCGACGAACCTGGCAATCGGGCGGTTGAAATATCTTTTTCAACCGCCCGATTGCCACAATAGATTTGAGCATCCGCCCACAAACGTCCGCGTTTTATACCCATCAAATCCTTTGCCTTTTGTCGTCTAGACTAGAAAAATCGCTCGAAATAACGCAACCGGCCTGCTCGCTTGAAGAAACCTAAGCCCGTAACGTAGATGTGCAAACTTCCGAAACGCCTTGCGCGGCATAGTGCGTATAAACTTCGTCAACCGCCTCAGAAATATCTGAGTATCGCGCCGGGTCAAAAGCATACGATGTCGCAGCTATACCCTGCACCCATTCGGAACGCGGATTAATTGAATAGCCACACAGCATCATCATACATGCATCTAGACCTGATTTCCCAAGTATCCGACGTATTGATGAGAGCATCGCGGGTCGCCCCTGCACCATCGTCGTCACCCCTATTAACAGTATTTACCGTTTTTCTCTAAATGCGTATCGCCACCCTTAAGAATACGAAGTGTTTTATCCAGACCCAATTGTCCTCCATCTCAAACGAAGGGATAAGGAATCTCATCCGGAATCGGCAGTAACGGAGGATTCACAACGACAAGCGAAAAACATGAGTCATCTCTCAGAGGGGAGTAAAGGCTCCCCTCAAGCACCCTAGTTTCGTCATCCAAAGAGTTGATGGCAGTGTTTTTCTTACAAAGGTCGACAACAAAAGGGTTGATTTCTACAGATGTTACATCCATGCCACAGTTGGTAAGTATCAGGCCCTGTATTCTGGGGCCAGAACACAAATCGAGAGCCTTCCGTGCGCTCTGCGGTGTAAGGCGCCAATCTCAGCAAATCTGTCCCACAATACTGCGCTGAAGAACAAGACGGAACCCCTGAGCCAAACTCCCCTATACCTTATTAAGGCTAAGACAGGCAAGTTCACGCACCCGGCATATTCCAGAATAACATCCTATTGTTTTAGATGCTCTACAAGCATGAACAGCCGCGAATCGGAAAGATCTTCTAGTTCCGCCCCGACTGACCGCCAAGGGCCAAAATGGCCCCTCCATCCCCGGGCGACTGGCTCTGGCGCGCCGAGGAGTGTCCCCAAGTGCCGGCAGAAAAGAAACGTCCCTATCTGCCGGCTAGAGGGCACCGAAGAGGATGGCGTAGGTAGTGGATTCGCCGAGCTTGAGCTCGTCGCCGGGATTGAGTTGGGCGGAACGGCCGGGCTCGACCTGAATGCAGACGCGCGTGGCCCCGTTTACCACCACGGTTCCGTTGGTGGACGACAAGTCCTCGACGTGCCAGATATTTTGAGCATCGCACCAGATATGGGCATGGCGGGCCGAGACATCGTCGCCGACGTCGGTAATATCGCCCTCGCCAGTGGCCAGCGCGCCAATCTCAACACCCTGCTCACTCGGCTGAATCCAGCGCGGGGCGCTCACGACAAAACTGTTTTGTACGCGCAGCAAGCCCAAGGGGTGCGCCGGGGCGGGTTCGCGTTCGCCCGCGGTCATCGACATGCCAAGCGAACGCGGCGTGGATGTGCCTCCGCCACAGGTCGCGCGCGCGTAGTCGATGGCATAGTTCACCGAGGACCGCACATCCGCCGAACAACCGACGGCGACAAACAGCACCAGCACGGCCTCGGCGCGCTCGGCGGGCATGAGTTCCGCCGCCCGGGACAGGCGATCGAGCGCGTTGCGATAGAGATTCGTGTCCTGGTGGCACTCTTCGAGCGCGCGCACCATCGGTTCACCTGCAGGACCGCACACCATATTGATTACAGCCGTGGAGTCCATGGGATTGCGCTGGCGCAGGGCCAGTTGCGACATAATACGCGCAGCCGAGGTACCGTATTCGGCAAAGTAGCGCTGCTGAAGCGTGCCGACCGGCGCGCGAACGATAAAGCGGGAAACCCAAGAGCGATCGGCGGCTCGGCTCTGCGGGCTGCGGCCGTCGGCGAGCGGACGGGACGAAAGCACCAAGCCGCACAGCTCGATATGGCTCAGATGCGCCGCGCGCTTAAAGATGTCAAACATGGCCCCGCATGGGGTGAGCTCAACTTGAGATGCCATGACCTAGGCCTCCTTGGTCGTAGAAATAGAATCGGACGATACTTCGACAGGTCCGCCAAAAGTACGGGCAGCTGCGGCTCCACCGGCAAGCGGAGTCGCCATCTGGGCTTTTGTGCGTCGCGGTGCCGAAACGGGAAGTTCAAAGGCAAAGCCCATCGCAAGCAAAAACCACGTAAGCGTATAGGTTGCAACCAGAGCGGCAACAAGGCCGCCCGTCACGGCGCGTTGGGAAAATACGCTACATGCAGCCACAACCAGCACCGGAACCTCGCAGGCAGAAAGCGCAAGCACACCCTGCAGGAAGCCCGAGCGCCGATCGCGCGCAAGTGCCCCCGCCGCAACGCCGGCTATGCCTGGCAGCGCCAACGCCAGTGCGGCAATAATACCCGGTAGCGGCCCAGACCACACGAGCGATCCCAAAGTCGCCGTCACGCGAGCGCCCGACGCCAGCAGCGCGGCCGAAACCACGACCACAGCCCAAACCACGCCACAGACGACCGTCGCGCCGACCATCAGCGCGCGACGAACCGCGCGGCCGGACGCATCCATGGGGCACGGCGTGAGCGGCTCGCCGCGGAGCGAACGACCGACATTTTGCGCATAGTGGTCACAAAACGCCGAGAGCGCCGCCTCGACCGCCGCCGGCTCGGGACGATCTTTTTGATGGCTGGACAGACAGGCCATCACCACGTCGAACAGCTGGGCATCGACAAACGCCAGCGCATCGCATAGCTCTTCGGAATCCGGCTCAAGCCCTAGCTGCTGGGCCTGCTCGGCCGCAGCGAGCGCCACATCGGGCTCACGACGAAGCAGCTGAGTCAAATCACAACCGGGCGCATGGGCACCAATGGGATAGTCGGGCCGTGTGTCCATCTTGAGACGGTAGGGGCTCGCGATGTCGCGCGTCTTTTTGCGCGAACCCGAGGTGCCCGAAGTGCTCGGCGCGGCTTCGTATGGCGCGACGCCGGCAATGAGCTCGTAAACCGTGCTTGCCGCGGCGTAGACGTCAATCGCCGGTGACATACGCAAAGCGCGCAGGTCGGGAATATCGTCGGTGAGCATCTCGGGCGGGGCATAGGCAACCGTCGCGCGACGCAGCGTGGCATAACGCTCCGTAAACGACGCCTTGCCGCCGGTACCGGCCACGGCCGACGCAGGCTCAAGCGCCAGCGACGAGCCAAAGTCGATCAGGCACAGGTCAAAGGTGCCCTCGGCAAGCTGCCGGTCAAGCGGTAGACGCGCCGTGCGCACCATAATATTAGCGGGCGAGATATCGCGATGGACAAAGCCCTCACCCACCAGGCTCATACGGCAGAGCAGATCGAACAGGTCGCGACCCAGACGCGCCGACACAAGCGGCGACAGGCGTCCGGCATCGTCCACGGCAAGTCGCGAACGCAAGCGGGCAAGCGTCTCGCCCTCGACCCATTCCATGACAATTGCAGGCACACCGTCGACCTCGCCCCAGCCATAGAGGCGGGGAAAGCCCTTAAGGCCCGAAAGGGCGCGATGGCATTCGTATTCCTCGCGAAACGCCGCCTTGAACTTGGCGACCAGCGCCTCGTGAGCGGCATCGTCATCAAACTCATCGCGCGTCGGCAAGATGAGCTGCTTGAGTGCCACTGCCTCGCCTTGGGCGTTGACGGCACGCGTCACGCGGCCGATACCGCCACGGCGCATGGTGGCATCGTCGGCAAACAGCATCGTAAAACGACGCAGATAGGTAGGCAGTTCGTCCTGACCGAGCGCAATGGCCGGCTCAAACCCGTCGACACGCGCCAGGCGCAGGCCGACCATGGGATCGCGACCGAGCGATTGTGGTGTGGTAGATGCAAGATCGGTCATCATAGGGCAAGCGCCGCCACGTTATTGTTGAAGTTACCGAGCGCGACGTCATCATCGCCGTAATGGCCGACCCATTGACATAGGTTGGTGTAACAGCCCCACAGATTGGCATACTGCTGATACCACTTTGACCGGGGCGAGAATGTCTGACGACCGAACTCGGCTCGAATGACAAACATCTCCCCGACCAGGCTGTCGCACGGCCTGGGATCTCCCGTAGAGTTATAGGTCGAGACCACGTCATTGGCACGAGAAACATAGCCGTCGAGCATGTTGTACTTGGTCACAAGCCAACTGTGAATGCTCTCTTCCTCAGCAGCGGAAAGGCCGCCGGAGTTTGCATCGTTGTCAGTGTTGCCGCCCGTCGAGCCGCCGTTTCCAGGCCCTCCGGTAGAGGAACCCGACCCAGAGCCACCGCCCGAACTCGATGAATCCGAGCCAGAGCCAGGAGTATCCGAGCTACCGGGCTTTCCGGACTGCTGGGCGTCCTGCTCCTTTTGCTGCTCGACCTTATTCACCGTTGCCGCCACGCTATTGTTGGACAACCGATCGATGATCTTGGTGTTGGTGAGCACGATGGTTTTGCCATTGGCAAGCGTGACTTCGTTGTCCGGGGCCTCGGCGCCGTCCGCATCGTCGGTGCCAAACACAATATGCGCGACCACACTTGCCCAAGCATATCCAGTCGTGGTGCCCAGATCACTTTTGACCTCATGCCCCACGCGCGGTTCGCGTGCGGCATGCGCCTGCATCATGGACGGCACGGTCATGCCATAGGCAGAAACGCCAGCTATGACCAGCACCAGCGAGCACGATAGCAGTGCGTACGCCCGCGGCGCCAAGCCCAGTCGGCGTCGCATGCGCACCGCGGCGCCGCGCTTTGTCTGAGTGCCACCGGGCCGCATGCGTTCTCCTCCAAGAAAAACACGCCGCTCAGAAGCGGCGCATTCATTCAAATCCATATTTGAGTGTATCAGCGAACCCAAAAGGTTGCGCAACGAATGGGCAAATTAAGGATGCGAGCGGAAGCATCCATGCGATAAGCGGATACGAAGCATCTTTGTTGCACAACAAACTCACAGTCGCACGGGGAAATTATGACTACCCCGTGCGTCGCGAGGAAAACATACGGCAGGAGCAGGCTCGCCGCCTAGATCGCGCGGCGGGCCTCGATAGCGCGGCCAAGCGTAAGCTCGTCGGCATACTCCAAGTCGCCGCCCACGGGAAGGCCGCTTGCCAGACGCGACACCTCGACGCCCAGCGGCTTGATAGTGCGGGCCAGGTAGCTCGCCGTGGTCTCGCCCTCGATGTTGGGGTTGGTGGCGATGATGACCTCATGGATATCCTCGCGGCCCAGACGCGCCAGCAGCTCGCGGATGTGCAACTGCTCGGGACCAATCTTGTCCATGGGGCTGATCACGCCGCCCAATACGTGGTAGAGGCCGTGGTAGCTGCCCGTACGCTCGATCGCCTGGACGTCGCGCGGCTCGCCCACCACGCAAATGCGAGTGGTATCGCGCATCGGGTCCTGGCAGATGGAGCACTCATCGGCCGTGGCGTAGTTAAAGCAACGGCTGCAAAAGTGGACCTCCTGCTTGACCTCCAGGATGGCCTCGGCCAGGCGGCGGGCCTCCTCGGCATCGGCCTCGAGCAAGTAATAGGCGATGCGCTGGGCCGACTTGGGACCAATGCCCGGCAGACGGCCCAGCTCATCGAGCAGTTTTTGCAGACTGTGATTCGCACTCATATATATGCGTGTCTTAGAACGGCATACCCGGGATGTTGAGGCCGCCGGTGATGGCGCCCATCTGCTTGTTGGCGAGCTCGTTGACGCCGCGGACGGCCTCGTTGACGGCAGCCATGATCATGTCCTGCAGCATATCGACGTCCTCGGGATCGAGGGCATCGGGATCGATGGTGAGGTTGACGAGCTCCATCTCGCCGTTAACGGTCACCTTGACCATGCCGCCGCCGGCAGAGGCGTCGACGGTCTGGGACTTGAGGTTCTCCTGCGCGGCGGCAAGCTGCTCCTGCATCTTGCGAGCCTGCTTCATCATCTGCTGCATGTTCATACCGGCCATGATGGCTCCTTTACGTGCGGCCGCACGCCGAGCTGCAAGGGCAGCCGGAGCACGGCGGGACTTTCAAACTCAAAAATCGTACCACGGCGCGAGGTCAGCGAACGGGGCGGACGTGTTACCTCAGTCGATATACATGTCCTGGAGTGCAAGCCGCACCCAAAGATTATGCAAAGTTGAATAATTCGCATCTGCATAATATTGAAAGCTAAATCTTGTAGAGCCGGAATCCGACATTTAATGCGTACCACTAAATGGCTAAATGCCGAGCCACTACTCGAGGCGGCGCTCATGACGGCGAGGTATAATTTGATTGCCATAGATAGTAATTTGGAGGTGCCCCATGAATGCCCCCAACGCGCTCCAAAACATCCGCTCAAAACACCCCGTTGCATATGTGGTTCTCTACCTCTTTGTCGGCTGGGCATTGCTGGTTGTCATCACCCATGCCATAGCCTTTGGAGCAGAACTGCTGATAGCCAGCTCGGACCAGCCCGTCGTCAAATGGGAAGCGACCGATGAGTGCACCGACGGAACCCGAACCATTTACTACAACAGCCCGTCCCTCTACCAAGAGTTCAAGGTCAAGATAAAGGACTCCAAGATTGTCGATGTGAACTGCCTCCCATTTCTTGGACACGAGAAATGGGAGGCTTTTTATGCGTGTCGACTTGAGGGTGAAGCACGACATCGAGGCCAGGAGGGCGGCGATCGGGCTCTTCGAGCGAGGCCACGGCTCCGAGTCGGCGGCG
>DBFEIO010000035.1:0-48573 GCA_048330275.1 Collinsella sp.
CGGCCCGTCGAGCTCCCGGGCTATCTCCCTGCACGAGAGCCCGGAGCGGCGCAGCTCCCCGGCCCTCTCTACTACGGCTCTACTGTATGTCATGCGGACTCCAAACCGGACCTGATGGTCCAACTTTTTGTCCGCAGTCCCCTGCGACGGAATGGTTCCTGCATGACGGCTTTAAGCTGCCAAGGGGAGCCATTCTGCCACGCTCATTGGGGACGTACTTAAATGAGTGGTCTCGTGAGTTTGAGGGCGAGTCGGGCGCTCGATACAAGGTGAGTGTCGTGGACACATGGGGCATGACGGAGGAGGAGCTTCCCGGAACCTTTGAGGGCAAGTTCCGCATCGATCTCCCAAGTAAGCAGTATATGATGCTTCGCCTGACCAAATTAGAGGCGTAAAACAGAGATAATCGGCTCCGGGCGTGACTTGCCGCACGACCATCGCAGGGGGGGGGTAGCCCCTGTGATGGTCGCGGCGATGCGCGTCCGGGGCTACGCTTGTAAGGAGTGAACATGCAGGAGTTTTTTGGAATCGATGTGGGCGGTACGGCCGTTAAATGGGCTGTGCTGGGCGAGGATTTTTCCATCCGCGAGTGCGGAAGCCTGCCGACGGGCTTTACCACGGCTGAGGAGACGGTCGCGGCGCTGATCTCGCTCGTCGAGCCGTATCGCGAGCGCGTGAGCGCCGTGGGCGTGAGTGCGCCCGGCGGCATCTACGAGGGAGATGTCACAGGAACGATCCATCGCGGTGGTGCGCTCACGTTTATGGATGGCTGTCCGCTCGGAAAGCTCATGCGCGAGGCACTGGGGGTGCCGATTGCCGTCAATAACGACGGTAAGTGCTGTGCACTCGGTGAGTATGCGGCTGGCGCTCTGCGCGGGACGCGTTTTGGCGTGGTGCTCGCTATCGGCACGGGCATCGGCGGCGGTATCGTCATCGACGGCAAGGTCCTGCGCGGCGCGCACTGCTTTGCAGGCGAGTTCAGCTTCTTGCGCAACGATGTCACGACTGCCGCGAACATGGGAAACTCCTTTGCCGATTCGGGCGGTTGGCGTGCGCTCCGCGATGCTGCCGTTGCCGAGAAGGGCTTGCCTGCGGGTTCTCCGGTGGACGGCCGCCGCGTCTTTGAGTGGATCGCGAGTGGTGACATGGCGGCGCAGCGCGCACTCGACCGCTACGCTCGCGCCTTTGACGGACAGCTCATCAACCTGCAGGCCGTGCTCGACCCCGAGGTCTTTGTGATCGCAGGCGGCATCTCGTGCCATCCCGAGCTCGTTGATGCCCTGCGTGCGCAGATGCCGCTGGCCCTCGCGAGTTACGAAGGGACCCTTGCCGGCATTCCTGTGCCGCAGATAAAGGCGGCCGAGCTCGGCAACGACGCCAACCTTTACGGTGCCGTCCAGGAGGCCATACGCCTGGTGTAGCGCATTGGACATAGTCATTGGGGACGTTCTTGTTTGACTAGTCGTTTAAGAACGTCCCCAATGACTACCCACAGAATGAGAGTGGATAATCTCCCGTTTTTGGCCTGCATGCGGGCTCAAAGTGGGAGATTATCCACTCTCGTCATTTGATTGGCACTTGCGGCACTTGCACTCATTGGGGACGTACTTAAATGAGTGGCAGTTGGGGACACTCCTTGCCGAGCTAGAGACCGCGCGCGCCCCTTCTGGGTCATGCGGCTCAAAATCGCGGCGTCATACGGACGGCTGGGGTCGAATTTACAGTATTTCGAGCTCGGCTTCGATATTGAGATTGGTTCTTTATTATAATGGTGTTCCGGACAACAAAGCGGGTGGGGGTTACCATGAGGGACCTGGGAGACACAACCGCATATTTGCGCCGGGGCATGCGGGAGATTCTGTGCCTAGCGCTGTTCTTCTTCACGTTTTTGGCGTGCGAGTATCTCTTTGATGCGCGCATGGTCGAGTTCGTGCCATCGAGTGAGGTCGTCATCTACGAGAGCATCGTTGTCGGCGCGAGCGTGATTGGCTTTTTCGTGCGCCCATTTCTGTACTATCGCTGTCCCCAGACGATCGATGCGACGAGCGATATTACGGGCGTGCTGTTGGTATCGGCGTTGCTGCTGATGATTATGGCAGTGCGGTTTGAGGTAGTAATTGCCGGCGGCCTGGTGGCGTGCTGCGCCCTGGGCTATTGCGGATCGACCGCCCATGCCAATCTTGCGCGGCGTTTTGCGCAGACGCCCTGCCTGGCGCGCGCCGTGGCGGTTTCCTATGCTGTGGGCATTTTGGTGCAGGTGCTCAACCATATGGTGATGCCTGCGGGCATTCCCCAGCAGTCTGTTCTCATTGCCTGTGCGATTGCGCTGGTGGGGCTGCTTCACGGTGTCCGCCGCGCTAAATTGCGTGATGAGCCTGCGCCCGAGTTCGAGGTCGAGATTGCCGAGTTATCGGTCGATGCGTCGGAGCGTGGCGCCAGGTGGCACGATGACCCCGAGGCAAAGGCGGCCTTTCAGGGTGCCGTGGTGCGTCTGACGGTGGCGACCGCTTGCCTCACCGGCGTGTTCGCGGCCCTCAATGCCGGCCTTACGACCTCGCATGCCGCTGGCACTATCGACCTGGGCGACTGGCCGCGCTTGCTGCTGGTTGTGAGCGCCCTTGCCGCCGGCGTCCTGTATGACCTGCGTGGGCGTTCGTATATGAATATCATCATGACGTGCGCCGCCATGCTGTCCACGCTCTCGTTCTTTGTGCTTATCACCGATGGCAACGGTGGCAACACGCTTGCCGCCACGATTATCTTTTACCTTGGCACGGGCTTTTTCGTGGTGTTCTTCACCACGAAGTTCGCCGCGATTTCGATGTATGCCCGCTGGGCGTATCTGTGGCCGTGCATGGGCCGTGTTGTCAACAACGTTTGCTCGATGCTCGTGACGGCTCCGGCGGTGGCGATTATCTCGAGTCAAAACGTGCTGGCGGCAGTGAGCGTCGTGCTCGTGCTGTTTGTCGGCATCGCGATTTCGCTGTTGGGACAGTTTGGACAAGACGGTGAGGGCGAGGCGACGCACGGCGGGCTGGCACTTGCCACCGACGATCTTGGCGTGAGCTGTGAACCCGGCCAGGCCGACACGGTGCCCCTGGAGGCGCCGGAGCTTTCGTTTGACGATCGGCTCGATGGCTTCGTTGCCGCCTTTGGGCTCACCAAGCGCGAGCGCGATGTTCTGGAGGCGCTGGTCGTTTCGGACGACAGCGTGCAGGACGTGGCGGCGGCACTCTTCCTTTCGCGCTCCACGCTCTATCGCCACATCGCTTCGATCAACAAAAAGACCGGTGCCTCCTCGCGCGTAGCCCTCATCAACTTCTTCTGGTCCTGGACACCCCAAGACTAGCTAACCACCACAAAGGGGACAGGCACCTTTGTGGTGGTTTTTTACCTGCAAAAATATGAATATGAGACATTTGTCACCTGCCGTTTTGGTGCTCAAAGGCATATGAATGTGATGCTGAGCAGAGCAGAACGGAGGGGGTGCGCCTATGGCGTCTCGGGGTTGCGCGTCTAATAAAACTGCGGGCGCGCTTATCGCCGTGGTGGTCTTTGCCGCGGCGGTGACACTCATGCGAGTTTACGTTGCCGGCGACCATGGCGCTCAAGGAAAGACTGCCGCGCAAGTGTCGGTCAGCGATTGCGCTGCCGTTCCGGTGGCGGTCAAGCTTATCGAGGACGGGGAGGCGCGGACGGTCTATGAGACCGACGATGCCGAACTGGTCGCATCGACTTTTGCCGCACTCGATGGCTGCACCGTGGGGGATGCGGTGGATGAGCGGATGAGCGATGCCGGCCGAACGCTCGTCTTTGTCTATACGGATGGCTCGGAGCAATCGGTAGAACTTGAGGGCAAAAACATCGTGCTCGATAAGACGGCGTATCGACTTAACGGTGCCGATGAGTTATGGCGGCAGCTTGCCGCGATTAAAAACAGCTAACGAAATTAGGGATGTACGGGATGAGTGACTTGAGATTCTGCCCGGCGTGTGGGGCGCAGCTGCCTCGGGTCGCCGGCGTGCCGGTGCGATTTTGCCCGGGGTGCGGCGTCCGACTTGAGGGCGTTGTGGGCTACTCGGGCGCCGTGGGGGCTACAGATGGGGCGACTGCCGATGACGATGCGGACGAAGGCGGCGACCCGAGTGTGGACGCGCCGGCCGATGCGCCGGTGGAGACTGCCGGCGTCGCGTCGTCGTCTCGTGACGCGGCCACGACGGATATGCCTCACATCGGTGACCTTGAGCTTCATGCCGCATGCGATACCTCCGGCGGCCAGGCACTCGCGCAGGTGGCGCTGCCGCGGGGCTGGCATATCGAAGAGGCGCATCTTGAGCGCAGCGGCAGTTTCGACTGCCCGATTTCGGTTGGCGTGACGGCGGCGGGTCCGATGGGTGAGCGGATTATGTACCGCTCCGAGCTCTGCTACGTGGATGCGGGCGCCGTTGCCAAGCGTATCCCCACGCAAACCGAACGCAAGGTGTTTGTGCACGTGGAGGCAGCTTGCGACGAGCTGGCTCAGGCCTGTGCGGCACGGCTGGGTGCGCGGGCAGAGGTTGTTGCCGAGCAACCGTACCCATCGAGTGCGGAGGTCGATATCGAGCGCGAGCGTGCCCGCGTAAAGCGCGAGGCGGCAAACGACTTTGCGATCCAGGGCTTTTCGATGGAGCCGAGTGATGTGGTCTATGAGTGCCGCATGCGTCGATATCGGCTCACGGGCGCTCCGGTGCCCACCGAGCTCGCGGTGGCGGCCAAAGTCGAGGGCTATATGTTTTCAATCGGCGGCGTCGCGGGTTCTATGGGCAAAGGTGTTGCCGCTGGGGCCGAGGCGCTGCTGGGCGCGGGCCTTTCGAGTGGACTGATCGGCGGTGTTTTGGGCAAGCGCCTGCGCGAGCGCCAGGCGGCGGCAGCGGCGGGACAGGGCGTCGCGCAAGAACAGCCCACGGGTCGAGGCGGTTGCCCGGACGGAGCGTCGTTCGAGCTGGGCGCGGCCGACCTGCTGCAGTGGCGTATCAGGGACAGCTTCTGTTTGGCTGCGCCAGAAGGTCGCCTGGACGAGGCGGCCTCCACGGCGCTTGCATCAATGGCGTCGACTCTGCGGCTCAATCCGGCGATTGCACGCGAAGCGTCAGCTCAAAAGCAACAGATGGTGCTTGAGCAGCGCCAACGCACGCAGATGAACATTGCCCAGCAGCAACAGCAGTTTGCAGCCTGGCAACAG
Source organism: Collinsella sp. (assembly GCA_048330275.1). GTDB lineage: Bacteria > Actinomycetota > Coriobacteriia > Coriobacteriales > Coriobacteriaceae > Collinsella. Next base: position 5,222 of record DBFEIO010000035.1, read on the forward strand.
ATGCATGCCTCGCAACAGGCGGCATTCGACAGCTACCAGCAGGCGTGGTTCGATCGCAGCGACCGTCAGCACGCCGCGAATATGGCTGCCAGCGCCGCCAATTTTTCCAGCGCGGGCGTGGGGACGGGCACCGCCTCGTATTCCGATGCCATTCGCGGGGTCAACCATTACACCAGACCCGACGGCACCGATGTCGAGGTCTCGGTGATGGCCGACCAGGCCTGGGTCAACGGTTCGGGCGATGTGATCGGTACACGCGATGGTTTTGAACCCGGTTTTGGCTGGACGGAACTGCCTCGTCAATAGCGTGGGGTGGCTTATGTGTGAATCGATGCCGGGTGTGTTTCTCGGCATTGTGCTAAAGAACGGGAAAGGAACAATGATGAGGGAGACGGTACTTTCGCGCACGGCATTTGTCGCGGCGGCGGGAACGGCGCTGCTGACGCTTGTGGGGTGCGGCGGACAGCGGACGCAGGATGCGACGGGTTTTAACGACGACCGCCCGGTAAAGGACAAGATGGACGCGGGCGCGACGTCGGGCGATTCCGGCGACGCGGACAGCGGCTCGGGCGCGGACAGCGGCTCGGCGGATGCGTTCGATACGTGGTCGGATGATTGCTGGGATGCGCACCGCAACATCAGCATCGCGGCGCTCCTCGAGCTTAAGGGCTGGCAGTTGCAGGAGTTTGCCTCGCAGCAGGGCTATACCTGGCAAGACGCGCTCGAGATGTACGAGGACGAGGCGGGACACGTGCTCAGCGTCTGCAATATCAGCAAGGACGGCGCGACCGAATGGCTCGGCGAGGACGAAATCGGAAAGCTCGACAAGGGCGGCACCGGAAGCACCGTGATGTTCACGCTGCAACTATCGGGCTATTCGAGCTGCGAGGATGTTATCGCGGGCTTTTCCGTGCCGGTCGAGGACCGGGCGCAGATTACTTCGGGCTCATGGATCGCGTGCGTATACGGTTCCAACATGGCGCGGCACGTTGCCATGACGAGCCCGATGGAAAACGGTGACTACCGCTTGGATCTCATTACCGAGGAGGCTATCAAGACCGGTAGGTTTACCCAGGGCGGCGGTGCTCCGACGATAGACGAATTTTGGCAGGAAAAGACTGGACGCGCGCTCGGCTAGGTGCGACGTGGCCAATACCATAGCGAGGAACGAACATGATTAATGAAGTGACGATGAACCGTGCGGCCTTTGTGGCAGGCGCGGGTGCGCTGGCTTGTGCGCTGGCTGGCTGCTCGGGCGGATTGGGCGGCGCGGGCGGTGCCAAGAAGGCGACCACGGCGGACGCCGCCTGTGTAGACGACAACGCCAACGTGACGGTCTATGCTGCGATCAACTTGGACGGCGCCGACCTGGTGCGCCTGCTCAAGCATCAAAACTATGAGTGGCAAGGCGAGAGCGTGGGCTACGGTGCCGCCGATGATGCGGGACTTTTCGCTTTTACCTTTTCTAAGATTTCGGATGACGTGGACGAACTCGCGAACAGCGCGATACCGCTTTCGGAGTCCGAGTACGAGGAACTTGAGCCGGGCGGCGGAGACGATAGCGTGGCGATTTTGCTCTCGGTGGGCGGCTATACGACGGGCGATCGTGCGCTTACCGGCGCAATCGGCGATGCGGCGATAGTGCAGGAGAAGTGCACAATCGACGATTCCGTGTATTGGCTGGTCAAGGCGCTCGACGGCAGCCGTTACGTGATTTCGGCCTACGACACCGAAGATGATGGCGACAGCGCGCATGACATCTATATCTATAGTGAGTCTTTTATTCACACCGGTTATCTGAGCGGCGGCGACCAAATCGATATTGACGAACTCTGGAGCCGCCTGACCAATGCCTCGTAGCGCACCAAAACCACCACAAAGGGGACAGGCACCTTTGTGGTGGTTTTGCCGGTTGACGACTCGGCAAAGCGCGCCCGCACCGACGCTTCGCCTGCGCTAAACTGGAAGGCACGTACGCAATTACGAGAGGAGCCCACATGGAGGCTTACAAGCAAGAGTTCATCAAGTTCATGGTCGAGTCCGACGTTCTTAAGTTCGGCAGCTTTACGCTCAAGAGCGGCCGTCAGTCCCCGTTCTTTATGAACGCCGGCGCCTACGTGACGGGCTATCAGCTCAAGAAGCTGGGCGAGTATTACGCCCAGGCCATTCACGATAACTTTGGCGACGACTTTGACGTGCTGTTTGGACCGGCCTACAAGGGCATTCCGCTGGCCGTTGTGACCGCCATTGCCTACCACGAGCTGTACGGCAAGGAGGTCAAGTACTGCTGCGACCGCAAGGAGGCCAAGGACCACGGTGCCGATAAGGGCAACCTGCTGGGCTATGAGCCCCAGGACGGCGACCGTGTGATCATGGTCGAGGACGTCACCACCAGCGGCAAGTCCATCGACGAGACCTATCCCAAGGTCAAGGCTGCTGCCGATGTCGAGATCAAGGGCCTCATCGTGTCTCTCAACCGCATGGAGGTCGGCAAGGGTGGCGTGACCACCGCGCAGAAGGAGATCGAGGCCAAGTACGGTTTCCCCGTCGCGAGCATCGTCTCCATGGCCGAGGTCGTCGAGACCCTCTACAACCACGAGATCGACGGCAAGGTCGTCATCGATGACGAGCTCAAGGCCGCTATCGACGCCTACTACGAGCAGTACGGAGTCAAGTAGGTTCCGCCGTTCTGCCGAACGGCGGACCGGTCGACGCTGCAAGCCCGCCAGAGCGGCAATCTGCCTTTCAACTTCGGCGGCATGACCAGAAGGTCAATGCCGCCTCGTTTCAAGGCACCTTGCTCGCTCTGGCGGGCTTTCGCTGTCGCTACCAAAACAACGGCGTTGTCCTGGTCCAGATGCGGCACTTGGGGACGTTCCTTTTCTGCCGACACCTGGGGACACTCCTGATGTAGTCGTTGGGGACGTTCTTAAACGACTAATCATTCAAGAACGTCCCCAATGACTACCCGCAAAATGAGCGTGGATAATCTCCCACTTTGAGCCTGTATCCAGGTCAAAAACGGGAGATTATCCACGCTCGTTATTTGAGTGTCCAATAATCCTCGCTCGTTGTTACTTGAGCCCGGGGAGGCGGGTGTAGGGGAACGAGCGCTCTAAGAACTCGGAGCAGCGGGCGTAATCTTTGGCAAAGTAGCTGCTATAGAGCGAATCGAGCACGTACTGTACGGCGATGTGGCTGGCGAACTGCGTGATGCGGTGCGTCATACTCTCGTGGTCGCTTACCGTGAGATAGGCGGCAAAGCCGGGGTGAATGCGGGCACAGTACGGCGTGCCGATGACGATGACCGGGACATGTCGACTGCTGAGGATTGGCAAGATCTCCCTGAGGTTGGGGGCAAGGCCGCTGTAGGAGATGACGATTGCCACATGGTCGGTGCCCGAGGCGAGTGCCGTGCGCATCTGCGCCTCGATACTGTCGTGGCACGTCGCGCTTTTGCCGGCGGAAAGCAAGCGATCGCGGAACATTCCCGCTGGATACAGGTTATGCGAGCCCGTGTAGATGTCCACAGTGCCGGCGCGCATGACGAGCTTGGCGGCGTAGTCGAGCTGTACGGGGTCGAGCAGCTCCTGCGTTTCGGCCAAGGTGGTCTGGTAGAGCCCCTCCATGCGCTCCATTACCTGCGCGGGGGTGGAGGTGGCATCGAAGGGAAAGTTGATGTCCACGTCGCGCCGGTTACCCGCCTCGGCTGCCTGACGGATGAGCTCGACCTTGAGGTCTTTGAATCCCTCGAGGCCGAGCTTTTTGCAAAAACGGTGCACGCTCGCAACGGAAACGTTGGTGCGCGCGGCAAATTCCTTAATAGAGAGCCCGCGGACGTCTTCGCCCATGGCAAGGGCCGAGATGCCGAGTTGTTGCTCGGTAGGGGTAAGGCCCTGTGCCTCGGAAATCTTGCGTTTGATATCCATGCGAACTCCCACACTCAACAAACCTGCCAAAAAGGGACAGGTTTATTTTGGCAGGTTTTGCCCGCAAAGGGTAACGGGACCGAGGATGCCGCTCGGGGCGACGGGTTCGGTGAGGTCGAAGATATCGGGAATCGCATGATCGAGCGTGTTGATGACGTCGACGGTGAGTTCGTGCGTGCCGGCAGCAAGAGGATCGATGGCAAAGCGATAGGGCGGACAGATGCGTGTGCCGAGCGGGTGTCCGTCGAGCGTAAGTGTCGCGACTTCGTAGACATCTCCCAGGTCGATTGTGGCATCGGCAAGGACGTTCGCCAGCTCGAACAACGTGCGATAGCGGAACGTCCCGCATGCATCGGGGAATCGCTCGGCCGTGAGATCGCACAAGTGCTCGAGTTCCTGCGGGGCGCCAAAGGTTCCGACGCCGGCAGGGGAGAGGGCGACGGTCCAAGGGCCGTTGATGTCGAGGGCGAGCGCATCGCTCGAGCCCATGTCCGCGCCGTCCCTGGACTCAAGCTCGCCGTCCGTCTCCAAGGCAACGAAGCAGCTCTCGAAGGGTGCGAGCTCAAGCGTTCCGTCAAACGCAACGGGATCGGTGCCGTTCAACAGGTCGAGGCGCGTGCCGCAAAGTCGCTCGCCCTGCGCGAGCTTAACTGTGCAGTCGATGCGCTCGTGCGGGTGTTCGTTGACCAGCATGACGTAGGTCTCGCCGGCGTGCTCGTAGCGAAGCGCGCGCAACCAGGGCTGGGGCGTGTCGGTGACAACCGTCTGCAGCCCAACGCTCGCCAGCACGCCCGCCATATCAGCAAACGGAGTCGCTGCAAGTTCACCAAGTTCAGCCACGCCATCGGCGTCGTAAAGCGTGCTCGGCACCTCGTCGACGGCGAGGACCATAACGCCCGCCGCCAGCATGCGCCTTACGGCCTGCGCCGTCGCCGAGCCAATAAATGAAGCTCCTGGCATAACAAACGCCTGGTAACGACAATCGTTTACGGTAAGCATTCCATCGGCAATCGAAACCTCGTAACGATCCTCATCCTCAAAAGCCTCGGCGGGCACAAAATCAAAGTCGATCTGCACACGCGTGAGCTCGGCAGCCACGCGCTCGATAGGCATGGCGCTGCCGGCCCACTCGGCATCGGCGTGGTACAGGATGGCGACGGGATGCGCGGCGCTGCCTCCCGAAAGCAGCGTTGCCGTACGGTTCATATAGCTCATGAGCTGGCCAAAGTGCGGCCATTGCGGATTGTTTCCGTGTGCGTAAAAGTGCGGCGGACAGTCCCAATCGGGGAAGGGCGCCATGCTAAATGCGTGCGGCGTAAACCAGTTAATACCGCGGACGAGCATGTGGTCGGCGATCCATTTCATCTCGCGCAGGCCCTCGTGCCAGCCGAAGGCGCCAAAGACCTCGGCCATGCAGCGCCCCTGCTTTTTTGGGTCGAGACGCGCGGCCGAAGAGCCCAGCTTGGCAAGCGCGTAGGTAAAGAACTCCATGTTCCACGCGCCGCGGAAGTAGTTGTAGCGCCCGTGGTCGATGCCGGGGGCGAGCTGGTTGATGACAACGTCGATGCCCGCCATATCCTGCCCGGCGACCGCGCGGAAGTAGTGTCCGGCGCCCTGGCCCAGGCGCGTGTGGCAACTCTTGTCCTCAATCACATGTCCGATATGCATGACGCCGTGCTTGCGGCACCAGTCGCCAATCTGCTCGTCAAAGCATGCACGGTAGAGTTGCGTGGCAATGTCCATGTAGGTGTGACGGACTCGGGCGCCATCTGCCTCGCGTGTCCAAAGGCCGTGTAGCTTGGTGAGCCAGCTCGCGCCCAACGCCTCGTGCAAACGGCGGGCAAGCTCGTCCGACCACGGCAGCGCCAGGTCGCCTCTTCCGATAAAGCTGCTGGTAGAGGCGTCATCGAGGGTGGTTCCCTTTTCGTTCATAAAGCCGGGCTCATCGGTAAAGAAGCCCAGGATGGTGCGGCCGAATTCGTCGCCCAGATGCTCAAACGTGGGCTCGTAGACGGCGTCGATCAGCACACGGCACGAATCGGCGTCGACCATGTTGATGTACTCATCGCGAAAGCCGGTTTTTTGGCTGGTGACGTAGAGCTCGACGGTGGCGATGCCGTCGGGCGCGTCAAAACGCAGGCGGGCGGGGGTGCCGTCGGCCTGCTCAACGGAGAGCTCAAGATTGAGCGGCGCGCCGGCGGCGTCGAAAGTCGCCGCGCCCACAAAGCGCTCCGTGGGATCCATAAGATTGCCGAGCTTAATGACCGTGGACGGCTGGGGACCAACGACCGTAACCGTGCGATGTTTGAGCACGGTCTTCCTAAGCGCGGGGTCGATGTTCTCGCCCGCAAGCGCGCCGTTGGCGTAGCCCGTGGGGAAATGGGCGTCGTCGAGCAGCCAGATCTTCAACCCCAAGCGCTTGCACTCGCCGATGATAAAACGCAGGTCAGCCCACCAGCCGTCGCGACAAAACTCGGGGTGCGTGCGTGATTCGAGGCAGACCTCGCGGATGTCCGCACCGGCAATCTGCTCCAAGTATTCGGTAATCGTCTCGCGCGCCTCGCCCTTGAGCCACAAGAACGGAAGCACATGGTTGTCGTATGCCGTCATATCCACTCCCCTAAAACCAACCTTTTAAATCGATTGAAGTCAGAGTACGCCGAGCGCGCCGTCCTGCTAATATCAAAACCACAGCAGAATATGACCGAATCAACGATTGTGATGCCATGGATCTTACGCATTTAGACAGCCTTCTGCTCGAGCTGACCGACAGCGAGCGTACTTATCACGCGGGCGCCCGCTATGACTGGAATGATGCGTTCAGCTGGGGTCATCAGCAGGGTATCGGTGAAAAACATATCCATAAAATCGGTGACCCGACGCAAGCCTTGCACCAAGAAGGCATGCCCGAGGGTCTATCAATCGTGCGCAACTCGCGCTTCAACCCTGTACCGGAGCATGTGCACGATTATGTCGAAATCAGCTATGTCTATCGCGGACACGCGCCGCAGGTCGTCAACGGCGAACAGCTTACGCTTGCTCAAAACGAGGTGCTCTTGCTCGACGCGGCCTGTCCACATGCCGTGGGCGAGCTCGGCGAGCATGACATTATGCTGAGCATCGTCATCTCGCGGCCGATGTTGCACCGCAGCCTAGAACAGAGCCTGTCGCCGTCAAGCACCGTCTCGCAGTTCCTCATTAATGCCCTCAATGACGAAACCGACCACCGCGGTCATGTGCATTTCTGCACGGTCAACAGCCGCCGCGTGCGCCGATATATGCAGGAGATGCTGTGCGAGCTTCTGGAGCCGACGGCGGCGAGTCCCCAGATCGTGTCGAGGCTGTTTGAGTTGCTGCTGGTCGAACTTATGCAAAGCTATGAGACATCGCTGCTGCAGGCGGACATGCCCAGGCTGCCTTCGGCGCAGGTCGCGGCCGCCGTGGGATACATCGAGCGCCATGCCTGCGATTGTACGCTCGAGGACGTAGCTCGCCACCTCCATCTGAGTCCCAACTACGCAAGCGCGCTGCTCAAACGGCAGTCGGGGCGCACGTTTATGCAGCTCGTGCAGGAGAGTCGCCTGACACGCGCGGCAAGACTGCTCGACGCCGGTTCCACTGCGGAAGCCGCGGCGCGCGAGGCCGGCTACGCCAACATGAGCTTCTTCTACAAAAAGTTTGCCGAGCGCTATGGCTGCACGCCGGCAGCGTATCGCCAGCGTTTGCCCAGATAAAACCGACCAAAATAAACCTGTCCCTTTTTGGCAGGTATCAGGAAGTGTCAGGGGCGGGGTGGCGGCGGGGTGCCGCTGCGAAAAGAAGTGTCGGGTTTGGCACCCCTGCCCCTGCCTGTCGCGCGCATGGGCGATACTCGGCTTATCGAACCGCGATGCAAAGGAGATGCTCATGGCAAACATCAAGTTCCCCGAGGGCTTCTATTGGGGTGGCGCTACCGCCGCCAATCAGTTTGAGGGCGCTTGGAACGTGGACGGCCGCGGTCCTTCCGTCGACGACCATTTCTTGGGCGGCAGCTACAAGGAGCCGCGCCAGATTACGATCGACATCGACCCCAACCGCTTCTACCCCAACCATGACGGTATCGATTTCTACCATCACTACGAGGAGGATATCGCGCTGTTCGCCGAGATGGGCTTCAACATGTTCCGCATGTCCATCTCTTGGAGCCGCATCTTCCCCAACGGCGACGACGCCGAGCCCAACGAGGCCGGCCTCGCCTTCTACGATCGCGTCTTCGACTGCCTGCGCGCTCACAATATCGAGCCGCTCGTGACCCTGTCGCACTACGAGATGCCTTATCACCTGGTCGAGAAGTACAACGGCTGGGCGAGCCGCGAGCTCATCGGCTTCTTTGAGAAGTACTGCCAGACCGTCTTCGACCGCTATCAGGACAAGGTCAAGTTCTGGCTCACCTTCAACGAGATCAACTGCGGCACTCAGGACATGGGCAACCTCTTTGAGACCAGCATGATTCAGGGCTTTGAGGGCCCGGCTTCGGCGGTCCATACTACGCCGCAGGCTCGTATGCAGGCGCTGCATCACCAGTTTGTCGCCAGCGGCCGCGTCGTGCGCTATGCCCACGAGCACTACCCGCAGTTTAAGATGGGCAACATGGACTGCTTCATCCTCTCCTATGCCGCCACGTGTGATCCGGCCGACGTGTTCGCCACGCAGCAGGAGATGAATACCATGAACTGGTACTGCTCCGACGTGCAGGTGCGCGGCAAGTACCCGTTCTATGCCAAGCGCTTCTGGGCCGAGAACGATGTCGAGCTCGTGATGGAGGACGGCGACCTGCAGGATATCGCCGACGGCAAGGTCGATTTCTACACCTTTAGCTACTACATGTCCGGCACCGTGGGCACCCACAAGGACCACGAGATGACCGAGGGCAATATGACCTTTGGCGGCAAGAACCCCTATCTGGAGTCCACCGACTGGGGCTGGCAGATCGATCCGCTGGGCCTGCGCATCGCGCTCAACGAGATTTACGCCCGCTACGAGATTCCGCTGATGGTGGTCGAGAACGGCATGGGCGCCTACGATGAGGTCGAGGAGGACGGCTCCATCCACGACCCGTATCGTATCGCTTACTTGCGCAGCCACATCAAGGCCATGGGCGAGGCCATTGCCGATGGCGTCGACCTGATCGCCTACACCTGGTGGGGTCCCATCGACCTGGTGTCCGCCGGCACCGGCGAGATGCGCAAGCGCTATGGCTTCATCCACGTCGATAAGTACGACGACGGCACCGGTACCTACGAGCGCCGCCGCAAGGACAGCTTCTACGCCTACCAGAAGATCATCAAGTCCAACGGTGCCGAGGGACTGGAGTAATTAGGTTCCGGCGTTCTACCGAACGCCGGACCTGCCGACGCTGCGCCGGCCCCAAGCACCCCATCTCGCCGCTCAAACCGTCGCTCGCGTACAGAAGTACGCGTCGCTCCTCTTTCGCGGCGACCTGGGGCACTTGGAGCCGGCTCGCTGACGTGGGCTCAACCTGAGGTTTATCACTGCTGTCGCGTCCTGTTTCCATGTAAGAAGTTTTTTCTCGAAGGGAGTTGCCATGTCCGCCGCCAAGGTCATCTTTCTTGATGTTGATGGCACCATCACCAATTACAGCAACGAGGTGCCCCAAAGCGCCGTGGCTGCTATCCGTGCCGCGCGCGCAAACGGACACCGCGTGTACATGTGCACCGGCCGCAGCAAGGCCGAAAACCCGCCCGAGATCACCAACATCGGTTTCGACGGCATGATCGGCGGCAACGGCAGCTATGTGGAGAGCGACGGCGAGGTGGTGATGCACCAGCTCATTACGGCTGACCAGTGCCGCCATATCGTAGACTGGCTGCACGACCGTGGCCTCGAGTTTTATCTCGAGAGCAACAACGGCCTGTTCGCGAGTGAGAACTTCCGCGAAGCTGCGCGCCCGGTGCTGAGGACCTATGTCGGTCGCAAGGGCGTGGAGGGTGCCGACGAGCTCGAGACCGACGACGTCATGCATGGCATGGTCTACGGCGCGCCGCTCTACCGCGATGACCTCAATAAGGTGAGCTTTATCCTGTCGAGCTATCAGGACCATCTGGATAGCATCGAGGAGTTCCCCGATCTTGAGTGTCACACCTGGGGCGGTGCGGGCGAGACGGCGCTCTTTGGTGACATGGGTGTGCGCGGCATCACCAAGGCGCACGCCGTCAACACGCTGCTCGAGCACCTGGGCGCCGACCGTGCCGATACCGTGGCCTTCGGTGACGCCAAGATCGATATCCCGATGTTCGAAGCGTGCGCGACGAGCGTGGCCATGGGATCGGGCGGCGACGAGTGCAAGGCGGCGGCCGATTACGTGACCACCGACGTCGATGATGACGGCATCTGGAACGCCTTTGTGCATCTGGGGCTTATCGAGGATTAATCGACAATATGAGTGCCACCGGGGAAAAGCGTTGGGATGGGCTCGCGATTCGAGTCCCCACCTTAGCATTTGAACCATTTGGCACTATAATCACCATAGGTATGCGCATAACGTTGCGCTTAATCAAGAGGAGAAAACGTATGGGTCTGTTTGACATGTTCAAGAAGAAGGCTGAGCCCGCGGCTGCCGCTGCTCCGTCCTCCATCTCTGCTTCTGCCGGCGCCGACGTGCTGTGCTCACCCGTCAAGGGCAAGGTCATCAAGATGGCCGACGTGCCCGATCCCGTCTTTGGCGGCGAGGTCCTGGGCAAGGGCTGCGCCGTGTGGCCCGAGGACGATCTGGTCTACGCTCCCTGCGACGGCAAGGTGACCGTCACCATGGGTCACGCCGTGGGCCTGCAGTCCGATAGCGGCATCGAGGTTCTGGTGCACGTTGGCGTCGATACCGTCAACATGAACGGCGACGGCTTCGAGGGCTTCGTCAAGGCCGACGACGTCGTGAAGGCCGGCCAGCCCATGCTCAAGATCGACCGTGCCAAGATCGCTGCCGCCGGTTACAAGGACTGCGTCGTCGTGGCCGTGTCCAACACCGCCGAGTTTGCCGATGTCGAGCTCGCCGTCGAGGCCGACTCCGCTGTCGCCGCCGGTGACGCCATCGTTAAGGTCGTCCGCAAGTAAACTGCGACATCCAAAGGATGTGCAAAGGTGGTCGGGTTTTCCGGCCACCTTTTTTATTGCACCGCGGAGAAGCGTTTTATTGCACGTTGGGCGGGCTCGCAAACCGTTCGGACGCTAAAACGAACCGACCGCGCCTTCGTGCCGTCGAGGGTGTTAATAAGTTGATAGTATGGGCTTACTTATTACAACGTGCGCCGCGTCTGGGAAGCGCGGTGCCGCTCATTGGGAGGAACAACATGAAAAAGAAGCTGCTGCTTGCGCCCCTCATGGCCGTTTTGGTTGCATGCGTGGTCGTGCTTTCCGGTTGTGGAGGCCCTTCGATCGAGGAACTCATCACCGAGGATCTTACGACTCAGTTTGACGAGGTCAAGAACGGTGGCGACGAGTTCCTTTCTGGTCTGGAGGAGGCTTCGGGCGACGAGTTCGAGCAGCTGGGTATCGATCCCAAGGAGTATGCCAAGACCTATCTCGAGGGCTTTGACTACGAGATCGGCGACGTGACGGTCGACGAGGACAAGGGTGTCGCGACCGCCGAGGTCTCCATCACCTGCAAGTCTATGAACAAGATCGTCGAGGACTTCTCCACCCAGTATCAGGAGAAGGTCGCCGCGCTCGATACGGTTCCTTCCGATGATGAGCTGTACAAGATGGCCGGTCAGGTTATGGTCGATGTGACCAAGGCCACCGAGCCCAGGAAGACCACGGTTATCTTCAAGTACACCTGCAACGACGACGGCGAGTGGTCTGCCGACGACTCCGTCAACTCCGAGATGATGGATGCAATGCTGAGCTAGTTTGTTGCGGCGTTTTACCAAACGCCGCAACTGCTCGACGCTGCAAGCCCGCCAGAGCGGCAATCTGCCTTTCAACTTCGGCGGCATGACCAGAAGGTCAATGCCGCCTCGTTTCAAGGCACCTTGTTCGCTCTGGCGGGCTTTCGCTGTCGTTGCCAAAACAACGGCGTTTCCTTGGCTGGCTTAGGTGGCACTTGTACCTGTGGCGTTGCCATCGCTGCCGAAGATGGCAGTTGGGGACGTTCCTTTTCTGCCGGCAGTCGGGGACACTCCTTTGGTGCAGGGGGGCAGCTAAAAGAGCCCCGTCCTACATTAGCTACCCGTGGGAGGGATGAGCGGTTACTCGCCCAGGATTAGCGCCGAGAGCTCGTCTTGGGTGTCCACTACGTAGTCGGCGCCGGCGGACTCCAGCTCTGCGCGGCCGCGGAAGCCCCAGCTGACGCCCGCACTCTTAAGGCCAGCGTTGTGGCCGGTCAAAACATCGACATTGGAATCGCCTACATAGAGTGTGGTTGCCGGGTCGGCGCCTAGCTCTTTCATCACATGCAGCGTAACAGGTGCCTCGGGCTTGGGAGGAAACGCATCGACGCGGCCCTGCACCAGCGCAAAGCGCTCGGAACCAAAGTATTTTTCGATAAGCGGAGCGGCCGAGACATGGTCCTTGTTAGTGAGCACGGCAAGCTGCACACCCGCGGCGCGCAAGCGGTCGAGCATCTCGATCGTGCCGGCATAGGGGGCGGTGTGGTCCTCCTTGTGCTCGCCGTAATAAGCCCTAAACTCGGCAAGCGTCTGCTCAAACATGCGGCCGTCGCCTGCGTACTCGGCGGGCATAAAGCGCTCAACCAGCTTGAGCATGCCGTTTCCCACCTTGTAGCGGTACTCGTCAACGGCAAACGTGGGCCAGCCGTGCGCCTCGCAGGTATGGTTGCCGGCGGCCGCCAGGTCCTCGAGCGTGTTGAGGATGGTTCCGTCCAGGTCAAAGATCACATGGGAAAAAGCTGCTGCCATGGGTGCTCCTGCCGCTTGAGTTGTAAAACGCACCCCATGATACTGGGCATGCGTGCCGGGCATGTTTGGAATCTGAATATCTTTAATAGCCCTGAGCCTTTGTCGTTAGCAAATTCTCGGCAGCTGCTCTCCTACGAGCATGTCGAGGATGCGGGTCGAACCCCAGCCGGTGCGCACGCGCACGGCGGGACGGGCGCCCTCGGCAAGCGGCAGCACGCGACCGATGATGGCGGCATTCTCGCCGTAGCGGGCGGCGCGCATGGCGCTCAGCGCGGCATCGGCTTGCTCGGCCGGCACGACGGCAACCATCTTGCCCTCGTTTGCCACCTGCAGCACATCGTAGCCGAGCATCTCGCAGGCGGCCTGCACGTCGGGACGCACGGGCACGGCATCCTCGTCGACCTCCATGGCAACATTGCTGGCCTGGGCAAACTCGTTGAGTGTGGACGCCAAGCCACCGCGCGTGGGGTCGCGAAAGCAGCGTGTGTCGGGTGCTGCGGCAAGCACATCGGCAATCAGGCGGTTGAGCGGTGCGGCGTCGCTTTCGATCGTGCTCGAAAACGCTAGGCCCTCGCGTTGGCTCATGATAGCGATGCCGTGGTCGCCCAGTGTACCCGAGACCAGGATGACATCGCCGGGCTGGCAGTCTGCGCCGCTGAGCGCCACGCCCGCGGGTACCTCGCCCACGCCGGCGGTATTGATATAGACGCCGTCGGCCCCGCCGCGCTCGACCACCTTGGTGTCGCCCGTGATTATGGACACGCCCGCCTCGTGCGCCGTCTCGGCCATCGTCTGCACAATCTGGCGGAGCTTATCCATGGGATAGCCCTCTTCAAGGATAAAGCCGCACGACAGGTAGCGCACGTTGGCGCCCGAGGTCGCGACATCGTTAACGGTTCCGCACACGGCGAGGCGGCCGATGTTGCCACCGGGGAAGAACTGCGGCGAGACTACAAAGCTGTCGGTCGACATGGCGATGCGCCCGCTCGCGGGCAGCGCGGCGACGCCGGCATCGTTGCCTTCGAGCAGCTCGGGCGAACCAAAGGCATCTAAAAAGACCTCATCGATGATGCGCTTCATCATCTGTCCGCCGGAGCCGTGGCCCAACAGGACGGTGCTATCGGTGATGCTATGGGACATATCCAAAACTCCAATCGTGGGAGGTGCCAGTGCGCGGGGGCGTTCGGGCTAGACTCGGTAACGGTAGTACGCCGCGCAGCTGCCTTCGGAACTCACCATGCACGGGCCGACGGGGTGCTCGGGCGTGCAGGTGCGGCCAAAGAGCGGGCAGCTGCTCGGCGTAATGGCTCCGCGCAGCACGTCGCCGCAGCGGCATCCGCGCGGCTCAACCGTCGGCTCAACGGGCACGTCAAAGCGAACGCGGGCATCAAAGCGCGAGAACTCGGGGCGGATGGAAAGGCCCGAGTTGGCAATCGGCCCCAGCCCGCGCCACGTGGTGTCGCATGGCTCAAACACCTGCTCGACCAGCTGGCGCGCCACGGGGTTGCCGTCTGCGTTGACGCCACGGCGGTAGGCGTTGTCAATCGCCGGCCTGTCCTCGACAACCATCTGGACCAGCATGCAGATGCCCTGCAGGATATCGACCGGTTCAAATCCCGTGACCACGCCCGGGGTATTGAATTCGTCGACCAAAAAGCTAAAGGGCGCCAAGCCCGTGATGGTGGCGACGTGTCCCGGCAGGATAAAGCCGTCGATGGCGGTCTCGGGATCGTTAGCGATGGCGCGCAACGCCGGCGGCGTGGTCTTGTGGGCGCAATAGACCGAGAAGTTCAAAAGCCCGTGCGCTTCGGCCTCCAAGATGGCGGCGGCGATGGTGGGCGTTGTGGTCTCAAAGCCCACGCCCATAAAAATAACCGGGCGATCGGGGTTTTGCTCGGCAATGTCGAGTGCATCGAGCGGGGAGTACACAATGCGAATGTCACGCCCTGCCGCCTTTTGTGCAGCGAGCGAGGTGGACGATCCGGGCACGCGCATCATGTCGCCAAAGGTGGTGATGATGGCGCCGTCTATGTTGGCGAGCGCGATTGCGTGGTCGATGTCGCGGTTGGCGGTGACGCAGACGGGGCAGCCCGGGCCGCTCAGCAGCTTGAGCCCGGCCGGCATAATGGAGCGAAAGCCATAGCGCCCGATGCTCACGGTATGCGTGCCGCAGACTTCCATAAGGTTGATGGTGCGGTCGCCGACAAGCTCATGAATGCGCTCGATGAGCTCGCGAGCCAGCTTGGGATCGCGGAATGCCGAGAAATCGATACCGGAGCGCGCCGGCTGCTCGGGCGCCACTAGTAAGCCTCCGCCGGGTTGGTGGTCAGCTGGTCTTCTTCGACCAGCTCGGACATGGCATTAACAAGCTCGAGCGTTTCTTGCGCTTCCTGCTCGTCGACAATCTGGATGCCAAAGCCGGCGTGTACGAGAATATAGTCGCCAACCTGCGCCGTCGGCACGAGTCGCAGCGACACGGGGCGCTCGATGCCCATCATGTCGACGGTGGCCTTGAGGTCGTCGTCGCGTTTGACTACTTTACCGGGAACGGCAAGGCACATATTGTTCCCCTTTTATACGCTTTGCGCTGAACGGGCGCTCAATAATCCATCAGTTGATGGTAGCGCTCGCGGGCGCTGCGGGCAAACGCGCTACACCTGTGAGACGGCGGCTTGCGGGCTGGCCGAACAGCCTACTGCGATGCAACCTGCGCAAGACGAGCGCTTGCGACTGCCGCCTGACCGTAGGCGATGCAGCCGTCATTGACGGGTACGGTGTGGGGGACAAGGACAGTAAGGCCTGCGCTTTTGAGCTCGCGGGCGAGGAGCTGAAGCAGAAGTCGGTTCATGAAGACGCCGCCCGAGAGCGCGACGGTGTCGATGCCCTCGTGCACGCAGATATCGCTGGCGATGCGCGCCGAGGAGCGCGCGACGGAGACATGGAAATCGAGTGCGAGCCTGTCGGCGGGCGCTCCGGCTTCAATTCCTCCCAAAAGTGCCTCAAAGAGTGCTTTCTGGTCCAGAACATAGGGGCCGTCCAGCCACGATGGGCCAGATGCGAAATAGCCGGCGTTGTTGTCGGGAAAATGGGCGATTTCGTTGTCGAGCGCGCGCCAGGCGGCAGCCTCAAGCTCGATGGCGGGTTCGCCCTCGTAGGTTGCCTTGTCGCAGATGCCCAGAATTGCTGCCGCGGCATCAAAGAGACGCCCCATGCTGCTGGTACGCGGGCTGTTGATGCCGCGCTCGATCATGGTGGCTGTCACGCTGCGCGTTTGCTCGTCGAGGCTGTCCAAAAGCCGAGCGGCACCTGGGTGCTCGAGCAGACCGAGCTCACTGAGCAGGGCAAAGGCGTTGCGGCGGGCGTCGCGCACGGAGGCCGCCCCACCGGGGAGCGCCCAGGTGCGCAAATGCGCGGCGCGCTCAAAGCCGCCAAGGCTGGCAACAAGAAACTCGCCGCCCCAAATGGTCCCATCGGTGCCGGCGCCGGTGCCGTCAAAGGCGATGCCAAGGACGCGCGCGTCGGTTGTAAGCTGGCCCGCGGCGATGGCCTCGGCCATTACGCTCGCGATATGCGCATGATGGTGCTGCACCTCGACGAGCGGCAGATTGCATTTTCGCGTCTGCTCGCGCGCCCACTGGCCCGATAGATAGCTGGGGTGCACATCGCAGGCCAAGGCGGCGGGCGCCAAGTCAAAGAGATCTTCCAAGCGCGTGCGCGCGGCGTTCCAGGCATCGAAGGTCCCGCCGTTTTCAACATCGCCGATATGCTGCGACACAAAACAGGTCGCCTCGCCGTTCGTCCCTTCACGCGTGAGCGCAATCGTGGCCTTTTGTTGTGGCCCGCAGGCGAGCACGCAGGACGGAGCGCCGTCGAGCGCCGGCAACGGCAGCGGCTGGGGTGCATATCCGCGAGCGCGGCGAACGGGCATAATGGCGCCGTCGACCACGCGCACTACAGAGTCGTCGTAGCGTGAGAGGATCGCGCGGTCGTTACCGAGCAGCGCGTCGGCGATGCCGGCGGCAACGAGGTGTTCCCAGGCAAGGTCGTCGTCGGTCTCGATGGGTTCTTCGCTCAGGTTTCCGCTGGTCATGACGAGCGCGTGCATACCGCAGGCTTCTGCCGCGGCAAACAACAGATGTTGAAGCGGCGTATAGGGGAGCATGACGCCGAGCTCGGGCAAGTCGTGCGCGACAGATGGCGCGAGGGCGAGGATGTCGGGGGAACCGCCGTTGCCCTCGCCAACAGTGCGCCGGCGCAGCAGCACAATGGGGCGGATACTGCCGGCGAGAAGCTCGCGCTCAGCGTCGTCGATATGGCACAGGCGCCCGGCATCGGCAAGACTGCGCACCATGACGGCAAGCGGCTTATTGCTGCGACGCTTGCGACGGCGCAGCTCGGCCACCGCCTGCTCGTTGGCAGCGTCACAGGATAGATGGAATCCGCCCAGGCCCTTGATGGCGACGATGCCACCGCTGGCCAGCAGCTCAACGCAGCGCTCGATGATAGCGTCGCTGGCCTCGCGTGTGGTGCCGACGGCCGGTGTCGCGGACGAATTCCCGCACGCATCGCCGTTCACAGCCTCACGCCACGTAATATGCGGCCCGCAATCAAAGCAGGCATCGGGCTGCGCGTGAAAACGCCGGTCGAGCGGATTGGCATACTCCGCGGCACACTCGGGGCACATGGGAAAACGGTCCATCGAGGTAGCCGCTCGATCGTAAGGCAGCGAGCGGATGATGGTAAAGCGCGGTCCGCAGTTAGTGCAGTTGATAAAGGGGTAGTGATAGCGTCGGTCGGCGGGATCGAACAACTCGCGCAGGCAATCGTCACAGGTGGCGATATCGGGCGAGACAAGTGTGGTGTGCGCGGTCTGGTCCTGCGACGCCACAATGTGAAAGCCCTGCTCATCGGCAGTGCTCCAACCGCCAGGCTCCAAATCCGCAATATCGACTCGCTCAACGCGAGCCGCCGCGGGCGCATGCTCAGAAAGCGCAGCGACAAATCCGTCAACCGCCTCGGCACAAGCGTGCGCCTCGATATGCACGCCGTCGCCCGCATTGAGCACCCATCCGCAAATGCCATGCGCCATGGCCTCGCGATACACAAACGGTCGCATGCCAACGCCCTGCACAATGCCCGTCACATGAATATGCACATGCCGCATGCGACACCCCTCATCAAAACCGACCAAAAAGGGACAGGTTTATTTTGGTAGGTAAAACGCTAAACCTGCCAAAACAAACCTGTCCCTTTTTGGCAGGTGCGCTGCGGGAAATTCCGCTACAGCCCCAGGCTCTGCTTGGTGGCGGCGCACGTGAGCTCGCCGTGCTTAACGCCGCGCAGGCCCAGCAGGCGGTCGGCTAGTTCGTAGACGCGCTCGCCGCGACCCTTGAGCGCCAGAATCTCCAAGCAGTTGTGGTGATCCAGATGCACGTGCATGGTCGATACGATCTCGTTGGTGTAGTCGTGCTGCACCTCGTCCAGGCGGCGTGTCAGATCGCCGGTGTGATGGTCGTAGATCATGGTGAGCGACCCGATAACATGCTCATCGGGCGTGCGCATCTGCTCCTTGGCGATCGAGGCGCGAATCAGGTCGCGCACGGCCTCGGAGCGGTTGGCCACGTCGCCGCGGCGCGCGATCTGTTCGTCAAAACGGCGCAGCAGGTCGTCGGGTGCGGTAACCGAAAAACGGACCAGCTCGGAGCCGGAGCCACTACAGTGGCAGCCCGCGTCACCGTCCGCCCCGTGCGGATGCTCGTGCTCGTGCCCGCAGCCGTGCTCGTGTTCGTGTTCGGCCACCTTACACCAGCTTCACGGAGCCGACGGAGTTGTGGTCGGCCTCGATGGCTTCCTCGTAGCCCTCGAGCGCGTCATGCGCCTCGTGGAGCGCGGCCATGGCGGCCTCGAGCTTGGCGCCGATGCGCTCCATGTCAAAATTCTCGGTCGCATGCAGCAGCTGATGGCTCCACTCGTGAGCGAGCTCGATGGTGTCGTCGACCTGCTTGACGCTCATGGCAAGCTGGCTCATGTTCATTCCAACATCATGCATGGGAAATCTCCTTTTGTATGGGGCAGTTCAGTGGTTCAGATTTTACTACGCCCGCTCTGCGCGCAGCTGCATAAGAAAACGGGTACGAGTCTGTGCGACCCGCACCCGTTCACTGGGGGCTGTTTGTGACTACCATACTATCCGTGGTTGCACTCGGTGCATTCAGAAGTCCGGCGAGCGGCGTAAAAGCGCTCATGGACGGCAGGCAGACGGCAACATGTAACAAGCGTATTACAGATGCTTCTCCAGCAGCGCCTGCAGCCTCGCCTTGGGCAGAGCGCCAACCGAGCGGTCAATCTCCTCGCCGTTCTTAAACACAATCAGCGTGGGGATGCTCATGACGCCATACTTCATGGCCAGGTCCTGGTTGTCGTCGACGTTGCATTTGGCAACGGCAAGCTTGCCCGCCAGCTCATCGGCAACCTCGTCAACGATGGGCGAGAGGGATCGACAGGGCCCGCACCACGGTGCCCAAAAATCGACCAGCACGGGCAGGCTGTCGTTAACGATGGAATCGAAGTTCTCGGGGGTAATCTGATTAATGTCAGCCATGGTGACCTCCATAATGCGACGCGGCTCGGCCGCGTAAAACTCAGTACGACCGTGCTTATACCCAGCCGCCCGCAAAGCAACCACTCGCGGGCGGCTCTTTTATATAATGGTGGGCACGCAAACGATTGGAGAGCGCATGCCCACGTCACAAAGCCAGAAAAAAGAAGCCATCGCCCAGGCGACCGAGCAGGAGCTCGCATCGCTCGCGGTCCGTGGCGTGCGTATTGCGGGCAACGCGTGCTCGCCGATCGTGCTGGTCAAAGGCGATTTGGACGAGGCCGAGCGTTCGGGTGGCGAGCTTGCCGCCGGCCCGGATGGCGCGGCGTTGCGCAAGGCGCTTGGGGCCATCGGCTACGCGCCCGAGGATTTTTGCGTGCTGGCAAGCGTCGCCGGCACAGGCGACGGAGCGGTCGCGGTGGGCGAGACTCTGCCGTGCGAGCTGTTCCGTGAGGCGCTTGAGGCTTTGGACCCCGAGGCGGTGCTACTGCTCGACAACAACGCGGCTGACGCCATGCGCGAGACCTACGCCGATATGCTCGTGGCGATCGATGACTTCGACACCGCCATGCTCAAGCCCGGCTTGGTCGCCCATGTGCAGGGTCGCCGCGTGCTCGCGCTCGACGGTTTTGAGGCGGCGCTCACTGACAAAGCCGCCAAGCAGCGCATGTGGGCATACATCAAGCAGCTGACCCCGGCGGCCGCTCCGCTGTAGCGGATTGGCGCCGGTGAGCGATTGCCTGGCGGGCAAGACACGCCGCGAGATCGGCGCCGCACTTCTACATCACAGCGCGCAGCTCAAACCGATCGCCGTTAATGCGGAACTGACAGTTGCCGTTCATGCGCTCCACGGCAAGTTTGATGCTCTTGGTGCCAAAGCCGTGGCCCGCATGCCGGGTCACGGGCATGCCGTCGACCATGCGCGGCGCGCGGTCAAACGTGTTGGAAACTAACAGCAGCAGCTGGCCGTCCTCTAATCGCAGGTCAAAGTCGACGAATCGCTTTCCCTGGGGCGCGGCGCTCGCGGCGGTGATAGCGTTTTCCAAGGCATTTGAGAGCACGCTAAACAGGTCGGCGTCACCTACGTGGATGGTTTCGGGTACGGCGGCGCGCAGGTTGGCGGTAATGCCGTTTCTATTGATATCCGAGTTAAATGACGAAAGCGCGATGTTTACGGTCTCGTTGGCGCAGAAGCGGCGTACGGCGGTGCGATCGCCGGCTTCGCAGAGTTCATCGATGCGTTTGAGCGCCTCGTCGGTGTGGCCCTCCTCAATTAAAGCGGCCAGGCCGCGTAGGAAGTGGCGCATATCGTGGCGAAGAATCGACAGCTCGCGCCCAGATTGACGCCAAGCCTCGAGCTCTTTGATGGCGGCGCTGTCGCGGGTTTCGAGCATCCAGCGCTCTCGCTCGGCGGTTTCCTTTTCTTCGTATTCGCGCAGGTAAACGGCAAGAAACATAAGATAGAAGGCACAGAGCGCAAATGCCAAAAACTCAACCGTTACCACCGAGCCCGAGTGGAACAGCGTGGTGTAGACGTTGGTGGCATAGTCAAAGACGTAATAGACGAGCGGCAGGATTAAAAGGATGCCCAGCTCGGTGGTGCTTTTAATCGCCAAGCGTGGACCGATGTCGCCGGCCCAATGCAACAGGACGGCAAAGACGGCGAGTGTGGTCGCGATACGCGCCAGATAGTACGCGATCTGCGAATCGGTTGCGGCAAAGGCGGCGATGCCCATCCAGTTGCTGAACTGACAGCTCAGATAAGCACTCGTAATGCCGAGCGCGGCAAGCAGCGGGCTCAGGCGGTAGCGCGCACACAAATAGATGATGAGCGGCAGATGCACGACGAGCGGATATACCTGGCGGGCGAAAAGCTCTCCGCCGACGGCATTGGCGAGGCCAAATGCGCATCCGGTTACGGCACCGACCAGCACCAGTTCAAGCGCATGACGCCGGTTGATCTCGACACCGCACAGCGCCGCCGAGGCAAAGACGCCAAAGAGCAGCGTCGTGGCGTGGTGGATTGCCCAAAGGACCATTTCGACCGAGGAGACCATCAGTGTCTCCCACCCTCAAAGCGCACCGCAAAGTAGGCGTCTTGGAATCCCTGCTTGCAACTGCGCGAAAGCGGGATGCACGCGCCCGAGCGCATGACGATGTCCGTGCGGTCAAAGTGATCGATATTGCGCAGGTTGACCTGGTAGCTGCGGTGGCATTTAAAGAAGACTGCGTTTTGCTCCAAGCGGTCCTCGACGCTGCGGAACGACTCGAGTGCCTCGATATCGCGTCCGTCGCGCAGGTGGAAGACCACGTGCTTGTTGCGCGCCTCGGCATATTCGATGTCGGACAGGCGCAGGGCGTGGTAGCCAAAGGAAGTTTTGATCACGAGCTCGTCGGTTGCCGCCGGGCGCATGCTCGAAAGCTCGTCGAGTAACTGCGCCAGGCGTTCGTAAGTCACGGGCTTGAGCAGATAGTCGAAGGCGCGGACCTCGTAGGATTCCAGCGCGAACTCGGGCGACGAGGTGAGGAACACCAGGCGCACGGCGGTGTCGGCCTGGCGCAGTTCGCGTGCGGTGTCCATGCCGTTGACGAGCGGCATGATCATGTCGAGCAGAATGATGTCGGCGCGCGATGCGGCATGGCGGGCCAGCAGGTCCTCGCCGCGTGTGACGAGCGCAACATCGACCGCCGTGCCCGTCTCGGTCGACCAACGGTCGATCATCCGGTGCAGTCTATCTAGAAAAGCGACATCATCGTCGCAGGCAATAATCTTGAGCATTCGGCCCCCTTAAGTAGTTCGATTTTGCCACATCGGGTACGCGCCGCTTGCGGGGGTGCGGACCGTTTGCGCCCCACGGCGTGCAACTCGCGCCAAGCGGTATTGCGGTGGCGAAAGATGCCTCCTGCGCCATCGAGAGCTCAGCTATCCTCAGCTTGCCAGTTCGAATATGGACCTGCCACATGATTGAATCTTTATTTCAACTTTACACCTAGGTTTACAGCTGTCTTGTCAGCTGTAAACCTAGGTGTCATACTAAAGCCCCAAGATTCGCCAAAAGAGAGGGGCCTTGATGGCACAGAGCGCGAACATGGATGCGTCGGAGCTTGCACGCGATATCGCGGCCGGCTTGGCATCGGCAACGACGGCAACGGAGCGTGCGGCACTGGTGCCCGCAGAGCTCGTCGAGGCCATTCAGCAACTAAAAACCCAACGTGACGCGGTGATCCTGGCGCACTATTACGTGGCGCCCGAGGTCCAAGCCGTTGCCGATTACGTCGGCGATAGCTTCTACCTGGCAAAGCTCGCCAAGAGCCTGCCGCAGCAGACCATCGTGTTGTGCGGCGTGGAGTTTATGGGCGAGAGCGCCAAGCTGCTCAATCCCACTAAGACCGTGCTGCTGCCCGAGCCGGGCGCAGACTGTCCCATGGCGCACATGGTCAAGCGCGAGACGGTTGACGCGGCGCGCGCCGAGTACGGCGACGACCTGGCCGTGGTGTGCTACGTCAACTCCACGGTCGAGATCAAGAGCTGGAGCGACGTGTGCGTCACCAGCTCCAACGCCGTCAAGATCGTGTCCGAGCTGCCGCAGCAGCATATCCTGTTCATTCCCGACCAAAACCTCGGTCGCTTCGTAGCCGAGCAGGTGCCGCAAAAGCACGTCATCCTCAACAACGGCTACTGCCCGCGCCATCACATCATCACCGTCGAGCAGATCGTCGACGCGACGGAGGCCCACCCCGACGCGCTCGTGCTGGCGCATCCTGAGTGCAAGGCCGACGTCCTGGCCGAGGCCGACTACATCGGCTCCACCGCCGGCATCATCAAGTATGCCGAGGAGTCCGACGCGAGCGAGTTCATCATCGTGACGGTCCGCGGCGTGCTCTACGAGCTCGAGCGCCGCTGCCAGGGCACCGGCAAGAAGTTCTACTTCCCCGCGGTACAGCCCACCTGCGTCAACATGGATCTCATCACGCTCGAAAAGCTCGTGCGCTGCCTGGAGACGGGCGAGGGCGAGGTGCAGATCGGCGTCTCGGACGAGGCAGCAGACCAGGCCAAGCTCACGCTCGACCGTATGCTCGAGTACGCAGCACGCTAGAACAATGTTGCATGAGGGACGGTCCCTTATGTCACATTCAAGGGAGAGGATTCCTGTGGAAACCAAGCAATACCCCGATATGGAGTGCGACGTCGTCATTGCCGGCTGCGGCGTGGCGGGTCTGTACGCGGCCCTCAATCTGCCGACGAGCACGCGCGTGATCATGCTCTCCAAGGGCGCGGTCGATGAGTGCGATTCGATGCTCGCGCAGGGCGGCATTTGCGTGCTGCCCGAAGGCTCGGACTACGATGCCTTCTTTGAGGACACCATGCACGCCGGCCACTACGAGAACCGCCGCGAGAGCGTCGACATCATGATTCGCTCGAGCCGCTCGGTCATCAACGACCTGCTAGCGATGGGCGTGGATTTTGAGCGCAAGGCCGACGGCAGCCTCAATTTTACCCGCGAGGGCGCGCACAGCCGTCCGCGCATTGCCTTCCATGCCGACATTACGGGCAAGGAGATCACGACCAAGCTGCTCCAGGCCGTTCGCAAGCTGGACAACGTGCAGATTTTGGAGCACGCGGCCATGACCGACATCCTGACCGCCGAGCGCGATGGCGCCACGGTGTGCACCGGCGTCGTCGCCGTAGCCGTGGACGAGGACAACTCGGTTCGTCCCGCCGACGAGCTGGCAAATGCCGTTGAGGGCGTGCATGCCGGTAAGCCGTTTAAGATCCATGCCCGCCACACGCTGTGGGCGACGGGTGGCATTGGCGGCGTGTACGACCACTCGACCAACTACCCGCAGCTCACGGGCGACGCCTGCTACATCGCTCAGGAGCATGGCATTAAGATGGAGCACCTGGACTACGTGCAGATCCATCCCACGGGTCTGTTCTCGCCGCAGCCGGGTCGCACGTTCCTGATCAGCGAGAGCTGCCGCGGCGAGGGCGCGATTTTGCTCAACGCCGCCGGCGAGCGTTTTACCGACGAGTTGCAGCCGCGCGACGTTGTCGCCGCCGCCATCCGCGAGCAGATGAAGCAGGACGGCACCGAGCACGAGTGGCTGAGCTTTGCCCCCGTCGGGCGCGACGTGGTGACCGGGCACTTTGCCAACATTCGCGCGCGCTGCCTGGAGGACGGCCGCGACATCTTGGACGAGCCCATTCCCGTTACGCCGACGCAGCACTACTTTATGGGCGGCGTGTGGGTCGACAAGGACGGCCGCACCTCGATGCCCGAGCTCTACGCCGCCGGCGAGACGGCCTGCAACGGCGTTCACGGCAAGAATCGCCTGGCTTCAAACAGCCTGCTCGAGGCGCTGGTCTGGGGTCGTCGCGCCGCGTGGTATATGCGTACCGGCGAGTCACTGGCCGTGGAGCAGGCAGGCGATCCCGCGCTCGATGGCCGTCATCGCGCCCTGGGCGCCGGCACCCTGGCAATCGATGATTTGGCCCGTGCCGCCGGCACGCAGGCCGTGGAGGAGTAGACCATGAATCCCATTACCATGAAGCTCGTCGTCGATGATCTGATTCTGCAGGCCCTGCGCGAGGACATCACGTTTGAGGACGTGAGCACGGCGAGCGTGTGCCCCACGGCGCGTCCCGCCACGGTGGAGCTTATCGCCAAGGCCGACGGCATCATCGCCGGCTTGGATGTGTTTGCCCGTACCTTTGAGCTGCTGGATCCGCAGAGCTCGGTGCTGTTTGATGTCTCGGATGGCGACGAGGTGCATGCCGGCGATCACGTGGGCCAGGTGCGCGGCGACGCGCGCGTGTTGCTTTCGGGCGAGCGCGTGGCGCTCAACTACCTGCAGCGCATGAGCGGCATCGCTACTTACACGCATCGGATGGCGGCTGCGCTCGAGGGCACCAAGACCGTGCTTGTCGACACGCGCAAGACCACGCCGGGCATGCGCGTGTTTGAGAAGGCGGCGGTTGAAATCGGCGGCGGCAGCAACCACCGCTACAACCTGTCGACGGCCGTCATGCTCAAGGACAACCACATCGATGCCGCCGGTGGCGTGACGCGCGCGATCGAGATGGCGCGCGCCCATGCGTCGTTTACCACGACGGTCGAGATTGAGTGCGAGAATCTGGACATGGTGCGCGAGGCCGTGGAGGCCGGTGCCGACATTATCATGTTCGACAACATGACCCACGACGATATGGCTGCCGCGATTGAGCTTATCGCCGGCCGTGCTAAGACCGAGTGCTCGGGCAACGTGGACGCCAGCAATATCCGCGCGCTCGCCGACCTGGGCGTTGACTTTATTAGCTCGGGGGCGTTAACGCATTCCGCGCCGATCCTCGACCTCTCGCTTAAGCACCTGCGTCTGCTGGACGGTAAATAATGGACGCCCGCGAGCGTCGCCGTGCCATCATGGCCGTGCTCGAGGGGGCCAAGGGGCCCGTATCGGGCAGCGCGCTTGCCCGCGAGGTGGGTGTGAGCCGCCAGATCGTGGTGCAGGACATCGCCCTGCTGCGCGCCGATGGGCACGATATCGTGGCGACCAACCGCGGCTACGTGCTGCAGGAGGCGCCCAGCAGCCCCGCCGTGCCTACGCGCTTGGTCAAGGTTCGCCACAGCGTGGAGCAGGCAGGCGATGAGCTCACGAGTATCGTCGACGCGGGTGGCGCCGTGCTCAACGTGATCGTCAACCATCGTGTGTACGGCAAGATCACGGCCGACCTGGACATCCGCAACCGCCGCGATGTCGAGCGCTATCTGCGCGATATCGAGAGCGGCAAGAGCTTTCCGCTACTAACGGTGACGAGCGGCTATCACTTCCATCGTATTGCGGCGGAGGACGAACAGACCCTCGACGAGATCGAGGCGATGCTCAAGGAAAAAGGCTACCTAGCAGACCTGATGCCCTACGAAGACGATTTGTCCTAGTCGACGCCGCATCTATAAGTTGCGGTGAAATAGTTCCTAAAATCGGCATCTAAGCCATAAAACAGGAACTATTCCACCGCAACTGCCAAGGGTCCCGCTCCAAATTAGCTGCCCACACATGCAAAAGGAGGCCTCCGCGGCGATGCGGAGGCCTCCTTTTTTGTGCACGGTGTACTTTTGAGTGTGCAGGTGGGGGAGTTGTTACTCCTCGACGATCTCGGTGATCGCGCCAGCGGGGCAAGCGTCCTGGCAAGCGCCACAGGCGACGCAGGAGTCCTCGTCAGCGACGGTAGCGACGTCCTGGAGCTCCAGGACGCCAGCGGGGCAGGAGTCGACGCAAACGCCACAAGCGATGCACTCGTCGGCATCAATTACGGGATGAGCCATGGTAGTTTCCTCTCTGTTGACCGACGCTACAGGCGATGCGCGCCGGTTTGATTCGGGCAAAAACATACCACGGGAGCGACCGTTTGCAATACCCTCTGACCGGCATCTTCATACCGTTCGCCGAGTATGCCAAGGTTTACTAAAAAACACGCAGGTGGGGCCGTTGAGCTGCGTAAATGTTAGCTAAAGGTGACTTGAAATATAGGGCGATTGAGCGTGCTTGCGGAAACCGCATCCCATTATTTTGTCGAAAAACGGGTTGCAGTTTCCGGTTAGGCCCGCTAGCGGAAAATGCGAGCCGGTATCAGCTCCCAAAACGGGATACGGTTTCCGGTTGAGCCTTCAGACGGAAACTGCGACCCGGAATCCACGCTCAAACCGGGATGAGCTTTCCGCAAGACGGCCCCCAGGCACCCCCGGACTCAAGCCTCAGTCATCTCTACATAGATCTCAATAGATTTGCCGAGAACTCATTCAGCGCATCTACCTGCGCATTTAAGAACCTAAACTCTCAGCAATAAGAAATCTTATATGAATTGACTTAGATTTTGTATATTCCGGCCCATAAGGGGATACACTACATCCTGAAAGACAAGCCGAAGCGCCGCGCGACAGATCGTCGAGGCGGCGCGAACGCACAAGAGAGAGGGAATTTCTAATGAGTAAGATTCTTGGCATCGACCTTGGTACTACTAACTCCGCTATGGCCGTCCTCGAGGGCGGTTCTCCGACCATTATCGTGAACGCCGAGGGCGACCGCACCACCCCGTCTGTCGTGGGCTTCCGTGCCGACGGCGACCGCGTCGTGGGCAAGGCCGCTAAGAACCAGGCGGTCACCAACCCCAAGAACACCGTGTTTTCCATCAAGCGCTTCATGGGCCGCAAGTACTCCGAGTGCACCTCCGAGATCAAGACCGTGCCGTATGAGGTCAAGGAGGGCCAGGGTGGCCGTGCCGTCGTCGACATCGAGGGCAAGGATTACACCGCCGAGCAGGTGAGCGCCATGACGCTCGCAAAGATGAAGGCCGACGCCGAGAAGTATCTGGGCGAGACCGTCACCGACGCCGTCATCACCGTCCCGGCCTACTTCAACGACGCCCAGCGTCAGGCCACCAAGGACGCCGGTAAGATCGCCGGCCTCAACGTCAAGCGTATCGTCAACGAGCCGACCGCTGCTGCTCTGGCCTATGGCCTGGACAAGCAGGGCACCGACCAGCGCATCCTGGTCTTTGACCTGGGCGGCGGCACCTTCGACGTCTCCATCCTCGACCTCGCCGACGGCGTGTTTGAGGTTCTGTCCACCTCGGGCGACAACCACCTGGGCGGCGACGACTGGGATCAGCGCGTCATCGATTGGATGGCCGATAAGTTCCAGCAGGAGAACGGTGTCGATCTGCGTCAGGACCCCATGGCCCTGCAGCGTCTGAAGGAGGCCGCCGAGAACGCCAAGAAGGAGCTCTCTGCCGCCCAGCAGACCACCATCAACCTGCCGTTCATTACCATGAACCAGTCCGGCCCGCTGCACCTCAACTACACGCTGACCCGCGCCGAGTTCGAGAAGATCACCCGCGACCTGCTCGAGCGCTGCAAGCAGCCTGTCACCAACGCCCTGCGCGACGCCAAGCTTAAGCTCTCCGATCTGACCGAGGTCATCCTCGTCGGCGGCTCCACCCGTATGCCCGCCGTCCAGGAGCTCGTCAAGACCATGACCGGCAAGCAGCCCAACATGTCCGTGAACCCCGACGAGGTCGTTGCCGACGGCGCTGCCGTCCAGGGCGGCGTGCTCACCGGCGACGTCGAGGGCATCCTGCTGCTCGACGTTACCCCGCTGTCGCTGGGCGTCGAGACCATGGGCGGCATCATGACCAAGATGATCGACCGCAACACCACGATCCCGACCTCCAAGACCGAGGTCTACTCCACCGCTGCCGACAACCAGACCAGCGTCGAGATCAACGTGCTCCAGGGCGAGCGCGAGCTTGCCCGCGACAACAAGTCGCTCGGTAAGTTCCAGCTGACCGGTATCCCGGCTGCCCGCCGCGGCGTGCCGCAGATCGAGGTTACCTTCGACATCGACGCCAACGGCATCGTCAAGGTCTCCGCTAAGGACAAGGGCACCGGCAAGGAGCAGCAGATCACCATTTCCGGCTCCACCGCTCTGTCCGACGACGAAGTCGATCGTATGGTCAAGGACGCCGAGGCTCATGCCGAGGAGGACAAGAAGCAGAAGGAAGAGGTCGAGGTCCGCAACCAGACCGACAGCCTGTGCTACTCCACCGAGCAGACCCTCAACGAGCTCGGTGACAAGGTTTCCGCCGACGTGAAGTCCAAGGCCGAGGCCGCTATCGCCGACGCTAAGAAGGCGCTCGAGGGCTCTGACGTCGAGGCTATCAAGGCCGCCGGCGAGTCCCTGCAGTCCGTGGCCTACGAGCTGGCTCAGGTTGTCTACGCCGACGCTCAGCAGCAGACCGACGGTGCCGCTGGTGCCCAGCCTGCCGACGATGACGTCGTCGACGCCGACTACGAGGTTGTGGACGACGAGGACAAGTAATCATGTCCGCCCGTAAAGCTCGCACGGAGGCGGCTGCCGCTGGCGCCGCCCCCGTTGACTCTGAGGAGAAGGACGTGAAGATTCCCGTAGAGGCCGTCGACGATACCGAGGCCAACGAGGCCGTGGCCGCCGAGGCTGCCGAGAACCAGGTAGAGGATTCCAACAAGGAGGCGACGATGACCGAGGACGAGATGGTGGAAGCCGCTATCCGCGCCGGTGAGGAAGCCGCCGACAACGACTTTAAGCTCAAGTTCGAGCAGGCTCAGAAAGAGCTTGCCGACGTGCGCAATGAGCTCGATGCTGCGGCAGAGGCTCAGAAGGCCGCCGAGGACAAAGCAAAGGACGCCACCGAGCGTACCGCCCGTCTGCAGGCCGACTGGGAGAACTTCCGTCGCCGCACTGCCAACGAGCGTATCGCCGAGCGCGAGCGCGCGACCGAGAAGCTTGTCACCGCGCTGCTGCCGGTGATCGACGATATCGAGCGCGCGATCGACCATGCCCGCAGCCAAGAGCTTTCCGACGACTTTAAGCAGTTCGTCGATGGCGTTGACGCGGTTCATGCCAAGCTGCTCGACGTGTTTGCGCACGAGGGCGTTGAGCCCATCGACCCCAAGGGCGAGGCGTTCGATCCGCTTGAGCACCAGGCTGTGGGCCGCGTCGAGGACGCATCGCAGTACGACGAGACCGTCAACGACGTGTACCAGAAGGGCTACCGCATGGCGGATCGCATCCTGCGTTCCGCGATGGTGACGGTGACCTACGGCGGCGAGAAGCGCCCCGCACCGGAGCCCGAAGCGGCGCCCGAGGATGCTGCGGCCGATACGGCCGAGAGCACCGAGGAGTAATTGAGAAGGGCCCCGGGGCAACACCCGGGGCCCTTTCTGGCCAAGTGCCATATGACAGCATGAGCCGCCGTCCGCATGGGCGGCGGATGTAACAGGAGAGGAGCTACGATGGCTGCAGGCAAAACCTTCTATGACATCCTGGGCGTATCCAAGAGCGCCTCCGACAAAGAGATCAAGAGCGCGTTTCGCAAGCTCGCGCAAAAATATCACCCCGATGCCGGCGGCGACGAGGCCAAGTTTAAGGAGATCAGCGAGGCCTACGAGACGCTTTCGGACGAGAAGAAGCGCAAAGAGTACGACCAGATGCTCATGTTTGGCGGCATGCCGGGCGCGGGCGGCGCGTATGGCGGCGGCTACGGTGCCGGCGCGGGCGCCAGCGGCTGGGGCGATATCTTCGACAGCATCTTTAGCGGCAACGGCGCCTGGGGCAGCGATTGGGGCTCGGGCTTTGCCGGGGCTGCGGGCGCTGCCGGTGCCAGCGCGGGCCGCAGCCGTGCTCGCAAGGGCGGCGACCTGTCGCTGACCGTCGATGTGACGGCTGAGGACGCGTTTCGCGGTGTGACGCACAAGGTCACCTACCGCATTCCCTCGACAGGCGAGCAGCAGACCATTACGGTCTCGGTGCCTGCAGGCGCGGTCGACGGCGGCAAGCTGCGTTACAAACGTCGCGGCGAGTATGGCGTTGCCGGCGGCGAGCGCGGCGACCTGGTCGTGACCACGCACGTGGAGGAGCATCCGCTGTTTAAGCGTAAAGGTGCCGACGTGACCATGGAGGTACCGGTCTCGGTCTATGAGGCGGCGCTCGGCTGCACGGTGGACGTGCCGACGCCCGGCGGTGCGACGGTTCGTCTAAAGGTGCCCGCGGGTACCCAGACGGGCAAGAAGTTCCGCTTTAAGGAGATGGGCGCGCCCGATGTTAAGCACCGTGGCCGCACAGGCGCGCTGCTCGTCGAGATCAAGGTGCAGGTTCCCACGAACCTGTCCGATGACGAGCGCGATGCCATGGCCAAGCTGCGCGAGGCCGACACGCGCGACTACCGCGAGAAGGTCAACCGTTACAAGGCGACGTACTAGTTTGGTTGTGGCGCCCGCGCCTGTCCACGGGCTTATGATGGACGATAACGAGACGGAAAGGGGTCAGGTAGCATGGCCGAGGACAATAGGAACAAACCGCTGTACATGATCAGCGTGGCGGCCGAGCTGACCGGCATGCATCCGCAGACTCTGCGCGTCTACGAGTCCAAGGGCCTGGTGAACCCCCAGCGCTCGGGCGGCAACACGCGCCTGTATTCGCGTGCCGATATCGAGCGCTTGGAGCTCATCAACCAACTGACCGACGAGGGCATTAACCTCGCCGGTGTGGTGCGCATCCTCGATATGAAGGAGCGTGCCGAGGAGCGCGAGCGCGAGAACGAAAAGCTCCGCGCCCGCGTGCGCCAGCTCGAGGACGAGCTGCACGAGTACAAGATGCAGAAGAAGATCACCGCCCTTGCCCCGCGTGACGGCTCGGTTAACCCCGAGCAAGTCATGCGCAAGCTGCTGGGCGCCGGCGGAGACTTATAGTTACGCGGTTTTACCAAACCGCGTAACGGTTCGACGCTGCAAGCCCGCCAGAGCGGCAATCTGCCTTTCAACTTCGGCGGCATGATCAAAAGATCAATGCCGCCTTGTTTCAAGGCACCTTGCTCGCTCTGGCGGGCTTTCGCTGTCCGCGCCAAAACATCGGCGTTATTATGGGTAGTCATTGGGGACGTTCTTAAATGACTAGTCGAAAGGGACACTCTCGCACCAAATCTGCCGGCCCTACACTGGGCTCGTCCTGTGCTTTACTGAGATAAAGTGAACGTGTAGATTCGTAACCCACTCGCAACTGTTCTATGGCACGATATTGAACGAATGTATGCTATGCGCCCAAATCTTTTGGGCAGAGTGGGAGACAGTATGGTCAAGCTGTACGAGGACGGCGTCTACCTGCGCGGCGGCAGCGAGGTTGTGCCTGCGGCCGAGGCTGCCGAGCACGGTATTACGCAGACGCCCGAGGATGCCAGGCGCGGCACCATCGCGTATTCGATCCTCCAGGCACACAATACGTCCGGAGATCCCGAGGCGCTCAAGATTCGCTTCGACGCCATGGCGAGCCACGACATCACCTTTGTCGGCATCATCCAGACGGCGCGCGCCTCGGGCATGGAGCAGTTCCCGCTGCCCTACGTGCTCACCAATTGCCATAACTCGCTGTGCGCCGTGGGCGGCACCATCAACGAGGACGATCACGTCTTTGGCCTTTCCGCGGCCAAGAAGTACGGCGGCATC
Organism: Collinsella sp.; assembly: GCA_048330275.1. Classification (GTDB taxonomy): domain Bacteria; phylum Actinomycetota; class Coriobacteriia; order Coriobacteriales; family Coriobacteriaceae; genus Collinsella. The sequence goes on from DBFEIO010000035.1 coordinate 37,692, forward strand.
TTCGTCCCGCCGCACATCGCCGTCATCCACTCCTTTATGCGTGAGAACTTCGCCGGTTGCGGCAAGATGATCCTGGGCTCCGACTCGCACACCCGCTACGGCGCCCTGGGCACCATGGCCGTGGGCGAGGGTGGCGGCGAGTTGGCAAAGCAGCTGCTGCGCGACACCTACGATGTCGCCTATCCCGGCGTCGTCGCCATCTACCTCACGGGCGCCCCGCGCCCCGGCGTCGGCCCGCACGACGTGGCGCTCGCCATCATCCGCGCCGTCTTTGCCAAGGGTTACGTTAAGAACAAGGTCATGGAGTTCGTGGGCCCGGGCATCGCAAGCATGACGACCGATTACCGCAACGGCGTCGACGTCATGACCACCGAGACCACCTGCCTTTCCTCCATTTGGGCAACCGACGAGGACACGCACGCGTTCCTGGCCATGCACGGCCGCGGCGACGACTACCGCGAGCTCAAGCCCGCCGATGTTGCCTACTATGACGGCTGCGTCGAGGTCGACCTGTCGAGCATCAAGCCCATGATCGCGCTGCCGTTCCATCCTTCTAACGGCTTTGAGATTGACGAGCTCAACGAGAACCTCGAGGACATCCTGCATGAGGTCGAGCTCGAGGCCGCCAAGATCGGCGAGGGTAAGACGCACTTTAGCCTGCTCGACAAGATCGTCGACGGCAAGCTGCACGTGCAGCAGGGCGTCATCGCCGGCTGCTCGGGCGGCAACTACGACTCCGTGGTCCAGGCTGCCCGCGTGCTTAAGGGCGCCAACACCGGCTGCGGCGAGTTTTCGCTGTCGGTCTATCCCACGAGCCAGCCCGTGGCGCTCGAGCTTACACGCCGCGGTTACATCTACGACCTCATGGAGGCCGGCGCGATCGTGCGCACGGCATTCTGCGGCCCGTGCTTTGGTGCCGGCGACACGCCTGCCAACAACGGCCTTTCGATCCGCCACACCACGCGCAACTTCCCCAATCGCGAGGGTTCCAAGCCGGGCAACGGCCAGCTGAGCGCCGTGGCCCTGATGGACGCCCGCTCCATTGCGGCGACGGCGGCCAACGGCGGCATCCTGACGCCGGCGACCGACCTGCCCGAGGAGACCTGGGACGAGGCCTGCGAGTACACCTTCGACGACGCGCCGTACAAAAAGCGCGTGTACTGGGGCTTTGGCAAGGCGGAGCCTGCCGACGAGCTGGTCGAGGGTCCCAATATCAAGCCGTGGCCCGCGATGGAGCCCCTCGGCGACGATATCCTGCTCAAGGTGTGCTCCAAGATCATGGACCCGGTCACCACGACCGACGAGCTCATTCCCTCGGGCGAGACGAGCTCCTTCCGCTCCAACCCGCTGGGTCTGGCCGAGTTTACGCTCAGCCGCCGCGACCCTGCCTACGTGGGTCGCTCCAAGGAGGTCGACGCCGTGGAGAAGCGCCGCGTTGCCGGTGAGTCCGCGGGCGACCTGGCGGCACTCGATGCCGAGCTTGCCGGCGTGTTTGAGGCACTGGCCGGCGCGGGTGTCGCGGCCGATGCCAAGGCGACTGAGTACGGCTCCATGCTCTATGCCAAGAAGCCCGGTGACGGTTCCGCCCGCGAGCAGGCCGCGAGCTGCCAGCGCGTGATCGGCGGTCTGGCCAACATCGTCCACGAGTACGCCACCAAGCGCTATCGCTCCAACGTGATGAACTGGGGCATGGTGCCCTTCCAGATGGAGGCAGAGCCTAACTTTGAGGTGGGCGATTACGTCTTTGTGCCGGGGATTCGCGCTGCGCTCGATGGCGACTTGAAGGACATCGCCGCCTACGTGGTGCGCACCGATGGTGCGGTCGAGCAGATTGAGCTCTACATTGCCGATATGACGGCAGAGGAGCGTTCCATCGTCAAGGCCGGCTGCCTGATCAACTACAACAAGTTCAAGGCCGCTGCCGAGTAACTCTGCTGTACGCCCCTGCCACACCTTTCCCTCGTGCTCACGCGCTTCGCGAGGGTCGCCCGAGGGAAAGGTATGGCCGGGGCTACCGCGACGTTCTCGTTGGGTCTTGAGGGACGCTAATAAATAGACTTGCTTGATGCCGCCTCTGTTATCGGGGCGGTTTCTTTTTGTCGAAAACCACCACGAAGGGGACAGGCACCTTTGTGGCGGTCCCGTTTGTCTCGACCTGTAACATCTGGGCCCCTATTTGACGAGCGGTTGTTACAGATTGAGACAAACGATCGCCGCTGATCATTTCATCTCAATCTGTAACATCTAAGATCGAAAAGAGCCGCTAGATGTTACAGATCGAGACAGTCGAGTGCCAGAGTCGAAAACCACTACAAAGGGGCCTGTCCCTTTCGTGGTGGTGGGGCGAGCTCGATGCTGCCGTGCTCGTTGAACGGCATTCTAATGAGCGTCTCTACAGAATTTCATCTGGGCTGGCGGGTTTGGTTGTTTTGGGGATGCCGAGTTTGGATGACGCGAAATCGTCAACATTGTCCTTAATTCCGTCTTTGGTGTAGACGGTGACCATATAGGTGCTGTGTCCGAATTCGCCCTTGTCGCGTGTTGCCCAGGCATCCCAGTAGGCGGCCCTGTTTCGCCCTTTGATTTTTCCGACACGGCGGAGTTCTGTTCGCTTTAATTTCTGGTTGCTATAGATGGTTCGACCGGCCTCCTCGGTGAGCCCGCACTGTCCAAGCATCTTGTCGAGGACTTGGTTCATGTGGCGCTCATCGGTGTTTGGTGCGTAGTCGTAGGCAAGGCCGATGGAGTCGAGTGGCTGGTCGTCGATTAGATAGTTTAGCGCCTGAGGTCCAAGGCAGAAATAGGGGGAGCATCCGTCGATCTGACCGAGCAACGGTAACTTGGACTGCCAAAGTCCGGTGGGAATTGCATATTCGTAGAACACGCCACGGCAGACAAAGGAGAGCGAGGTGGCACGCGAGCCGGCGTCGATCATCCCGCAAAGATCGAAGGGCGAGGCGATACCAAAAGAAAAGGGCGTGATGACGATAAGGAAGAGCATCACGATGGGTATGGCGAGAATGGCGATGACGTTGCGACCGGTGGAATGAGGCGGCTTCATATGCGCTCCTCGAGACAAAGATCTGTTGAGGATAGGCAGAAATGGATATGTTCAGAGAACAATTCAAGTTTAATCTCATGGCGCGAGATAGTCGACCGTTAGCGTCGAAAACCACCACAAAGGTGCCTGTCCCCTTTGTGGTGGTGAGGAGCGCGCGGCTTCTTTTGGTAATAGTGTTAGCTGGCGGTATCATTAGTGAAGGTGGCGAAGGTTTGCATTGTGGGGTGTTTTGCCGTGAGCCGTTCTGCCCGTATTGGATTGATTGTCTTGGCGCTTGCGATCGCTGTGGTTGGCGCGGGCGCTGTCGGTATGGCATTTCTACCTGCTGCGGTGACGGAGCCGGTAGTCAAGCCTGTGACTCAATCTGTCGAACTTCTGACCGGCGACGACAAGCCCGAGGCCATTACCGTTGATTTTGATGAGCAGCCGGCTGTGCTGGGTATTAGCAATTATCCGCGTATTCAGCTTGGGGCCATGCGCTATACCACGGATACAAGCCTGATCGATAGGGCGTCCGAGCTACTCAAGGGCAAAACCTTTAAGCGCTGGTACGGATATGCGTCCTATCGGGCAAAAGCGAACGACATGGTTGGCGGATGCCACTCTTCCATCGAGCTGGACACTGCAAACGGCGCAAAGTTGTGTGATGTCTCGTACGATCCGGGCTACGAGGGCAATGAGGGTCCGGGCATCTACATCATGGACGGCGATGTCGCCTATGTCATGGAGGGCGACCAGACCGAGCTCAACGATTTTATGGGTCAGTGTATCCAAGATGCCTATAAACAGACCTGCTTGCCTGACCCGCAGACTGCACGCGATAGTGGGTCTGCCCGTACATGGCTGTTCGAGGATGAGATGCTCTGGACCGTCGAATCGGGAAGTATGGGTTCGGCGAAGGAGTAGAGACCGCGACCACCACAAAGGTGCCTGTCCTCTTTGTGGTGGTTTTCGGTCTGTCTCGATCTGTAACATCTTGGCCGCTAAAAGTGGGCCTGGTGTTACAGATTTAGATTTTCGACTCAGGTGTCTTCGTTCGTCTCGATTTGTAACAGATAGAGCCCTATTTGCCGACTAGATGTTACAGATTGAGACAAACGGGCGCCGCTGAACAATTCGTCTCGATCTATAACATCTGGAGCCGGAAACGGTCGATAGATGTTACAGATCGAGATAGTTAGGGGACGAGGCCGCAGTGGGTGAGCGTGCCTGCCCCTATCTCTTAATCACTCAGAAAATCTTATATATAGAGACTTAGATTTGTGTATAAGATCGCGCAAAGCTGGCAACAATACTTCTCGAACAACGTGAAGCCGCCCCGTAGGGCGGCCACCCCAAGAGAGGTGATTCCATGAGAATCGATAAGCTAGCAATGACTTCGCGCGAGGCGCTGCAGACCGCCATGAGCACGGCTGCCGACGCGCAGGCCGGCGCGGTGGAGCCGATTCACCTGCTGTCCGCCCTGCTCGGTGCCGGCGAGCGCAATATCTCCGTGATCATCGAGCGCATCGGTGCCGACCCGGCTCAGCTTGCACGCTCCACGCAGGATGCCATTGACCACGCGCCCAAGGTTTCCGGCGAGGGTCAGCAGATGGGTCTTTCCAACGAGCTCGTCCGCGTTATCGAGAAGGCCGAGAAGAAGGCCACCAAGATGGGCGACAGCTTTGTGGTGACCGAGCATTTGCTGATGGCGCTTGCCGAGGACAAGGGCGAGGCCGGTCGTGTACTGCGCGACGCCGGCGTCACCAAGGAGCGCATCGAGCAAGTCTACGAGGAGCTGCGCGGCGATGACCGCGTGACGTCCGCCGAGGACAAGACACAGTTTGAGGCGCTGGAGCAGTACGGCCGCAATATCTGCGACCTTGCCCGCGCCGGTAAGCTCGACCCGGTCATCGGCCGTACCGACGAGATTCGCCGTACCATCCAGGTCCTGTCCCGTCGCACCAAGAACAACCCCGTGCTCATCGGCGAGCCGGGCGTCGGCAAGACGGCCATCGTCGAGGGCATCGCCCAACGTATCGTGGCCGGCGACGTGCCGAGCACCCTGCGCGACCGCGACCTCATCGAGCTCGACATGAGCGCGTTGGTCGCCGGCGCCAAGTACCGCGGCGAGTTCGAGGACCGCTTGAAGGCCGTACTCAAGGAAGTCCAGAAGTCCGAGGGCAAGGTCATCCTGTTCATCGATGAGCTCCACACCATCGTGGGCGCGGGTGCCACCGAGGGCTCCATGGACGCCGGCAACATCCTCAAGCCGGCGCTCGCCCGTGGCGACCTGCACGCGATCGGCGCGACCACGCTCGACGAATACCGCAAGTACATCGAGAAGGACGCGGCGCTCGCCCGTCGTTTCCAGACCGTTATGGTGAGCGAGCCTACCGTCGAGGACACCATTTCGATCCTGCGTGGTCTGAAGGAGAAGTACGAGATCTTCCACGGTGTGCATATCACCGATAGCGCGCTCGTGGCAGCTGCCGACCTCTCCGATCGCTACATCGCCGACCGCTTCCTGCCCGACAAGGCCATCGATCTGGTCGATGAGGCGGCGAGCCGCCTGCGCATGGAACTCGACAGCATGCCGGTCGAGATCGACGCCACCACGCGTCAGCTCACTCAGCTGCAGATCGAGGAACAGGCGCTCATGAAAGAGACCGATGACGCCTCCAAGGAGCGTCTGGAGGCCCTGCGCCAGGAGATTGCCGAGGTCCAGGAAAAACTCAACGTGCAAAAGGCCGGCTGGCTCAACCAGAAGAACGCCATCGACCACGTGCAGGAGCTTAAGAGCCAGCTTGACGAGGCCAAGAGCGAGGAGGAGCGTGCGACGCGCAACGGCGATTTGGGTCGTGCGTCCGAGCTGCGCTACTCCGTGATTCCGGGCCTGCAGCAGCAGATTCAGGATTCCGAGGCCGCGCTCGAGGCGCAAAAGCAGCAGGACGGCGAGGGCCTCAACGAGCAGGTGACCTCCGATGAGATCGCCGAGGTCGTGAGCGCCTGGACCGGCGTGCCCGTGTCCAAGATGATGCAGGGCGAGCTCGACAAGCTCAAGGGCCTGGAGGGCGAGCTGCATAAGCGCGTCATCGGTCAGGATGAGGCCGTCTCCGCTGTCGCCGCGGCCGTGCGCCGCAGCCGTGCGGGCCTCTCCGATCCGGACAAACCCATCGGCAGCTTCTTCTTCCTGGGCCCCACCGGCGTGGGCAAGACCGAGCTCGCCAAGGCGCTGGCCGAGTGCCTGTTCGACGACGAGCGCGCGCTCGTGCGTATCGACATGTCCGAGTATATGGAGAAGTTCAGCGTCCAGCGTCTGATTGGTGCGCCCCCGGGATACGTGGGTTACGACGAGGGCGGCCAGCTCACTGAGGCCGTGCGCCGTCGTCCGTACTCCGTGATCTTGCTCGACGAGATGGAGAAGGCCCATCCAGATGTCTTCAACGTGCTGCTGCAGGTGCTCGACGACGGCCGTCTGACCGATGGCCAGGGTCGCCAGGTGTCCTTCAAGAACACGATTATCATCATGACGTCCAACGTGGGCTCCAAGGCCATCGCCGATCTGTCCGGTAAGGACGAGGAGGAGATGCGCCATCAGGTCGACGCCGCCATGGCTCAGACCTTCCGCCCCGAGTTCCTCAACCGTATCGACGATATCGTGGTGTTCCATCCGCTCGGCATGGCGCAGATCGAGAAGATCGTCGACATCCAGCTTGCCGACGTTCGCGCACGCCTGGCCAAGGAGCGCATGACGCTTGCCATCACCCCGGCGGCCAAGCAGATGCTCGCCGTGGGTGGCCTGGACCCCGTGTTCGGTGCCCGTCCGCTCAAGCGCCTGGTTCAGCGCGAGGTCGTGGATGCCATCGCCGCCGCTATCATCGACGGCACGGTGCGCGAGGGCGATCAGGTGACGGTCGATGCCGACAAGGACGGCGGCTTTGCCGTCGTGTGCGACGACACGCCGGCGGCCACCTACGAGGTTCCCGACGCCGAGTAGATTTTGGGCCATGCCTTAAATACTACTAGCCGTCTCTAAACGCCAAGGGCGGCGGATCCAATTGGGTCCGCCGCCCTTTTTCGTGCGACAATCGATGATATTGAACGGATGCGATGCGAGGAGCTATGCAGATGAAAGACGAGATCAAGACAAGCGCGCCGGCGCTCAAGCCCGCGTCCAAACCGGCGCCCAAGCCGCGCGACCCCTATATCCGTGCCGAGAACGAGGACGACGACGGCTACGATCCCTACAGTGATCGCCGCCCCGAGCGCGAGCCAATGTTCGAAGCCGACCCGTGGCGCTGAGTGCCACCCAAAAGGCCACCAATTAAGTTGCGGTGAAATAGGGACTGTTTTGCAGTTTGACCAGCAAAAACAGTCCCTATTTCACCGCAACTGCGTTAGGGATTTTTCTACAGGGGGAGGGTAGTCAAAAAAGCCCCGTCCCAAATTGACTGCTCGGGGAGTCGCATTCGAGCTCGGTTGTCCTCTTAGCCACTCGATATCCTTCGGAGCAATAACAGTGAAAAAACTTGCTTAAGTGTTAATCAAGCTACACACAATCTTGCTCTCTAATTAATCAAGAATCAGTATAATTTTGATTAGCTAGAGAGCAAGATTGGAGAATCATGGCATTCAACGACTTGATCGCCCAGAAAATAAAGGACTTTGAACAGCAGGGGGTTCCGCAGGTCTTTGAGCGAGACCTTGATCTGGGAAACCCACAGGAGCCAAAGCGCGACAACATCGTAAATGTGGTTGTGGGGGCCCGCCGTTGTGGAAAGACGTATCGCCTGTATCAGGAGATGCAGCGGCTTCAGGGCCGGGGCGTCGAGCTTGACCGGATGCTTTACTTTAATTTTGAGGACGAGCGCTTGCGCCCGTATGAGTCATCGCTGCTGGCGGACGTGCTCGACACGTTCTATGCGCTGTATCCTGCTGCTCGAACCGAGGGCGCTTACATTTTCTTTGACGAGATCCAGGAAATTCCCGAATGGGGTGCGTTTCTGCGGCGTGTAGTCGATACGGAGAAAGCGACCGTCTATGTGACGGGATCTTCTTCTAAGATGCTGTCCTCAGAGCTTAAGAGCGAGTTCAGGGGTCGTTCTCTTATACGGGAGCTTTTTCCGTTGAGTTTTTCGGAATACGTTCGGTATAAGACGGGGAGCGTTTTCGAGCCAGATGCGACCTTTTCCCCAAGCGATGCAGCGCTGCTTCGACATCATCTGATCGGATATCTTGAACGAGGGGGATTCATCGCGACGCTTGAGCAGACGCCCGCAGACGCGATTCAGCTGCTACAGGAATATGCTTCGCGAACGGTCGCTATGGACGTCATTGAGCGTTACGACGTCAAGAACCCTCGCCTGGCATCGCTGTTCCTAGCGCGGTGTATGGCATCTTCGGGACGAGAGCTGTCGGTGAACAAAGTGTACAACGAGTTCAAGAGCAGGCAGATACCCGTCAGTCGTAATTCGCTCAGCGACTTACTTGAGTATTATGAGGACGCCTACCTGCTGTTCTCCGTGCCGGAGTTCACGCGTTCACTGGCAAATAACATGCGGTCTGCGTCTAAGGTCTACGCTGTCGACCCTGCGATGTTTGGAGCATTCTCTCCCGCATCGGCATTGGACCAGGGCCAGAGGCTCGAGACCGCAGTGTTCAATGCGCTAAGAAGAAGGACTCCCGCGGTGAGGACCGGCTCGGTCTGCCGCCTGCTGATCAAAGAGAAGAGCAAAAGCCATGAGGTGGACTTTGTGGCTGGGGACGCACTTCTCATGCGGGCTTATAGCCTGATTCAGGTGAGTGTGGATATGGCAAGTGAGAAAACGCGCGAGCGCGAAATTGCCGCGCTTGATGCCTCGATGGCCCAGTTCGATCTTGGCGAGTCGGCAATCGTTACCATGGATGAGCAGGCCGATATTCCATGCGAACACGGTGTGGTACACGTTGTGCCCGCATGGAAGTGGCTCCTTGCCTAATCATCTACGGATCGTGGGGCCAGGACCTCCTGGTCCCTTCATCACGGTTGGGGAGCACCATGATGCGCCCGGCTAGTCCTGGGCTTTGATGCTCGGCATCAGAATCTGGGCGAGGTAGTCGCATTCGAGCTTGGTGGCAGCGTCGGCCTTGCCGTCTTTGCCGACCAGCACGTTCTTGATCTGACTATAGGTGTAGCGGTTGCCGGTCGTGAGCTCGACAAGCTCAACTGCAGTGTCCATGGGGTAGGTCGATACGGGGTCTTGCGTGCGTCCGTTGATGGTCTGGGGCACCACGTACGGATAGACGGGGCCGCTGGCGTAGACGGTGTAGCCGTTGCCGAGGTTTGCCGCACCCAAAACCGCATCGCCCTCATCGGGCGTAAAGCTCTCGCCGTCGCGCACCGCGACGAGCGTCACGAGCGGCGTGTTGGTGTCGCCGTCCAGATAAATGCACAGCGTGCTGCCGTTTTGCCAGGTTGCGACCTTGCCGTACCACTCAACCGGAATATCGAGCTGATACAGGTCCGTTGCCTTATGTCGAGCATCGGCGTCGCGGGCCGCCTGTGCCTCGCGGGAGCTCACGGCGTTGACGGCGGCGTCACGGCGCGCGGTTGCCGCCTGCTGGAGCACCTTTGCGACCGCGGCGGAGTTCACCCCGCCTTCCTCGGCATACTTGGCGGCGGCATCGATCTGGTCGTCAGTCACTGTGTCGGCCGAAGGCACCTTGAGCTTAAAGGTGGCCTGGGCACTCAAATCCTGCCCATCGCTCTTAATGGTGACCTGCGCCTTGGTGGTCGGCACGGTGTAAATGGTACCGTCGGCTGCGATGGGGGACCCAGCGATGGAGAGCGTATAGTCGCCGGGCAGCAGCTTAATGCCGCGACCGTGTTCGTCAACGTAGAGCGTTTCGCTCACGGAAGAACCGTCGGAATCCTGGCCGCTCACCTGCACGGGAATCTTGGAACCAGTTGAGCAGTCGAGCCCTGCGGCATGCACGCCAATCTGCACCGACATCATCGTGTGCGCACTGGCGGCGACAGCGGCAGCCTGCTCTTGCTGATATCCGTTCCAGGCAGCATAGCCTGCGCCGCCGGCGACGAGCGCGACGGCCACAACGCCGGCAACCATCAGGTTGCGGCGCTTGGGCGATATCTTGCGGTGACGGGCCTCGGCCTCATGTGCCGAAGGAACAGACGGTAGGGGGATATCGCCCATGGCGATGGTCTCGTCCACGGCAGGCGCGGAGCCCAGGCCAGGGAGCTCGCGGGTCAGCGAATCTTCGGCCGGCAAGTTGTCGAGCAGGATGGTTTCTTCGCTCGTGTCGGATTCGGGCTGGTCGTCGGCCTCGCATTCGGAATCCTCGTGCCCCGCCCCGTCTTCGGTGGGCGCGGCACCATCGTCTTTTGCATCCTGATCATCGGGCTGCGCCTCGATTTCCGGCTCATCCCGCACATCAACGCTCGAATCGTCAAACGCAATCTCGGTCAGCGCGATCTGGTCTAGGCTCTCCAGGGCCTCGGCACACGCTTCTGCATCTTGGGCCGCATCCTCTTGGCCCATCGTCTCATCTTTCATATATCCCCCAAGCTCAATATCGGGACAACACTGTACCCAAAAATGGAGCCATATAAAGCGCGTGCGAAATATAAGATCCGATTTAACTCGAGCGCATCGTTCGGCCGCATCCTCGCGGCGGCAAAAGGCCCCCGGAACGCGAACGATGAACTGCCTCCCATTTCTTGGACACGAGAAATGGGAGGCTTTTTATGCGTGTCGACTTGAGGGTGAAGCACGACATCGAGGCCAGGAGGGCGGCGATCGGGCTCTTCGAGCGAGGCCACGGCTCCGAGTCGGCGGCGAA
>DBFEIO010000036.1:0-101229 GCA_048330275.1 Collinsella sp.
TTCAAATGGTTCGATGTCTGCCCGGATGCGACACTGAATGTGTCCATCCTCGCAGTATCCGGTTCTCAAGGTGCACGCTCTGCGGCTGATCCGGTCCGACCGGGCCGCGCGGCAAGGAGATATATTGCCAGACCGGAGGGGTTCCGCGGGCGGGAATCGCGCACTCCATATTTTGTTCACAAATGAATAGGTCCCTCAGTCGCATCACTGAGGTTAAAACTGAAGCATTGGCTTCTGATATTGGCGATGACCAGCTGGTTTATAGGTGTTAAGGCATCGGTCATCTCTGGAGCGCCACTTTACTCCAAAAGCATCAGCTATTTGTTTCCCGTCGGTAAAAGGCAGGTTTTGTTCGCCGAGCGTTCCTATATATAAAAGTTCGGGTTCGAACCGTGCATCGGTAACAAAAAAGCGACCAGCCGGAGCCGATCGCTTTCTATTCTATGCTGGATCATCCAGAGGGCGCTTCCGAACTCATTTTCTCGCTGCCATTCATGCTTTCGAAGCATCGTTCGACCTCCACAGCCTCATGTTTTGAGGATCTGCCGTGTTTATCACTGTTATTAATGAGTGTGTGGAAGTGATCCTCATACAGATACGTGCGATCCGCCAGAGAACTGAGAAGCATCTCTCTGCAGCCCTCGTTGCCTATCCTCGCATCTCTCAGGTCTTCCGGAAATTCACAAGCAGTCTTAGAGTCAATTTGTTTCCGTTTTCAGAGACTTGTTTGAGAGTTTTTAAAGACAGTTCAAAACAATAAGTGAGATACCATAAAGCAGAGCAAGATGTGCCGGATAGAAAATGTAGAAGAAATATTTGAGCTTCAGCCCTCGCTTACCATTATAAAGATTGATAAGCAGCAACGAAACGACCGCGGCAGCAACATCAGGATTAAATACATTAGCTGTAGCAAACTCAAATCCGCCGCCAACTATATGGCATGACGAAAGGAGCACTGCACATACTGCAGCAAAGAACATCTTGGCCTTGCTGTCGTGGAATAAATAGAATGCAGCCACAAGCATAATGCCATACACACCGCCATCTAGTTTAGTGTATTCAGCTGCCAGTGCTGTCAAAACAATCAGAGCAGTTTCTGCGATGTATCTTTTCCGTTTTGAAAGACTTTGTATCTTTTCCAGAACAATCAAAAAGACCAAGGAAAGCAGGAGCTCACACATAACATTTTGTTGCCGAAGGTCAAATAGTTGCCCGGTTTGGACGAAATCGTATATGGGCTCCGCGATGATTGCGAAGACAAGCATATTTCGCAGGTACTTCTTTAAGTCATGAGTATGCAAAAATCCCTCAACTATCAAAAAGCAAAATAAGGGAAATGCAATTCTGCCAAGAATATGAAGCACATCCGAAGCCTCGCTTAGAATTGCCCACTGTTCGTCTGATATCTGATTGTACGATGCGTGAGTCATGATTCCATTGGTCAGGACGATCCTGCTTACATGATCGAGAACCATCGAAATGGCTGCTATTATCTTTAATGTGCTGCCGCTAATTCCGTATCTATCTGTTTTCATTTTGTTTTCCTTTCTTTGGGTGGGCCGTCAGGGGTTCAGCCTGCTCCGCAGGCTGCCGCCGCGGCGCTTCGCGCCTTGCGCGCTGCGCTGGCAAACGCTCACGCGTTTACTCAGCTCCGCGCCCCGACGGGTTCGAACCCATGAAAAGGCGACAAAAAAGACAGCCAACCGAAGTTGACCGTCTCAACAATCTTTGGGTGGGCCGTCAGGGGTTCGAACCCTGGACCTTGGGATTAAAAGTCCCCTGCTCTGCCAGCTGAGCTAACGGCCCGCGGGTGGCATTGTACCACGGTCTGGGACTATTCCCAACTCCATTGGCCGTTCTGGAAAATCACAACTTCACGTCCATCAGGCGTAATGCCCGTAATATCGATGTCGTCCGTGCCGATCATAAAATCGACGTGCGTGCTCGAGACGTTAACGCCATGCTCCAGGAGCTCCTCCTTGGACATGTCATACCCACCCTCGATGCATTCGGGGAAACCGACACCCAGCGCGAGATGGCAGCTGGCGTTCTCATCATAGAGCGTGTCATAGAATAAGACGCCACTTTCACGGATCGGCGTGTTCTTGGAAATGAGCGCGACCTCTCCCAGATGAGCAGCGCCCTCGTCCGTATCGATGATGCTTGCGAGCGTCGCCTTACCCACGCGGGCATCGTAGTCCACTACGCGGCCCGCCTCGAACTTAATCCAAAAATCGTCAACCTTGTTACCGTGGTGAATGAGCGGCATAGCCGAATACACGATACCGTCGGCACGCATACGATCAGGCGAGGTGAAGACTTCCTCGGTGGGAATGTTGGGGAAGAAGGGGTGCCCATCGGGCGTCTTGCCCTTGCCGCCGGCCCACTCGTGACCTTTCGTCATGCCAATCGTCAGATCGGTTCCATTTGCCGAGGTGTAATGCAGGTAGTCGAAACGATTGTCGTTCAGGAAACGCAGGTTCTTTTCGAATGCGGCGTCATGGAGTTCCCAGTCGCTCTCCGGGTCCTGGCCATCGGCGCGAGCGGTGTGCAGAATCGCATTCCACAGCTTATAGATTGCAACCTCATCGGCGTCTCCCGGGAACACCTCGCGCGCCCAGGCAACGACCGGCGCGCCGGCGATGCACCACGGGTTGATGTTGTAGTCCAGTCCGCGACGGAAGACCTTGCACTGCGTGTTCCTTGCCTTAGAAGCTGCAGCAGGCTTAGCGGGATCGATGCCCTTAAGGGCGGCAGGGTCCGCACCCTCGATAAAGATAAAGCAGGCACCATCCTGGGCCAGTGAATCAAGCTGCAGGCGCTTCCACTCGGGCGTCTGCTCAAAATAGCTTTTCTCGACATGCTCGTACGTGAGCCTCGTCACGGCGTCATCGGCCCAAATAACCGTCACGTGACCGGCACCGGAGGCATAGGCCTCCGCGACCACCACGCGCGCAAACGGCGCGCACTCGACCGGAGACTGAACGACAACCTCCTGGCCGGGCTTGACGTTTACGCCCTTGCGGACAACCAGGCGCGCATAGTTTTTAATCTTGGGCTCCAGGGCCTTCATGCCCTCCAGAGCCTCTTCGACCGTCAGGGCAGCTCGAATCATGTGCCACTCCATCTATCTATAGAACAGTAAAAAGGCGCGCCGCAAAAACGACGCGCCTTATATCTTAGCGATAAGTATGCATGCAAACGCTACTTCTTCTTGGAGTCCTTCTTGTCCTCCTCGGCTGCCGAGCGCTCGATAAGGGCGTTGAGCTTGTTCTCGGACATGCCCTCGGCCTGCGTGCGGTACATGTTGCGCAGGGGACGAATACGAACGAAGTCGTAGATAAAGTCACCCAAAATGACGACGTAGGACAAAACGATGCCGACCATCTGGACGGGGCTGGACACCATGCCAGCGGGAGCGAAGTAGAGCGAAGCCCAAATTGCCACGAAGAGTACCATGCCGATAGTAAGCACGGCCCACCAGATACGACGGCGCTTGGTGTAGTCCTCATCCTGCTTGAGAAGGATATTCGACACCGTGTAGATGCGGTCCTCCTTGGCGCGCTGCTTAGCCTTGCGGGCGCGCTTCTCCTCTTTAGAGAGGCCCTCGAGGTTCTCGCCCTTCTCGAGCTCTTTGCGGCGTGCCTTAGACGAAGCCGGCACGACGCGGACAGAGCTCGCTGCCTGACGGGCAGGCTTAGCAGATGCGGCGGACTTGCGCGCAACCCCGGTAACCTCGTGGGATTGCGTGCGCTTGTTCGTGGCGCTACGGGTACTCACTTATGCGTTCTCCTTCATGCTTGTGAACTGGGAGCCCGTGATAATCTGGAAGGCCTCGCGATAGCGCTCGGACGTGCCATCGATGACCTCGGCGGGCAGGTGCGGGGTCTCCCCCGTCATATCCCAGTTGGCCTTGAGCCAATTGCGGACGAATTGTTTGTCGTAGCTGGGCTGGATCTTGCCCTCCTCGTAGCTGGCAGCAGGCCAGAAACGGCTGGAATCGGGCGTGAGGCACTCGTCGATCAGCGTGACCTTGCCATCGATGACACCAAACTCGAACTTGGTGTCGGCAATGATGATGCCACGGGTCGCGGCGTACTCGGCAGCGGCCTTGTAGATCTTGAGGGAAAGGTCACGAATCTGCGTGGCGATATCCTCGCCCACGATCTCGCAGCAACGCTCGAACGAGATGTTCTCGTCGTGGTCACCAATCTCGGCCTTCGTGGACGGCGTGAACAGCGGCTCGGGAAGCTTGGAAGCCTCGGTCAGGCCCTCAGGCAGCTGGATGCCGCAGACGGTGCCGTTCTCGTCGTAGGTCTTCTTGCCCGAACCGGTCAGATAGCCGCGGACGATGCACTCGATAGGAATCGTTTGGGCCTTTTTAACCAGCATGGCGCGGCCAGCGAGGTAGTCACGATACTCAGCAAACTCCTCGGGGAAATCCGCCGGGTCGATGGAAACGAGATGGTTGGGAACGATGTCGGCAAACTTATCAAACCAGAATGCCGAGATGCGATTGAGCACCTCTCCCTTAAACGGAATCTCGTCGGGAAGAATGAAGTCGAACGCAGAAATGCGGTCGGTGGCGACCATCAGCAGGTTTTCACCGGCATCGTAGATATCACGAACCTTGCCACGGGAATCCGGACGACGCTCCATCGTTGTCACGTGAGTCACTCCTTACCAAAATACGACAGTAATGCGGGTTCTTTCCCGCACGTTTTCGCAAACTCGGAGCGGCAGGGACGAAACCCCTCCTTCACCGAATAGCGAAAAGCTAGTGCTCCATTGTAGTAGATGCCGCGTCCGCCGTGTGCTCGCGAGGCAGATGAATCGTAAAAGTCGTACCCTTTCCAAGCTCCGACTCCACGGAAATGTAGCCATGATGTCGCTCGACGATCTGTTTAGTCACGGCGAGGCCCACGCCCAGACCGCCCGCCTCACGGGCACGGCTGGCATCGGCGCGCCAAAAACGGCCGAAGATGCGCGACAAGTCATCCTTGGCAATACCGATGCCGGTATCAGAAACGGCGACGCTGACGTGTTTGCGGTCACTGAGCACCGACACCACGACCCAACCGCCCTCGGGGGTATAGCGCATGGCGTTGCTCATGAGATTGATGACGCATTGTGTGATCATGTCGGGATCGGCTTCGACGACATCGTCGTGACCTTGGGTCTCGTCAGCAAAGCGCAAGCGCAGATCGCGGTCGACAAACAGGCGCTCCTGGGCATTGACGATGGAACGCACGAAAGGAACCATGTCCACCGGCTCAAGGTTGAGCGGAGCCGTGCTGTTTTCCATGCGCGACAGGTCGAGCATCTGCTGCACCAGACGAGCCAGGCGACGCGTCTCGGAAGCAACAGTCTCCAAGTGCTCATCGTCGGTAGGATATACGCCATCCTGCATGGCCTCGACCGTTGCGAGCATGGCCATAAGCGGAGTACGAAGTTCGTGAGCCACGTCCGAGGTCAAACGTTTCTCGTGTTTCATATCCTTCTCGAGCGAAGTGGCCATCTCATCGAAGGTCTCACCCAGCTGATCAATCTCGTCATCGCCGCGCAAGCCCGTACGAGCAGACAGATCGCCATCGCGAATTTGCTTGGCCGTGCTGGTAATACGGTGAATCGGCTTGGTGAGCATGCGCGACATGAGTGATCCGATAACGACCGAAATGCAAACTGCAACAACCGCAGCAAGGGCCATGGCGTTAAAGGTCTTCTCCCTAAACGCAGAATCTGCCTTGGTGAGCAAGGCATCGGAGCCGATGGCCCACAGCTTTACTTGTCCGACATGCTCGCCGGAAGACGTTATGATTTCGACGTTTGCAACGCTATCGGAGCCGGTGGGAGCCGACGAGACCGGACTATGCGATGCTTTTTTCCCGCTCGAGCTGCTCGACGCTGATTCGCTCTCGCGCACATCGGCGGTCGCGCTTGCCGAAGGCCATGAGTCGTCATAAACGACAACGCCTTTCTTGTTGACGACCTGCATACCCAAATCGTCGGACACCAAACTCGATGTCGCGACCGTACGTAGCTCGCCCGCAGTCCAATTGCCGTTTTCCTCATACGACGTCGCAAGCTTTTCGGCAGCGGAATTTGCGATTTCGACGATATTGGAGCGCGTGTAATCCGAAAAGACCGTGCCCCACACAACAGAGACCACGCCCACCAGCACCAATACCGTCATGAGCGATGTCAGAGCAAAAGCAAGTGCCATGCGCGAGGGATAGCTCATCGTTGGCCGTGAATCGGAACGAGGCGTGTTCCAACTAGCCTTGGAACCCGCCTCGCTCTCCTGCTTGTGCTTTTGTCCGATTTCAAAGCGCGCAGGTGTCATATGTGATTTCCCTATTTCTCGTCCGACTTATCGGTCTTGGCCGGAGCCTCGAAGCGATAGCCGACACCGTGGACGGTGTAGAGCCACTTGGGCTTCTTGGGATCATCGCCCAGCTTGGCGCGAAGGTTCTTCACGTGGCTATCGATGGTGCGCTCATAGCCCTCAAAGTCGTAGCCGAGCACCTTCTCGACCAGCTCCATGCGGTTGTAGACGCGACCGGGGTGACGGGCAAGCGTGGTGAGCAGCTTAAACTCGGAAGCCGTCAGGTCGACTTCCTTGCCCTCGACCAAAATCTTGTGGCCCGAGATATCGATGACCAGATCGCCGAAGTCGAGTACCTCGACGGCTGGCTCGTCGGCCTGATGGGCACGGCGGAACAAGGCGCGTACGCGCGCGACAAGCTCGCGCGGCGAGAACGGCTTGATCAGATAGTCGTCGGCGCCGAGCTCAAGACCGATAATACGGTCCTCGATCTCGCCCTTGGCAGTCAGCATGATGATGGGGACATCCGAGGTATCGCGAATGGTGCGGCAAACGCGCTCGCCGGGGATCTTGGGGAGCATAAGGTCGAGCACGACCAGGTCAAACTGATGCTTCTCGAACTCCTCGATCGCGGACTGGCCGTCGCCGACACCCACAACCCAGTAGCCTTCGCGCTCGAGATAGGCAGCGACGGCGTCACGGATTGCCTTCTCATCCTCGACCAGCAGAATCTTTTTTGCATCTGAAGCCATAACACGGCCCCCCTGTCTCAATTAGCTAAGAACAAGCTCATTTTAACGCACCTGAACCCACCGGATGCCGCTATGACGTGGCAGCTCGGCGGGCGGCACTCACAATTACAACGCGTTTATTCCCCTGTTGGCGCCTTTTTAACCCCTCTAAGCTTAAAGAGAGAATAGGCGTGCGGTGACCGTCTCTGGTATACCCTGGCTGTTGCGCACCGTGGCGTACGTAAGGAATGAGTCCGATTTTCCCGCCGTAGCTGGATAATCGCCATATTCCAAAGCGCGGTCGGGCGACAGTAGCGAGCCATAGGTCTTGGCAGAGGTGTCGATGAGAAAATGCGATGCCTGTACCTTAACGAGATATTTATTCTTCTTGCCGGCAGCACATGCGAGCGGCTCGCGGGACAGGAAGAGGTATGGCCCTCCCTCATTACCGATATACGTGCCCATGTTGCCCAGGCTGCCCACGCCACTATAGGTCGCCTCGATAGAAAACACGAAGGTATCGCCCATATATACGGCCTCGAAAGGCGAGACTGACGAGGGAAGGACTAGCTGGGCACGTTTGGTGTTGTTGCCATCGGTCAGATCGATTGCCGTTATGCCGTAGTAGACGCCCTCGTCGTTGCGGACACGCGGCGAGATGGTCAAAATGCCGTCGCTCACGCGCGGGGCCGACGCAAAGCGGCCCGTCGATTTCCAAATTGTCTCGGCCTTGGATTCATCAAGCGAGCGACGATAGCAAAACGAATCACTACTCGTTTTATTGCCGCCTGCCGAAGGCATTTTATACCAGATGGCTGATGACCCGAACGCCGTAAACAGTGGCGGATCGTAGTCCTTGCCACCTCGATCGAGCTCAACCACGTCGCCAGAGAGCGAAGCGCCCGACAGATTTTGAGCGTAGAGCTTCCACGATGAACTGGCAAAGTTCATCTCAACCCACGCAAACACGCCGTCGCCGGCACGGACATCGTAAAAAGCATATCCCGTGCCCTCGATAGGATTCTCAATTAATGTGGTAAGCGAGCCATCGCCCAGGTTGAGCACACCGAGTGTGTTGGCGTGCAGTGCCGATGCGGGCGCCATCATTGCCGCAGCATAGTCACCATCGCAGTAGTACAGCAACGTGCCCAGCGGCAGCGTCCACGATGCCGCCGGCTCAAGATCGATGTCAACTGCCTCGTACTCATCAGTGATCGAGACAATCTTCGAATCGTCCTTGATAACCTGCGGCTCGCCGGCGGCATCGTCGCTGGTGCCCGTTTTTTTCGAGCAACCGGCAAGCACCGTGGCAGCGCTCGCGGCAGCTCCACCGAGCACAAAGCCGCGGCGCGATATTCCGTTCTTGATGTGGTCGGCGATACCCATTAGGCGATCTCGGCGCGAGCGGCCTCGATAGCGCGTGTAAGCTGGTCGGCGCAGGAGGTCTTTTTCATACCGCAGGTATTACCGGCGAGAACCTCGATTACGCGATCGGCAGGAGCGCCCTCGACCAGCTTGGAGATAGCCTTGAGATTGCCGTCACAGCCGCCGGTAAACTCAACGCCCAGCACCTTGCTGCCATCGTCAGAGAGATTGAGGTGAATATTGCGAGAGCATACACCCTGCGGCTTGTAGTCAAAACTAATCATTGAGATCCCCTCTCAGAAAGAAATTTCAGACGTCTATTATCCCCGCCTGGGCCGACTTATTATCGCAAGCACCGATTCAACATCCTACGATGCATGGACTCGCGGGGGCAAGATTAGCAGTCCGCACCCTGTGCGTGGACCGTGCGCTTCTCCCGATACATATTGTGGTCGGCGACACGATATACATCGGCCAGCGTATTTCCAGCCGTCTCGACGGTCGCCACGCCAATCGATGCGCTGACCGTCAGGGCCTCATCGCTTACCGCGGCAAGACCGAGACGAAGATCCTGTTCCAGCCCGAGCGCAGACTCGTTGTCAGTATGGGGGCAAACCAGCAAAAACTCGTCGCCGCCAAGGCGCATCGGCAGATAATCCGCACCAGCCACCCGCCGCAGCACGGACGCCGTCCGTCGCAGCAGTTCATCCCCCATCTCGTGACCATAGATGTCGTTGGTCCGCTTGAGATAATTGCAGTCCAACATAATCACGCTCACGGGCAAGTCCTCGTTTACCAGGCTATCTCCGCGCGATTCAAGATAGTTGCGGTTGCGAAGCCCCGTCAGTTTGTCTTGATATGACAGCTCCTCGGCATGCTTGACCATCGATATGTTGTGCGTCGCCACGACGACCGACTCCAGCCGGCCTTGTTCATCGCGATGCTGGGGGACAACCTGTAGCGAGTACCAAGCGCCTCGACAATCTCGCACCTCGGCAGCCAAGTACAGTACGCCCTCCATACGTTCACGAAGCGTACTTATATCTACGAGTCCCACAACCGCTTCGCGGCTTTCGGGACTCACGATATCCCGGCAGACCGTGTCCATAAAGTCATATGCCTCGCTGTGCTCGGCAAATATCTTCGCTATCGCCGGCGACATATTGATCCCCTCGATCTCAAGGGTGTCGAGATGCAAAAGGAAGGTCGACTCATACGTGGAACTGATGGCATTGATGATGCCAAGTTGCTTGTCCTTTTCGGCCAAGTTGCGACGATCGGCAATACTACGTGCCAACAGCACCACAACCCAAAACGCAAGGCATACCAAGACGCCAGCGGCGACAAATGTGATCCTGCCAGACATGACCTCAGATTTGGGATACAGCGCAAACAGGCGGTAGTCCTTGTATGCCGCACGCACGGCATACAAGGTAGCCCCCCGATATTCGACACGTGTTAGACCTTCGTCTTTCCAGTCAATTCCACTATCGGCGAGAAGCCGGGCAAGGCTTATATCGACGGTCGAATCGTTAGAGGAAACGATTTGCGCATCACGCATCACCAGCACCGTTGGACTCTGGTGAAACGTGTTGTTCACGAGCACGTCGGCGATCGTGTACGAATAATCGTCGGCGGAATCAGCTGCAAGCGATCGATACCCCAGTGCTACGCCATCGCCGTACGGAACGGCGGTCACGGCAAAGTCGACGCCACGACGCTCAACAACCGTCGAGTAGGAAACCTTGGAGCCTCGATACATCGCTGCAACCGACGAACAGGCCAGCTCCTCTCGCCATAGCATTAACGGATCGCGACCGTCGACATCGTAATGGGCGGCCATATGTCCGTCGGCATTCATGACCAACATCCCCGAAAGGCGCTCGGTATGGACATATTCCTCGACGAGGTCGTCGTTGACTTCAACGCGATCAGGCGGCGAGAACGTCACAAACGACTCGAGCGCAGCATCCAAATCGTGCGTCGCCTCGGTTTTTCTCCCCTGTTCATATCGGTCATATTTTTCACAGGCGTTTTTTAGAAACACCATGGTTTCCTGACCAAGCCCAAGCGTCTTATCGAGGCAGCGATGCGTGCCGACCGTATAGAGCAGGCCCAACAAGACAATGCTGGTCACAACGGCGACAGCCGCGGTAACTAAATGCTTTCGATGCAAGCGGCGCTCATCATTTGTCATGATTCCGCTCCTTGCCTGCCTGTCGTCACCCCTGCCTTGTAACTGTCCACAATGCGCTCAATCGTGCCATCTCGGTCCATGTCGAACAGCACGGTATTGAGGTTTTTGACGTACTCCCCCTCATAGCTGTTCTCAAACGCAACGCCCAGGTCAACTGTCATAACGTTGTCGGCAAACACGCGATAAACACCGGGATACTGCGCGACGAGCCGGTCGAGCGATTGAACGTCCGCCATCCAACAGTCAACATAACCTTTGACCAGGGCAGCTTTGCAAAGTTCGGCAGAGCCATATGATTTGATGTTCACGTCCGGCGAGATTTCCAGATCGCCCGCAAGCAACCGACGCTCACTCACCGAGCCTGCAATCACCGTGATGGTCTTGCTTCCATCGAGAGACGCCAAACCCTTGATACCACTCGTTTTCTTGGCGGCAACCGAGACTGTCACGGATAGATACGGCTCGGTCCAATAATAAACGTCTTCTCGATAACAGGGCGAATAGTCGCACCACAGACAATCGATATCGCCGTTTTTGAGCAGACGATCGCGATCATTCCAAGATATGTCAACAAATTGCGGTTTGATTCCAGCACGCTTGCAGGCCTCGCGGGCGATATCGATATCGATACCGGCGTAGTCGCCTGTGGTATCGACATACACATAGGGATCGTTATCCGTAACGCCGATTTTGAGTACCGGGAGATCTTTGTCAGTCTCATTCGAAGAGGAAGAACTGCTTCGAACGGTATACGTCAGGGCAATCGCACAGACAACAAGGAGTATGAGCGCGGACGAGACAATGGTGGCTCGCTTGATATGTCTGGGCACGCGCCTCCTTTCATCGAAACAGCAAGGGAATCCATTTTATTACCTGGAGCCAATGCAGCGGTGAAAAAAGCGCCTCGCCCAAAACGGGCAAGGCGCCAATGGTTGAAATGCATCCACAAACGGTCGAATTAGGTCACCCTACTCGAAGCTCAGCTGCTCCAGGCGATCGAAGACCGTGTCGATACGGGTGACGAGCGGGGTACCCTAACGCTCGAAACGTTTACGCATAAGAGCGAAAGCGATCAGCGCAACGCCTGCGACAGTAGCAATAAAGGCGACCGCAAGGGCCTGGTCGCCCGTGTTGGCGAGCGCGCCCTTAGTAGCCTTAACAGACTTTTTGGTCACCTTAGTCGTCGTCTGCTGACTAGGCTGGGTCGGCGTCACGGGCTGCGTAGGCTGAACCGGCTCACCCTTGACCTCCTCGCCCGTCACCACGTACGTCGAGAAGTGGCTCGTGCGGAAGCAGAGATAATCGCCTTCGGTCCACGTATCCATAGCCTGAGTGGAACCATCCTCGGCAACGTAGAGCACCTTGAGATTGGTGAGCGCCTTCATGGCTGCGGTCATCTTGACACGAACGATGAAGGACATGCCATCGAAGTCCTCGATAACCTCGCCATTCTTGAGAAGCTTGATATCGAGCTTCTCGGCAACCTTGGTAGCCCCCTGCTCAAGGCCGGAAATCGTAGCATTGGCGGCGTCGGTAAGATTTGTCGGATCCTCGACCACGAGAGAGATGCTGTTGTTCTGGGCAATGCCGGCAGCGACATTGTTCTCGGCGCTTACGTTAACGTCCGTTCCGTTGCTACCCGCAACGCCCGCAATGGTCTTTGCCGCTACGGTAACGGCGCAGGTCGCGGTTTTGTCGCCACAGGTGGCGGTAATCGTGACGGTACCGGCCTTAAGCGGCGTCACGACGCCGTCTTTAACCGTAGCGATCGACGAATCGCTGGAGGTCCAGCTCACGGTCGCATCGTCTGCATCTGCAGGAGTCACCGTTGCGGAAAGCTTTGCGGAGGCGTCGCCTACGGTAAAGGAAAGGTTCGTCTTGTTGAGCTCAACCTTCTGGGCGGGATTGGTCACGCTCACCGAAATAGTCTGGGAGAGCGACCCCGCGGTGATGACGAATGAACCGGAACCAGTCTTGAGGGCAGTGACGGTGTAGGAGCCATCGCCGTTGTCGACAACCTTAAATGCC
Source organism: Collinsella sp. (assembly GCA_048330275.1). Taxonomy (GTDB): domain Bacteria; phylum Actinomycetota; class Coriobacteriia; order Coriobacteriales; family Coriobacteriaceae; genus Collinsella. The sequence continues at coordinate 12,647 of DBFEIO010000036.1, forward strand.
TTCGAGGCACCCGTGTCATCCAGAGCGAGCTTGGTCTCGTCGACCTCACCTGCCAGGGCTCCGGCAAGAGAGGCTTTTACGGTACCTTCTTCACCCTTCGCAAGGTTGAGGGAGGACTGATCGACTGTAAGACTCGTTGCGGGATTAGAGACGGTCACCGCGCAATCCTGAGAATAGGTGCCATCTTCGGTCGAAGCAGTGATGGTCGCGGCGCCCTTGGAAACAGACGTCACTTTGCCGGTTTGATCGACCGTAGCGACGCTCTCGTTACTGGACTTCCAGACAACCGTCTGGTCAGCCTCCGCGGGAACGACCGTTGCCTTAAGCTGCTCGGTTGCAGCGCCCACAAGCGTGACCTTCTGCTTATCGAGTGTGATACCCGTTGCAGGTTGAATAACCGTCACCTTGCACGTGGCACTATACTCGCCGTCCTCAGTGGTAACGGTGATCGTGGCAGCACCGGCCTTGACCGGGGTCACGACGCCGTCCGCAACCGTGGCGACCTCCGGGTCGCTCGAAGACCAGGACACATTCTTATTCGTTGCATTGTTGGGCTCAACCGTTGCGGTCAACGTCGAGGGCTCACCGCCCACAGCAAGCTTAAGATTCGACGCGCTGAGGCTGACGCCCGAGACCTTTACGACCGGAGTGGTTACCGTAATTGTATCCGTGGTTGCAGAGACCCCATCAACCGTTGCCGTGATCGTGGCATCACCGTTACCGACAGCGGTAACAAGACCGTTGCCATCGACGGTAAGGACGCTCTCGTTAGAAGAGGACCAGACAACCTTACTGGCCTTATCGTCAGGGGAAACCTTTGCCTTCAACTGCTGAGTCGTGCCCTTGTCCATAGATGTTGAGTAACCATCCGCAATGGAAACCGTCGTTTTTGCAGGTTCCTCGCCAGGCTTGACGACATGAACGGTCATCGTGTCACAGAGAAGGCCCCCATTATCGGGGTCACCGAGATAGACGTCTATCTTTGCAGTGCCGTAGCCATTCGGATGCGCGAAATATCCTGCTGTACTTGAGCTCACAGCGTACATCTCGATGCTAACGATGCTAGGGTCTGATGACACGAATCGATATTCAGAATATGGATATTTATCGAGAAGCTCTACAGCCTCCTTCGTCAACACAGTTCCAAAGTAATCGCGATATCTGTTCGCATCAAGCAGATAATCGTCCGTGCCGGTGCGGTCTGGAGCTAATTCGCTTTCAATTGAGATTTCGCTCTCCTTCAAGAATGCAATCGAAGGTTTAACGGATGGGTAGGGAATCACATCTATGGTGCCGACATGTTTGCCGCCGAACGAATCCGTCGCCTCAATAGTTGCAGTCCCCACCTTGATTGCGGTGACCCGATCTCCCTCTATCGAAACAATGTCTTGTCCTTTTATAACTGAATAGGATAATTTCCACGTTTGAGACTGGTAGTCACGCGATGAATCTCTGCAAGCTTGCCCGGTTGAATTCAGTTCAACATCAATCAAATCACTCGAATCGATCCATGCGTTAGAGCCGATAGCCATTTTTCCGCTCATGTTTTTCTCAACAAAAGCGGGACCCTGTTCCTTCATCACCACGTCGCAGAGTCGTTTCTTCTGATAAATATCTTGCGCGTAGTCACTCACGCCTATCCGGAGTTCACTAGCGCTGCTGCTGTGCGGATTAATATAAACAGGAGCCTGCAGCTGATAATCGGCAGAATTGCTACACTCCGTTATCTGATCACTGCTTAGCTGCGTATAAAGCCCCGACCCATCGTCATAAGAGCTATTTCCATAGATATCAAACGCCGTCGGCTCCTCATCGGGCCGCTCAAATGCGAGCAGCACTTTCCCTTTCTCAGAGCCATAGTGTTGTTTTCCGCAAACAGGACACTTCTCGATATATAACAACGTCAGAGAAGACACAGGCTTTGCCTTGTCCGAATTGTTTGCATACTTTATTTCTTTTATTTTGTTTTGAGACTTAGCAAGGCTTATTTCAAGATAACCCTCCGCTTTGTAACCCTCATAATTGAACTCAGCAGTTATCCGAAGCTTGCCGTCTCCAACAGACACTGGGGACAACGTATATTCCCATTGTCCATAGATGTTTGAAAGCGAGATATTCTCTGCATCATCACTCGAAATCGTTAGCGTGTAATTCTCGGGGTTTTGCGCCGCTTGAGCTATCTCCTGGGACGGAGCTCCCGGAAGCGAAAAGCGGACACTTCCATTCAGTCTTTGCCCGACCGCAACAGAACAATATTTCAAAACACTGTCCTGTGAAACAGAAACGAGAACCTCTCCTCCCTTAGTTTCCGATGCGACCGCTATTGATGGCGTAGCGACTGAAACTGCCGTTACGGCAGCCAAAACGGCACAAAATGCGGCGGCTATCCTCCAAAACCCTTTTCTCATTCCCCTAAGTCCAATCTCTCGTGAAAAAACGTAGCATTCTCCCACACCTTAAAACTGGCTTAAGGATACCCCCCCCCCGACTGAGACTGGCAAGCTAGTGTTTGTCGGAAGAGTCAAATTATCGGCAAGCGATGCTCCCGCATCATAAAATAGCCTGTTGAAGTGAAGCTATCCCGACACTCTCACGCAAAAGCCCCGTTGGTAAAACGCGTTACCAACGGGGCTTGGGCTGAAAAGCCGAGCTTCAACGGAGGCCGAAAGTAAACTGATCGGTTTGATTGCGTCCCAAATCGGTCAATTAGAACTCGAGCTGCTCCAGACGATCAAAGACCGTGTCGATACGGGTGAGGAAGTCCCACGGATCAAAGATCTCGTCGAGCTTCTCCTGACTGACGGTGCAGCGCGGGTCGGCCTCGAGACGTTCCTTAAAGGTGGGGCCGGAGACACAATCCTGTACCTCATGCCAGGTTGCCATGGCGTTCTCCTGCACAATGGCGTACGCGTCCTCGCGGGTGATGCCCGTATCGACGAGGGCCAGCAGAACCTTGGAGGAGAAGATGAGACCACGGGTCTTGTTGAGGTTGGCCATCATGCGGGCAGGGTACAGCTGCAGGCCGTCGATAACGCGGATGAGGCACTGGAACATGTGGTCGAGCGCGATGAAGCTGTCGGCCTGGGCGACGCGCTCGGCAGAGGAGTGCGAAATGTCACGCTCGTGCCACAGGGCGACGTTATCGAAGGCAACCTGAGCGTTGGACTTCACGACGCGCGACAGACCGCAGACCTTCTCCATGGTGATCGGGTTGCGCTTGTGCGGCATGGCGGAGCTGCCCTTTTGACCCTTGCGGAACGGCTCCTCGGCCTCGAGGGTATCAGTCTTCTGCAGATTGCGAACCTCGGTAGCGATGCGCTCACAGGTGGCCGCGGTGGTGGCAAGAACGCCGGCGAGATAGGCGTGATGGTCGCGGCTGATAACTTGCGTGGACAGCGGGTCATGAACCAGGCCCAGGTGCTCGCAGACATACTCCTCGACAAACGGCTCGATGGAGCTGTACGTGCCGACAGCACCCGAGATGGCACCGAAGGCAACATTCTTGCGGGCGTCCTCAAGGCGATCCAGATCGCGCTTGAGTTCCCAGGCCCAAGAGCCGAACTTCATGCCGAAGGTCATCGGCTCGGCGTGGATGCCATGAGTGCGGCCGGCACAGAGCGTGTTGCGCTCCTCAAAGGCGCGACGCTTGCAAATCTCGCCGAGCTTCTTGACGTCCTCGATGATCAGGTCGCAGGCCTGGGTGAGCTGGTAGCACAGAGCCGTGTCGCCCAGATCGGAGCTGGTCATGCCATAGTGAACCCAGCGGCTGGGCTTGGGGTCGCCCTCGGGAACATCGGCGTCGATGTACTCCTTCATGTTGGTCAGGAAGGCGATGACGTCGTGGCGCGTGACCTCCTCGATCTCGTCGACCTTTGCCTTCTCAAAGTTGGCATGGTCGCGGATCCACTGGGCTTCGTCTTTAGAAATGCCGATCTTGCCGAGCTCCGCCTGGGCCTCACAGGCCAGGACCTCGATCTCCTGCCAAATGGCGTACTTGTTCTCGAGGGAGAAGATGTGTCCCATCTCCGGGCGGGTATAGCGATCGATCATAGCGGCTCCTTTTTGGTTATTGGCACGTTGGTCGTAACCCAACCATTGTACCGTGCGCAGGTGCAAGTATGGGCAGCAGGCATTAACCTAACATTTTGGAATTGGAGCGGGCAACGGGACGTCCGCGTATTTGCTTCGCAAATCCGCACAGGCTGCGGTCGATCTCCTCGGATTCACGGAGACGATGGGGAAGACTTTGTTGAATTGGCCGCCCCAAAGTCTCCCGCGCTCGATGGAGCGGGCAACGGGACGTCCGCGTATTTGCTTCGCAAATCCGCACCGGCTTCAGGCGCCTGCCGGCGCCTTCGCCTGCTCGCTACAAACGCTTCGCGTTTGTTTTACGCTCGCACCCTGGCGGGTTCGAGTCCCGGCGCTTTATTGAAAAAAGCACGGCACCGGAACGGTGTCGTGCTTTTACTTTTTCTGGAGCGGGCAACGGGACTCGAACCCGCGAGTGTCAGCTTGGGAAGCTGATGCCTTACCACTTGGCGATGCCCGCTTGTGTGTTGGCTAGTATAACGCGGTTGTCTTGTTCGATACAAGGGTGGCGATGCTTGTTTTAGCTGTGGAGATTCGTTTGAAAATCGCATCAATTGTGGAGACGAGGACCTTTGGCCTCCTGTTCTCCTTATCTTCTACCTGCGCTTTTGCCTGATTGTTGTATTTGAGCTCAATTTGTCAGGAATTGGGCAAGCTTTTGGTCAGGCTCCGGTACTTACCCGCATGAACCTCGGGGGTAGCCTCATCCTACGCGTCGCAACCTCCCCATGCGGCGCACGAGGGATAAGGAGCAGCCATGTCCAACGCACCCACGCACTCTGTCCACAGCGCAATCGCAACAGGTCCGCTGCTCCTGCTCCTCTTCCTGCTTTTCGGCTGTCTGGCACCGGGAGCCGCATTTGCCGTCGATGGCTACGACCAGCTCGGCTTCCGCACTATTAGCGATGATTGTGGGCCCTTCTTCATCGGCAAGTATGAAGCTCAAGACGCCTCGATTGCCTACTGCATGAACCAGGAGCGCCCCGGCCCCACCAAGCCGGGCGGCCCATGGCTCAACTTTGATCAAGGCTGGGTGTGGCTCGACGACGAGTTCGCGGCAATCGTTTGTCACGGATATCCTACCGCCACGTCGTTTGGCGGTTACCATCTTTCACCCGATCGCGCCCGCGCCGCCACCCAGCTTGCCGTATGGATGCTCAACGGCACTACCCATGTCGACGGCACCTACTCCTACACAACCGCTCAGGGCAAAACCAAGAGCGGGCACTTTACCGCCGACAATGAAGTCGTGGCGGCTGCGCGGTGGCTCCACGACAGCGCAAAATCAGGAAGCATCAAAGCCGCTCCGCACCGCGCGCGGCGCTATATAGGAACCGTATCGGGCGGCAGCAAACGTCAAGACATGCTCTATGTACTGCCGGCAGTCTCTGTTTCCTTCCAAAAGCAGTCTGCAAACGCTGCCATTACCAGCGGAAACAATACTTATCAGTTTGACGGGGCAACATTCGATGTTTTTGAGAGCGCCAGCGGCGCGCGTGTCGGCACCGTCCAGATGGACAGCAACGGTCGAGCGCAGGCAACACTCCTACCCAACACGACATACTACCTAGTTGAGACAACAGCGCCAGCTGGTTATATCCCCCTGCACGATCGCATTGCCTTTACCACGACGGATAACGGCGGATACGTCACCATTGATGAACAACCCGGCACCATTACCTTGCGCATTGTAAAGCTCGACGCCGCAACGAATGCAGGCCCCCAAGTTGGAGCTTCGCTCGCAGGAGCAGAATTCGTGTGCGTATCGCAATCAACCCCTGGATGGACACAAACTCTCAGGACCGATGAAAGCGGTCGAGCTACCCTCACCGATGTCCCCCTGGGAACCTTTACCATCTATGAATCGAAGGCGCCCGAGGGCTATTTGCCCTCCGGTGACAGTTGGTCTTACACCGTTGGAGCCGACCAACTCGGCGATTCAGGCGTGGTCGAGATCGAATCTCGCGTTTCCAATATCCCCATTGCGTTTGACCTTGAGATTTCCAAATTCAAGGACTACGGCAATAGCGATCAATCCGGCCTGGAGCAGCCGGCAGGAGATGTTGTCTTTGAGGTTGTCAGTAACAGCTCTCAGCAGGTTGTTGGCACACTGACTACAAACATCTATGGCTTTGCCTCCACCAAAGACCAGCCCGAAGCATGGTTCGGCACAGGCAAGCGACCAGCCGGTGTCCACGGAGCCGTCCCATACGACCGCGCCGGCTACACGGTTCGTGAGGTTCCGGAAACCGTCCCCGAGGGTTTTAAACGTGCGGGGGAATGGACCGTCGAGGCCAATCAGATTTCCGACGGCGCCGAGCTTCAATATATCGTGGACAACCACGCTCTGTCGACGCATCTCCAGATTGTAAAACGCGATGCCCAAACAGGCGCCTCTGTTCCCCTAGCCGGATTCACCTTCCAACTCCTCGACAGCAATCACAAACCTGTCTCACAAACATGCTGGTATCCAGCACATAACGTAATGGACACCTTTACGACTGACGCGACCGGCACCGTCACACTGCCCGAATCGCTCGTGCCGGGCACCTATTATGTACGCGAAACCTCGGCCAAAGAGCCCTATCTTGTCGGCGGAGAGATCGAGGTAAACATACCCGCCGATATAAACCTAACGCCCGTTGCAATCGTCTCGTATTATAACCACGCCGCGACCGGAAACATCAGGATCGTTAAAACCGATGCCGTAGACGGCAGCAGCCTCGCGGGCGCCATCTTTGAGATCCGTGCCTCAGGTGATATCGTGCGCCCCGACGGTAGCATTGCCGCGCTCGACGGCGAGGCTGTCGCTACCGTCACGACGGATGAAACTGGAGAAGCACGCGCGGACGACCTCCCGCTGGGATCTGGCACCGCACGCTACGAGGTTGTCGAGACTCAAGCGCCGACCGGCTTCTTGCTCGACCGGACGCATCATATCGTCGACCTTACCTATGCCGACCAGAAAACACCCGTTGTGGAAGCACGGCTTAACGTATCCGACGATTACACCAAGGTTGATATCTCCAAGGTCGATGCAAGCGGAGAGCAGGAAGTGAAAGGCGCACAGCTCACCTTATATGGTCCCGATAAAACCGAAATAGACTCCTGGACCTCATCCGACAAGCCGCACCGCATCGAACATCTTGCACCCGGCACCTACTCGTTGCGCGAAACGATGTCTCCGCGGACCTATGACCTTGCCGAGGAGATAACGTTTGAAATAAAGGATACGGGAGAAGTCCAATCCGTCGCGATGAAGGATGCGCCCATCGAGATCAAAGGACAGGTCGACAAGCGTCAGGAACTTGTCCAACCTATCGGGAAGGGTCTGTTGGCTAACGGCGATGGAAAAAACCGCGCCGCGATGCAAACCAATACGGATGGGCTTTTCTCCTATACCATCGATGCTCGAAACGATTCCGCTACTTGGGTTGATGAGTTTACGATTACCGATGATCTTGAGTGCGCCAAAGACGGCACGGCGAGATTCGTCTCAATCGAAACCCCCGTCGCCATCGGCGACCTCAACGGTCTGTGCAACGTGTGGTATCGCACGACGCCGTTGGACTCGACAGACGTCGATGAGCCGGCAAACGCGACGCTTGACGATGGGCACGAAAATCCTTGGCTTGAGTCCGACGAAGTAAAAGAGAGTCTGGGTGAAGATTGCCGCCTCGTCGATTACGACGACTGGCACCTCTGGAAGGCGGATGTCTCGACCACGGAATCCGCCACACTCGAGGCGAAAGAACTCGACCTTGCATCCAATACCGTCGTGACGGGCATTCGCATTGAATACGGTGCGGTAGCCGCCGACTTTACGACTCGAAGCGATACGGATTCTTGGACCCGTGATGATCTCAAAGATGAGCACGACGACCTTGACGATGCCAAAGCAATCCTTGGCACAGATGCTCGGGGCGCAGTCGTGCACATGCAGGCAACGTCGGCTTACACACCCCAAACTGCACTCACCAACAGCGCACGCGTCGATCTTTGCCGCAACGGCGGCGGCGATAAACTTGAGTCACATGACGAGGACAGTGTCATTCAACGCTGTACCCTACCGCAGGACCTACCGGCAACAGGATCAGCTCCCATCGCCGCTTGCATCACCGCGCTCCTGACCTCGGGTGCCGCAGCCCTATGGTTCGCTCGCCTTAGGTCAATCCCAAAGAAGCGCTAGCGCGATGAAAAAGCGGGCGAGCCAGTCCCCCGGCTCGCCCGCTTTCAATCATTTAAATCGTCGCATCTACTCTGCAGACGAAGATCCACCATCAACGATTGCTTGCTCGGACTCAGGAATCCCATCGGCACCCGTGCTCTGTTCTTGCTCCACCTCTTCGCTGATTGCGGAGGCGGGGGTCGAGCCCTTCGCGCCCACGATGTTGGCGGCTCCAAACCCTAACGCAATGGCAATCAAGGTCAAAATCACGTAGACAGGCCAATGGCGCTTAATATACGAAAACACGTTGACTCCTTAGAGCTCCGTCTACGAACGGCGGATAACCTCGGTCACGACCTCGGATACCGTGGCAATGTTCGTCGGGTTGACATTGTGGGGCAGGTCGTCCTCGGTACGAGCGCAAGCCAGACGCGTGCCGTCCACGCCGGCGATGGTGAGGGCTCGGCGGCTCGCCTCGAGCGCGGCGTAGGCATCGGTCTTGGCATAGGGCATCTCGAGCGCGCCACAATCGACATGGAACGACTTGCACACCTTGCTGACCAGGTTCATGATGCGGCGATCGCCCTTGAGCAGCTGCTGTTCGCCCTCAACCGTCACCACCGAAAGCCTACCGGCGCCGACGGATTCAAGATTGATGAAGAAGACGCCGCGGAGCTTATCGCGATGCGAAGCCAAGAAGGCCTTCATACCGGCGCCATCACAATCCGAGGCGCCCGTTGCCACAAACCAGATATCGTGACCGAGCAGCTCATCGTCGCCCATAGAGGCGACAGCCGAGAGCATATCTTCGGAAGAAGCGCCGTCGGAAGACGTAGCGCCGCCCTTCCAGCCATCGTTATCGTCCTCGAAATTATCCCACGAACCGATGCCGCGACCGGACTTCTTGGCATCGTAATCGTCTTCGACGCCCAGCCAATCACTCATGCTGTCCTGTTCGTTTTTCTTTTTACGACCGAACAGGCCGCCCAGGCCGCGCTTGCGAGACTTGGGCGCCGCCGGGGCAGGAGCCGAAATGGTCTCGATCGGCTGAGCGCCCGACGCAACGGGCCTAGGAGGCGCAACGGGTGCCGATGTTGGTTCGGGGCCCTGAGCGGTAGCAAAGGGGTCGTTGACCTGTGCGGAGGGGTCGGGAAGGTCGAACAGCGACGTGCGAGACGCAACGTTTGCCTGCTTCATCGACGGCAGCGACGGATCGGGGACCGAAGCCAGCGGAGACGAGGAAGGGGCAGGCGACGGAGCCGACGCCGGATCGGGAACATTCACCTGCGGACGCGGTGATGCCTGGGAGGAAATCTGGGCCATAAGGGAATCGACCGTTTCGTCCTGGGTGGGAGCGACATCGGCAACCGTGGCACCGGAACCACTCGGGGTCGGCATGGTGAAAATCTGCGTGGAGTAAGGCCTCGACTCATCTGTCTCGGGAGCCTCGGAAACCGCAGGCACTTCCTCCTGCTCGACCTCGGTCGAATCACCTTGATCGGCTGCCGCGTATTGCTCTTCGTCACAGTTGACCTCGACGGGCTCGTGCCCGGCGACATCTTGGATTTCGGCAGCATCAATAGGCTCGTCATCGTCTGCCGCGTCGCCCTGCTCATCGGAAACAGGAAGGGGCTCGGCAATCGCGGTGCCTTGCTTTTCAAACGTTATCGTGGAATCGAACTGCGCGGCATCAAACGACATGGTGCTATCGACGTGCTGCTGAGCCTCAAAGGACGTTGTAGCTTCGGCGGCGTCGACAGGCACGGACTGCATAGCCTCGTTCTGCTCGAACTCTTGCGCCGCGCGCTCACGTGCCGCCTCGGCTGCCTGCTGCTGAGCGATAGCCTCCTGCTCGGCAGCCACGCGTGCGGCAGCGCGCTTCTCCTCGAAATCGTCGACAAATTTCCTGCCCTTTGCAAGCGCACCCTTAAAGAAGCTGGAAGCACTGGCGCCAATCGAAGAGAACGCGGATGCAATATCGGCATGGGGCGTTGCCGCGGGAATCTCGGCCGAGAAATCAGTATCGCTCTCGTAAGACACGCGCCTCGGCTGTTCAACGTAATCGTCGTCAGACTCGTCCGCAACGTCTTGCGCCGGCGCAGCGGGGGCCAAAATGTCCAGTCCTGCCGCGGGATCGATCGCGGACACCGCCTCGGGCTCGGCAACGGGAGCGGCAACCGCGGCAGACTCATCATCCACGGCGACAACGGGCGCAGATGCAGTCACGACGGGGGCAGGCTCGGGCTCAAACGTCGGCTCCTCGCCTTCCTCGTAATCGAGCGTGCAGGACTCGGGAAGCATTCCGAGCGCACGGATGGCATCCGAACCAAAGCGGATGTTGCCGGCGGCATTGCGATAGAGCCTGGGCTCGGGCTCGGCCGCGACAGGCTCCTCCGCCGGCTCGGCAGTGGGAACCTCGTCATTGAACTCTTCGGCCTGGACAGCCTGATTCTGATCCTCGGGCACGATGGCGCCAATCAGCGTCTCGTCGGCAGACGCACCCTCAAAGCCCTCGGTCTGCTCGTCGAAAGCCTCGCCCTGTTCGGGCTCGGTCTGAGCGTCGGGAGCAATCGGCTGACCGAACTCGTCCTCGGCGTAGGTAGGCTCTTCATACTCGATGGTGTTGCCGTAGTCGTTTTGCTGTTGGGCCGCGGCATACTCCGCTGCTGCGCGCGCCATCTCCTCGGCACGACGCTTCTGCTCCCCAAAATAGGTATCGAACGGAACATCGTCGGGAAACTCGTTTTCGCCCTGGAAGGGAGCAACGTTGTCCATAACGCCGAGCATAGCGGCGACAGAAGACTTGTTGCACACTGCGCCGGACGTATAGGGAAGCACAAAACGGTTAGAAATGATGTTTGCCGCGTTGGCGAGCGCAACGAGGGAAGCGAGGATCGCGACAATCCACAGCAGAACCTTGAGCGCGCCGGGGAGCGGCAGGATACGCAAGATGGCAACGGCAGCAGGGGCAACCGTGGCAACGGGCAACAGCTTGGCGATGAGCGCACGATACGAAGCATAGGGCTCGCGGGCGAGCAGCTCAGCACGGGGAGAGTCGTAGTGTGCGACAACGACCACCGGGCGGTTGCGCGGAGACGCGAGCGGGCCCGAGGCCTTGTGGTAGGCGATGACATTTTGGCTCACGCCCGTCTTGCCCAGGCGCGAAACCACGGGGTGGCCCGTGCGCTCGAGCACGTAAAGAACGGCGCCGACAATGGCAAGCAAGGTGCCGACCAAGCCGATACCGCCGCCGATGCCCATCAGCAGGGCGCCGGCAAACGCAAGAATACCGGTAACGGCAAATGCCAATCTACTGGGCGCCGGGGCATTGAACTCCTGAACCTCGGGATCAAAGCCGTGGTTGCGGAAGATCTGAGCGATATCCTCGGCAGCCAAGCGCTCTTCTTCGCTGCATGCCGGCGTAATGCCGGTGTTCTGCAGCAGGTGGTTAATATAGTTCTGGGTGTTCGCCATGTGCGCTCCACATCCATAATCCGACAAATAGGCCCAATGCATGCACATTAGAACCGTATATAGTCGAAAGTATACCCCGAGCGAGCGCAAACGACCGAATTCGGGCCATCTTAACGCCCCGAGTGGACAAGGATATAGCCTAATCTCCATATCGGACTAAAATCATGGCAGCAAACCACCTTCTCATGCGAGGACTCTATGACGGCAAGCGACGCGACCGCGACAATTAAAAAGGGAAGTTCGGAGCCCGGTTTCGATAAAACGGCTCAGCGCATCCTCAATCTTTTCTTTGTGCTCAACAGCTCCCCCGAACCGCTGACGACCGAGCAGATCGTCTTGGATTCTGACCTGGGATATGGCTCGGGCAACATCGACTCGGATAAGCGCAAGTTTCGGCGCGATCGTGACAAACTGCTCGAGCGTGGCATCTTAATCAAGGAGGTTCGCCCCGCCGGTGCGCAGGAGACCGAGGAAAGCTCGTGGACAATCGACCGCGAGCACACGTTTGCAGCAGGTGGCCTCATCACCGCAGACGACGCCGACATCCTACTCAACGCCATCGACCAGACGCTAGCGGCCGGCTCTTCCACCTTTGCCGCGCCGCTTGCCGATATTCGCTCCAAAATTGCCTACCTCACCGGCATGTCGGCGGTGGACGAAGCACCGATTCGCCGCTCTCCCACCGTCGATGCGGTATGGAGCGCCTTTGCCGAGCGATGCGCGCTGCGATTTTTATATCAGAACGGACGCGGCGAGCAGAAAGAACGTACCGTCTGCGTCTACGGCATGTTCGAGCGCGAGGGCGTGGCGTACTTCTGCGGCCTCGACAATGCCACCGACGACATCAGGACATTCCGCTGCGACCGTATCGTTCGCGCTTGGCGTCCTTCGAAGACCTACGCCATCCCTGCAGACTTCAATCTCAACGACTATCTGTTCTTTGAATTCGATTTTGCCGACCGACCGCCCGTTGCAGCCACGTTCTCGTTCGGTCCTCAGACGCAGATCGATATGATCAACGGCCTCACGCGCGGGCGAGGTGAGCTCGCACACACCGATGCGGGATGGACCTGGACCGTTGACGTGCGTGACCTTGAAGCCGCCGCCTCATTTTGCATGGCCCACGCCATGGACGGCATGAGGCCCATGGCCCCCGAATCGCTCAAGCAGGCGTGGAACAACCTCATTGAAAGGACGGTGCACGAGCATGCCCGTGCGTAAACTCACCAGCGAGCAGAGACTCTCGCGCGCCATCGACATCATGGAGGCCCTCTACGCCGCCGGCGAGAGCGGCATGACACGAACCGAGATTTGCAGCCGCTTTGACATCACGGGGGCGTCGCTCGACGAGATTCTCGAGATCGTCTCGACGCTCGCGGACCGAGAATCGGGCGCGCGCATCATCTGCGAATGCCGCGGCGAGCGTGTGGTCCTCACCGGTGACGCCGGGCGTGTGCTACCGCTGCGCCTGAGTGCCGCCGAGGGCGCTGTGCTCAACCACGAACTTGAATCGTTGGGGATCGAGCCGCAGACGGCATCTCGGATTCGGCATGCTCTTCTACCCGAAGAGCTCGGCTATAACCAGCGCGTCTTTGACACCGTCAACCACGGGTCGCACTGGCAGCAGCTGAGCTGCGCCATTCAGGACGGCGTTCGCTGCCGCATCTCGTATCGCTCGATGGACGATGCGCGGCCACGCGAGCGTCTGGTCGACCCCTTGCGCATTACGGCAAACGGCGACCAAACATACCTGATTGCTTGGGACATCGCGGTCGATGAGCAGCGCACCTATCGCATGGATAGAATCGAGGGACTCGCCTTGACGGAAGACTCCGTCGTGTCTCACGCACCGGACGTCGCATCCCTCCACGATTCCCTTGCCCGGACGCACCGTAGCGTAAAGCTCTTGATGCCATTCGATACGGCGGAGCATCTGGACTGGGCCGGCATCACTCTAATCGAGCGCAGCGAGGCAGACATGGCAACGGTAACCGTGCATTACGGCTCCGAGCGTTGGCTACTGAGCCAGATAATCGCAGCGGGCGGAGCCATCCGCATCTTGGATGACCCCACCCTGTCAAAGCGTCTGTGCGATATGGCAAAAGCCCTCGTCTGTCCGCTTTAGCGCCGCCGCTCGTGGCGTGCACGCCACAATTGCAGATAGTGACCGATCTGTGCCGATTCGATGCGCTGATAGGAACTCGTGGGCAGCGACGTTAAGAACTTCTTTCCGTAGCCCTTCGTCACCAGGCGCGGGTCGGCCAGAATCAGCACGCCGCAATCGGTCGACGAGCGGATAAGGCGGCCGGCCGCCTGCTTGACCTCGAGCACCGCCTCGGGCAGTGAATAGCGCGCCCAAGCGCGGTCTTCGCGCAGGTTGCGCTCGCACGAGAGCGGGTCCGTGGGACTCGAGAACGGCAGCTTGGGAATGATGACGCAGCGCAGCGTCTCGCCGCTGGCGTCGAACCCCTCCCAGAAGGCCTTAAGCGCAAAAAGCGACGAGGTCGGCTCGTTGATAAACCGATCGCGCAGGCGACGAGGAGATGAGTTGCGCTGCTGGCAGTTGAGCTCCAGACCCGCACGGGCCATCTTGGGCTCAACGCGGGCGTACAGGTCTTCCATGTCGCGCCGATTGGTGAACAGCGTGAGCACCGATCCGCCCATGGCAAGATGGGCGTCGACCAGCACGCGCTCGAGCGCCGTAAGATAGCTCTCGCGATCGCGCGGATCGGGGATATCGCCCGCAACGACTACAGCCATGTTCGAATCGAAGTCGTAGCTCGAGTCCAAGTGCAGCGATGAGGATGTTGAAGCACCGATGCGATCGAGGCCGACCGCATGGTTAAAGTGTTCAAAGCTTTTGGCCACCGTCATAGTCGCCGAGGCAAAGATAGCCGTGTGAACCTCGGGCAGCCACTCGGTTGCCAAGGCCTCGCCAATGTCGATGCGCTCTGCGGTCATCGACTCTCCGCCGGCACGCAGCCTGCGATTGACCTGCAGCGAATACACGTAGTGTTCATCGGTGCCATCAATGATGAGTTTGAGGTTCTCGACCAGCTCGTGCAGGCGACGCGAGATATCACCCAGGTCAACAACAACCTCGGGCTTGTCGGCGGCGACGGCTTGCACCAGCGCGTCGACGCTCTTGTCAGCCTGTTCCAATGCGTCGATGCCAGTGTAGGCCGACTGTAAGAAATCATGCCAGTCGTCAGATTCGCGCAGCTCGGGGCCAATCCATAGATTGGCATTGTCATAACCCCCACGCGCACGGCGGCCGAGCTCGCGAACGCCATCGAACACGTCGGCGATTGCCATGCTCGCGCGCGCAACCGTCGACGTCGCCTTGGCAGTAAGGCCCAAATAGAGCGTAGAGCCCTCGGAGGTTGCCAAATCACGGGAAACCTGGCTTAGCGCGCCGGTGCTCGAGCCACCCAGGCGCTCAAACAGAACGCGTGATTCGTCCGCCGACACCACGCGCGCCCACTGGCGGCGCGCCTCGCGCTCGATGGAATGGGCCTCGTCGATTACCCAATGACGAATCGGAGGTAAAATCCTGCCCTCGGCCGCGACATTGCGGAACAGCAGGGAATGGTTGGTGACCACCACATCGGCATGCGCCGCACGACGGCGAGCGCCGTGGACCAAACATTTATCAGGGAAAAACGGGCAGAGGCGACGAGCACACTCGCGCGAGGCCGTCGTAAAGTCGGGACGGTTGACGCTGCGCCACCGAATGCCGAGCGAGTCGAGGTCGCCATCGGCTGATTGGCAGACGTACGCCATAATGACCGCGACCGCCGTGAGCGTGTCCGCCGGATCGCGCTTGGTGGTAATCTCGACCTGGCCTCGGCTCATGCGCTCAAGCTTGCGCAGGCACGGATAGTGGTCATAGCCCTTGAGAGCGCAAAATGACAGACCACCGTCCAGTTGCTCGGCAAGTTTTGGCAGCTCATGGTACATGAGCTGGTCGGCAAGATTGTTCGATTTGGTCGCAATACCAACCGTGATGTTGTTACGGCGTGCTGCCTCGGCAAAAGGCACCAGATAGGCCATCGATTTGCCGACGCCCGTGCCCGCCTCAATTACGCGATGTGTGCCCGTGACCAGCGCATCGCGGACCTCGAGCGCCATCGCGATCTGCTCATCACGCGGCTCGTAAGTGGGATACATGCGATTGACCAGGCCACCCGGCGCATAGTCTGCCTCAATCTCCTCACGACTCGGCATCTTGAGGACCGGCAGTTCGTCGGCGTCCACCCGATCGTCGGCGCGATCGGCCTTGAGAACGTCAGCACGAGCGGCGCTGAGAGAGAAGATAGAACCAGGGTTCTGCCCCGCCAAGAATGAGAAGATAGGACGATAGGACCAAGGCACATCCGTATGCATGTCGGCTAGGCGCGCCATGAGGCCCTGAGGCAAGTCGGTGAGCGCCACGAGCAACACGCGCCATACGCCACACAGGGCGTCGACGTCGGCATTGGCACGGTGTGATACCGAGTCACAGCCAAACAGATCGGCCATAAAAGACAGCTTGTGCGAGGCCAGGCGCGGAAGCGCGATGCGCGACAGCGCCAGCGAATCGATCCAAATATCGCTCACGTTGACGCCGCCTTTGACCGACTCGATAAACGAGCGGTCGAACGTGGCGTTATGTGCGATCACCGGGCAACCACCGACAAAATCAGCGAGAGCAGCGACGGCCTCAACGGCCGACGGGGCATCTGCCACATCGGCATTTGTAATGCTCGTGAGCTCGGTAATCTCGGCGGGAATCAGCTGCTTGGGATGCACGAAGGTATCGAAGCGGTCGGCGATCTCGCGGCCCGAAAGGCGGGCCGCCGAGATCTCGATCAGCTCGTTGTCCTGAACCGAAAGACCTGTGGTCTCGGTATCGAGGACAATCACATCTTCCTCGATAAGGCCGAAGGACTGCGTTTTGGCGCGTTCGGCAAGCGTGGCATAGGAGTCGATGACAAACTGCGGCGTTCCTGACGAAACCGCGTCCTCGATTAGCATGCAATGCCCGCTCGACGAAGGCCCATACGGATCAGGCTGTCACAGACCTGCGGGAACGTCATGTCGTCGGTGTGGCGAATCTCATCCGGATACAGCGACGTATCGGTCATGCCGGGAATGGTATTGGTCTCGAGGATGACGGGGCCGTCCTCGCTCACGATAAAATCGCTGCGCGAGATGCCCAGGCAACCGAGGGCCTTGTGAGCAGCACAGGCAAGCTCCTGAGCGCGAGCGTAATTCTCGGGTGAAATCTGCGCCGGAATACGATGGATGTCCGTAGGGTCGACATACTTCACGTCCAAATCGTAGAACTCACAGTCCTCGGGTTTGCGAATCTCGACAATCGGCAGGGCGCGCACGTCGTCCTCGCCGTACACGCCGACGGTGATCTCGGTACCCTCGATGCACTTCTCGACCAGCACTTTGTCGCCGTACTCAAACGCCTTGGCAATTGCCGCGGGCAGCTCGGAGGGCTCATGGACCAGGGAAATGCCATAGCTGGAACCGTTGACGGCCGGCTTCACAAAGCTGCGCTCGCCACAAACCTCGACGATATGATCGATATCGACTTCATCGCCCACCTCGAGCGCAAGGCCGGGGGCAATGGGAATGCCCGCCTTGGCGTACAGGAGCTTAGAGACCTCTTTGTCGGCACCGCAGGCGCTAGCAAGCACGCCCGAGGCCGTGTAGGGGATACCCAGGGTCTCCATGGCGCCCTGCATGGCACCATCCTCGCCGCCGGCACCGTGCATGGCGATAAACGCCACGTCAAAGCCCCCGGTTGCCATGGTTACCATAAAGTCATCAGCGGCCGTATCGAGCAGCTCCACCGAGGTGTAGCCGGCTTCCTTCAAGGCAACCACGACGTTCTTTCCCGAATTGAGCGAGATCTCGCGCTCAGCGGAATGACCGCCCGCCAAGACCGCTACGTGCATGTTCTCTAGGCTTTTACCCGGCATGGGCAGACTCCTCCTCTATAATTTCTGCAGCTGATACCATATTGTAGCGATACCCTCTACGTTTCCCCAAAATCGAAAGGCTTCCATGAATCCCAGGACTAAATCTCAGGACATTCGCGACTTGAGCCAAAACGATATTCGCGAGCTCGTGGCCGAGCTTGGCCAGCCCGCCTTCCGCGCGAAGCAGCTCATCGAATGGGTCTTTGAGAAGAACGTTTGTTCGTTCGACGACATGACCAACCTTCCCAAGGCTTTCCGCGAGCAGCTTAAAGAGGCTTTTGCCTTTGATACGCCGACTGAACTCACCAAGCAGGTTTCCAAAGATGGCTCGCGCAAGTATCTGCTCGAGTACCACGACGGCATTTCCGTCGAGACTGTCGGCATGCCCCGTCGCAACAAGCTTTCCGTCTGCGTTTCCACCCAGGCAGGCTGCGGCATGGGCTGTGCCTTTTGCGCTACCGGTCTCAACGGCCTCAAGCGCTCTCTGACCGCTCAAGAGATCGTCGACCAGGTACTTCATGTATCCAACGACTTTGGCGAGCGCGTCACGAGCGCTGTCTTCATGGGCCAGGGCGAGCCGTTTGCCAACTACGACGAGGTTCTCAAGGCGTTGCGAATCCTCAACGACCCCGATGGCATCGGTATCGGTGCTCGTCACCTCACCGTCTCTACCAGCGGCGTTATTCCCGGTATTCGCAAATTTGCCGACATCCCCGAGCAGTTCACGCTTGCCGTTTCCCTGCATTCCGCCATCCAGTCGACACGCAATAAGCTCATGCCCGGTGTTAAGAAGTACACGCTACTTCGCCTTCACGAGGCGCTTCAACTCTACACCGAGAAGACTGGCCGCCGCCCGACCTATGAGTATGCCATGATCGAAGGCGTCAACGATACGAATCCCGAGATGCAGGCGCTCTGCGACTTCTGCGAGGGAACGTTGTGCCACGTTAACCTGATTCAGCTTAACGACATCGAGGGCAGCCCGCTCAAGCCGTCGCCGATTCATAAGGTTGAGGATCTTCAGCGTCGTCTTGAGTCCCGTGGCATCGAGACCACGATTCGTAACTCCCGTGGTAACGATATTGACGCCGCTTGCGGACAGCTGAAGCAGCGCTTCAAAGTTCAGAAGAACGCATAGGGGAGTCGCACCCCAAAACGTTTCATGTGAAACATCGAACGGCCCCGGTTACAGGAGATGCAACCGGGGCCGTTTTATTTATTGACCTTAATTTTGAATCAGCTGCTACCTGTCCCATTTTTTACGGCCAAAATAAGGGGTCCTTGCCTCGTGAATCAGACAAGGACCCCTCAAAATATGCTAAGTAATTGTTAGGTACCTAATAGCCTACATTTTCCCATTGGTTACTAACCCAACCTTGATTAATCTTGGGATTCTTCGTTACCTGAGCCGTACGCATGGCAACATCTTCTGTCATAACATCCATTTTCTTCTTGGATGTATCGACAATATCTTGCGCACTACGAAGCAAACGACCTCGAAGTTCATCGTCTGTCGCGATCTTATAGCCAGCAAAGGCACCAGCCGCGACAGTCGTCGCCAATGCAATCGCAGTTAAAATCCTATTCCTCATCTTGGCCTCCTTGATCAAACTGAATCATTTCACCAAGAATACGAGAGAGCTCTTCCTCGTCTTTAAACTCAATCTCAATCTTATTCTTTCCACGCGAGCTCTTAACACGCACGTTGGTATTAAAAACCTGACGAAGCACGCGGGCAGCCTTTTTAAAAGACTGAGGCGTTGCAGGCCTCGGCGTCTTAGGTGTCTCTCCGGCAGAAAACAACGGAGCAAGATTTTCTGTCGCTCTTACGGAAAGGCCCTCTGCAACAACCTTCTCTGCAAGTCGAATTCGAGCGTCCTCATAGGGAACTGCAAGAATCGCACGTGCATGACCAGCAGTAAGTTTGCCCTCAAAAATCATCTGCTGAACAACTTCAGGGAGATCGAGAAGGCGCAGCGAGTTTGTAATTGCAGAGCGTGACTTGCTGACTGCCTTCGACAATGCCTCCTGGGTCATACCGCTGGCATCGATAAGCTGGCGATAGCCCTTAGCCTCTTCGACGGGATTCAGATCAGAACGCTGAAGGTTTTCGATCAGAGCAAGAGCCAGCATCTCTTCATCATTAACATCTTTAATGATGACAGGCAGCTCCTCAAGACCAGCAAGCTTTGACGCTTGGTAACGACGCTCACCAGCGATGATCTCATAGCCGTTTCCATGCTTGCGAACCAAAAGCGGCTGCAAGACGCCATGTTCTTGGATTGATTCGCTCAACTCACGAAGTTCAGTTTCGTTAAAGTGAATTCGCGGCTGATTAGGGTTGGGAACGATATCCTCAATAGGTAGTTTTGTTTCAGATGCGGCATTCGAAGCCGATGCAGCCGAACCACCGGTCTCATACTCGGCCTCTGAGACCAAAGCATTGAGTCCACGTCCCAATCCGCCACGTTTCTTTACACTAGGCACGCTTGATCACCTCTTTTGCAAGGTTCATATACGCTTTTGCACCCTTGTTTTGAGGTGCATAGGTAATTACCGGTTCTCCAAAAGACGGAGCTTCAGAGATTTTAACTGTACGGGGAATCAGCGTATTAAACGCCTTATCACCAAAGTACGATTGAACTTCCTCAACAACCTGATTAGACAAAGAGGTACGTGAGTCATACATGGTCATAAGCACGCCATAGGTGTCTAAGCCCTTGTTCAGACGTGATTTGACCATCTTCATTGACTCAAGCAGCTTCGTAACGCCCTCGAGTGCGTAATACTCACACTGGATTGGAATCAAAACGCTATCTGCTGCGGTCAAGGCATTGATAGTAAGCAGGCCGAGCGAAGGAGGACAGTCAATGAAAATAAAATCGAACTCGTCCTGAATCGGCTCAAGCAAATCTTTGAGGCGGGTTTCACGAGCAATTGCGCTTACGAGCTCAATTTCGGCACCTGCAAGCTGAATCGTAGCTGGAATTACGAATACCTTTTTGCAATTTGTATCAAGAACAAGCGATTCTGCCGGCACATCATTCAACAATGCATCATAGATGCAGTGATCAAGGTCTTCTTTTTCAATTCCAAATCCACTGGTGCTGTTTCCCTGCGGATCAAAATCGACAATCAGTGTCTTACGACCCTGCTCGCCCAGTGCTGCTGCAAGGTTTACAGCCGTCGTTGACTTACCGACGCCGCCTTTTTGATTGATGATTGCAATGATACGCGTGTCTTTTGCGTTCTTAGAACGCTTAACGTCGCGAAATCCCACGGTCCCTCCTGGTGTGTATTAAAGCTGTCAAACGGAGGATGTTTCACGTGAAACATTCCGATTCGATATCAACCGCCATGTTTCACGTGAAACACTGCAAGTTGTTAGTATCCATTATGTTTCACGTGAAACATCTAGGCAAGCGGATTCTTCTTTGCCATGCCATTTGCACGAGGCAATGAAACAGATGCTGGATGACTCTTCTTAAATACAATAAACTCCCTGTGGCCCAAGCCCTCAGGCAAATCGATTGCGTCATTCAGAAGCAAAGTGAAGCCGCAAATCTTAGCTGCTGACATGCCGGAAGCAAGCTCCTCATCCGAAGGATTGCCCTTGGTGATAACAAATAGTCCTCCATCCTTGAGGAACGGAGCTGCATACTCAACAAGAATCGGTAGAGGAGCCAGTGCGCGGGCGGTTACGACAGAGAACTGCTTCTTATGGCTTCGAGCATATTCTTCAAGACGATCATGAATCGCATGAGTATGTTTCAACCCAAGAGCATGAACAAAAGAATTGACGGCATCAACCTTCTTACCAACAGAGTCAATATAAGTAGCTTTACGATGCGTGGTTATTGTTAACGGAATACCAGGGAAGCCCGCACCTGTCCCCATATCGAGCAAAGCTCCCTCAGGAGCCTTATTGATATAGGGCAGCAAAACAAGTGAGTCGAGGATATGAAGTACCGCAGCATCTTCTACGTTAAGAATACGGGTGAGATTAGTTGACTTATTTGTTTCCAGAACCAAATCCAAATGCTGAATACATTTCCTCAATTCAACATCAGATACGCTCAAGGAATACTCTCTGCAATAGGAAGTTAGACGAGTCAACATCTCGTCAGCTTGCCGATCAGTAAGTACTAACAACGAAAGCTCCTTTCTGACAAAAATCAGTGTATCGAGAACTTTTGACAAAAAAAGGGGACGTGGAAACCACGTCCCCTTAGCATAAGCTCGAGTAGACTATCGAGCAACAATCACCACATGGCGATCAGGGTCGGAACCCTCAGAATGAGTATCGACGGCATCATTGCCACGAAGTGCAATGTGAACCAGTCGGCGCTCATAGGCATTCATGGGCGGAAGCGAAACACTCTTATGAGTGCGGATGGCACGCTCGGCAGCAGACTGAGCCATGGAGGCAACCTTGTCCTGACGGCGGCTCTTGTATCCCTCGACGTCCACTACAACCGGATACCTAAAGCCGAGCTTGCGGCTCACTAGCAAAGAGAACATAACCTGAAGGGCATCAAGGGTGCGACCATGACGGCCAATGAGAACAGCAAGGTCGGGAGCCGTTACATCCAGAATCAGCTCACCCTCGTCGCCCTCATACTCATCGATAGGAGAGTTGGCGGCATCGAAGTGCGAAAGGATGGAACGCAGGATGGAAATCGCGACATCGGCAATGGTGTCGAGCTCCTCGTCGGTCAGCTCTTCACCAGCCTTGTAGCGCTGTGCAATCTCGGGATAATCGCCCGCGACCTGCGGGGCAACCTCCTCAAGCATATCCTCGATGATCTCTTCAGACATAACGTACTCCAAAAGTTAGGTACCTAAATAAGATTGATATCCCGTTACTTCTTCTTGTGCGGGCGCGGCTTCTTCTCGCGACGAGTGACCTCAACCTGCAGCGGCGCGTTCTTAAGACGCTCCTCCTCATCGGCCTTCGCCTTGTCGATGACCTTCTGCGTCACAAAAATCTGCTGGATAACCTGCCAAGCAGACGAGACGTCGTAGTACAGCAGAACACCAACGGGAAGGCTCCAGCCCATCCAAAGCATCATGACCGTCATGACAACGGCCATCATACGCATGCTCTGAGCCTGCTGGCCGGTCTGGTTGCGCGACATATAGAGCTGCGGAATCAGGGTCAGGACGGCGAACAGGATCAGGCAGACCAGCGCAGGCAACGCGACCATAAAGCCATCGGCAAAGGAGGCACTCGGCGTGGTGGTCAGGTCGGGCAGAATATTAAAGAACGAGAACGTGCCGTCGTTAAAGTAGTCCGGCAGGTTACGCAGCAGCGTAAAGAGGGCGAACAGGACAGGCATCTGAATCAACAGCGGCAGACAACCAGCCATCGGGTTGAACTTGTTCTCGCTGTAGAACTTCTGCATCTCCTCGGCCTGACGCTGGGGATCGTCGGCATAGCGCTCCTGGATCTCGAGCATCTTGGGCTGCAGCACCTGCATGCGCGCCGTCGACTTAGTCGACTTGAGCATAAGCGGCGTCAGCAGCAGACGGATGATGACCACCAGGATGATGATGGACAGGCCCCAGTCGACCGCAAAGGTCTGGATGAGCTTGAGCAGCTCGAAAAGGATGTTAACGATCCAATCCCACATGTAAGTTTTCCTCCGATAGCGAGTGCCCGCTAGGGCACAGGGTCATAACCGCCGACGTGCAGGGGATTGCAGCGAGCGATGCGCCTCACGGCAAGCCAGCAGCCTCTCAAAACACCGTACTTCTCAATCGCCTGGACGGCGTATTGCGAGCACGTTGGGTAATAAATGCAGGCGTCAGGCAATAAGGGCGAAATAACCTGTTGATATATGCGAATAGGAGCGATGGCAACACGTCGCAAAACGTGATTGCTCATCGCTCCTCCCCGGCAACGCCGGCGCGTTTCATAAGCGAACGCAATGCATTGTCCATCTCCTGCGGCGAGGAAACCCTCGTCTTGGGAGTTGCGAACAAGATGATGTCATAACCCGCAACGGGAAATCCACAGCTGCGGGCGGCCTCGCGCATCACACGCTTAGAACGGTTGCGCACGACAGCACAACCGAGCCGTTTAGCACCAACAAAGGCGACCCTTCCGGAGTCGCCTTCGCCAACCGATTCACATATGGTCATTCGAATCAGAGGGTGATTGAAACGACGCCCCTGACTGAACACATGCTCGAAATCTTGCCGAGACTTAATAGTCTTCATGCGAGATGTGTGTATCGCTGCTAGACAGTGAGACGCTTGCGGCCCTTGGCGCGACGACGGGCGAGCACGGCACGACCACCCTTAGTGGCCATACGGGCACGGAAGCCATGGGTCTTGGCACGCTTACGCTTATTAGGCTGATACGTACGCTTCATCTTAAGTTCCTCCTGCTGCATTTCGAGTGTCCGCGGGGGCGCGGACGCAGATATAGACACGTGAGCTTGAAGATTGTAGGGAAATCAATGTTCAAATGTCAAGAAATCAAAGGTAAAAGGTTGCGCAGTTCACACGGTTCCCCCATAAGCACAACCGAAATTTGCGCCTCATGGCAACCTTTCACGATATTTCATCGAGTTTTCAACAGGTCATGTTGGCAATGTTGAGAACTTTTCACCAGTTTTCCAAAGTTTTCAACAGGTTTTGAAAAGTTGTCGAAAGATGAGAAACGTTGCACGGTGAGCTACTATTTGTTCGAAACCTTTTGAAAGATTGCGAGCGGCATGTCTGACGACTTTTACACCATGGTCGATTCCGGAGACCCGGCACCCGACAACGAGCACATCACCGGCGTGCGCGAAGAGCGTGCGGAAGGCGAGCAGACGACCACGCAGGCGCCAAAAGCCATGTACGCCGCGCGCATCGCCGTCTATGACGACATGCTGTCGACACCGCGGGTGATCGTCATTGATCCGCAAGATGTCCGCACGTATTTGGAAGAGACGACCAACACCGTCTACCAGTGCATGAAAGAACAAGGTGGCCATATCTCGCTCATGGTCATCCGCGAGATTGTCGAAAACTTTATCCACGCACACTTTGCCGAGCCCATCATCTCGATTCTGGACGGCGGAGACACCATCCGCTTTGCTGACCAAGGACCCGGCATCGACGACAAGGAACGTGCTTTCGACTTTGGCGTTACCAGCGCAAACAGCAAGATGAAGCGCTATATCCGTGGAACCGGAGCAGGGTTTCCCATGGTGCAGGAGTATTTGGAAAACGCCGGCGGTGCCGTATCCATCGAGGACAACATGGGCAACGGCACCGTGGTTACGGTAAGCCTGAACCCTAAACGCGTGCAGGAAATCGAGCGTGCCGGCGGACGCGGCGCTGCCGTGCGGCCCGAGACGGAGCAGCCCACATATCCCCTGCCGGGAGCGTTTGCGCAGCAGCCCGTGGCAACGCAGCAGATGCAGCCCCCCGTGGGACAGATGCAGCAGCCCGGAATGCTTCCCACACAAGAACCCCAGGCGGCATCTATGTCGATGCCGCCAAACATGCCAGAGGCCATGCCGCTGGCTGATCAGGATGCAGCAGCAATGCAGCAGGCGACGGGGGCGCCGGGTGGCCAGCAAATGGGCTATCAGCCGTACCAACAGGGATATCCATATCAGCAGATGCCGCCACTGGGGTATGGCCAGCAGTTCCCGCAGCAGTACCAGCAGGGATATCAGCAGCCGTACCAGCAGATGCCGCAGCAGCAGTACAACCCCTGGGCCCAGCAGACGCCTCCGCAGCCTTACCAACAGTGGCCTCAAAGTTTTCAACAGCAAATGCCGCCGACGCAGAGTTCTCAACAACCAGCAGCTCAAATGATGTATCCTAATGCAGTAAATCAGTATGCACAGCCACAACCGGACGTGTTCGTAAGCGATCGCGGCAACGCCGCGCTGGGCTATCTGGCGCAAAATCAAGCGTGCGGCGCAACCGATCTTGCGAGGGCGTTTGGAAACTCGGCCCCCACTTGGTCACGCACGCTCAATGACTTGGCGCAGGCCGGCTTGGTCATCAAGCATGGCCAGAAATACCATCTGACCGAACTCGGCGCCGCTCGCGTGCGAGCTCAGAGCTAAAGAACGGGAGAGACAGTGGACGAGGAAGCAAGCATCATCCTGGGGGATGCCATCGCCTTTTGCCAGCGCGACGGCCAAGATGCACGCCTCATCAACATGCTGGGGCAATCGCGCGCCATAAGCCTGACCGAAGATACGCTCACGATCGAGGCCCCCTCGCGCTTTGCCATCGCGCAGCTCAAAAAGCATCAGCCGACTATTGAGGCCTATCTGGAAGAAATCGCCTTTGCACCGATTGCTCTCGACATCGTGGCACCGCAAGGCGCCGCGACGGAATCCGCTGCCGCCACGGCGCCCGCCACGGCTCCCGCTGCTTCCCCGGCGGTGCCGGCCTCCGCAGGCGCTGTGCCGACAATCGAGCACCAGCACAGCGATGTTTCCCGTGAAACAATGGCACCGTTGACGAGCGCGGCGGCGACGTCAACGAACGCACCCGTCACGCACATGCCCATCGCTCACGACGCAGCGGCGGGCGCGGATTCGGGCATTGCAATCAAGAACACGCTCTCGGCCGACGATTTTCGTCGCATGATGAACCAGATGAAGGGCGGAGCGCCGACTAAATCCACGCAAGCTGCGGCCCCCGCTTCACCCATGCCAGCACCGACCGTGCCGGCCGAGCAGAATACGGATGGAGCCCCGCTCGCCGCGAACTCAAAATTTACCTTTGAGAACTTTGTCTACGGCCCCGAGAACAGCCATGCCTATCGCTCGGCACTCAAGTTTGCCGCCCTCGCGGACGAGCGCGGCACATGCACATCCCTGTTCATCTATGGCAAATCGGGGCTGGGCAAGACCCATCTGCTGCTCGCCATCAAAAACGAGCTCGCCGAGAAGTCGCCCGAGATCAAGGTCAAGTATGCCAACTCCCAGGCATATCTGGACGACCTGATGACCGAGTTCGACCGTCAAAAGAAGAGCAACGCCCCCATCATGCAGGCGTACCACGGCGTGGACGTGCTCATCATCGATGACATCCAAAACATCATCGGCAAGCGCGCGAGTGTGGACTACTTTTTCCAGCTCATGGACGAGTTCATCCGCAACAACAAGAAGGTCGTCATCGCGGCAGACCGCGCCCCCAAGGACCTGAGCATGGACGAGCGTCTGACCAGCCGCTTCAACGCCGGAATGCTCTGCCTGGTCGCAGAGCCCAGCTACGAGATGAAATACAAGATCTTGCAGCGCTATTACGAGAACACCATCGTCGCCGCTCCCGAGGCGGGCGACGACTCACTGCTGGCGGCCTATGGGGGCGACGGCGGACACCTGACCGACGAGCACTTTAAACACATGGCCGAGGTCTCGGGCACCAACATCCGCGAACTCGAGAGCTTTTGCGAGCGCTGCGCCGGCGAGGCGGGCGACCGTGAGCGCGAGGGCGGGGAGCTCACCTTTGACGATATCGACGCCATCGCCAGCCAGTACTTCGACACATCGGCCAAAAAGATTAACGTCCAGACGGTTCAGTCCGTCATCGAAGAGCAGTACGGCGTGACGCACGAGGAGCTCATCGGCCCGCGTCGCAACGCCAATATCGCCAAAGCACGCCATATCGCTATCTATCTGGCCATCGAGATGTGCGAAATGACGACCACGGCGGTGGGCGCCGAATTTGGCAACCGCAACCACTCGACCGTCAGCACGAGCTACAAAAAGGTCCAGAAGATGATCCAGGAAGACCGCACCGTCACCGAAGACCTCAAGTCGCTGCGCGATAAAATTACACTGCGCTCGTAGGGAAATAGAGACACCTGTTGAAAACTTGTCGAAACCACGGGCATAAGGTGTCTAAAACCCAACCCGCGGTGATGAAAAGTTTTGCGCAGGTTTTGAACGTGGAAAACCACCCCTGTTGCACACAGGCTGCTGTCGATTCTCTTTCTGGGTCTGACCTGCGTCTTTGGGAGTAATCAACAGTTTCGTCAGTGCTATTACTATTATTAAGATATTTATATCTATAGAAAGGTATTAAAAGATGAAGTTCACCGTCAGCCAGAGCTCGCTTACACAAGCCATCGGCGTCGTTATGAAGGGTGTCGCTTCGGCATCCACCCTTCCCATCCTGTCGGGCGTGCTCGTCAAGGCCCAAGACGGCATCTTGGAATTCCAGACCTCTAACTACACCATCTCGATCCGTCATCGCATCGCGGCGCATGTCGAAGAAGAGGGCGAGATGGTTATCCCCTGTAAGATGCTCTCCAATATCACCAAGACCCTCCCCGATGCCCCGGTCACCTTTGAGCTGTCCGAGCGCCAGGTGCTGATTGGTTGCGAGAAGAGCTCTTTCCGCCTGAACACGCTTGATGCTAATGACTTCCCCGAGTTTCCGGCCTATGCCATCGAGAGCGCCGTGGAACTGCCGACCGATATCTTGTCCGAGATGGTCGGCCGCGTGTGGCGCGTCACCTCGACCGACAAGGCCCGCCCCATCCTGGGTGGCGTGCACATGAAGGTCGAGAACAACACCGTGCGCCTGGTGGCGACCGATTCCTTCCGTTTGGCCGTGTGCGATACGCAGGTCGAGACCTCGACCCTCGAAGGCTCCTTTGAGCTCAACGTTCCGGCTGACGCCTTTAACGACGCGCTGAACATCATGGACAGCCAGGCGACCATCATGATCGGGGCTACCGACACCCAAGTCGTCTTCGAGGCCGGCAACACCACCTACGTGTCGCGCCGCATCGAGGGCGTGTACCCCAACTACAAGCAGCTCATCCCCGATTCGTGCGTGACGAGCGTCAAGATCGACGTCGCCGCCTTTAACGCCGCCCTCAAGCGCGTGGCCGTTATCGCGAGCGCCAACCCCGCCGTCAAGTTCGAGATCGATGTCGAGAACGGGCAGATGGGCCTGTCCTCCATCTCCAATGACCAGGACCTTGCGCAGGAGACGATCGATGTCGAGGCCGAGGGCGAGTCGGGTACCATCGCCTTCAACTACCACTACATCTTCGGCTGCCTCAATGCCCTGTCCAAGGAGAAGGAGATCACGCTGGAGCTCAAGAGCTACTCGCAGGCGGGCATCTTCAAGTCCTACGACAAGATCAACTACCTGTACCTGGTCATGCCGGTTCGCATCTAGCGCTGCGCCATGACCATGTTCGCCCGCGATCTTTCCGTCGCGCACTACCGCAGTTTCGAGAGCTATCGTCTTGCCCTGGACGAGGGCGTGACGATACTTGCGGGACCCAACGCGGCGGGAAAGACCAATCTCATAGAGGCGCTGCAGCTGCTGACGAGCGGCGCCTCGTTTAGGCATCCGACCGCAGCCGAGCTCGTCCATGATGGCGTGGGCTCGTGCAAGATCGAGCTGAGGCTCGAGGGCGACGGCCGCGTACTTGATATGGGATTGAGCGCGGAGGACGGTAAACGCTCGTTTAGCCGCAACGGCAAGAGATGCTCTGCCGCCGGTGTGCGCGGGGTTCTGCCGAGCGTGCTGTTTTGCCCCGACCATCTGGACATGGTTAAGCGAGGCGCCAGTGTGCGCCGCGCCGCCCTCGACGACTTTGGCATGCAACTGAGCGCACGCTATGCCGATCTTGTGAGCACCTATGGTCGCTGCGTGACCCAGCGTAACGCCTTGCTCAAGGAGGCCTGGTGCTGCCGCGAGATGCTCGGCGCGTGGAACGATTCGATTGCCCGCGCGGGCGCGGCTCTGCTCGTGCACCGGTTGGCCCTGCTCGACCGGCTGGCGGGCCATGTGCGTACTGCCTACGGGCAAGTGGCGTCCGGTGAAGCCGCCAACGTGTCCTATGCGTCCACGCTGGGGGATTTGCCCCAGGTTGATGATCGCGAAGAGCTGAAGGGCTGGGCGTACGAGCGCATGCTGGCTGCCCTTGATGAGCACGCCGACGAGGAAATTCGCCGCGGCGTGACGTTGGTGGGACCGCATCGCGACGAGATTGAGTTTGCTGTGGCGGGTCGCTCCGCCCGTTCATTTGCCAGCCAAGGTCAGCAGCGAACGTTGGTTCTGGCCTGGAAGGTGGCGGAGGTGGCCGTGGCTCGCGATGTCCTGGGCACCGCCCCACTGCTGCTTTTGGACGACGTGATGAGCGAACTCGACGGCGAACGCCGCGGTGCTTTCCTGCGGCTGATCGGCGATGATATCCAGACGGTCATAACCACGACCAACCTGGGGTACTTTACCGATGACCTGCTTGATCGAGCCAAGGTGGTGAGCATGGGTGAGACGTGCTAATTACGAGCGCGAGAGCGAAACGGTCGCCTTCAGTGGCTTTTTGAACGCAGAGCGCCAGCGCATCCTGGCGGCTGCGACCCCTGAGCGCCGTGCGCAGATGGAGGCCGCCGAGGAGTCGCGCGCGGTCTATCGCGCGTGGAACGCGGTGTGCTCGGGCACGCGCGAGGGGCGGCATGTGACGGGCCTGCGCTACCTGCCCGAGTCCAATGAGCTGCTGGTATATCTCGACTCGCCCTCGTGGACGCAGGAAATGACGTTGTTGCGCGAGATCATCCGCGCGCGCATGGAGCGCGCCGGTGCGCATGTGGATGGCCTGGTGTTCAAAACCACCGCGCCCGGTCACACGCCGCCCGCCGCCAAGGAGCGCCTTCGCCCAGCGGCGACCGAGCGCCCGCCGGCCCCACACGCCGACCTCAGCGATGCCGAGCGCACCGAGATTGAGCGCCAAGTGGCGCCCATCGAAGACCAAAAACTGCGCGAGGCCCTCGAGAACGCCATGAGAGCCAGTGCCGAGTGGGCCAAGGGCGTGCAAAGCAAAAAAGAGCCTTAAATCGCATCTGGTGGCCTTGTAGAGCCAAATACCCTCGTTCCCGAGGGTATTTTTTTACGATAAACTAGTAAGGCTGTACACATTTTCTTGACTGAAGGAGGACGTGTGGCAAACGAAAACGATTACGATGGCGGCGAGATTAAGATTCTCGAAGGTCTCGAGGCCGTTCGTAAGCGCCCGGGCATGTATATCGGCTCGACGAGCGCCAGCGGTCTGCATCACCTGGTGTGGGAGATCGTTGACAACTCCGTCGACGAGGCCATGGCCGGTTTCTGCACCGAGATCCAGGTGACGGTCCACGCCGACAACTCCATCACGGTCGTCGACAACGGGCGCGGTATCCCCGTCGACGAGCACCCTGTTAAAAAGATCCCGACGCTCGAGGTCGTCATGACGATTTTGCACGCCGGCGGTAAGTTCGATAATTCGGCCTATAAGGTCTCGGGCGGCCTGCACGGCGTTGGCATCTCCGTCGTCAACGCACTGTCCAAGCGCGTGGTCGTTCAGGTTCGTCGCGACGGCAACACCTACGAGATGGAGTTCTCGCGCGGCAAGACCGTCAAGAAGATGGAGGTCGTGGGCACCTCGGATTCGACGGGCACCACCGTCACCTTCTGGCCCGACGACGAGATCTTCGAGACCTGCATTTACGATTTCGATACGCTGCACAACCGTCTGCAGGAGACGGCGTTCCTCAATAAGAACCTCAAAATCGTGCTGACTGACGAGCGCGAGTCTACTCCCCACGTGGAGGAGTTTTGCTACGAGGGCGGCATCATCGACTTCGTCAAGTTCCTTAACGAGGGCAAGGACGTCCCCGAGGCCTTTAAGGAGCCTATCTACATCGAGGGCAAATCGGACCCGGACGCACCTGTGGCCAAGATGGGCGAGGTTGAGGTTTCCCTGCAGTGGAATAGCGGCTACGGCGAGAACGTCATGTCGTTTGCCAACGACATCTACACCCCCGAGGGCGGCATGCACCTTGAGGGCTTCCGCACCGCGCTCACCCGCGTGATCAACGACTATGCGCGCAAGCAGAACCTGCTCAAGGAAAAAGACGCCAATCTGACCGGCGACGATGTGCGCGAGGGCCTTTCGGCCGTTATCTCGGTCAAGCTGCCCGATCCGCAGTTTGAGGGCCAGACCAAGGCCAAGCTCGGCAGCTCCTATATGCGCGCGCTGACGCTCAAGATCGTGACCGACGGCCTCGCCGATTACTTGGAGGAGCATCCCAAGCCCGCCCGCGAGATCGTCAAGAAGGCGCAACAGGCCTGCAAGGCGCGCAACGCCGCCCGCAAGGCGCGCGAAGCGACCCGTCGCAAGAGCCTGCTCGAGACGGCGTCCCTGCCCGGTAAGCTCGCTGACTGCTCGGTGCGCGATGCCGAGCTGACCGAGCTCTTCATCGTAGAGGGCGACTCGGCAGGCGGTTCGGCCAAGGACGGCCGTCGCCGAGACATCCAGGCGATTCTGCCCCTGCGCGGCAAGATTTTGAACGTCGAGCGCGTTGGTGACCATCGCGCGTTCTCGAGTGACACCATCCAGTCGCTGATTACCGCGATCGGCTGCGGCGTCACGACGAGTGCCGGCGACGGCGGCGATTTCGATATCACCAAGGCGCGCTACCACAAGATCATCATCATGACCGATGCAGACGTCGACGGCGCGCATATCCGCATCCTGCTGCTGACGTTCTTCTACAAGTACATGCGTCCGCTGATCGATGCCGGCTACGTCTATGTTGCCTGCCCGCCCATCTTTGGCATTAAGGTGCGCAACAAGATCCACTACGTGTATCCCAACGGCCGCCAGCCCGAAGACGAGATCCTACGCGATACCATCCAGAGTCTGGGCCTGAACCCCGATGATAACGACGAGGACGGCAAGGCCAAGGACGGCAAGATCACCAAAAAGCGCAAGGGCTATACCGTCCAGCGCTACAAGGGCCTGGGCGAGATGGACCCCAAACAGCTTGCCTCGACGACGATGGACCCCAAGACCCGCATTCTGCAGCGTGTGTCGATCGAGGACGCCGTGGTGGCGGACCGCGCCGTGCGCGAGCTGATGGGTTCCGAGGTCGGCTATCGCCGCGAGTACATCGAGAAGCATGCACATGATGCACGATTCCTTGACGCTTAAGAGGAGGTAACGTGGCAGACGATATCAACAATAACGAGGGTATGGACGAGGCCGGCGATGCCGGTATGCCCGATGATCTGAAGCGCCTGCTTGCCCGTGCTGAGCAGGGCGAGGACGGCGATCCGGACGCCTATAACCCCGATGCCGATGATGATGAGGAAGAGGACGACGACGGTGAGCTCGAGGAGAGCTTTGGCGAAGTCGATCGTGGCGCCTCGGCCGGCGAGGACATCAACGGCGGCCAGCTCCAGATTTCGGAGTTCGGTCGCGAGATGAAGCAGTCGTTCATCGAGTATTCGATGTCGGTTATCACAGCGCGTGCCCTGCCGGACGTGCGCGACGGCTTAAAGCCGGTACACCGCCGCATCCTGTACGCGATGAACGAGAGCGGCATCTACCCCAACCGCCCACACAAAAAGTCGGCCTGGACGGTCGGCGAAGTTATCGGTAAGTACCACCCGCACGGTGACTCTGCGGTCTACGAGGCCATGGTCCGCCTGGCGCAGTGGTTCTCCATGCGCACGCCGCTCATCGACGGTCACGGCAACTTCGGTAACATCGACGGCGACGGCGCGGCGGCCATGCGTTACACCGAGAGCCGCCTGGCAAAGCCCGCCATGGAACTGCTGCGCGACCTGCAGAAGGATACCGTCGACTGGCAGCCCAACTACGACGAATCGCTCGCCGAGCCCGTGGCGCTGCCTGCGCGCTTCCCCAACCTGCTGGTTAACGGCAGCCAAGGCATCGCCGTCGGCATGGCCACCAACATCGCCCCGCATAACCTCACCGAGGCGATCGAGGCCACCTGCTACCTGATCGACAACCCCGACGCCACCGTCGACGAGCTCATGCAGATCATGCCCGGTCCGGACTTCCCCACCGGCGCCATCATCATGGGCAGCGCCGGCATTAAGCAGAGCTACGAGACCGGTCGCGGCTCCATTACCGTGCGCGCCAAGGCACACGTGGAGTCCACCAAGACCGGCCGCAGCCGCTTGGTCTTTACCGAGATTCCCTACATGGTCAACAAGGGCACCCTGCAGGAGAAGATCGCCCAGCTCGTCAACGACAAGCGCATCGAGGGCATCTCGGATATGCGCGATGAGTCCAACCAGAAGGGCATCCGTCTGGTCATCGAGCTCAAGAAGGGCGTCATTCCGCAGGTCGTGCTCAACAATCTGTATAAGTACACCTCGCTGCAGACGACCTTTGGCGCCAACAACCTGGCACTCGTCAACGGCGTTCCCAAATGCCTGAGCCTGCGCGAGATGCTGCAGCACTACATCGACCACCAGGTCGACGTCGTTACCCGCCGCACCCGCTTCGACCTTAAGAAGGCCCAGGCCCGCGCGCATATCCTCGAGGGTTACCTGATGGCTCTCGACCATATCGACGAGGTCATTAGCATCATCCGCTCCTCGCAGACCGACTCCGAGGCCAGCAGCCGCCTGATCGAGCGCTTTGGCTTTACGCCCGAGCAGACCACGGCCATTCTCGAGATGAAGCTGCGCCGCCTGACCGGCCTGGAGCGCGACAAGATCCAAGAAGAGTTGGACGGCCTGCGCCGCGCCATCGCCTACTACGAGGACCTGCTGGCGCATGAGGAGAAGATCCTGGGCGTCATCAAGGAAGAGATGCGCGAGATCTCCAAGAAGTTTGGCGACAAGCGCCGCACCGAGATCAGCCAGGTTGAGAAGGACCTGGATGTCGAGGACCTCATCGCCGACGAGGACATGGTCGTGACCATCACCCACACCGGCTATGTCAAGCGTATCCCGGTGGCTGCCTACCGCGCCCAGAAGCGCGGCGGCAAGGGCGTATCGGGCGTCAACCTCAAAGAGGACGACGTTATCGACGAGATGTTCATCGCGTCCACGCACGAGTACGTGCTGTTCTTCTCGAGCAAGGGCAAGGTCTATCGCCTGAAGGTGCACGAGCTGCCGGTGGGTACGCGCCAGGCGCGCGGTACCGCGATCGTCAACCTGCTGCCCTTCGAGGAAGGCGAGAAGATCGCGAGCGTCATCAGCTGCCGCGAGTTCCCGGCCGACGAGTACCTGATGTTTGCCACCAAGAGCGGCATGGTCAAAAAGACCGTGATGAGCGCATATGACCGCAGCCGTCGCGACGGCCTGATCGCTATCAACCTGCGTGACGACGACGCGCTGCTGAACGTGCGCCGCGTGCGCGAGGGCGACAAGATTATCCTGGCCACCACCGCGGGCAAGGCGATCATGTTCTCCGAGGAGCAGGTGCGCGCCACCGGCCGCGATACCAGCGGCGTTCGCGGTATCGGTCTGAAGGACGGCGTGAGCGTTCTGGGCATGGAAGTCACTAACGGCAACGGCGATCTATTCGTCATCACCGAGCGCGGCTACGGCAAGCGCACGCCGGTCGCGGACTACCCGGAGCAGAATCGCGGCGGTCAGGGCGTCTACACCATTCAAATGACCGAGCGTAAGGGTAACCTCGCGGCCATGAAGACGGTGGGCCCGCAGCACGAGCTGTTCATCGTGACGGAGGGCGCGACGGTCATTCGCGTCAAGACCGACGAGATCAGCCAGACCGGCCGCGCCACCCAGGGCGTCAAGATGATGACCGTCGACGACAACGACCGCGTATGCGCTGTCGCCCGCATGACGGCAGCCAAGGAAAAGCCCGAAGGCGAAGCCACAGAAAACGGCTCTGCTTCCGAAGAGACTCCAGTCGACCTAGGCGACGGCAACGACATGCCAGAGGATCTCCTAGACGAGTAAGAGGCCCTAGCTGGTAGAAAATATCAGACCCCATATATCGGCGGTCGGCGCACTGCGCGCCGACCGCTTTTTTGAAAACCTTCGGACCCCATGGTCGCTGGGCTGGCGAGGTGGTTTTGGTTTGTCGCGAGTTCCGCACGCAAAGAAGGCCACTTAATGTGGCCTTCGTCTTGCGCAGGACTGTCCGAGCAGCAAACCAAAACCATCTCGCCAGCCCAGCGACCACCCCTCCCAAAGATTTTCAAAAAAGTTGTTGACGCGCGCGTAACGACTCGTCTAATATATCCCTTGCGCGATGGACCTGTAGCTCAGTTGGTTAGAGCGTCCGGCTGATAACCGGGAGGTCACAAGTTCGAATCTTGTCAGGTCCACCACTTTCTTTCGCAATAAACACCCCAGCGAGAGCCGAGTCGCCGCTGGGGTGTTTATTACTGTCTCCGTGGGGGTTTAGCTCAGCTGGGAGAGCGCGGGCTTTGCAAGCCTGAGGTCAGGGGTTCGATCCCCCTAACCTCCACCATGATGGACCTGTAGCTCAGTTGGTTAGAGCGTCCGGCTGATAACCGGGAGGTCACAAGTTCGAATCTTGTCAGGTCCACCATCAAAACTGTGAAGAGCCCTGGGGCGTTGCCTCGGGGCTTTTTTCTTGTCTGCGATAAATCTCATTTTGGTTTTGTGTGCTGTGCGAAAGATTGGGTAGTATAGCTATTCAATGCGGCGACCTTGCCGCGTGTTAACCGCTACGTACCGGAGGTGTTCCATGGTTCGTGTCGACATAGAGACCATCGTCATGGCCGCCGGTCCCGTGCCATCGCTTATCGTGCTTCGCGAGCGCTGCAGCAAATCGGACTCGCCCGCGCCACTGCGTTCCCTTTCCATTCAAACTGGTTCGTTTGAAGCCGCTGCCATCAGCCGCGGCATCGATAGCGGCCGCGCCGAGCGCCCGATTACCCATGACCTGTTGCTCGATACTGTTGGCGCCCTGGGTGCCAAGCTCGAACGCATCGAAATCGTTCGCGCCGAGCCGCCCGTGTTTTACGCGACGGTTGTCGTGTTGGCCGATGGCAACGAGCATAAGATCGATGCGCGTCCCAGTGATGCCATTGCCCTTGCCGTGCGCAGCAATGCCCCCATGTTTGTGGAGGACGACATCATGAATCGCCTGGGCACCGTTTCTGCCCATGCCGAGGAAGTTGACGACGAGCGGGAGTTCGAGAAGTTCGACGAGTTCGTCCATACGCTCTCCCCCGATGACTTCTAAATGTGGGGCGGCCAGGCTGCGGAGCGTTCGCTGATGGCCGGCGGTATGTCGGCTGAGGCGGCGGCCATTGCGCGCGAGGCCCAGATGCGCTCGGAGGCTTCTGAGGCGGCTCGCATTGCCTATGTGACGCAGGCCCGCACGCTTCGCGAACGCCGCGGCTCGTTTATCAAGATGGTTGTCGTCTCCGCCCTTGTCGCGGCAATCTGCTCGCGCCTTCGTGGTACAGTTGGTGCGCTTGGGTTTTCGATCTCTACGGGCCTCGTGATCTGGGGTGTGGTCGATGCGGTCATGCTGACCAGTCAGATCAAGGTGCTCGACAAGCGCGCGATGGATATGATGCGCACCCGCGACGCTGCCGCTAAGATTGCCGCCGAGGCACAAGAACTGTAATGACGCCAGACTCGATGGGAAGGTCTAAAGATGGCACAGGATATGCAGGACGCCGGTAACGTCTCCGCCGAGCTCGACGCCATGGTGTGTGACCTGATTGGTGCGTTCTTGGACGACCTTGCCGCCGGCGAGAATCCGGGCGTAGTTGTGGCGATTGAGGACGCTGCTTCCAACCGATATCTGGCGGCGCTCGACGAGGACGGCGAAGAGGCGTGCCTGGAGGCGGCCACCAACTTTATTTCCGAGCACAAGATGGGTCTTAAGGACGAGGGCCTGGGCCGTATCGCCCGCTATGCCATCGGCTACACCGGCTGCGTCGAGATTGACGGCGGCTATCACGATGCTCTGCTCGTGAGCTTCTTCGAAACCACGCTCGAGAGTGGTTTTTCGGCATATGTGCTGTATGAGGGCATGGGCGCCGGCGATGGTTTTATGTGGAGCGACCCTGAACCTGCAGGTGAGGAAACCCCTCTCATCTAAAATCGCTAAAATAAACGAGTTTTCGGTAAAAGGCTCAATATTCCCGCTGAGCGTTGCATCGCTGGGCGGGTCGCATACGCGTGCCGTTTGTATATGGATAGAAGATAGGGGAACTACATGCGCGTAGACAATCTGAGGAACATCGCCATCATCGCCCACGTCGACCACGGCAAGACGACGATGGTCGATAAGCTCCTGCGTGCCACGGACGCCTTCCGTGCCAACCAGCAGGTCGAGGACCGCGTCCTGGATTCCAACGACCAGGAGCGCGAGCGCGGCATTACGATTCTCGCCAAGAACATTTCTATCGAGTACAAGGACGTTAAGATCAACGTCATCGATACCCCGGGCCACGCCGACTTTGGCGGCGAGGTCGAGCGCGTGCTGCGTATGGCCGACGGCGCCCTGCTGCTGGTCGACGCCTTTGAGGGCCCCATGCCCCAGACCCGCTTCGTGCTGCGTCACGCTATCGACACCGGCCTTAAGATTATGATCGTCATCAACAAGATCGATCGTCCGGGTGCTAACCCCGAGAAGGCCTACAACGACTGCCTCGACCTTATGGCCGACCTGGGCGCCACCGACGACCAGCTTGAGTTCGCCATGGAGCACGTGGTCTACGCCAGCGCCATGAACGGCTTTGCCCGTCTTGACCCCAACGACGGCAACATGGACATGTATCCGCTGCTCGATATGATCATCGACGACATGCCCGCGCCCGAGGTTGACGAGAACGCCCCGCTGGCCATGCAGTGCGTGACCATCGACCACTCCAACTTCGTCGGCCGCATCGGTATCGGTCGCGTGTACTCCGGCGCCATTCACCAGGGCGACCAGATCCTGGTTGTGAAGAACGACGGCTCCAGCGCCACCGCTACCGTCAAGCAGCTCTTTACCTTCGACTACCTGGGCCGCACCGAGTGCCAGGAAGTCGGCGCCGGCGATATCGCCGCTGTCGTGGGTATTGAACGCACCGATATCGGCGATGTCTACACCGACCCCGAGAACCCCGTCGAGCTCGAGCCCATCGAGATTGACCCGCCGACCCTGTCCATCGTCTTTGAGGCTTCGACCTCCCCGCTCGTCGGTCGCGACGGCGACATCGTGGGCGCCCGTCAGCTCAAGGAGCGCCTGTTCAACGAGGCCGAGAACAACGTGACCATGAAGATCGAGGAGCTCGAGGACAAGAGCGGCGTCGAGGTCTCTGGCCGCGGCATCCTGCACCTGTCCGTCCTGATGGAGTCCATGCGCCGCGAGGGCTTTGAGTTCCAGGTCGGCCGTCCCCGCGTTCTGTTTAAGAAGGACGAGAACGGCAACAAGATGGAGCCTGTCGAGCAGGCCGTCGTCGAGTGCCCGGACGAGTACTCGGGCAAGGTCGTTGAGGTCTTCGGTACCTCCGGCGGCATCATGACGAGCATGGACACCTCGGGCATCGTGACGCACCTCGAGTTCAAAATCCCGACGCGCGGCATCATGGGTCTTAAGAACCGCATCATGAACGTCACCCACGGCGAGGGCGTGTTCTACCACACCTTCCTGGAGTATGGTCCCTATGCCGGCGAGATCGGCAACCGTCAGAACGGCGCCATGATTTCTATGACCACCGAGAAGGCCGTCGCCTACGCTCTGGGCACGCTGCAGGAGCGCGGCCAGCTGTTCGTTGAGCCGGGCACCGAGTGCTATGAGGGCATGATCGTGGGCGAGCGCAGCAAGGCTGGCGACATGGTCGTCAACATCGCCCGTACCAAGAACCTGGGCAACCAGCGTTCCTCGACCTCCGATATCTCCGTCCAGCTGGTGCCGCCTCGCACCTTCTCGCTGGAGGAGGCGCTGGAGTATATCGCCGACGACGAGCTGGTCGAGATCACTCCCAAGAACATCCGCCTGCGCAAGCGTCTGCTCAACGCCACCGACCGCAAGAAGGCTGCCGTCCGCGCCGGCCAGGTCAACAAATAAGCGCTGGGGCTTATAACCGCCAATAAGAAAGGGCGTCGACCGCAATGGTCGGCGCCCTTTTTGGTGCAAGGGGACAGGTTACTTTGTACCACGGTGGAGGAGGTTATCCCCCGAGCGGCTTTCCAGCCAAAGTAAAGTTGTTTAAACATATACATAATTCCACAGGATATAACCGCTTTGATACAAAACCGTTAACAGATAAATATCAACTGGTATTACATTAAAAGACGTCTTTACCAGCGGTTTACATGACTGTTATCTATATTGTATTTTATGCATTGTGGCATAGACGAACCGTCTTAGAAGTTGCCCCCAATGGGTTCTTGCAATGCGCTAGGTAGGTTCTCGTAGATGTTGGGGCTTGTGTTCGATCCGACGATTCGCCGTATTCCACACTGTGTTGTAGGAATTAAGGGACAACTATGGACGCACACCGCTCGCGGTCGCTTGGTATGGCGGCCCTGATCTTCATTTTGATTAGCCTCACCGCCGCTGTTTTTCACGGTGCAGCCCCAGTGCGCGCCGAGGACGTGACGACGCCGACGCCGATTGTGATCAACGGCGATACGGCGGACGTTACGGTTGGGCTGTATGCCGATAAGGGTCGTCAGCAGCCTCTCGGTAAAGAGGGCTCACCCTCGATTACGACAGCCGATACTATCTACGGTTTTATGGAAGCTCGTTTTCATGAGAATTGTGGGCCTACACCTGAAAGGCTTGAGACGATTTATACCTTTCCCGACTCGATTGTTGTGAACGAGAACGAGGGCGGTATCTTAAGGACGGATGATACCGAGAATGCACAAAGGATGGGAACTTGGTACATAAAGGATAACAAGGTCGTTTTTAATTACGATGCCAGCTATCTCAGCGGTCATCCCTCTTCGCTCTATGTGCGCGTCAATTTCGAGTTTGAGCTTAAAGACAAAGATGTAGATGACGGCGAAAAAGTCGAACTGAAATTTCCAGGCGTTGGCGAAACTGTGCCGATCGAGATTCAAGATGGCGCAGTTGATGGAAACAAATCAGGTGTCTTTTCCCAAGATAGCAGTACCGGAAATGCCAAGATAACTTGGACTATTAATCTGAGTGTTACGTCGCACGCAACGGATGTAAAACTGGTCGATACGCTCGGTGACTACCTGGACTTTGAGCAAAGCAGCTTCAAGCTCGATGGAAATCCTCTTGGTTCGTCCGTGAGCATCGAAGAGCGAACTGCAACGTTGCCGCTAGGTAACCTTTCTCAGGGCGACCATACCGTTACCTACGAAACGACAGTTAGTAAGAACTTGTCTCTTTCTAATGGCACACCTACGCAAGGTAGGAATAGTGTGCAAACAACCTGGGGAAAAGCAAATCACCAACAATCTCTTACGATTAAAGGGGCGTCGGAACCGTTTCAATACGACATGATTCAAAAAGAGGCTGGCTCCGGAACATCGTCTGTCATCACTTGGAAGGTTGTGCTCAACAGGGAATCTCTCAAGGCCGATATGTCTGGCTACACCTTTACCGACAAGCTCGATGGCAAGCAGGATTATATTGGCAGCTATACGGTCTACAGGGGCGAGACCGCCGATGAAAAACAAAAGATCGATGAGGAAATGCTGAGCGAGTCAGGGGATTCATTTAGCTATACGTTTAATCCAAAAGAGGGCGATCGGTATGCGACCTACTGCATCGTCTATCAAACTAAGCTGAAAGATGAGAATTCCTACGAAAAAGTTAGTAACACGGCAAGTGTGAAAAAAGAAGACTCCGGTCTGCCCTCTGGTGAAAGCACCGCATACTACATCCGTCCTTGGACGGGCAAAACCATTAGCAAAACGCTGCTTAATCCGGATGAGGCATCTCGGACCGGAAAAGCAACTTGGCAATTACGCGTAGAGCTCCGTGATTACGTAAATGCGAAAAACCCAACATCCATTCTTATCAAAGATACCATGCTGGCGGCTTGGAAGCAGACTATGGGGCCGGATACCTCCGATGGCCCTTCACATGTAATTACCATTGGGGGTACCAAACTGGACCAAGGTACCGATTGGACGTTTGCGGGTGGTGAAAATCCGTCGCAGAACAGCAACCAACACAACTGCAATATCCAAATAACCATTACGGATAAAGTCAAAGAAGCGCTTGATAAGTCCCCCGAGGTGGTTATTACGTATAAAACGGTGACCGATGCACTTCCTGGTTGGTACTCCAACTTCGCCTCTGTCGACGGGTTTAGCGGCTATTCTGATTTTGTCTTTTACTATGTTGAGGGCGAAGCGGAGCCTTCGGTTGAGAAGAGTGTAAAAATAAATGAAGACGGCTCGCAAGCACGGTGGGATGAGACGTTTGACTGGAAATCAGTGGATGGCTCGAACGACAAAGGTGCGTGGATTGTCGACTGGACTGTCTATGCCAATCGAGCTAAGACGCCTGCCGGTGAGTATTATGGCGCTGGCAGGCTCAATGGCAAGGATGTCGTTGTCAAAGATGAGCTTCCTGAGGGAATGAGTTATATTCCCGGCTCGGCTAAATATTCTTTGTATTCAAATCCCTACGGGACGGCGGTGCCCGGCCGCGAATGGGAACATGAGAGAGAAAAAACCGAGGTTTCGGATGTCTTGCTGACGCCTGCTGTCGATCGCCAGATGGTTGCGTTTTCAATTCCAACGGAAAAGCTGGGCAATAATACAGGGTACGCAAAGCTGACGTATTCGACTGCTGTTAAAAGGTCGGTAGTCGATACGTCAAAGAATCTCGGCGAGCTCACGAACTCGGCGAGCGCAAGCTCAGATGGTAAAGAATTTAAGGCGGACTCTGATACCGTACAGATCAAGAACGACGTATTGTCAAAGACAGGTTCGTCGGTAAGTAATAGCAAGCGAATTCAATACACGATTTTCGTTAATGAATCGGCACTAGACTTAAAGGTCGGAACCGACTACCTCGATCTGTTCGATGTGATGGATTCTAAGTGTACGTTTATCCCCTCGTCGCTTAGCGTATCTGAGTGCGATAACGGCGATTGGCGTGTGCTGACAAAAGAAAAATACAGAGCGACTCTTGACTCGATTGGCGAGGGCGCTGGAAAGCAGCAGCGATTGACGTTGAGGCTTCCCGATGAGAAATACCTGAAAGTCGAATATGAAGTTCTGTCCGGTGAGTCTGGTACAGCTTCCCTTTCCAACGAGGCGCAGCTTGAAGGTGTTGCAGGCGGGTATGTGAAACACGAGCGTGAATATGACATAGATGCCGGCGCATCGGGAGGCGGAACGGGGCACGGCATTGTGGTCCACAAAGTGGATGAAAAGGACGTTGCCGCGCCGTTGGCTGACGCTACGTTCACGCTCTATGCGATTGACATGGATAAGGCGCAGGGCAGTGCCGGCGTTGAGGGCGCAAAGACGTTTTTTTCTGACGGAACGACCGGCCCTGACGGAAGTGTGACTTTTGGAACGAGTTCGGAAACGAGTTCGGACGCCATGGCTTCCTGCAAGCTTTACTGCCTCGAGGAGACGACGGCGCCTCCTGGATATCGCGTCGCCCAACCAACATGGATTCTGCTCAAGGGCAATGCGCCCGAAGAGCAATACGAGCAAGCCATGAACAAGGCGAAATCTTTGCTTGATGCCGATACGGAGATAACGTCAGATGCAGAGATTTGGGTGTATGACGCGCCCCTTGAAGACAAGGCGACGATAAAAGCAAATAAAGTGCTTAAAGGCGGAACCTTCAGGGAAGGTCAGTTCTCGTTCGCGCTTAAGGACGCCGAGGGCAAAGTGCTCCAGACGGTGACCAATAATGACAAGGGAAATGTCTCCTTTGACGTCAAGTACAACAAGGCGGGAATCTATACCTACACCATCTCCGAGGTCGAGCCCGAGGGTGCCATCGACCATGTTAAAGATCACATCACCTATGACACGACCCCGCGCAAAGTCACGGTTGAGGTAACTAATGGCACGGACCAACTCAACGCCGTAGTTGCCTATGGCGATGGCTCTCAGGATCCGCCGACCTTTACCAACAAGTATTCGACTACGCTACCTGAGGCGGGCGGGGCTGGTTTGACTATGACGTATTTAGCTGGTGCTTCGATGCTGTGTTTTGCCGCGACGTGGATGCATGCTCGCCGCCATCGTGATCTTGATCGGAGTGGTCGTCGTGAGTAAAGTGCTCCGTCATATGTTGGCCGTCGTGGTGATGTCCATGGCCGTCGTCTTCGCTTTTGCGATCGCCCCTGGAACGGCCCGTGCTGCCGACACCGGAGCCATTACGGTGGACGGTACAGTCGCGACACGTTACGACGCGTACCAGCTCTTTTCGGCGACCGTTGTCGACGATGCCGATGCCGACCAAAAGGTCGCAACTGATGTAGCGTGGGCGAATGACACGGTTCGCCAAGCTGCCCTTCCCGTGCTTCATGATGCAGGGCTTGATAACTCGG
This sequence comes from Collinsella sp., assembly GCA_048330275.1. Lineage (GTDB taxonomy): Bacteria > Actinomycetota > Coriobacteriia > Coriobacteriales > Coriobacteriaceae > Collinsella. The sequence continues at coordinate 56,587 of DBFEIO010000036.1, forward strand.
CATCGACGGCGCAAGAGGCTGCCGAATGGATGAATGCCGACGGGCACATGACGACCACGCTAGCGGCAAAGCTTGCCCGTGCGATTTACAATGCCGGTGCGCCTTCCGTGGCCCTTAACGCGGGCACGACGGCCGAGCTGCCCTGCGGCTACTGGCTCATCGTCGCCGACGATGACGCCATTTCCCAGGGCGAGGCCGGCACCGCGCCGATCATGGCCCTGGTGGGCGGCAGCGCCGTCACCGTCAAGCCCAAGGCCGCGACCCCCAAGGTCGCCAAGCACGTGCTGGAGGACGGCACCGCCGCCTGGCAGAAGGCCGCCGACGCCACGGTCGCCGACGACCTGTACTGGCGCCTCTCTGCCACGGTCCCGGCCGGGCTCACCGCCTACGACACCTATACGGTGCGGTTCGTCGACACCATGAGCGCGGGGCTCGACCCCTCCAAGGTCGCCGCGAGCATGCGCGTGTACGTGGCGGCGGGCGCGGACGGCGGCTTTGACGCCGTCTCGGCCGGCAAGGACGGCCGCGTCGGCACCGAGCCCGCGAAGGGCTGGACCGACATCACGGCCCAGTGCGCCACCAAGGTAGCGGCCGACGGCAAGACCTTCACCGTGCGCACCGGCGACCTCATCGCCGCGCTCGGCGGGGCCGACGCCTTCACCGCGGGCGCCCGCGTGGTTGCTGTCTACGATGCGCCGTTGGGGGCCAGCTGCAATAGGGGCGCTACCAAGGGCAACCCCAACGAGGTCTGCCTGCGCTACCCGCGCTCTCCTCTCGCCGACCAGTCCGGCGACGCCGGCTTCACCCGCACGCCGAGCGATGACGCGTGCGCCTACACCTGGGGACTCAGTCTGATCAAGCGCTCAAGCTCGGACGATAAACCGCTCGCGGGCGCCAAGCTGCGCATCATCGATGACCGCGGGCGCATCCTAACGACCGACGGCTCGTGGTCGACGGATGCCGCCGCGTGCGTCACCACGGGCGCGGACGGCCATGTGGAATTGAGCGGTGTGGACGCGGGTGTCTACACCGTCGAAGAGGTCGCGGCTCCCAAGGGATACACCGCCTTTGAGGGCAAGCGAACGGTAACGGTTACGTCCGAGGGATTGGACGTTAAACAGGTTGCAGCCGCGAAGCCCAAGGTGACCGTGTCGGCCGAAAGCCCTCTGCGGGTTGATACCGCTGATGCCGGGACGGGTTCGATTGAACTGTCGGTGCCCAACACTCCAAGCAAAGAAGCAAGTCGAGGCTTTATGCCCTCGACAGGAGATAGAACGTTGGTGCTGGTGGCGGCTTTGGCTGCCATCGGAGTGGCGGCTATTGTTGTCGCGCTCGTCATCAAGCGGGGAGGCGGTCGTCGTGAAAAATAATTGCCCCCCTGCTTAATGGCGTGCTGCCTCCGTAGCGAGTGACGCACAGGCCTACCGACCTGATGATCATTGGTTTTGAAAAAGTTACTAGAGAACCCTCCAAGAAAAGCGGGGCACCCGGTCGACATGACCGAGTGCCCCGCTTCGTTTGTTGGTGCAAAGTAACCTGGCACCTTTGTGGTGGTTGGTGGCTAAGCGGTGGGGAGTCCTGGCATGTTAGCCGGCTGCTGCGGCTTGAGGTGGGCGTTGCGCCAGATGATCTGGATAACGTAGCCGAGCATAAAGACAAAGGCTACGCCGCTGATGAAGTCACCTACGAGGGGAAGCCCCGTGAGGGCGCCTGCGATTACGCCGCCCACGGCTGCCATGGCGTAGCGGTTTTGGTTGTGTCCGACCATGCGGGAGATCGCGCACCCCGCAAAGGCACTCGACACCAACGCGATGCCGATAACGCCGCACAAGAGGGCTCCGGCAAGCGACAGACCAGCGATAGAGATAATTAGCAGTAGGACGGCGGGGACGATAGCAATCGTGCCCAGAAGACCGCTCACCCACAGGGGTATGGGGCGCTGGTGGAGCATGCCGGCGGCGCTGGCGGTCGCGCGCGGAAAGACGAGCTCGAGCAGCAGAGCGACAAAGCAGGTCGAGAGTGCCGCGGCGACGATACCGCCGATGACATCGTTAACGGTGGAAGTATCCTCGTTCTCGGTGCGGTCGATCTTGAGCGCGCCTACCTCGGCTCCTGCGGCACGCTCGGGGTCCTCGGAGACGTGCGCGTTCACGGTGCCGGTGATGTGGGCGTTCTTGCCCAAGATGAGCTTGTCGGCCCAAACCTCGACATCGCCCTCGACGGTGCCATCGATGGTCACCGTGTCGCCCGCAAGCGCTGCCGACTTGGTAGAGCCGCGCAGGGCAACCGTCTCGCCTATCGCGTAAAAACAGTTGGCGGTGCTGTCGGAATTGAGCACAACGTGCTGACCGACGACCGTGACGCTGCCATCAACCGTGGTCTTGGCGATATCGATAGTGCGTGCCGCCAAGCGGACGGCGCCGCCCACCGTGCAGTCGCGGATGGAGAGGCTCTCGCCTGCTGCAATTATGTCGCGGCCGATGGACGCATCGTCCAAGTTGAGGGCCTGACCTGCCCAGTACAGGTCACCTTCGACGCCGGACGAATTGGCGTCATTGTCGGTCGCAAGCACGTTGCCTGCGGTGTCCGTGCCGGCGAACGACGCCGTGGGAAGCGCGGTGACCGCTAGAGCGATGAGCGCGAATAAGATCGTGATGCGGCCCCACGCTTTACGGCGCTGGGTCGACGGGAATTGATTACAGGGCATAGTGAATCCTTCGTCAGATGCTCGACATGCACCTAACAGGGTACCCAACGCGTGGGCGCTCTAAAAGAACCTCTCGGTTGCATTTCGAAGGATGAGCCCGCGCCACCTACTTTTTGCGGTGCAAAAAGCGTGCGATGTCATCCTCGGTGGGGCTTTTGATATCAAAGCGCAGCGACAGCCAACGTAGTCCCATGGTCACCACGACGCAAACGACCAGTGCGACGACATTGCTGACCAAGCCGCTCATGACAAGGCAAACATAGCTTGCCGATCCGGCGATGGCCGCGATGGCATAGAAGTTGGTGCGTTGGAAGATACCCGGCACCACACCCATAAAACCATCTCGCAGCATGCCGCCGCCCACCGCGGTAAAAAAGCCCATCATGATGCACACCGCCGGCGCAAAGCCGTAGACCAGCGCCTTGTCTGCGCCGGTTGCCGCATAAATACCCACCGAGATGATATCGAGCAGGGGAATGAGCTTTTCGGGCTTGTCGACGATTGCCGGGAAGATGTAGATGATGGCCGCGGTGGCGATGGAGAGCGGGAGCGCCATCGGTTGGTTGAGGATGTAGACGTTGCCCACCTGCAGCGTCATATCGCGCAAAAGACCGCCGCCCAGTCCACAGACCACGGCGAGCGCGACGGCGCCCACCAGGTCGAGTTTGTGCTCGCGTGCGACCAACACGCCCGAGATCGATGCCGCGACGACGGCGAACATCTCGAGCCAAAACGGGATGGCAACCATGGCATCCGAGGCGTGTGCGGTAACGATCATAGCGGCGGCAACGGGCAAGATGGGGTCCTTTGAGTTACGGGTTTAGACAATGCCCGTACATAGTACATGTTCGGCGCCGATTGCGACCCTATTGCTCGGCAAACGGTCGGGACTGGGTACGGTCGTAGGTTCCATGTTTGGGGATCCGGGTTGATGCTGAACGCGATGGGGGCGTGGTCGAATAGGAGGGATGTCCAAATTTTGAGCTCCGCTCAAAATTTATCCGGTCGGCTTGCGCCGACCGCGCTGCGCTAAAAACGCGCCACGGGCGCGTTTTCTTTACGCTCCGGGCCCTGGCGGGTTCGAATCCCTCCTCCTCCGCCGTGTTTGCTTGTTGGGGACTCAAAACAAAAAAGCTCCCATTCTCGGGAGCTTTCTCAACCAAAATGGCGGAGGAGGAGGGATTCGAACCCTCGTGACCTTATACAGGCCAAACGGTTTTCGAGACCGCCGCATTCAACCACTCTGCCACCCCTCCGCGTGGGGTAAAAACAAAGCAGGCTCGAAGGCCTGCTTTGGAATTAACTGGCGGAGAGTCAGGGATTTGAACCCTGGAGACGCTTTTGACGCCTACACGATTTCCAATCGTGCTCCTTCGGCCACTCGGACAACTCTCCGTTAAATGCGAAAGTCAGTATACACGAGGAATCGCAAAGTGCAAACAGAAAAGTTGGCATTTTTTAAAACGCTCGGCCGCGCTTGGCGTTGCAGTGGGGTTTGAAGTGCCAAAAAACGGCTTCCGACCAGCGTGGTTGATCAACTCAATTGTTCAAAAGGGGTATTCATAAGTGACTTGGCAATGAATATAAAAATCTTTGGGTGGTGTTGTGGACCACTGGTATGCATTTTGCGACCACAGCCTTGTGCCCGTTGACCTGTGGCTTGGCTCAGCTTGTCCCCACGGCACCGTATCTTGTCCACAGATCCGTCAAGCTTTTGGTCGGCATTTGGTTGGAATGCGCATGAAACGTCGTGCGAGTATGGGCATATGTGGAGGTCATGAGGTTGTAGCTGCATATTCTTGCAGCCTGGGAGGTTGAAAGATATTATTACCAAGTCTTTTCCTGCTTCAGGCGCACCTTCACGACCTGAAGCCACATTTGCCCAGAGGAGGTGACAATATGAAGGCTTATGAACTGCTGTTCTTTGTTGACCCGTCGCTCGACCCCGAGACTCGTCTCGCTGTTATGAAGCGTATCGATACCACGATCGCTGAGGGCGCTGGCAAGGTCGACTCCGTTGACGAGTGGGGCAAGCGCAAGCTCGCCTACGAGATCAACGACCTCACCGATGGTGACTACACCCTCATCAACTTCCACGCAGATCCTACCCAGATCGCCGAGCTTGATCGCGTCCTGCGCATCACCGACGCTGTGGTCCGCCACATGATCGTCCGTCGCGACGACCAGGAGTAAGACTGTCGTTTTGGACTGGGCTTGTGCCCCAAGAGGAGAGTAGTGAGTTATGAGCATCAATCGAGTGAACATCACCGGTAACCTCACCCGCGATCCCGAGCTGCGCGCCACCGCCGGCGGAACCCAGGTTCTGTCCTTTGGCGTCGCCGTGAACGATCGTCGCCGCAACGCGCAGACTGGCGAGTGGGAGGACTATCCCAACTTTGTCGACTGCACCATGTTCGGCACCCGCGCCGAGGCCGTGAGCCGTTTCCTGGCAAAGGGAAACAAGGTCGCGATCGAGGGCAAGCTGCGCTACAGCTCTTGGGAGCGCGACGGCCAGCGCCGGAGCAAGCTTGAGGTCATCGTCGATGAGATCGAGTTTATGAGCTCCCGTGGTGGCCAGGGTGGCTACGATCAGGGCGGTTACGCCCCCGCAGCTCCCGCGCCCGCAGCACGTCCTGCCGCACCGGTGGCTACGCCGCCCGCGGTCGACGTCTACGATGAGGACATCCCGTTCTAAGGGTTGTTCACCTATTTTTGAGTGAGAGGCGGCTTCGGTTCGCCGAAGTTGCCAAATGAAAGGTATTTTGACATGGCTAATGATTTTTCTGCACGTCAGCCGCGTCGTAAGTACTGCCAGTTCTGCAAGGAGAACACTGAGTTCATCGACTATAAGGACACTCAGCTTCTCCGTAAGTACATGACCGACCGTGGCAAGATCAAGCCCCGTCGCGTCACTGGCGCTTGCACGCAGCATCAGCATGACATCGCCAACGCCATCAAGCGCGCCCGCGAGATGGCTCTCCTGCCGTATACCGTCCCCGTGGTTTCCTCTCGTGGCAACCGCGACCGCGGCTAAGAAGGGAGACACATCATGAAGGTTATTCTTCTCGATGAGATCAAGGGCAAGGGCGGCGAGGGTGACGTCGTAGAGGTCGCTCAGGGTTACGCTGAGAACTTCCTGTTCCCCAAGAAGCTCGCTGTTGCCGCCACCAAGGGCAACCTCAAGCAGCTTGACGAGCGTCGCAACAACATCGCCAAGCGCGAGGCCGTCCGTCTGGCTACCGCCAACGAGACCAAGGCTGCCTTCGAGGGCAAGACGGTCACCGTTGACGTCAAGGTCGGCGACGAGGGCATCCTCTTTGGCTCCGTTACCGCCGCTATGATCGCTGATGCCATCAAGGCTCAGCTCGGTATGGACATCGACCGTAAGCGCGTCGAGCTCGGTAAGCCCATCAAGGTTGCCGGTGCCCACACCGTTGCCATCTCGCTGTACCGCGAGATCAAGGCCGAGGTTGTCGTTCTCGTCGGCGTTACCGCCGAGGAGCTCGCTGCCGAGGCTGAGGTCGAGGAGGCCGCTGAGGTCGCCGAGGCCGAGACCGCCGAGGTCGAGACTGAGGCTGCTGCCGAGTAGCATTTGCTGCAACGCAACAATCTTGTTCTAAGAAGGGCGCTCTGGGAAACCAGGGCGCCCTTTTGTTTTTTTGCGCTGAGTGAGTGTCATAGTGAACGTCGCGTCGAAGTCCTGTGTACAGGACCGTTCATCCGTTTGGTTCGGTGATGATTGGCCGCGTGCGGCGTGTTTTGGGACCGTGGCTGATACTATGGATGCTCGCAAGCGATATGAATGAGGATGCTCATGGCATATGACGATAGGGAGACCGGGCTGACGGTTGAGGACCGCGGCTCAAAGTTGGGTCTTCCCCAAAACCAAGATGCAGAGGCCAATGTACTGGCCGCTATGCTGCTATCGCCCGAGGTGGTCGAGGAGGCCCAGGTCGAGCTGCAGCCCGATGACTTCTACCGGCCCATTCATAAGACCATCTATACCGCGATGGTCGATATGTACAACAGCCGCATTCCCATCGACTCCATCTCGCTGATCGATTACCTGCGAAGCATCAACAAGCTCGATGCCGTGGGCGGCGAAGCGTACATTTTGGAGTTGATGGGTCAGACCCTGTCGCTCGTCAACTGGCAGCACCATGCCGCCATCGTTCGCCGCGATTCGATGCTGCGTGAGCTGATCGGCGCCACCAACGAGATCAACGCGCTGGCATATAACGCCCCCACCGACACCAAAGAGGTTGTCGAGCTGGCCGAGAGCAAGCTGCTCAAGGTCACGGCACGCGAGGTCAAGTCGAGCTACAAGACGCTGACCGAGTTTATGGTCGAGGCCTATAACGAGGCCGAGGAAGTGTGCCAGGCCGGTGGCCAGGCTGCGGGCGTGCCCACGGGCTTCCCGTCGCTCGACCGCATGCTCATGGGTTTTCGCGAAGGCCAGCTCATCATCATCGGTGCCCGTCCTGCCGTGGGTAAGACGTCGTTCGCTCTGAATCTGGCGCTCAACGCTGCCGCTGCTGGTTATACCGTCGGCTTCTTCTCGCTGGAGATGTCGGGCAAGGAAATTGCCCAGCGTCTGATTTGCGCCTACGCCATGATCTCGATCAGTGACTTCCGCATGGGCCGCATCAGCCCCGAGCAGTGGGCCAATATCAACGAGGCCACGCAGACCTTGTCCAAGCTCGATATTCTGATTGACGATACGCCCGGCACCACAGTGACCGAGATTCGCGCCAAGAGCCGCCGCATGCTCCATAACAAGGAGAAGGCAATCATCATCCTGGACTACCTGCAGCTGGTGAGTCCTCCGCCGGGACGCCGCTCCGAGAGCCGTACCGTCGAGGTTTCGGAGATGTCGCGTGGTTTGAAGATCATGGCCAAGGAGCTCAAGATCCCGCTCATCGCGCTGTCGCAGCTCTCGCGTCAGGTCGAATCCCGTACCGGCAAGCGCCCACAGCTTTCCGACCTTCGTGAATCGGGCTCCATCGAGCAGGACGCCGATATCGTTATGTTCTTGGACCGCTCCGCCGACGAGGCCGAGGCCTCGCGCGACGATCGACCCGACGAGGGCGTTACGCGTATCGTCGTGGCCAAGAACCGTTCGGGCCCGATCGGTGACGTCGACCTGATGTTCCTGCCGGCATCCACCAAGTTCTATGAGCTTGATGGGGCACATGCCGAGGAGTAGGACAGGCGCCCGTTGCACGGGTATACTGGGAATGTTTTGTGCTTCTGCGTGCCGGCGTGGCGCGTAGACAGTCCATGAATGTAAGGAGTAAACATGCCGTCAACCGTTTTGGTCGGTGCCCAGTGGGGCGATGAGGGCAAGGGTAAGATTTGCGACCTAGTCGCCGGCGACTTCGATGCCGTCGTGCGCTACTCGGGCGGCAACAACGCCGGTCACACCATCGTCGTCAACGGCAAGAAGTACGGCCTGCACCAGGTGCCCTCCGGCATCATGTATTCTGACCACGTGTCGGTGATCGGTAACGGCTGCGTCGTCAACCCCAAGGTTGTCCTTGAGGAGATCGACATGTTCGAGGCCGACGGCATCACCACCAAGAACCTCAAGATTAGCGGCAACGCGCATGTCATCATGCCGTACCACATCGATCTGGATGGCGCCTTTGAGCAGAAGCTCGGCAAGAAGAACATCGGTACCACCAAGCGCGGCATTGGTCCGTGCTATCAGGACAAGATGGCTCGCATCGGCCTGCGCATGCAGGACATGCTGGACGAGGCGCTGTTCCGCGACAAGCTGGAGACCGCTCTCGCCCGCGTGAACCCCGAGCTCGAGCTCATCTACAACCTGCCCACCTACACCGTGGACCAGATTTGCGACGAGTACCTGCCGATGGCCGAGCGCCTGCGCCCCTACATCACCGAGACGAGCCTGCTGCTCAACAACATGATCGATGAGGGCAAGGACCTGCTGTTTGAGGGCGCCCAGGCGACGCTACTCGACATCGACCACGGCACCTATCCGTACGTGACGTCTTCCAACTGCACCGCCGGCGGCGCCATCACCGGCTCCGGCGTCGGTATGAAGAACGTCAACCGCGTGCTGGGCGTCATGAAGGCCTATATCACCCGCGTCGGTTCGGGCCCCATGCCCACCGAGCTTTCCTATGAGTCCGAGGCCGGCCACACGCTGACCGAGGAGGGCTATGAGTACGGTGTGACCACCGGTCGCCGTCGTCGCTGCGGCTGGTTCGACGGCCCCATCGCCAACTACGCCTCGCGCGTCAACGGCCTCACCGACATCGCCATGACCAAGCTCGACGTGCTTTCGGCCTTCGACACCATTAAGGTGTGCGTGGCCTACGACGTCGATGGCGAGCGTTACACGAGCGTGCCCGAGCACCAGGTGCGCTTTGAGCATGCCAAGCCCATCTACGAGGAGCTTCCTGGCTGGAAGTGCGACATCACCGGTTGCCGCAGCTTTGACGAGCTGCCGCAGGAGGCTCAGGACTACGTGGCGTTTATCGAGGATCTGGCACACACCCGCGTGACGTTCATTGGCGTTGGCGCTGGTCGCGAGCAGATCATCAACCGATTCTGGAAGTAATCGGGACTATTTGGTTATTGCGATATACCCCTTTGCAGCCCGGACGGGCGGCCGAGGGGTATATTTGCTTGCAAAGGGCTCGCGCGGAGCGGGCCGTTCATCCATAGAGGAGGCACCCTTGAAGGCGGACACTCAAACCATCGACATCCTGTTGTTGGGCAGCGGCGGCCGTGAGCATGCTTTGGCAGCTAAGCTCGCAGCATCACCGCGCGCCGGCAAGCTCTACATCGCGCCGGGTAACGGCGGCACCGCGAGCTGCGGCGAGAACGTTGTTCTCGACGACTGCGATCCTGCGGCCGTGGCGGCGTTTGCACAGAGCCACGGATGCGGACTCGTGGTAATTGGCCCCGAGGCTCCGCTCGTGGCGGGCGTGGCCGACGCCGTGCGCGCGGCGGGTATTCCCTGCTTTGGCCCGGGTGCCGAGGGCGCCCAGATGGAGGGCTCCAAGCTGTTCTCCAAGCAGCTCATGGAGCGTGCGGGCATTCCGACGGCAGCCTATGGTTCGTTTACCGACGAGGCTTCGGCTCTCGCCTACGTGCGCGAGCAGGGCGCCCCGCTGGTCGTGAAGGCCGACGGCCTTGCCGCGGGCAAGGGCGTTATCGTGGCGACCGAACTTGAGCAGGCCGAGGAGGCCGTGCGCGAGTGCTTTGGCGGCACCTTTGGCGATGCCGGCAATACCGTGGTCATCGAGGAGATGCTCGTTGGTCCCGAGTGCTCGCTGCTGGCCTTTACCGACGGCAAGACCGTGCGCCCCATGGCCACCTCGCAGGACCACAAGCGTGCGCTCGAGGGCGACAAGGGCCCCAACACCGGTGGCATGGGCGTCTACAGCCCGGTGCCCATCGTGACCGATGAGGAGCACGCCACCATGGTGAAGGTCATGGAGCAGACCGTGGCCGAGCTCGCTGCCGAGGGTATCGACTACCGCGGCTGCCTGTACGGCGGCTTTATGCTCACGCCTGCCGGCCCCAAGGTGCTGGAGTTCAATGCCCGCTTTGGCGACCCCGAGACGCAGGTCGTTCTGCCGCGCCTTAAGAACGACCTGGTCGAGGTCATGCTCGCCTGCGCCAACTGCGAGCTCGATCAGATTGAACTCGACTGGCGCGACGAGTGGGCCGTGGCCGTTGTCCTGACGAGTGCGGGTTATCCCGGCAGCTACGAGAAAGGCAAGGTCATTACCGGTATCGCCGATGCCGAGGCCATGGAGAACGTGACCGTGTACCACGCGGGCACTGCCGTGGTGGACGGCCAGCTCGTGACCAATGGTGGCCGCGTGCTTGCCGTGACCGCGCTGGGCGATACGTTTGAGAACGCCCGCAACCTTGCCTACGAGGCCTGCGAGAAGATTGATTTTGAGGGCAAGACCCTGCGTCACGACATCGGCCTGCGCGCGCTGCGCGGCCGCGACGCCTGGGATGCCTAAAATCCGAGAGGAATGAGACGGATGGACGAGAAGAACGAAGAGCTCGTGGACGCGCAGATCGTCGAAGAGGACAGCCGCGTGTATGGGCACGCCGAGGGCGAGCCTGGTGGCGAGGTCGCTGACGAGCCGGCGCTGGTGCTGGGCGATGACGACCCGCACGATGCCGAGCTGCACGAGAAGATTCTTTCGGAGGAGTGCGCCTGGAAGGGCAAGATCCTCGACGTCCACCGTCTTGAGGTTGAGCTGCCCAACGGTCGCCGCAGCGCCCGCGATATCGTTCGCCATCCGGGTGCGGCGGCTGTTGTGGCACTGACCGAGAGCGGCAAGATCGTACTGGTGCGTCAGTACCGCACCGCCATCGACCGCGTGACGGTCGAGATTCCCGCCGGCAAGCTCGATCCAGGCGAGGACCCGCTCGATTGCGCCAAGCGCGAGCTGCATGAGGAGACGGGCTTTAGGGCTGGTCGCATTCGCTTTTTGACGTCGATTGTCACGTCCTGTGGTTTTTGCGATGAGATTATCCACATCTACTTGGCTACCAAGCTCGAGTTTGATGCGCCCAACCCCGATGATGACGAGTTTGTCAACGTGGACCTGGTGCCGCTGCATGAGCTGATCGACGCCGTACTCGACGGCAAGATCGAAGACGCCAAGACCGTCGTGGGCGCCTTGGCCTGCGACAGCATCGCACACCGCCTTGGGGGCACGGAGCTTTAACGAGTGGGGATAGCCCTGGGACAAGTACTACTGATTGCTTTGTCCCAGGGCCTTACGTTGCTGATATTTCTTTGAGGATCACATGCTGAAGAGGTTTCTTTCGTATTACGAGCCCCAGATGGGGCTTTTTGTTGCTGATACTGTTTGTGCTCTGGTGCTTGCCGCCATTGACCTTGCTTTTCCTATTATTCTGCGTAATTTGACCGGTGGGCTATTTACTCAGGGTCAGGCTGCCATTATGCAGGCGCTCGGCATGATCGCGGTGGGCTTGGTGCTGATGTATGCCGTCCGCTGCGCCTGCCGCTACTTTGTGAGCTATTGGGGCCACGTGATGGGCGCGCGCATGGAGTCCAAAATGCGCGAGGACCTGTTCGACCAGTATGAGCGCTTTAGCTTTGCGTACTTCGACCGCAACAGCTCGGGTGACATGATGAGCCGCGTGGTCAACGACCTGTTCGATATCTGCGAGGCGGCGCATCACGTACCCGAGTGGATCATCATCTGCGGTATCGAGATTATCGGCTCGTTTGTGATCCTCTTTACCATCGCTCCGGTGCTGGCGCTTGCCATGGCCGTGGTGACGGCGGCGTTTGCGGTCGTCATGTTTTGGCAGAACATGCGCATGCGCGAGGTCTTTAGCGACAACCGCAAGAAGATCAGCGGCATTAATGCACAGCTGCAGGATTCTCTGGCGGGCATGCGCGTGGTCAAGAGCTTTGCCAACGAGGAGACCGAGCGTGCCAAGTTCCGTGCCTCCAACAATCGCTATCTTTCGTCCAAGGAGAACATGTATCACGCCATGGGCGTCTATACCGCGACGTATGGCCTGCTCTCGGGTGTGCTCTATGCGATCGTGGTGCTGCTGGGCGGCTGGCTGGTCGCCCAGGGACAGCTGCAGGCGGTCGATATGGCGACCTTTGCACTCTATATTTCGCTGTTCTGCACGCCGCTTGAGACGCTCGTCAATTCGGCCGAAACGTATCAGAAGGCTATCGCCGGCTTTAAACGTATGGACGAGGTGCTCTCGACCGCGCCGGATATCCAGGACAAGCCGGGCGCTACGGATCTGCAGGTGACTGCTGGCGCCGTGGAGTATCACGACGTGTGCTTTAACTACGAGGATGTCGAGCTGGGCGAGGGCTATGCCGACGAGCGTCCCGTTATCGACCATATGGACCTGTCCATCAAGCCCGGGCAGACCATCGCTTTGGTTGGCCCTTCGGGCGGCGGCAAGTCCACGACCTGTTCGCTGCTGCCGCGCTTTTATGACGTGGCTACCGGATCCATTAGCATCGACGGTCAGGACGTGCGCGATGTGACGCAGCAGAGCCTGCGCCGCGCCATCGGCCTGGTGCAGCAGGATGTCTATCTGTTTGACGGCACGATTGGCGAGAACATCGCCTACGGCAAGCCGGGCGCTACGGCAGAAGAGATCGCCGAGGCCGCCCGTCGCGCCAACATCGATGCCTTTATCGAGTCGCTTCCGCAGGGCTACGACACCGTGGTGGGCGAGCGCGGTAGCCGTCTTTCGGGCGGACAGAAGCAGCGCGTTGCCATCGCGCGCGTGTTTCTCAAGAACCCCAAGATCCTGATTTTGGACGAGGCGACGAGTGCTTTGGATAACGAGAGCGAGGAGGCGGTGCAGGAGTCACTCGAAGAGCTGGCACGCGGCCGCACCACGATTATCATCGCCCACCGTCTTTCGACCATTAAGCATGCCGATGAGATTGCGACCGTTGAGCATGGTCGCGTTGTGGAGCGTGGCACGCACGAGGAGCTTCTCGCCCGTGGCGGCACCTATGCCCGTTACTATCGAATGCAGTTCGAAGGTGCGCGTGCGCACGAGCTCGACTGATTGATATGACAGGAAGTTTATGGCTGACAAGAACCCTTTGACTCCGGAAGAAGTGACGGAGTTATTCTCCGAAATCGATGCATCCGGCGTCTTGGATCCCACGCTCGCCAAAAAGCGTACCGAGCGCATGCGTGAGAAGGAGGCTGCGGCCAAGCGCGGTGACAAAGCGGCGCTAGCGCAGCTGCGCAGCGAGGACCGCGCGAGCCAGGCAAAACATATCGACCCGCTGTCCGAGGACGATCCTTCGGGCTCGCAGGTGAGCCATACCATTACGAAGACCGCGATGGCCGTGGTCATCGGTATTTTGGTGCTGATCGTGGGCATGCAGATTGGCTACGGCGTGATGCGTCGTCTGAACACCGCCAACCTGTCCGAGAGCGTTTCGGTCGATACCGTTTCGACGGCGCTGAAGGGCGGCCTTGAGTGGGGCAACGGCTTTACGCAGTTCCCGCTCGACTTTACCGTCGATGAAGCCGATGAGCGTACGGGCACGGTCGAGGTGACGGTGTTGGACACATCGTCTGCCAACGAGCTCGAGCTGCTGTCCAACGGGCAGATCCAGGCCGCGGCGCTTGCGACCAACGCGCTGCTCAACGATAAGATCGACCGCGTGGTGTATAACGTTCACGCCTATATCGACGAGGATAGCAACATTCAGCACGATTCCTTCTTTGGCATGTTCCCCGCGCGGGGCCACCAGAGCGCCATTTTGACGTTCGTGTGGACCAAGAGCTCATCCAACGCCACGAGTATCGACTGGAAGATGCGCATCGTGAGTATGGATGACACCATCGCCGAGCGCATTCAGAAGCAGGTGAACTCGGTGTCGTCGTTGATTGAGGATCCGGTGGTGAGCCAGACCAAGATTGACGAGGAAAAGGCCGAGCGTGACCTGGAGCATCGTCTGCATGGCCGCGAGATTTTCCGCGGCGGCAAGCCCGATCGCACACCGTCCGAACTGCTGGAACAGGACAAGAAAAAGTAAGACGCCATCATCCCGCGTGAGCCATAAGCCCCGCGGGATGATTTTTTAATCCCCGTCCCAGAGAAATCATTATGCATAGAAAGTCATAATTATCATTTCGTAAACATTTCGATGAAATTAACGCCATGAGGCATGCTTGCGGTTACAATACCGCGAGGCCTAACTACACACCTTTAAGCCGGTCCTGTGAGACCGGGAAGGAGAATTATGGCGAACAACCATACCGCGGGCGCTGCCGCCCGCACCTTCGCGCCCAGCGAGCTTTGCCAGCGTATGCTGGCCAAAACCAGCAAGGGCACCTGCGGTCCCTGCATCCTGTATCTTGAGGATGGGACCATTTTTTATGGACGTGCATGCGGCGCCGAGGGCACCGCGACCGGCGAAGTCTGCTTCAACACCTCACTCGAGGGCTACTTTGAGGTCATGACCGACCCGAGTTATGCCGGCCAAATCGTAACCATGACCTATCCGCAGATCGGCAACTACGGTATCGACGAGACCGACGTCCAGTCGGCCTTCCCCGGCGACGCCGTGCGCCCTGCGAGCGCTCCGGCTATGCGCGGCATGATCGTTCGCGACATGTGCACCACGCCTTCTAACTGGCGCTCGGCCGTCAGCGTGCCGGAGTATCTGCGCGCCCACGGCATCGTCGCTATCGAGGGCGTCGACACCCGCGCTCTGGTGCGCCATCTGCGCGACAATGGTTCCAAGATGGGCATTATCTCGACCGAGATCTTCGACGTCGACGAGCTTGCCGAGCGTCTGGCCGCAGCGCCCACGCTGGTAGGCGAGAACCTGGTCAAGACCGTAAGTTGCCCCGTACCTCACGAGTTTGTGGCCGCCGATCTGCCTGCCACGCATGACTTTGCGCTTTCGGCTGCCGCTCCTGCCCGTCACAAAGTGGTCGCATACGACTGCGGTGTGAAGCGCGGCATTCTGGAGGGGCTGGTCCGCGCCGGCTGCGACCTTACCGTCGTGCCGTGGGACACGCCTGCGAGTGAGGTGCTCGACATGAATCCCGACGGCGTCTTTTTGTCCAACGGCCCCGGCGACCCCGACGCCGTGGTGGAGACCTACGAGCAGGTGCAGCAGCTGATCGGCAAGGTGCCGGTCTTTGGTATTTGTCTTGGTCACCAGATGATCAGCCTGGCCTGCGGCGCCCAGATGGAAAAGCTTAAGTTCGGTCACCGCGGTGGCAACCAGCCGGTTATGAACCTGGTAAGCCGCCGTGTGGAGATCACCGCGCAAAACCATGGCTTTGGCCTGCTGTTCCCCAGCTTGGGCAAGCTTGTCCCCGAGCTTTCCGGCGGCGAGACCGAGCATGCGGCCGATGGAGATCTGCGCGTCTGGGTGCGCCGCGGAATCGCGCCGGTCGTGATGAACGAGCGCTTTGGTCGCATTCGCCTGACACATGTGAACCTCAACGACGGCACCGCCGAGGGCATCCAGCTGCTCGACGCACCGTGCTTCTCGGTCCAGTACCACCCCGAGGCCTCGCCTGGCCCCACCGATGCCCACTATCTCTTTACCGCCTTTACGCGACTCATGGACGGCGAGGAGAACTACCTGGACATCGATACCGCGAAGGACCGCCTTGCCGGCTGGAACTTTGCTGAGTCCGAGACCGCTGAGACCGAGGAGAACTAACATGCCGAAACGTACTGACATCAAGCGCATCCTCGTTATCGGTTCGGGCCCCATTGTTATTGGCCAGGCCTGCGAGTTCGACTACTCCGGCGCCCAGGCCTGCAAGGTGCTCAAGGAGGATGGCTTTGAGGTCATCCTGGTCAACTCCAACCCGGCGACCATCATGACCGACCCGGGCTTGGCCGACCGCACCTATGTCGAGCCCATCACTGCCGAGTTTATCGAGCGCGTAATCAAGAAAGAGCGCCCGGACGCGCTGCTGCCCACGCTGGGCGGCCAGACCGGTCTGAACGCCGCCGTCGAGCTGGCGAAAGACGGCACGCTCGACAAGTACGGCGTCGAGATGATCGGCTGCGACCTTGCCGCCATCGAGCGCGGCGAGGACCGCAAGCTCTTTAACGAGGCCATGGCCGAGATCGGCCTGGAGGTCGCGCGCTCGGGCTATGCCTACAGCGTGGCAGACGCCGAGGCCATCGCCGAGCGCGTGGGATATCCCTGCGTGCTGCGTCCGAGCTTTACCCTCGGCGGCGCCGGTGGTGGCATCGCGCATACTCACGAGGAGCTCGTCTCCATCGTGAGCCAGGGCCTGGAGCTCTCACCTGCCCACGAGGTGCTGGTTGAGGAGTCCATCGAGGGCTGGAAAGAGTATGAGATGGAGGTCATGCGTGACCACGCCGGCAACGGCATCATCGTGTGCTCCATCGAGAACCTCGACCCCATGGGTGTGCATACCGGCGACTCCATCACCGTGGCGCCGGCGCAAACCCTCTCCGACCTGGAGTATCAGCGCATGCGCGTGGCCTCGCTCGCCATTCTGGAGAAGATCGGCGTCGAGACCGGTGGCTCCAACGTGCAGTTTGCCGTGAACCCCAGCACCGGTCGCTTGATCGTCATCGAGATGAACCCGCGCGTGAGCCGCTCGTCCGCACTGGCCTCCAAGGCAACGGGTTTCCCCATCGCTAAGGCTGCTGCACGACTGGCTGTGGGCTATACGCTCGACGAGATCGTCAACGACATCACCAAGGCCACACCCGCCTGCTTTGAGCCCACGATCGACTACTGCGTCGTTAAGGTGCCGCGCTTTGCCTTCGAGAAGTTCAAGGGTACCGACCCCACGCTCACCACGCGCATGAAGGCCGTGGGCGAGATCATGGCGATTGGCCGCACCTTCGAGGAGGCCTTCGGCAAGGCTATGCGCTCACTGGAGGACGGTCACCAGGGTATCTGCGCCGGTGGCAAGGAGGGTGCCGACAAGCTGAGCGACGACGAGCTCGCTCAGGCCGTGGCAACGCCGACCGAGCATCGTATTTTCTTTGTGGTCGAGGCCCTGCGCCGCGGCTGGGATGTCGCGCACATCCATGCCATTTGCGGCATCGATCCGTGGTACCTCAACCGTATCAACGATATGGTGCAGGTTCAGGAGAGCATCCGCGGCCTGCGTGTGGAGGACATTGACGCCGACGCGATGCGCCTGCTCAAGCAGTATGGCACGAGTGACGCCGAGATTGCCACGCTGACCGGCTCCGATGAGCGCTTTGTGCGCGCCTACCGCAAGGGTCTGGGCGTGGTCCCCAGCATGAAGACGGTCGATACCTGCGCTGCGGAGTTCTCGAGCGCCACGGAGTACCACTACAAGACGTACGAGAACATCTACCGCACGAGTCCGGATGCCAAGAAGCGCGTAGCTCCCGACGAGACCACGCCGGCGGACAAGCCCAAGGCGATGATCTTGGGTGCCGGCCCCAACCGCATTGGCCAGGGTATCGAGTTCGATTACTGCTGCGTGCACGCGAGCTATGCGCTGGCGGCCCGCGGCTTCGAGACCATCATGGTCAACTGCAACCCCGAGACCGTCTCGACCGACTACGACACGTCCGACCGCCTGTACTTTGAGCCGCTCACCTACGAGGACGTCATGGATGTCATCGATGTTGAGCGACCCGACGGCGTCGTGGTGACGCTCGGCGGCCAGACTCCGCTTAAGCTGGCGCGCATGCTCGAGGAGAGCGGTGTGAACATTATGGGCACCAAGCCCGATGCCATCGACTTTGCCGAGGATCGCGAGCGCTTCGCCGCTCTGCTCGACAAGCTGGGCATCATGTACCCGCCGGCGGGCCAGGCCACCTCGTTTGAGGAGGCCGAGGCCGTGGCCGCGCACATCGGCTACCCGCTGCTGGTGCGTCCGAGCTATGTGCTGGGCGGCCGCGGCATGATGATCGCCTACGATGCCGAGCATCTGCGCGATTACATGGCCGAGGCTGCGCGCATTAGCCCCGACTACCCGGTGTACCTGGACCGCTTCCTGGAGGGTGCGATCGAGTCCGACGTCGACGCTCTGTGCGACGGCGAAGCGGTCTACATCGGCGGTATCCTGGAGCATATCGAGGAGGCCGGTATTCACTCCGGCGATTCCGCGACTTGCATCCCGCCGTTTAGCTTTAGCGAGAGCCTGCAGGCGAAGCTCCGCGAGACCACGCGCCGCATCGCGATGGCGCTGGGCGTGCGCGGCCTGGTCAACGTGCAGTACGCCATCAAGGGCGAGACCGTCTACGTGATCGAGGCAAACCCGCGCGCGAGCCGCACCGTGCCGTTTATCTCCAAAGCCACCGGTGTGCCGCTGGCCAAGTGCGCGGCGCGTATCATGGCGGGCGATTCCATCGCGAGCCTGGGCCTGCCGAGCGACGAGCGTCAGCTGGACTGGTTCTGCATGAAGGAAGCCGTTATGCCCTGGGGCCGTTTCCCGGGAGCCGACGTTATCCTGGGGCCCGAGATGAAGTCGACGGGCGAGGTCATGGGTATCGCCAAGAGCTATCCCGAGGCATACGCCAAGACGCAGCTGGCGATCGACTACAAGCTGCCCGACCCCAGTGCCGGCAAGGTGTTCATCAGTGTGTGCGACCGCGACAAGCGTCACATCCTTTCGGTAGCGCGTATCCTGCGCTACCTGGGCTTTGATATCTGTTCCACCGAGGGTACGGCGCGCGTGCTGCGCGGCGGCAATGTGACGTGCGAAGTCGTGGAGAAGATCAGCGGCCCGCACGACGGCGAGTGCCCCAACATCGGCGACCTCATCGCCGATGGCAAGATTGCGGTAATCATCAACACGCCGTACGGTCCGGGCTCGCGTGGCGATGGCTACCTGCTGCGTACCGAGGCCGTGCGTCGCGGCGTGACCTGCGTGACGGCGATGTCTGCGGCCAACACGTACGTGAGTGCCATCGAGGCCGTGCGCGAGGACCAGCGGGGTCACGGCAGCGCCAACGACATGGGCATGGACGTCATCGCTCTGCAGGACCTGCCACAGCACACGGTGTAGTGTGACCTGGCGGGCCGGGGCGGGGGCGACTTGGGTGCACCGTGTGCTGCCGAAGGGGCTTTGTGCGATGACTAAGGCTAAATAGAAAATGAGAGTGGGCCCTGCCGTTCGTTCGAGCGGCAGGGCCCACTCTTTGTATGGAGGCCTTTTTACTGTTAGTCGAGGACGCCTCTGGACAGTTAGTTCAAATTCGTATTTTCTAGAGAGTAGGAGAAGATCGATTTGGACTCATTCGGCTTATTATTAGCAATCTGAATCGATAAAGACGCTCTGTCAAGCTGGGAACGGCCCAATACTGGGTCCGCGCCGGCTTCCAAGCGGCAGTTTCATGCCCAAGGCCACGGCCAAATTATACGTATCTGAACTAACTGCCCATCACTCTCCGTCAACCTTTTTATCCAAACCAAATCAGTCAACGTACGTCATGGCAATATCCGGTAGGTCGCAGGGTGGCGGTTGAGCCTTTCTCTCGGGAAACTTCGCGAAGCCCAGTTCCCGAGAGAAAGGTACGGTCTGTGTAATACCAGATAAACAGTACATTTTTGCTTAATTGGTATTTGACTGAAGAACCAATTGGTATGGCTTATTTAGCCCACCTTGCCATTGACGCTCATTTTAATACCACTGGGAGAATTACGAACTTGGTTGCGCAACTGCTCCCGTATACTGATTCAACCTAATAGGCGGATATCTGGTTACTACCAGTTGACCCCTTGGTAACGGGTGGGCCCACTGCGCGGAATGTACCGAACACCCCCCGTTTGATGCGTTCGCCCATGCTGCAGGGCGTGCGTCCGCGACGCTTCCGCATGTCGGAGGGAAGGAGTCCAGGTGCGTAGGAATTCCATTTTTACGAAACGGTGGGTGAAGGGAAGCGCGGTCCTCGTCGCCACTGCGGCGACGCTCGTGTTTGCCAATCCCCAGCAGGCGATTGCCACGCCACTCAAGGGCGTCGACTCAGCGACCGTGTCTCAGTCCGCCTCGAACGTCGTCGACATCGATTTCGCTGATGGCATCAAGGGCCGTATTACGTTCCTCGAGGACGGTATTTTCCGTTATAACGTCGACCCCAAGGGTGAGTTTTCCGAGTACGCCACGCCGCGCAGTAAGTCCCACACGGCTAAGATCCAGGCTCAGCCCGATACCTCGGACACCTACAGCAAGCCGAGTGCGACGGTTGCCGACAAGGGCGACGCTATCGAGATCACCGGCGGAAAGGCGACCGTGATCCTGGACAAGGCAACTGGCAAGATGAGTATCAAGTCAGGCGACCGTGGCGTGGTTTCTGAGTCCGCGCCCCTCGACCTTGATAAGAAGGGTACCGTCCAGACGCTCGCCAAGGAGAAGTCCGAGAACTTCTTCGGCGGCGGCACCCAGAACGGCCGCTTCCTGCACACCAACCAGACCATCGCCATCTCCAACACTAACAACTGGACCGATGGCGGCGTTGCCTCGCCCAACCCGTTCTATTGGACGAGCGACGGCTACGGCGTGCTCCGAAACACGTTTGCAGAGGGTTCCTACGACTTCGGTTCCACGGACTCATCGACGGTCACGACTTTGCACAGCGAGAATGAGTTTGATGCCTATTACTTCGTGGCGACCAACGAGGGCGCTTCGAACGTGGCAACCGAGATGCTGCAGGACTACTACAAGGTGACCGGTAACCCGGTGCTGTTGCCCGAGTACGGTTTCTACTTGGGTCATCTTAATGCCTATAATCGTGATGGCTGGTCAACGACCTCGGGTCAAAAGAAGTGGGAGACCAAGGGCAGCAAGCCCTCGAGCGAGAAGGGCGACGTTAAGTACGAATCTGGCATGTCGACGGGCTACAAGCTCGACGGCACACTTGCGGCCGAGACGCTCAATGGTGAGGGTCCTACGGTCGATACCGAGAACATGAAGGCGACCGATTTCGACCGTCAGTTCTCTGCTCGGCAGGTTATCGATGACTACGAGGACAACGACATGCCGCTCGGCTGGTTCCTGCCGAACGACGGCTACGGCGCCGGCTATGGCCAGAACGGTTACTACAAGACCGGCGGCGTCAACTCCGACGGAACGAGCTCGGCTGACCGTCTTAACGCCGTGCGTGCCAATGTCGACAACCTTAAGAAGTTCACCGAGTATGCCAACTCCAAGGGTGTGAGCACGGGCTTGTGGACCCAGTCCAACCTTGAGCCCGACAGCAACTCCGAGACCCCGTGGCACCTGCTTCGCGACTTCGACGCCGAGGTCAAGACGGGAGGCATCTCTACCCTTAAGACCGACGTCGCCTGGGTTGGATCTGGCTACTCCTTTGGTCTTAATGGCATCAAGACAGCTTATGACACGGTGACGACCGGCGCCAACAAGCGCCCCAACATCATCACGCTCGATGGTTGGGCCGGCACGCAGCGCTTTGGCGGCATTTGGACCGGCGACCAGTATGGCGGTAACTGGGAGTACATTCGCTTCCATATCCCCACGTATATCGGTCAGAGTCTTTCGGGCAACCCCAACATCGGCTCAGACATGGACGGCATCTTTGGCGGCGACCCCATCATCTCTGCGCGTGACTACCAGTGGAAGACGTTCACGCCCTCTATGCTCGACATGGACGGTTGGGGCACCTTCCGCAAATCGCCCATGACGCACGGCGATCCCTACACGGGCATCTCGCGTTTCTACCTCAAGCTCAAGGCGCAGCTTATGCCCTATATCTACACGGCCGCGGCCTCGGCGGCCAACATCGACACGGGTAATGGTGATGCCGGCCTGCCCATGATCCGCGCCATGCTGCTTTCTGACAACTCCGAGTACGCCGCAAGCACTTCGACGCAGTACCAGTATATGTTCGGTGAGAACTTCCTAGTGGCACCGGTGTATCAGGATACCCAGGCAGATGAGAACGGCAACGACATTCGCAATGGGATCTACCTCCCCAACTACGGCACCGACGAGAATCCCACCATCTGGATCGACTACTTCTCGGGTAAGCAGTATCGCGGCGGCCAGGTTCTCAACAACTACGAGGCTCCGCTTTGGAAGCTGCCACTGTTTGTGAAGGCCAACGCTATCGTGCCGATGTACGCCGAGAACAACAACCCCGAGGCAGTGAGCGACACCAACACCAAGGGTACCGACCGCAGTCAGCGTATCGTCGAGTTCTTCGCCACCGAGGGCGACGGCACCTTTACGCAGTACGAGGACGACGGCTCCTCCATCGAAAACAACACGACTGAGGACGATTCCTACGGCACGATCGACAATATCTCCTACGGGAAGCATGTGAGCACCGTCTACAGCTCCAAGGCCGCAGGCGGCACCGCGACCTTTACCGCCGAGGCCTCGCAGGGTGGCTACAACGGCTACGACTCCAACCGCACCACGACCTTCGTGGCCAACGTGTCCGCCAAGCCCACGAACATTGTCGCCAAGAACGGCGGATCCGCACTCAACGTGGTTGAGGTCGACTCGCAGGAGACCTTTGACGCCGCGACCCCCGAGGCCGGCCAGGCGGTCTACTTTTACAGCAAGACTCCCAACCTCAACCACTACGGCAGCGATGCGGACGGCACCGAGGCCGAGCAGGGCGAGAGCTTCAACAACACCAAGATCACCACGAACCCCAAGGTCTACGTCAAGTTCGCGAAGACCGATGTTGCTGCAGCGGCGCAGACGCTCGAGCTGGGCGGTTTCGTGAGCGCCGACGCCACGCTCACAGCCGATCGCCTCAACGAGAACCTTTCCGCACCCACGAACCTTGCCGCCCCCGAGGACGTCACGACCCCAACGAGCATCAAGCTCACCTGGGGAAAGGTCGATGGTGCTACCTCCTACGACCTTAAGGTCGACGGCACTGTGTTCGCCGTGGGTGATGCGGCCGAGTTCACGCACACCGACCTCGCCTACAATAGCAAGCACACCTACCAGATTCGTTCGCGCAACGCCGCGGGTTACTCCGCCTGGAGCGATGTGCTCGAGGCGAACTCCGCACTCGATCCGTGGCGGAACGTCCCCGACGCCGAGGAAATCACCTGGGAGGGCTCACTTTACGGCAGCCATAAGGCCGAGCTCGCCTTCGACCATGAGTTCCAGTCGGGCGACGGCGGTTTCCACTCCGGCGGCAACGATCTGGGCAAGGCGCTTACCGTTGACTATGGACGCGCTTACAAGCTCGATAAGCTCGAGTACTATCCGCGCGATGACGCCGGCAACGGCACTGTGACCAAGATGCGTGTTGAGACGAGTCTCGATGGTGTCCACTGGACGAGCCGGGAGGTCGATTGGGCACGTTCCGCTGATTGTAAGACGGTAGCGTTTGACGGCACCGTGGCCGCCCGTTACGTGCGCATGACACCGCTCGCCTCGGTCGGCAATTTCTTCTCCGCGTCCGAGATTGCCATCTACAAGACCGACGGCACGGATGGCTTCGCCGTGGGCTCCAACCTTAACAAGGCCACGATCTCCGACGGAGACTACTCCAACATGAAGAACTATCTGGGCCTCGAGAATCGCGAGCCCGATACCCCGACGTTCGGCTCGCAGATCCGCGACCACTTCGCCGACCTCAACGATAACGGCGTTTACGACGTCTACGATTACTCGTTCACCATGGCGGGTCTTGACGGCGGCACTAAACAAAAGGGCAAGGTCACCGGTTCGCTCGCGGTGATTCCGAGCAAGACCGAGGTCGAGGCTGGTGATGAGATCACCGTTGATGTCTATGCGGCCGACGCCAAGAACGTCAATGCCCTGGGCGCTCTCGTCAACTTCAAGAGCGACCAGTTCGAGTTTGTTTCTGAGAGCATCGCGCAGGACGGCTCGACTGCCGGCATGGAGAACCTGTCTCGCGAGAAGGTCCAGTTCGCGGACAGAACGCAGACTATTAATCTCGCCTTTGCCAACCGCGGCGATGGCAAGCTCTACAACGGTACCGGCGCGGTGGCGAGTTTCAAGCTCAAGGCCAAGACCGCTGGCAAGGTCGAATTGCCCTCGACATCTTGGCTCATCGGTCCGGTATGCGACGCACTTGAGTTTGCGAGCGACGGCACGGTGACGATGCCGGATATTCCTCAGCCAACGGTCGCCGAGTACGGTCAGGATACCTTCAACATCACGATGACCAACGATGAGCTCACGACCGACGACGGGACCAACGTCGAGAAACTTATCCAGCAGAAGAGCTATAACGCGCTGTTCGATAATAACGAGGGCGACAACGGCTTTGAGTTCCTATGGAACTGGAACGCCAACTGGGACAGCGAGGGTAAGCTTCCGAGTTACGTGAAGCTTCCCACCACGATGACATTCGCATTTAAGACGCCGTCGAAACTCGATAGCGTCGAGGTCGTTAACCGCAACGGTGGCAACGGAACCGTGCGGAAGATCAAGGCCGTCGTGACGTTCGAGGATGGCTCGACCCAAGAGTTCGCGGGCGGGGAGTACGATTCCTTCCGGGCTCGCTACGCCTTTGGCCTCTCTGCCGAGAACAAGGGCAAGAAGGCGACCAAGGTCGAGGTCACGCCGCTTGAGGCATCGGGTGACCAGATGCTCACACTGCGTGAGGTCAACTTCAACTACACGCAGGGTGTCGAGGCCATCGAGGGTGTCGAGCTAGGCAAGAACCAGACCGAGTTCTTTGAAGGCGACGTTACGCTCGTCGACGCCAAGGCCACGCCTGAGAGCGCCGGCTACCCCTATGTGACGGTCGAGAGCTCCGACCCCTCTGTGGTAAGCGTCTCCGCTGTTCAGGCTGGCGATAGCGTGAGTTACTACCTGCGTGCCAACAAGGCCGGCAAGGCAACGATCACGGTGGCGTCGGTACTCGACCCCTCCAAGACCGTATCCTATGAGGTCGAGGTCAAGGCTGGTGTCGATACCTCTGCGCTCGTGGCAGCGCTTTCCAAGGCCGCGGGCTACAGCGAGTCCGTCTACACCAAGGATTCCTACGCAGCTCTCACCACTGCGGTCGAGGCGGCTCAGAAGCTCCTCGACAGCGGCCAGGGCAGCTATAGCAAGAAGGATGTCGCAGACGCCACAGCCAAGATCGAGAAGGCCATCGACGGCCTCAAGATGCGCCCTGTCGATGAGAAGATCCTCATCAACACGCCCGAGAACCGCAAGAACGTCAAGGTGGCCGGCTTCTCGAGCGAGGCCGACTACGAGGGCAACACCGCCGTCAACGCTCTCGACGGCGACGAGCGGACGCTCTGGCACAGCGACTGGGCCCATGGGACCGGTATGCCCCAGTATCTGAGTGTCGACCTGGGCCGCGACTACGATCTCACCGACGTCACGTTCCTGCCGCGCCAGGACGGCGGCACTAACGGTGATATCTTCGAGGCCGAGATACTGGTCTCCGACACTGCCGACGGCTATGAGATGGGCACCGCCGCGTCGATGGGTACGTTTGCCTTCGACAACGACGGCCGCGTGCTCACCGACCGTGGCGACTGGAAACAGATGAGCTTTGGCGCCGCGCGCGGTCGCTACGTGACCGTCAAGGTGATTCACGCCGGCGGTGGCAACGTCGATGCCTACTGCAGCATGGCGGAGCTCAAGTTCTACGGTACGGCCGTCCCCGATCCGGTGGCGAAGGATGATCTCGCTGCCGCGATCGAAAAGGTTGATGCCGAGGTTGCTGCCGGCGACCTCAAGGCCGGTGACTACACCGAGGCCTCCTGGACGGCGCTCGAGAACGCCCTGGCGAGCGCCCGCGCCATCTTGAGCGATGAGGACGCCACGCAGGACGAGGTCGACCAGGCGCTCAGGGCGCTCGAGAGCGCCCGCGGCGCGCTCGAGAAGACCCCGGTGGTCCCGGTCGAGAATCCGACTAAGAAGCAGCTCAAGGCCCTGGTCAAGCAGGCGAAGGAGACTGACACCAGGGGCAAGACGGACGAGTCTGTTAAGGCCCTGACGGATGCCATTACCTACGCCGAGGACGTCTTGGGTGATGAGAATGCTTCCGACACCCAGCTCCAGGCGGCCTATGACCAGCTCAAGCTGGCCATTGAGAGCCTCAAGGATGCCGACTCCGGCAATCAGGGCGGCTCGGGCAACCAAGGTTCCGGCAATGGCTCGAACGGCGGCAACCAGGCGGGCAAGCCCGCAGGCGACAAGGCCCAGGGCAGCAAGAAGAACGGTTCGGCGATCCCCAATACCGGCGACCAGACGGCGGCGACCGTCGTGACCGTCGGTGGTCTTGGCGCCATCATCGCCGCGATCGGCGCTTTCTTCCATCGTCGCAGCAAGGCTAAGTAGCCCCAGCAGCAGCTAAGCAAGCGTGCCCGCCGTCCCACCCAAGGACGGTGGGCATGCTTTTTGAATGTAGGCGGAAAGCTCCGACCCTTCGGCCTTAATCTCGCAAAGCATTCCGTCTCTCACCGAACACATCGGCATCGGTGGCTATACTTGAATTATTTGAAGTTAAGGGTCGCGGATCCGCCGCGTCACCGCTCTCAACAGGAGGTCTTTGTTTATGGCAGATCAGAAGCCGGTTGTCGGGATCATCATGGGCTCCAAGTCCGATCTGGGCGTTATGGAAGGTTGCACCGCCGAGCTCGAGGCACTGGGCGTGCCCTACGAGCTCGTGATCGCGAGCGCGCACCGCACGCCGGCGAAGGTCCATGAGTGGGCCTCGACTGCCGCCGACCGCGGCATCAAGGTGATTATCGCCGCTGCCGGCAAGGCTGCTCACCTGGGCGGTGTCGTGGCCGCGTTTACGCCGCTGCCGGTTATTGGCGTGCCCATGAAGACGAGCGACCTGGGTGGTATGGACTCGCTGCTGTCGATGGTGCAGATGCCTTCGGGCGTGCCCGTGGCCTGTGTTGCCATCAACGGTGCCAAGAACGCCGCCATCTATGCCACGCAGATCCTGGGCGCCTGCGACCCCGAGTACCGCAAGGTTATCGAGAAGATGAAGCAGGAGATGGCCGACGCCTAAGCGGCTTGCCATTCCGTTGTAATCATAGGGAGAGTCATGTCCGACTATCAGGGAAAACGTTTCTCGGCTTCTCAGATCCCCGATCCGGCCAAGTCGGGATCAGCCCGCTCCATGCGGCAGGGTCGGGCATCCTCTCCTCAGCAGGCTCGTGCGCCGCGTCCCGTAACGCCGGCGAAGCATTGCCGTCCGGATACACCTGCTGCATATCGCCCTTCGTCATACAGTGCGGCCAAAAAGTCACCTCGCTCTTCGGCGTATGCCGCGCCATCGAGCTATACCGAGCCGCCGCGCAAAAAGCGCCGCTCCGTCGTCCCCATTCTGCTTATCATCATCGGCATTGGCCTGATCGTTGCTGCGGCCGCCATCTTTATCAACGCGCAGATTGGCTACAAGCAGGCGAGCGAGTCGTATCAAAAAATCGAAAAGCAATATGTGAGCGACAAGGACGCCAGCGGCGTGCCGATCATTGACTTCAACGCGCTTGCCCAGACAAATCCCGAGGTTGTGGGTTGGATTTACGCGCCTGGCACCAACATCAACTACCCCGTGGTGCAGACCAACAACAACTCCAAGTACCTCAACACGCTGTTTGACGGTACGGCCAATGCGTCTGGTGCCATCTTTTTAGATAGCGACGATACCGCGCCGGGCATGGTGGATCAGCAGACCACGATCTACGGCCATCACATGAACGACGGCTCAATGTTCAACGTGATTTCGGACACGACCGATCAGGCGACATTCGACAGCATGGAATACGTGTACTACATCACGCGCGATGCGACGTATAAGTTGCGCCCGCTGGCGACCAAGGTGGTCGAGGACACGTATGCCAAGGCGCGCACGCCCAACTTTGAGGGCGCTGACGGACTGAAGAATTACCTGTCTGAGATGCTCGACGGCGCCTCTGCCGTGGCGAGCGATGCTACCGATCGTGCCGCTACGGCAACCAAGATCGTTACGCTTGTGACCTGCCGTTCTCTGTCGCTGAGCAACACGCGTGCCGTCATGGTGCTCACACCGGTCGAAGAATAAGGTGTTCGAGAGTAGCTAAAAGAGCCCCGTCCCAAATTAGCTATTCGACGACGGTAAGGGAGAAATGATGCTTGAGAACGGCAAAACGATGCCTTCGATTGATGCCTGGCTGCGCGAGGCCAAGGCCGATGCTTCGGCGGCTGGCTGCGGCATGTACCTGACACACAACGGCGTGGTGCGCGCAACGCCAAAATCCGAGGCACGCGGCATCGAGACCGATGGCGTGGCACCTGGACACAGGGTGGGCGGCATGGTGTTTGGCTTCGATGCCGAAAAGGTGCAGGCCGCTATCGAGGCAACGCGCGCGATGCCGGGTATCGGCTATGTGCGCGTGTGGCTGGCGAGCGGCGAGCTGGCCGTGGGCGACGACATCATGCTCGTGCTCATTGGTGGGGACATTCGCCCGCATGTGGTCGATGCGCTGCAGGCGCTCGTCGGTACCATCAAAAATGCGTGCGTGAGCGAGGTCGAGCGCGAGGCGTAAGGCCGGCAACAGCACTCGCCAACAAAAAGCCCGCTGGCAGTTCAATCAGTCTGCCAGCGGGCTTTTCCGTGCGTTGGAAAATCTCGGCATTGCGTGGCGCTACACGCGCGTCGCATCCTTGGGGCTCATGGTCATGCTCTGGAAGCGATTCTCCATGTACTCGTTATCGAAATACTGTCCGTAGAACTGCGCGACGGGAATATGCGGCTCCGTGCCGTTGACGCGCTGGTACCAATAATCGAGCGACTGCAGCGTCATAACGCCATCGACCAGCATAATGATGGTGAAGAGGACGGTAGCCGAGTAGCGGCTCTTCCACGGAATCATGTTGATGAGCTTGAGCAGCCTCGGCAGCAGCAGCTTGATCCAGATAAGGCCACCAAGGCCCCACAGGCAGGCAAAGCCCGTGCAGGTGCGTCCGCCCGTAAGGACGGCGAGTGGGTCGGGCATGCCAAAGAGCTTCATATGCGAGTAGCTCCACGAGACCACGCCAAATGAGGTCTGCATAAACCAGCCCACGAACACCTCAAAGCTCGCGCCGAGCACAGCGCTTACCAGGAAAATGATGATGGGGTTCTTTTTGTAGAAGCGGTTGAGCACCATGGTCATGAGTACGGCGCCAAAGCCATAGATGGGGCTGAAGGGACCAAACAGCATGCCGGCGCGGTTCTGGTAGACGCCCGGGTCGTTGACCGTCATGTGCCAGATGTCCTCGGCGACCAGGCCGAGCACGCAGCAGACAAAGAATACCCAGAACAGGTTGAAGTAGTTGAGCTTGATGTAGCCCTCGCCGGTTTCATCGCGGCCGAGCATGCCCTCGGCGGCGGCGTCGCGGTCGAGCATCTCCTGCAGGCGGCGCTGCAGTTCGCGCTCCTGGCGCAGCGTGGGGTCGACGGTGGCCGAAAGCGCGATGAGGATACCGAGCTGAATAGCGGGACGAAGCAAGAAGGGCCCGATGCCCTGGAGCATCACGTCGACCAAAAGCTCAACGACGGTGAATGCAATAAGGATGTAGGACAGGCGGGCGGCGTTGCGGCGCTGGTTTTTGATAAGGTCCAGGCCAAAGATGATTAGGATGACGGCACTTGCCGCAGAGAGCATGATGCCGGCGACGATAAGGCCGACTGCGACGAGCGTGTTGTCGCCGAGCTTTTCGGTGGCGTTGCCGTTAACAAGTGCCGTGATGAGCTGCCACATAAAGGCAGCGACCGACGGGAGCGTGCCCACGCCGGAAAGGATGCACAGGACGGCGTACACCTTAATGATGAGGGGGATCTTCTTGACCTCCGTGGCGCTGGGGACGCTGGGGTCGAGTTCGTTTCGATCCATACAGAACCTTTCTCGCTTTGTTGTAGGTTACAAGGATACGCCGCCGACCTGCCAAAAGACAGGACGAACGTCCCAATTGCAACAATGTAAGCCCTAACGGCGGGCGAGACGCGCCGCAACGGAAGCATACGGGATCGTCGGTCCCAAGGCGATTGCCCAATAAAATGTTTGGCTGCAAAACGGATTATAAGCTCGGTGGGCTTTTAAAAAGCGCTGTTCATGCGCGGGAGTGCTTGTCTTGCCGTGCGTATAATAGGGCAGGTAACGCCAAATAACGAGGCTCTGAGGGGATACCATGTCTCAAGAAACCATCCGCGCGGCCGAGCGTGCCGCGGGACAGGTGAACACCACGTCGACGTATGATCCGGACTCCGACCAGCTGCATGAGGAATGTGGCATTTTCGGCGTATGGGCGCCCGATCGCGACGTGGCTCGACTGACGTACTTTGGCCTGCGTGCACTGCAGCACCGTGGCCAGGAATCGGCGGGAATCGCCGTGGGTGACGGCGGCACGGTTATGGTCCGCAAGGATCTGGGCCTGCTCGACCGCGTGTTCTCCAATGCCGACCTGTCGACGCTCTCCGGCCAGCTGGCCGTGGGTCATGTGCGCTACGGCACCGCCGGCGCCAAGAGCTGGGAAGCCTCTCAGCCGCACCTCTCTACCATCAACAGCGTCATTATCGCGCTTGCTCACAACGGCACCCTCGTCAACACCGACGAGCTGCGCCGCCAGCTGATCGAGCTGGGCGTGCCATTCCTCTCCAATTCGGATTCCGAGGTCGCGACCAAACTCATCGGCTACTTTACCCAGCGTACGGGCCATCTGCGCGAGGGCATTCGCAAGACCATGGAGCTCGTGCGCGGCGGCTACGCCATGACACTCATTAACGAGCAAGCGCTCTACGCCTTCCGCGACCCGCACGGCATTCGCCCGCTCGTGCTGGGTAAACTCGTGGACGAGGGCTTGGACCAGGCCGACGCCGCATCCGTTTCGCAGCTGCCGTCGCAAGACGCCGCCGCGACGGTCGACGCTGCCACTCATGTCGCGCGCGCTGGCGGCTGGGTCGTTGCCTCCGAGACTTGTGCACTCGATATCGTGGGCGCCGAGTATGTTCGCGACGTCCGTCCCGGCGAGATTTTGCGCATCAGTGCCGAGGGTCTGGTATCCGAGCAGGGCGTGCCTGCAGCCGAAGAGCCCGCCAACTGCATCTTTGAGCAGGTCTACTTTGCCCGCCCCGACTCCATCATGAACGGCAAGAGCGTCTATGCCTGCCGTTACGACATGGGTCGTCAGCTGGCACATGAGGAGCCCGTCGAGGCCGACCTGGTCATCGGCGTGCCCGACTCCGGCCTGCCGCCCGCGGAGGGGTATTCGCACGAGAGCGGTATTCCCTTTGGCGAGGGCCTTATCAAGAACCGCTACGTGGGCCGCACGTTTATCGAGCCTACGCAGGAGCTGCGCGCCATGGGCGTGCGCATGAAGCTCAACCCGCTGCGCGACAACATTGAGGGCAAGCGCCTGGTCGTCATCGACGACTCCATCGTGCGCGGCACTACCATGGTGCAGCTCGTCAAGATGCTGCGCAACGCCGGCGCCAAGGAGATTCACATCCGCATCAACTCGCCCGAGGTCATCTGGCCGTGCTTCTACGGTATCGATACCGACGTGCAGTCGCAGCTTATCAGCGCCAACAAGACGGTCGACGAGATTTGCGAGTATATCGGCGCCGATTCGCTGGCCTTCCTTTCGGTCGAGGGCCTGCTTAAGGTCATGCCCAAGGGCGGTTACTGCGATGCGTGCTTTACCGGCCGCTACCCCGTGGCGATTCCCGAGAGCTTTGGCCGCGACAAGTTTATGGAGGGCTTTAAGCCCCGCAACCTGGACAAGCCGCTGCACTTTGACGACGACGCCGTGATCGAGAAATACGACGACCGCAGCTGGGAAGAGGAGCACGGCGAGGCCTAAAACCTGCCATGTGGGGACAGGTTTATTTTGGTAGGTTTTACCTGCTGTTTTGTTGATATGACGGCGCGTGCTGTTATGGCGCGCGCCGAAATGAACGCAACTATGAGCACCGTTTGGCGCCCGCGCGGCGCCACGGTAGTGGGAGAGGAAGGCTCAGATGAGCGACAGCAAGCATGTGACGTACGAGGACGCCGGCGTCGATACCGCCGAGGGCGGCCGCGCCGTCGACGCGATTAAGCAGATGGTCAAGGACACCAATCGCCCCGAGGTTATCGGCGGCATCGGCGGCTTTGGTGGCCTGTTCTCGGCCGCCGCGCTTAAGGATATGGAAGACCCGATCCTGATCAGCGGTACCGACGGCGTGGGCACCAAGCTCGTGCTCGCCCAGATCATGGACCGTCACGAGACGGTGGGCCAGGACCTGGTCGCTATGTGCGTCAACGATATTCTGGCTTCGGGCGCCGAGCCGCTGTTCTTCCTGGACTACGTTGCCATCGGTCACATTGAGGCCGAGCACATGGCAAAGATCATCAAGGGTGTGGCCGACGGCTGCAAGCTCGCGGGCTGCGCGCTCGTGGGCGGCGAGATGGCCGAGCACCCGGGCGTCATGGCTCCGGCCGACTACGACCTCGCCGGCTTTACCGTGGGCGTCGTCGACCGTCCCAAGATGCTCGACCCCGCAAACGTCCGCCCGGGCGATGTGATCCTGGGCCTGCCTTCCACCGGCGTGCACTCCAACGGCTACTCGCTCGTGCGCAAGGTCATTGGCGTCGACGGCATCAAACCGGGCACGCCCGAGGCCGCCGCTAAGGCCGAGGAACTGAGCCGTCCGCTCGAGGAGCTCGGCGGTGCATCGCTGGCAGACGCCCTGCTGGCCCCCACGCGCATCTACGTCAAGCCGATCCTGGAGCTGCTGCGCGGCGGCGCCAACGTGCACGCTATCGCCCACATCACTGGCGGTGGTATTACCGAGAACCTCAACCGTGCACTCGCCGACGACGTCGACGCCGTGGTCACCCGCAACGGCGCCGAGATGGGTTGGGACGTTCCACCCGTCATCACCTACGTGTCGCGCCAGGCCGAGCTCGCCCCCAACGAGGCATGCAAGACCTTCAACATGGGCGTTGGCCTGTGCCTGATCGTCGCCCCCGAGGACGAGGCCGCGGTTACCGAGGCCCTGGTCGCGCTGGGCGAGAAGCCGTTCCGCGTGGGCGAGTGCGTCGAGGGTTCCGGTAAGGTCGTGTACTCCGATGAGCGCTAACGAGCAGATGGCTGCCGCCGAGGGCCTGGACTTTGTGCCCTATACCCGTCCGACCGCCACCGATACGGCCGAGCCGCTTAAGATCGGTGTGCTCATCAGCGGCTCCGGCACCAATCTGCAAGCGCTGATCGACCTAATCGCCGCCGGCAAGCTCAACGCTTCGATTGAGCTTGTGGTGTCGAGCCGTCCTTCGGCTAAGGGTTTGCAGCGCGCTGAGCGCGCGGGCATCCAGACGCTCACGCTGTCCAAGGATGTCTATGCCGACCCCATCGCGGCTGACGAGATCATCGCGCATGAGCTGCTCGAACGTGGCTGCGAGTACGTGGTGATGGCCGGCTATATGCGCATGGTGCACACGCCGCTGCTGGCGGCGTTCCCCAATCGCGTGGTCAACCTGCATCCGGCGCTGCTGCCGAGCTTTACCGGTGCCCATGCGATTGACGATGCGTTTGCGCGTGGCGTCAAGGTGACCGGCGTGACCGTGCACTTTGCCAACGAGATTTACGACAACGGCCCCATCATCGCCCAGCGTGCGCTGGCTGTCGAGGAAGGCTGGGACGTCGACACGCTCGAGGAGCATATCCACGCGATTGAGCACGTGCTGTATCCCGAGGTCGTGCAGATGCTCGCCGACGGCCGCGTCCACGTGCTGGAGAGCGGCAAGGTCGCAATTGATGCGCCCCGCGGCTAGCGGCGCACAGTACAATTTAGTTGAGTGGTCAGGGTGGTCATTGGCGCCAAGGCGCGCGTGGCCACCTTTTGTTTTGGGTAGTCACCCGCGACGTTCTTGAATGACTAGTCGTTTAAGAACGTCGCAGGTGACTAGGTGAGAGAGGTGAGCGCATGGCGGATAACGAAGCGCTGTTTACGCCTGAGCTGGTGTTTTTTGATTGGGAGTGTGCGACGCCGGGTGAGGTGTTTGCGCAGCTCGAGAGTGAGCTTGCTCCGCGCGGCTACATTGCCGACGGTTGGCTCGACGCCGTTCGCACGCGCGAGGATGCCTATCCCACGGGTCTTGCCATGCCGGCGGCAAACATTGCCATTCCGCATACCGATCCGGGGTTTGTGGCCAAGCCCTATATCGCGGTGGTGAAGCCCGCCGCGCCCGTGACATTTAACGCTATGGCTGGCATGGGCGCTCCGGTGCCGGCGCAGATCGTCATCAATCTGGGCATCGCCGAGCCGGGCGGCCAGGTCGAGGCCCTGCAGGCGCTCATGAACATCTTTATGGACGCCGATGCCGCAGCCGACGTGCTCGGCCAGACCACGTCCCAGGGCATGGTCGACGCCATCCGTCGTCACTTCTAAGGTGGGGCTGAGTCGGCACTTGGGGACTGTCCCTAACTGCCGGCAGAAAAGGAACATCCCTAACTGCCGGCTGCCAGAGCTATCCCCTTTGCACCAAAATGGTGCAGATTAACCTGTCCCCAATGCACCAAGCGTGCCGCGGGGGCTGCGTTGTGACACAATGGCGTTTGTTCGATTCGTTATGCGAAAGGCCAACTATGGCAAATAAGAAAAAGAACCCCGCACCCGAGCCGACGCCCGAGCAGCAGGCTCGCGCCGCCTCCAGCTCTCGCAAGAAGCAGCGCAAGACCCGCGTGTCCAAGACCGTCAAGATCGTTCTGGTGGTCATCGGCGTGCTGGCGATGTTGCTTTCCGTCTCGGCCATGGCGTGCTCCGGCCTTATGTCGCAGGCCGAGGACACCTCGGGCTACAAGCTGACCGGCGGTGTTGCTGCTACCATCAACGGCACCAACCTCACCGAGGACACCGTGACCAAGCAGATCATGAGCATGCGCACGTCCTACGGCTACACCAAGGACAAGGACTGGGCGCAGTATCTGGTCGACAACGACCTCACGCCCAAGAAGTACCGCAAGCAACTCATCGACTCCTACACGCAGCAGATTCTGCTTCAACAGGCACAGAAGGAGAACGGCGTGACGGTGTCGGACGAGGAGGTCGAGAAGGCTTGGAAGGACGCGTGCAAGAGCGCGGGCGGTGCCAAGGCCTTTAAGAAGACCCTCAAGACCTACGGCTATACCGAGGACACCTACAAGGACTCGCTCAAGGAGAGTCTGGCGCAGCAGAAACTCAAGGATGCCGTCGCGCCCACGAGCAAGCCCAAGGACAGCGAGATCGTCGATTACATCAACGAAAACCTGTCCAGCTACAACGACGCCCGCCGCTCGTCGAACATCCTGATCAAGGTTGATTCCGACGCTTCCGACGAGGACAAGGCTGCCGCCAAGGCCAAGGCGCAGGAGTGCCTGGACAAGATCAACTCCGGTGAGCTGAGCTTTGAGGACGCCGTTGAGCAGTACTCCGAGGACACCGGTTCCAAGGAAAAGAAGGGCGATGTGGGCTGGGATAAGCTCACCACCTTTGTCGACAGCTACCAGACGGCGCTCGAGGGACTCAACAAGGGCGATGTGAGCGAAGTCGTCGAGTCGACCTATGGCTACCACATCATCAAGTGCACCGACTACTTCCATGTCGATAATCAGGTCGATGACATCAACCAGGTGCCCAAGGCCATCAAAAAGTACGTCTCCAACGTGGTGAAGACGCAGGCGGCCAGCACCGCGTACAGCGAGTGGCTGGAGCAGTACAAGAAGGATGCTGACATCACCGTCAATCCCATGCCCAAGGACGTACCCTATAACGTGAGCCTGAAGGGCGTCACCAAGAGCTCGACCGACGATTCGTCGACGACTGAGTAATCATGGGGCGGTGCTCGCGCGAGTGCCGCCCACGCTATTAGAGAGGATTTGCAGATGACCAACGAAGAGCTGCAGAAGGAAATGATCGCGGCCATGAAGGCCAAGGACAAGGTTCGCCTGTCCATCATTCGCCAGGTTAAGGCCGAGGTGAAGAATATCGAGGTCAACGAGCGCCGCGATGTGACCGAGGAAGACGTCAACAGCATGATCAAGCGTCTGATCAAGCAGACGAGCGAGACGCTGGAGATGTCCATCAAGGCCGGCACCGACCAGGAGCGTACCGACAACCTGACCGAGCAGGTCAAGATTCTGGAGAGCCTGCTGCCCGCGCAGGTTTCGGGCGAGGAGCTCGAGGCTCTGATCGAGCAGGTCATCGCCGAACTGGGCGCCACGTCCAAGAAGCAGATGGGCCAGGTCATGGGCGCTCTGGGCAAGGCCACCGGTGGCAACTTCGACAAGCCGGCAGCAGCAAAGATCGTCGGAGCCAAACTCGCGTAATTTGTTATGCGGTTTTACCAAACCGCATAACGGCTCGACGCTGCAAACCCGTACACACGGCAATCTGACGTTCAATTTCAAGGGCGCGACCATAAGGTCTGCGCCCTTTCATTTCACGTCACCTTGCTCGCGTGTACGGGTTTTCGCTGACTTATGCTCAACAAGGGCGGTTGAGCACTCATTGGGGACAGACTTAAATGAGTACCCGCTCATTGGGTACTCATTTAAGTCTGTCCCCAATGAGTGGGCGGAAGGTTGCGGGTTCTTTACGGGAATGTAGTGTGGGCTGCGGAAACGTGGTTCTTTCCGTACAATAGTTCAACTCGTGTAAACGCAGGGAAGGGACATTCATGGCAGACATGATCGAGATCAAGCATCTCAACAAGTACTTTGGCGACCTGCATGTGCTCAAAGATATCAATCTCACCGTCAAGCGCGGCGAGAAGCTCGTAATGATCGGGCCTTCCGGCTCGGGTAAGTCGACGCTCATCCGTTGCGTCGATTATCTGGAGGAGCCCACGTCGGGCGAGGTCATCATCGACGGTACGCCGCTTACCAAAAAGAATCACCTGGAGATGGCTCGCAAGTATAGCTCCATGGTGTTTCAGCAGTTCAACCTGTATCCCAACATGACGGTGCTCGGCAACCTGACGCTCGCGCCCATCAAGCTGCAAAAGAAGAGCAAGGAGGAGGCGACCGAGGTCGCCATCGCCGCGCTCAAGCGCGTCGGCATGGCGCATAAGGCCGGCGAGTATCCGCAGAACCTCTCGGGTGGTCAGCAGCAGCGCATCGCCATCGCCCGCGCCCTGTGCACCAAGCAGCCCATCATCCTGTTTGACGAGCCGACCTCGGCGCTCGACCCCGAGATGGTCCAGGAAGTCCTGGACGTTATGATTGAGCTCGCGCAGGAGGACATCACCATGATCTGCGTGACGCACGAGATGGGCTTTGCGCGCCAGGTGGCCGACCGCGTCATATTTATGGAGGACGGCCGCATCCTGGAGGAGGGTACGCCCGAGCACTTCTTCGATAACCCCGAGAACCCGCGCTGCCGCGAGTTCCTGTCCAAGATTCTGCACTAGGCGCGGTGATGGACATGACGGATATGACGAGGGCGGCCGTGTCGCGCCGTCACTTTTTGCAGCTGGCGGGCGCCGGCATGCTTGCGCTGACGGGGGCCGCACTTGCCGGTTGCGGCAACTCCATCAGCGGCGAGGGCTCCGACAAGGGGTCCAAGCTTGCGGCCATCAAGTCGCGTGGACATCTGAATGCCGGCGTTAAGAAGGACGTTCCCGGCTACGGTTATTACGACACCGCCAAGGGCCGCTTTGAGGGCATGGAAGTCGATTTGTGCTACCAGATCGCCGCTGCCGTCTTTGGCGTGAGCTACAAAGACGCCCACGCCCAGGAGCTTGTCGAGTTTACCGACGTAACGCCCAAGACACGCGGCCCGCTGATCGATAACGGCCAGCTCGATGTGGTCGCGGCGACCTACACCATCACCGACGAGCGCAAGAAGAGCTGGGATTTCTCGACGCCGTACCGTACCGACTACGTGGGACTCATGGTCAAGAAGCGTTCGGGCTTTACCTCGATTGAGGACCTGGACGGCAAGGTCATTGGCGTGAGCCAGGGTGCTACCACGCAGGGCCTGATCGAGCAGATGATCAAGGACAACGGCTTTAGCTGTAAGCCCGAGTTTAGGGCCTTTAGCGGTTATCCCATCATCAAGAGTTCGCTCGACGCCGGCAATATCGACGTCTTTGCCATGGACCGCTCCACGCTGGCCGGCTACATGAACGAGACCGTTGAGCTGCTGCAGCCCGAGGTCAAGTTTGGCGAGCAGGGCTACGGCGTGGCGACCAAGAAGGGCTGCGACCTTTCGGCCGTGGTCGATCAGGTGATTTGCGATCGCCTGGCCGACGGCTGGCTCGACCAAGAGGTCAAGACCTGGGGTCTTGTATAGGCGCATCGTCCAAGGAAGGAATCAAATGCTCGAAGGATTATTTGACGCCGACCGTTGGTCGACGACATTTCAAAACATGGGGCCCTTCTGGGAGGGCTTTGGCGTGACGCTACAGGTGGTCGTTGCCGGTCTGCTGCTGTCGCTGGTGCTGGGCACGCTGCTGGGCGTGTTCTCCACCACCCGTTCGCGCGTGCTGCGCGCCATAAGCCGCGTGTACGTGGAGTTTTACCAGAACACCCCGTTGCCCGTGCAGGTGCTCTTTATGTACATGGCCGGTCCGCAGTTTTTGCAGGCCATAACCGGCGCCGACCAGCCGGTGCGCATCGCGCCGTTCGTGCTGGGCTTCTTGGGCGTGGGCCTGTATCACGCGGCCTACATCTCGGAGGTCATCCGCACCGGCATCGAGGCTGTTCCGCGCGGCCAGATGGAGGCGGCCCAGAGCCAGGGCTTCACCCGTGCGCAGGCCTACTGGTACATCGTGCTGCCCCAGACGTTCAAGATCATCCTGCCGCCGCTGTGCAACCAGGCGCTCAACCTGGTCAAGAACACGTCGGTGCTCGCACTCGTGGCCGGCGGCGACCTTATGTACCGCTCCGACAACTTTGTGAGTCTGTACGGTTACCTGCAGGGATACATCGTCTGCTGCCTTATGTACTTCATCATCTGCTTTCCGCTCGCCATGCTGGTGCAGTGGCTCGAGCGCCGCTCCAAGGAGCGTCCGCGCGGCGTGAGCCTGGCCGAGCTGGGGCTCGACAACGTAGAGGAGGCCTAGCGCATGGAAATCTTCAACGCGACCAACCTGCTCTACATTTGGGGCGGCTTTGTTAAGACAATCGAGATCTCGGCGCTGTCGATCTTTTTCTCGCTCATCTTTGGCACGGTGCTGGCGCTCGTTAAAAGCTATGCGCCCCGTCCGTTCCGTATTTTGGTGAGCGCCTATATCGAGCTGTTCCGTTGCACGCCGAACCTGCTGTGGATTCTGTTTATCTACTTTACGGTGCAGGGTTTGGACATTGTGATTTCGACCATCGCCTTTACGCTGTTTACCAGCGCTGTTATGGCCGAGATTGTGCGCGGCGGCCTCAACTCGATTCCGCGCGGCCAGTTTGAGGCGGCGCAGAGCCAGGGTTTCGGCTTCTTTGCCACCATGCGCTACATCATTCTGCCGCAGACATTTAAGACGATCATTCCGGCGCTGTTTAGCCAGTGCACGACCGTCATCAAGGACAGCTCGTATCTTTCGGGCATTAACGTGGCCGAGCTCATGTACACGGCAAACGTCGTGATGGCCCATGCGATCGACCTGTCGCAGGTGCTTATGCTCTACGGCCTGGTATTTGCGATGTACTTTGTGCTCAACTTTGGTATCTCGCTGCTGGTGAGGGCGTATCAACGCCGCATCGTGGCCGCATAGTCCTGCTTCCCCAAGCACGGCACCTTGCCCCTCAATCGTCGCTTGCGTACATTTAGTACGCGGCGCTCCTCTTTCGGGGCAATCTGCCGCACTTGGGAAACCAGGACGGTCGTAAGTGACAAAATGGGAATCAGGAATCGCCTATTTCTCATTTGTTAGAAAGGAATCGCGATGAGCGATCTGGAGAACAAGAAGAGTCCTGTGGTCATTACCATCGCGCGCGACTTTGGTGCCGAGGGCCACGAGATTGGCCGTATCCTCGCCAACGAGTTGGGGATTCCGCTGTACGATAACGAGCTGCTGGTGCGCGCGTCGCTGCGTGCGGGCGAGTCGCTCGACAAGATGGCCGCCTACGACGAGCGTCTGGCCGTGGAGAACATGGCGTTCCTGCCCGACCGCTACGACGCGCGTTCGTACTCGGACAAGTTGTTCCAAAAGATGAGCCAGGTGATTTTGGACCTGGGCGAGACCGAGAGCTGTATTATCGAAGGCCGCCTGTCCGATTACCTGCTGCGTAACAACCCCAACCACATTGCCGTGTTGGTGACCGCTCCCTTTGAGGACCGCGTCGAGATCGTGCGCAAGAAGCGCGGACTTAATAAAAAGAAGGGCGCCAAGCTGGTCAAGCAGCAGCAGAAGGCGCGCGAGGCGTTCTATAAGCGCTATAGCGCCGGAAAGTGGAAGATGACGAGCGGTAAAGACATCGTCGTCAACCGCGCCAAGCTGGGCCGCGAGGGCTGTAAAGACGTCATCGCCGCAGCCTACCGCTACAAAGTGGCGCAGCTCGAAGGCTAGCCGACCAAAACCACCACAAGGGGGACAGGCACCTTTGTGGTGGTTTTGGTTTTATGCCGAGGGGAAGGCCTTGGCGGCAGTGCCTATCCTCGGCTTTTGCATAGTCTCGATCTGTAACACCAAGCCAGCGAAAATGGCTCTAACTGTTACAGATTTAGATGAACCGTTCGGCCGTCAGCCCAACGTCTTGATCTGTAACACCAGGCGGCATATTTGGTCTCTAACTGTTACAGATTGAGATGCAGCGTGGCCGGCCGCCACAATATCTCAATCTGTAACAACTGCAGGGCTCAACGGACTCCAGCTGTTACAGATTGAGACAAAACGACCGGGCAAGTCCCAAACCACCACAAAGGTGCCTGCCCCATCGTGGTGGTTTGGGCGGCCGGCATGGAAAAAGTCCCCGCCGGGCGTGTGCTCGACGGGGACTTTGCCGTTTGGCGGCTAGTGCTGTAGGTGATTACTCGCCCAGCAGGCTCTTGGTGATGGAAGCGGCGGCCTTCTTGCCGGCGCCCATCGCCAGAATGACCGTAGCGGCACCGGTGACGATGTCGCCGCCGGCCCAGATGCGGGGATCGGTGGTCTGGCCGGTCTCCGCATCGGCGACGATGTAGCCCCACTTGTTGAGCTCCATCTTGCCGCCGATCTTCTTTGCGAAGGGGTTGGCGTTGGTGCCGATAGCCGAAATCGCGACGTCGCAGGGGATCTCCTCGATGGCGCCCTCGATGGGCACCGGGCGACGACGGCCGGACTCGTCGGGCTCGCCGAGTTCCATCTTCTGGACCTTGACGGCGCACACGGAGCCGTCCTCGCCAGCGACAAACTCGAGCGGGGAGACGAGCGGCAGAACCTCGACGCCCTCGGCCTTAGCATGGTGCAGCTCGGCGCGACGGCAGGGCATCTCGTCCTCGGTACGACGGTAGGCGATGATGGCGTGCTCGGCGCCCAGGCGCTTGGCGGTACGGACGGCGTCCATGGCCACGTTGCCGCCGCCAAAGACAACGACGTTCTTGCCGTGCTTGGTGGGGGTGTCGTACTCGGGGAACTTGTTGGCCTTCATCAGGTTCACGCGGGTGAGGTACTCGTTCGCGAAGAAGACGTTGGGCAGGTTCTCGCCGGGGACGTTGAGGAACTTGGGCAGGCCGGCGCCGGTCGCCACGTAGATGGCGTCGAAGCCCTGCTCGAACAGCTCCTCGGCCGTGGCCATGTTGCCCACGACGGAGTTGTACTCAAACTTGACGCCCATGTCCTCCAGGCCGTCAATCTCGCGCTTGACGACTGCCTTGGGCAGACGGAACTCGGGGATGCCGTAGACCAGCACGCCGCCGCCGGTGAAGAAGGCCTCGAAGACGGTAACGTCAAAGCCGTTACGGGCGAGCTCGCCGGCGCAGGTGATGCCGGACGGGCCGGAGCCGACGACGGCGACCTTCTTGCCGTTCTTGGGAGCCATCTTGGGCGTGGAGGCGAGCTCGGGGCGGTCACCTAGGAAGCGCTCGAGCTGGCCGATGGCCACGGGCTCGGACTTCTTACCACGGATGCACTTGCCCTCGCACTGGTTCTCCTGCGGGCAGACGCGGCCGCAGATGGCGGGAAGCATGGAGTCCTCGCGGATGGTATCGAGAGCGCCGCCGAAGTCCTTCGCGCGGATCTGCTCGATAAAGCGGGGGATGTTGATGTTGACGGGGCAGCCCTCAACACAGAACGGCTTCTTGCAGTTGAGGCAGCGCTCGGCCTCGGCCAGCGCCATCTCCTCGGTGAAGCCCTTGTCGACGGGGCGGAAGTCGCAGGCGCGCTCGGCAGCCGGCTCCTCGTTATCGGGGGTGCGGGGCGACTTCATATCGGCAACGAAACGACCGTTAACTAGTGGCATGCGCAGCTCTTTTCCTCATAAGCCTTGAGGGACTCGCCCTCTTCGGAACGGTAAGCGGCCTGGCGGGCACGAAGGTCATCCCAGTCGACCAGGGTGGCATCGAAGTCGGGGCCGTCGACGCAAGCGAACTTGGTCACGCCGCCCACCTCGACGCGGCAGCAGCCGCACATGCCGGTGCCGTCAACCATGATGGGGTTGAGGGACGCGGTAATGGGGGTGTCGTACTTCTGGGCGGTGAGGGTCGAGAACTTCATCATCGGAACGGGGCCGACGCAGAAGACCTGGCTCACGGCCTTGTCCTGCAGCAGGCGCTCCAGCGGAGCGGTGACAACGCCCTGCTCGCCGTAGGAGCCGTCATCGGTGGTGATATGGATGTGGTCCTCGTCGAGGAGCTCGCGGAACTGGTCCTCCATGAGCAGGAGGTCCTTGGTGCGGGCGCCCATGATGGCGTGCACCTCGTGGCCGGTCTCGACCAGGTGCTTGGCGACCGGGAAGGCAATTGCCAGGCCGACGCCGCCGCCAATGACGGCGCAGGGGCCCTCGGCCATCTCGGTGGGAACGCCCAGCGGGCCCACGACGTCGCGCAGTGACTCGCCGGCCTCATAGGTGGACAGCATCTCGGTGGTCTTGCCGATCACCATGAAGATGAACTCGACCCAGCCCTCGTCACCGTTCCAGCCAGCCAGGGTAAACGGGACGCGCTCGCCCGTCTCGTTGGCGCGAACCATGAGGAACTGTCCAGCGTGCGCATGCTTGGCGATTGCAGGCGCCTCGATGCGGAACTTGAACACCTTCTCCGAGAACTGCGTCTTCTCCAGGATCTTATACATAGAACCCCTCTCTTGTTAGGGCCGCCGAACCGTGCCTCCACGGAAATGGACGGTAGCCCGAGTAAAACCGTACGCGCACAGGCGTTGTGCAGACATACGGTGCAAATTATACCCTCATGGACATGCTGTTTACGTGTGTCTTCGGCGGTTGGGAAAAGGGTTTATCCACTTCGACCTACCAAATAGGGATAGGTTTATTTTGGTCGGTTTTATCAGGCAAAACGGCAAAGGGGGCCGGCCTCGGGTTGTGATGAGGCCGGCCCCCTTTGGGGTGTTATGCGTGTATGGCGGCGCGGGGTTTATTGCGATGCGGCCACCGGGGCGTTTCTGTAGATAGAACCTGCCAAAATAAACCTGTCCCTAAACGGTAGGTTTTAGTGCTTGCCGTTGGCGGAGGCGGCGCCGTTGACGTGGTCGCGGGCATAGATCACGCCGTGCACGATGGCCAGGCCGGCGGCGTCGGCGGCGCGGGCGCAGGTGTCCTGGAAGTCATCGGCCTCGCGGGCGCGCAGCTGCTTGAGTACATAGTCGGCGACGGCCATCTTGCCGGGAGGGTTGCCGATGCCGGTGCGGATACGGCTAAAGTCGCGGCTGCCCATCTTGTCGATGATGGAGCGCAGGCCGTTGTGACCGGCATGGCCTCCGCCCACCTTGACGCGCACGTCGCCGGCGGGAATATCGAGCTCATCGTGGATGACGAGC
Organism: Collinsella sp.; assembly: GCA_048330275.1. Classification (GTDB taxonomy): domain Bacteria; phylum Actinomycetota; class Coriobacteriia; order Coriobacteriales; family Coriobacteriaceae; genus Collinsella. The sequence goes on from DBFEIO010000036.1 coordinate 100,626, forward strand.
AGCTCCTCGGCCTTGATCTTGTACTCGCGGCAGAGCTTGGAGATGGGGCCACCCGAGGTATTCATATACGACTGCGGCTTGACCAGCACGATCTGGCGCTTGCCACCCTCTTCCTCGGGATCGTTGATGTTGATGAGTGCGACCTCGGCGCCGGCCTGGTTTTTCCAGTACGTGACACCGGCCTGACGGGCCAGCTCATCGATCGCCTTAAAGCCGGCGTTGTGGCGGGTCTCGGCATATTCCTCACCCGGGTTGCCAAGTCCGGCAACCATGCGAATCTTAAGCGGCTGTGCAGCTGCCATAGGTTTCCTTTCGTTACATAAGTAGTTCGTTCAACGACAAAGGCTACCACGCCCGCCGAAGCCGAGACCTTGTTTCAGTGAAATCCCACCAGACAAAAGCACGGCCGCGGCAGAGCGAGCCGCCGGAACAGAAGAAACCCCCGCGCGACCTTTGCGAAGCAATGAACTGCACCCCAAAACTTGGACGGCTTAAATAAAAACTACGCCGCAAGGGACTGTCTCCGGAACTCCTCCGGGGTCAGTCCCTTCAGTTTAACCTGGCGCCTCCTCGTGTTCCAATGGACCACGAAGTCGTCGAGGTC
>DBFEIO010000037.1:0-8603 GCA_048330275.1 Collinsella sp.
CGTCTACGCCCGCAACACCGTCACCAACGACGTGCTGTACAAGGAGGGCCTGGACCTTCTCGTCGTGCCCTCCGCCGAGCTCTCCCGCGGCCGCGGCGGCCCGCGCTGCATGAGCATGCCCTTCTGGCGCGAGGACCTCTAAGTCTTTCCGTTTCCGGTGCGGTCCCCCTACAACCGCACCGGTTTCGCCCGTCAAACGGGCAACACTAATACTTACGTAATTCATTTTTTCGAAAGGAAACGAACCATGGGTGTTAACCTCTCCGGCCGTAGCTTCCTCAAGCTTCTCGACCTCACCACCGAGGAGATCGAGTACCTGCTCAAGCTCTCCAAGAACTTCAAGGACATGAAGCGCGCTGGCGTTCCGCACCGCTATCTCGAGGGCAAGAACATCGTTCTGCTCTTCCAGAAGACCTCCACTCGTACCCGCTGCGCCTTCGAGGTCGGCGGCATGGACCTGGGCATGGGCGTGACCTATCTCGATCCCGGTTCGTCGCAGATGGGCAAGAAGGAGTCCATCGAGGACACCGCCCGCGTTCTCGGCCGCATGTATGACGGCATCGAGTTCCGTGGCTTTGCCCAGGACGACGTCGAGGAGCTCGCTGCTAAGTCCGGCGTGCCCGTGTGGAACGGCCTGACCACCGAGTGGCACCCCACCCAGATGCTCGCCGACATCCTGACCGTCCAGGAGAACTTCAACTACGACATCAAGGGCAAGACCCTCGTCTTCATGGGCGACTGCAAGAACAACGTTGCTCGCTCCCTCATGGTCGTCTGCTCCAAGCTCGGCATGAACTTCGTGGCCTGCGGCCCCGAGGAGTGCATGCCCGCTGACGACGTCATCGAGGCCTGCAAGCCCATCGCCGAGGCCAACGGCTGCACCATCAAGCTGACCACCGACGTCAAGGACGGCGTCACCGGTGCCGACGTTATCTACACCGACGTGTGGGTCTCCATGGGCGAGCCCGATGAGGTCTGGGCCGAGCGCATCGCTCAGCTTACCCCGTATCGTGTTACCTCCGAGGTCATGGCTATGGCCAACCCGGGTGCCATCTTCCTGCACTGCCTGCCCAGCTTCCACGACACCAACACCACGATTGGCGCCGAGAAGTGCGAGCAGTTCGGCATCACCGAGCAGGAGGTCACCGACGAGGTCTTCGAGAGCCCCGCTTCCAAGGTCTTCGACGAGGCCGAGAACCGCATGCACACCATCAAGGCTGTCATGTACGCCACGCTCAAGTAAGAGCATCTAGCATCTCGCTCGGGGTGTATTGTTGAACACCCCGAGCGGCTGTGTCTGGTAAATATCTCGCGTCGGGCGGTGGGCACGGCACGGAAGATCCGCTTCGCACGAGAAAGTTAAATGATTTATGAAGGGGGGATGAGAACTATGACTGAGACCGCTAAGAAAAAGCGCGGTATGCCTTCATCGTTCACCATTCTTCTTGCTCTGCTGGCAATTGTCGCAGTGATTACCGTTATCGTCTCCGGCACGTCCGGCGGCGCGGTTACTGCCGCCCGTCTGAGCGATTTCTGCACCGCCCCGATTAAGGGCTTCGCTGACGCTCTGCCCGTCTGCCTCTTCGTTATGATCCTGGGCGGCTTCCTCGGTATGATGACCGAGACCGGCGCCCTGGACAACGGCATCGCCGTTCTGGTGCAGAAGCTTAAGGGCAACGAGATTATGCTCATTCCCGTGCTGATGCTCATCTTCTCCCTCGGTGGTACCACCTATGGTATGTGCGAGGAGACCGTTCCCTTCTACGCCCTGCTCGCCGCTACCATGATGGCCGCTGGCTTCGACCCCATGGTCGGTGCCGCTACCGTCCTGCTCGGCGCTGGCTGCGGCTGCCTGGGCTCCACGGTTAACCCGTTCGCCGTCGGCGCTGCCGTCGACGCTCTGACCGGCGTTGGCATTGAGGTCAACCAGTCCATCATCATCGGCCTCGGTGCCGTCCTGTGGATTGTCACTACCGCTATGTCCATCTTCTTCGTGATGAGCTACGCCAAGAAGGTCAAGGCTGACAAGGGTTCCACCATCCTATCGATGCAGGAGCTCAAGGACGCCGAAGAGGCTCACGGCAAGGCTGCTTCCGAGGTCCACAAGGAGGTCAAGCTCACCGGTCGTCAGAAGGGTGTTCTGATCGCCTTCGCCTTCACCTTCGTCGTCATGATCGTCGGCTTCATTCCGCTGGCCGACCTCAACGAGGGCGTCGCCAACTTCTTCGACGCCGGCGCTGTCTACGACGCCGACGGTAACACCGTCGTCCAGGGCTGGTCTGCCCTGATCACCGGCCTGCCCATTGGCCAGTGGTACTTCGACGAGGCTTCCACCTGGTTCTTCCTCATGGCTGTCCTGATCGGTATCATCGGTGGCCTGTCCGAGAAGCAGATCGTCAACACCTTCATTACCGGCGCTGCCGACATGATGTCCGTTGTCCTCGTCATCGCTCTCGCCCGTGGTATCTCCGTTCTCATGGCTAACACCGGCCTCGACGTCTACGTCCTCGACGCTGCCGCCAATGCCCTGGCTGGCCTGTCCGGCGTGATCTTCGCTCCCATGAGCTTCCTGGTCTACTTCGGCCTGTCCTTCCTGATCCCCTCGACCTCCGGTATGGCTACCGTCTCCATGCCCATCATGGGACCGCTGGCTGTTAAGCTCGGCTTCTCGCCCGAGGTCATGGTCATGATCTTCTCTGCCGCCATCGGTGTCGTGAACCTGTTCACCCCGACCTCCGGCGCCATCATGGGCGGTCTCGCCCTGGCCAAGATCGAGTGGACGACCTGGCTCAAGTTTGCCCTTAAGCTCATCGTCGCTCTCTCCGTCGTCTGCGCCGTCATCCTGACCGTCGCCTGCGTGCTGATCTAAGTACCCAACGGGTACCCCACGGAAACCTTGACGATCCTGTAAAGGATCACCTGGTCATCGTCTGTCCGGTGGGGTCAACCCACCGGTAGACTCCTACCTTTAGCCCCCTCCCGTTCCGTGCGCGGGAGGGGGCGCACTTATGTTGCGCGGTTCTACGAACCGCGCAACCAGTCGACGCTACAAGCCCGCCAGAGCGGCAATCTGACGTTCAATCGTCGGGCATGGTCAAAAGGCCTATGCCCTCCTCTTTCACGTCACCTTGCTCGCTCTGGCGGGCTTTCGCTGGCTTATGCTCAACCTGCGACGTTTCCATTATTGATACAAAGGCCAGGTTTGTTTGAACCAAAAAGGGGAAGTTGCGGTGGAATAGTTCCTGTTTGGCCGTCTTGAGGGGTTAAACGGGAACTATTTCACCGCAACTTATCGATGGCGTGTTTGGTTGGTGCCTGTTGATGGTCTGGGTATCGGGGATGGTCTGCTCCGTTATAATCGCGTAGGAACTTAATTTACGAAACGGGACGGGAGCCATACATGCGCCAGGGTTTCGACAACGCGAAGTATATCGAGCTGCAGGCCGCTCATATTAAGGAGCGCATCTCGCAGTTTGGCGGCAAGCTGTATTTGGAGTTTGGCGGCAAGCTGTTCGATGACTATCATGCGAGCCGCGTGCTGCCGGGTTTTGAACCGGACAGCAAGTTCCGCATGCTCAAGAGCATCGCCGACGATGTCGAGGTTATCATCGCGATCAACGCGAACCATATCGAGAAAAACAAGGCTCGCGGTGACCTTGGCATTACCTATGACGAGGATGTGCTGCGCCTGGTTGACTTGTTCCGCGGCAACGGCTTTGCCGTCGCGGCTGTGGTCATCACCCAGTACGCCGGCCAGCCTGCTGCCGATGTGTTCCGCAACCGCCTGAACGCGCTCGGCATTCCTGCCAAGCTGCACTATCCCATCGAGGGCTACCCGCACGATGTCGATCTGATCGTGTCCGATGATGGCTACGGCAAGAACGAGTTTGTCGAGACCACCCGACCGCTCGTCGTGGTCACTGCCCCCGGTCCTGGCTCGGGCAAGCTTGCCACCTGCCTGTCTCAGCTCTATCACGAGCACAAGCATGGCACGGCCGCCGGCTATGCCAAATTCGAGACCTTCCCGGTTTGGAATCTGCCCCTTACGCATCCGGTCAACATTGCCTACGAGGCCGCCACGGCAGACCTCGATGACGCCAACATCATCGACTCCTTCCACCTTGAGGCCTACAACAAGACCACGGTCAACTACAACCGCGACGTCGAGGCCTTCCCGGTAGTCCGTGCCCTGATGGAAAAGATCCTGGGCAAGAGCCCCTACCAGAGCCCTACGGACATGGGCGTCAATATGGTTGGCTTTGCCATCACCGATGACGATGCCTGCCGCGACGCTTCCAAGATGGAGATCGTCCGCCGCTACTTTACCGCGGTCGAAAATGTGCGCCGTACCGGCGTGGGCGATGAGCAAGTCGACCGTCTCAAGATTATTATGAAGAAAGCCGGCATCGATAAGAACTACTCGCCGGCGCGCTCGGCCGCCCTTACCAGGGAACAGCTGACGGGTGGTCCCGTGGGCGCCATGGTCATGCCCGATGGCTCCGTGGTGACCGGTAAGACCTCCACGCGCCTGGGCGCCGCAAGTTCGCTCATTATGAACGCCCTCAAGCATGTCTCGGGCGTCGACCTTGAGCTCGAGGTCATTAGCGATGAGGCGATCGAGCCCATCAGCAAGCTCAAGACGCATTTCCTGGGCAGCAAAAACCCGCGCCTCCACACCGACGAGACGCTTATGGCGCTGTCGATCACCTCGGCCACGAGTGAGACGGCCGCTCGCGTCCTTTCGGGCCTGGAGCAGCTGCGCGGTTGCGATGCCTTCTTTAGCGTGATTATCTCGCCGACGGACGAGACGGTACTGCGCAAACTGGGTATCAACGTGTGCTGCGAGCCCAAGTTTGAGCGCCGCGGTTTCTTCCATCGCTAAGTTTGAAGCACCGCGGTAATTGCACTGCATTTTGGCCGTATCGGGTTAGCGCCCGGTACGGCTTTTTGATCAATAAAGCGCCTATTTCGGCGAAAAATAGCCGTTTACCTGCCTAGAAACAATTTGAGCGGTATACAATAACCGTAACTGTTTCATCCTTAGCGGGATGCCGCATGATGGATATTACCTGCCATCGTGAGGTGTGTCGGTCGCGCACGGCGCGTTAGATGCTCGTGCTCGGTTTGAGGAGGCTGCTATGGCGGGCAAGGGTCGTGCGAGTGTCAACGATATGAAGCGTGTCGAGGTTCTGGTGTTGATGGAGATCGACCAGCAAACCGAAGACAATGGCGGGCCGTATGGTTTCTCGCGCAAAACGCTTGCCGAGCGCGTGGGGGTTTCGCCGTATCGTGCCCGCGCCGCAATCGATCGCTTGGATTCCGAAGGCATGATAGATGTCGTCTCGCGTTATAGCGACGACGGCGGTCAGCTTGCAAATGGCATTTGCCTCACCGAACGTGGCGAGTGGTATCTTGAGGGCGTCCGTACCGGCATGCTCGTTCAAGAAATGCTTGAGGACGAGGTTTCTGATCGATAGCAGCATGTAACCCTTGCCATAGCGACGCCGCCTGGGAAACCGGGCGGCGTTTTGTTTCAAGATTGAGAAATGCAATCTCACGCGAGAAAAATTGCGAACGGTCCGCGGCGCGAGTATTACAATGAAGACCCGTAAGATGTGGATAAACAACTTCTACGGGAAGCGCAGGTAACTCAATATGACCAAGCATGTGTTCGTAACCGGTGGCGTGGTTTCGTCTCTGGGCAAGGGTATCACCGCGGCCTCGCTGGGCCGTCTGCTCAAGTCGCGTGGCTACAAAGTAACGATGCAGAAGGCTGATCCGTATCTGAACGTCGACCCCGGTACCATGAGCCCCTTCCAGCATGGTGAGGTCTTCGTTACCGAGGATGGTTACGAGTCCGACCTGGACCTGGGTCATTACGAGCGCTTTATTGATGAGAACCTGACCCGCGATTCCAACTTTACGACCGGCGCCATCTATAAGAGCTTGATCGCCCGCGAGCGTCGCGGCGACTTTTTGGGCGGTACCGTGCAGGTGATTCCTCACGTCACCAATGCCATTAAGGACAAGTTCCGCCGCATCGAGGAGCAGACCGGCTCAGATGTAGTCATCACCGAGCTGGGCGGCACGATCGGCGACATCGAGTCCCAACCGTTTGTCGAGGCCATCCGTCAGTACCGCAAGGAGGCCGGCCCCGAGAACGTCTGCTACATCCACGTGTCGCTCGTTCCCTATATCGCCGCCGCCCACGAGGTCAAGACCAAGCCCACGCAGCATTCCGTCAAGGAGCTCCGCAGCTTTGGCATCCAGCCCGATATCATCGTGCTGCGCTCCGACCACCATATCGATGACGCTATCCGCGGAAAGATCGCAAGCTTCTGCGACGTCGACACCGATTGTGTCTTTACCAACGAGGACTGCGCGAGCATTTACGATGTTCCGCAGCTGCTTGCCGAGCAGGACTTTGACCTGCGCATTTGCGAGCGCCTGGGTCTGGACCCGCGTGAGCGCGACATGAGCGAGTGGAACGAGTTCCTGCGCAAACAGAATCACGCCAACCATCACGCCGACAAGGTGAAGATCGCTGTCGTGGGCAAGTACACGCAGCTGCCCGATGCGTACCTGTCGGTTATCGAGGCCCTGCACCATGCGGGCGTCTTCTACGATCGCCATGTGGACGTCCAGCTGGTCGACGGCGAGAGCCTCGACGAGCAGAATGTCTCCGAGGTTCTGGGCGACGCCTCGGGCATCCTGGTCCCCGGCGGCTTTGGCAAGCGCGCCCTGGAGGGCAAGATCCTCGCGGCCGAGTTTGCCCGTGAGCACAAGATTCCGTATCTGGGCATTTGCCTGGGTATGCAGGTGGCCGTGTGCGAGTTCGCCCGCAACGTCGTCGGCCTTGCCGGCGCCAGCTCCTCCGAGTTCGATCCGGACGGCCCGTTTAGCGTCATCGATCTGATGAGCTCGCAGGAGGACGTGACCGAGAAGGGCGGCACCATGCGCCTGGGCGCCTATCCGTGTAAGCTCGCCGCCGATACCCTTGCTCGCGAGGCATATGGCGAGGAGCTCGTCTACGAGCGTCACCGTCATCGCTTTGAGTTCAACAACGCCTTCCGTGACCAGCTCGAGGACGCCGGCTTGGTTATCTCGGGTCTGTCGCCCGACGAGCGCCTGGTCGAGATGGTCGAGCTGCCGCGCGACGTGCATCCGTGGTATGTGGCAACCCAGGCTCATCCCGAGTTCAAGAGCCGCCCGACCAACCCGCAGCCGCTGTTCCGCGAGTTCGTGCGCGCTTCGATCGGCCAGCACGAGGGTGTCGACCGTCTGCAGGTGACGCCCATGAACCTCGCTACGGACTAAGGGTGCCGGCGAATAAGGAACATACCGAAGCTACTCCCTCGTCGCTCGCCGTGGCGGCGGGGGAGTATCTCGATTACCTCGCGGTCGAGCGGGGTTTGGCGCGCAACACGATTGCGGCCTATCGTCGTGACCTGACGACGTACTGCGCCTATCTGGAGCGGGCGGGTATTGTGTCTTTTGAAGAGGTGACCCGTCAGGTCGTGGAGGGCTTTGTCGCCGACCGTCGCGATGGGGGCTATTCGGATGCCTCGGTGGAGCGTGCGCTTGCGGCCGTGAAGGGCCTGCATGCCTTTTTGGTGCGCGATGGGGCTGTGGCCCAAAATCCAACGGCGGCGTTGCGCCTGCCTAAAAAGGCTGAGCGTTTGCCGGAGTATCTATCGGTGGAGGATGTCTCGGCGCTGCTCGATCAAGACTTCCCCGAGGGCGAGATGGGCTTGCGCGACCATGCCATCTTGGAAGTGCTCTACGGATGCGGTTTGCGTGTGAGCGAGTTGGTGGGGCTCGATGTGGGCGATATCCATATCGACGATGGCTTTGTGCTCGTTCGTGGTAAGGGCTCGAAGGAACGCCTGTCCCCGCTGGTAGGAAGCGCGGCGCGAGCTCTGACGCTTTATGTAACTGAGGGGCGTTCTCGCTTGGCGGCCCATGCCCGCGGAACCGAGACCTCGGCGGTCTTTTTAAATAAGAACGGCCGCCGTCTGTCGCGCCAGGGCATCCATGCCATCTGTGAGCGCTACGGGCGCCAGGTGGGACTGGTGGGGCTCCATCCCCATACGCTGCGTCACTCCTTTGCCACCCATATGCTTGCGGGCGGCGCAGACCTCCGTGTGCTACAGGAGATCTTGGGACATGCCGATATATCGACCACGCAGGTCTACACGCATGTCGATCGTACGCAACTGACCGAGGTCTATCTGGCGGCGCATCCGCTGGCACATCGCTAGCACCTCGCTGACCTGCATATTTATAAATATTAAAGGGGACGGGCCCCAGATTGCCGAGACGCACTTTTGCGCGCATGGGCAATCTGGGGCCCGTCCCATTTTTCGCCAGACACCGACGCGGTGGTGGGCCGTGTGTGTCGTGGGTGGGGGAGTTTGGGGGCGATGTGAACGGCGTGTAAAGGGACGTAAAAATCGCCTCAAGGTCAACTTGAAGGTTGAGGTTCGCGGGCGTGGTTCTACAGGTGGCATCACGCCTTTGCTGCAAACACAACATATTGTGTTCTCGAACATATGCTCGGGGGTGTTTTACAACATATTGAGGGTGGAGTGGTGGGGCGGGGT
>DBFEIO010000038.1:0-47250 GCA_048330275.1 Collinsella sp.
TCCCCGCAAGCACTCTAGTATGCTAAAGTACCCAGAAGACCGGCGGAGCTATGCCGGTCTTCTGTTCTATACGAAGCACAGCATGAGGAGGCCCACCAGATGACGGCCACACCGTGGGGATTCCGGGACATATTGCCCGAGGAGGCTCAGGCGCGCGAGGAGATTGCGCTGACGGTGAAGGGTTGCTTCAGGGAGCATCATTACCTTCCGGTCGAGACGCCGCTGCTCGAGGACAAGGGCTCGCTCGAGGAAGGCGGCCGCATTGCGGACACGCCGTTTAAACTCTTTGACGATGATGGCCGCCTGCTGGTGGTCCGTCCCGACAACACGCTGCCGATCGTGCGCTTGGTTTCGACCCGCATGCGCGCGGCCGACTTGCCCTTGCGCCTTCGTTACGAGGCGCCGGTGGTTCGTGAGTGCCAGCGCAACGCCGGCGGCTCGCGCCAGTTTACACAGCTGGGCTTTGAGCTTATCGGTGCGGGCGATACCGCGGGCGATGTCGAGATTGTCTCGCTCGTGGCCGAGGCGGTGCGCAAGCTGGCGCTGCCTGATGCGCGCATTATCGCGGGCAGTGTGCGTCCGTTTAAGGAGCTGCTTGCGGCGTGCGAGGATCGCGAGCTGGCTGCCGAGGCGCTGCGCTGCGTGCACGCCAACGACTTTGTGGGCCTCGATGCCCGCGTGGCGGCAAGCGCCGAGTCCGATGCCGTCAAGGCCGCCATTGGCGAGCTGCCGCGCTTGCACGGCGGCGCCGAGGTTCTCGACCGCGTCGATGCGCTTCTGGCGGCGGCGGGCATTGTCGCGCCGCTCACGCGCGAGCTACGTGCCCTGGTCGAGGGCCTGGCGCTCGAGGACGCCCGGGTGCTGTCCTTCGACTTCTCCATCATGAACTCGTTTGATTACTACACGGGCCTGGTCTTTAAGGCCTATGCCGGTGGCCTGCCCGATCCGGTCGGTTCAGGCGGACGCTACGACTCCATCTTTACTGGCGCATTTGGCGACGGCATCGAGGTGCCGGCGGCGGGCTTTGCCTTTTCGCTCGAGCGTCTGGAGGCCGCGCATACCTCGGCCGAGGACGCTGCTTCCGATGGTGACCATGCCGTGGGCCGCGGCGCCGAGGGTCCACTGCGCATCGCCGTGCCCAAGGGCTCGCTCAAGGCCGACACGCTCGACGTGCTCGAGGCCGCGGGCCTGGATGTCTCTGAGCTGCGTGACCCCGGTCGTCACCTGATCGTGCGCGGTCGTGACACGCGCGCCGGTGAGGGCGCGGTCGGAGATATCGAGTTTGTCATTGTGCGCCCCAGCGACGCGCCCGCCTTTGTGGGCTGCGGCGGCGCCGACTGCGGCATCTGCGGCTGGGACTCGCTTATCGAGGCCGACCTCAACCTGCTGCAGCTGGTCGATCTGGGCTACGGCCTGTGCACGTTTATCGAGGCGGAGCCCGCATGGCGCGCCGGCCAGGCCGAGCGCAACTATGCCCGCCGCGGGTCGCTTCGCGTGGCCACCAAGTACCCGCGCATCGCGAGCGCCTGGTATGCCGAGCGCGGCGTGAACGCCGATATCGTCTCCCTGCACGGTAACATCGAGCTGGGCCCCATCGTCGGCATGACCGATCGCATCGTGGACATTACCGCGACGGGCGCCACGCTGCGCGACAACGACTTGGTCATCACCGGCCGCATTATGGACTGCACGGCCCGCTTCTTCGTCAACCCGGGTGCCGCGCGCCTGGATCCGCGCGTTCGCAACTTGGCCGATCGTCTGGCTGCTGCCGTGAAGGACAAGCATTTTGAGCCCGTCGCGGGCTCGGCACAATAGCGCGAGCGCGCACGGGCGCCCCCCATATCCGGGCTGCGGACCGATTGGCGCCGCCGCCTGGTCTCTCGTTTTTCGAACACAACCTCGACCGATAGGGGATACCGATATGAAGACCATCAAGCTTGCTCCCGGTGAGCGCCTCGTTACCAACCAGCTCAACCGTAAGGGCGTGCTGCCGCAAAACATCGTCGATGCCGCCCGCGATATCGTGGCCAACGTGCGCGCTAACGGCGATGTCGCGGTGCGCGACTATTGTCGGCGCTTTGACGGCGTTGAGCTGCAGAGCTTCCGTCTGCCGCAGGAGCAGATCGATGCCGCGCTCGAAGGCCTCGACCCGGCCTTTGTCGCCGCGCTCGAGAAGGCCGCGCGTCAGATTCGCGAGTTCCACCAGCGCGAGGTCGAGCAGAGCTGGTTTACCACGCGCGCGGACGGCACGATGCTCGGCGTTAAGGTGACCCCGCTCGCGGCGGCCGGCATCTACGTGCCGGGCGGTCGCGCGCAGTATCCCTCCACGGTGCTCATGAATGCCATTCCCGCCAAGGTGGCCGGCGTCAAGCGCGTGGTTATGGTGACCCCGCCGCAAAAAGACGGCCTGATCAGTCCCTACACGCTCGCCGCGGCAAAGCTCGGCGGCGTGGACGAGATCTATATGGTGGGCGGCGCCCAGGCCGTGGCCGCGCTGGCGTACGGCACCGAGACCATTCCGCGTGTCGACAAGATTACCGGCCCGGGTAACGCCTTTGTCGCCGCTTCCAAGCAGATTGTCTCGGGCGACGTGGGAATCGACATGGTCGCCGGTCCCTCCGAGGTCTGCGTGCTGGCCGACGCCACGGCCAAGCCCATGGTGGTCGCGGCCGACCTGATGGCCCAGGCCGAGCATGATCCGCTGGCGGCCTGCTATCTGGTGACCTGCGACGAGCAGTTTGCGCGCGAGGTCGAGGCGGGTATCGACATCCTGGTGGCGCAGTCCCCGCGCGCCGAGATCACGCGCGCCTCGCTCGATAACGAGGGCACCATCGTGGTCGCCGCCGACATGGCTGCCGCCGTCGAGGCGGTGAACACCGTGGCGCCCGAGCACCTGGAGCTGCACTGCAAGGACGCGATGGGCCTGCTTGGCGGTATCCGCAACGCCGGTGCCATCTTTGTGGGCGCTTGGAGCTCCGAGCCGCTTGGCGATTATGTTGCCGGCCCCAACCACACGCTGCCGACCGGCGGCACGGCTCTGTTCTCCAACCCGCTTTCGGTCGAGGAGTTCGTCAAGCGCTCGAGCGTTATTTGCTATACACCCGAGGGCCTGCTCTCCGACGCTCCCGCCACACAGCGCCTCGCCGAGGCCGAGGGTCTGTGGGCGCACGCGCTTTCCGCCGCCCTGCGCCGTCGCGCGCTGGAGCAGGGCGAGGATGCCGTGAGCGCCGAGTCGCTCGCCGCGGCCGACCTGACCAAGGTCGCCTGGCCGGGCGACGCCGTGGCGACGGTTGCCGAGGGTGTAGATCTGGCGGCTGCAGGCGCGGATGGCGCTGGCACGACCGGCGGGGAGGCCTAATATGGCCGAGCTGACGCCCCGCATGAAGGAGCTTGTCCAGCCTTACCTGGCCGGTATTGAGCCCTACGATCCCAACTTTACGCCTACGCGCATCAATCTTTCGGCCAACGAGAACACCTATCCCGTGCCCGCCGGCGTGCGCGAGGCGGTCGATACGGCCCTGGCTGCCACACCGCTCAACCGCTATCCCGATCCCATGTCGAACGACCTGCGCGACGAGCTGGCTGTCTGGCATGGCGTGGCGCGCGAGAACATCTGCGTGGGCAACGGCGGTGACGAGCTGCTCTACAACTATCTGCTGGCGTTTGGCGGCGCGGGGAGGACCCTGCTCAACTGCCCGCCGTGCTTTAGCGAGTATGCCTTCTTTGCGTCTCTGTGCCAGACCGAGGTGCGTGACGTGTGGCGCGACCCGGCGAGCTTTGAGCTCGACCAGGCGGCCGTGCTTGCGGCGGCGCCCGGGTGCAGCCTGGCGATCGTGACCTCGCCCAACAATCCCACGGGCGACGTGGCGCCGCTCGACTTTGTCGCGGCCCTGTGCGATGCGTGTCCCGGCATGGTCATGGTCGACGAGGCCTACGTTGAGTTTGCCGACGATTCGTTTGGCGCGGCCACCACGGCGCAAGGCCTTATCGCCGAGCATTCCAACCTGGTGATTCTGCATACGCTGTCCAAGGCGTTTGGCGCCGCCGGCGCACGCTTGGGTTACGTGATCGCGGCGCCCGAGGTTATCGAGGTGTTCGCGGCGATTCGCCAGATCTATTCGGTCAACGTGCTGAGCCAGGCCGCCGCGCTTGCCTGCGTGCGTGCCCGTGATGCCTATGCGCCCGTGGTGGCGCAGGTCGCATCCGAGCGCGAGCGCGAGCTGTGCGCCCTGCGCGCGATGGCTGCCGAGGGCCTGCCCGTGGAGGCGTGGCCGAGCGCGGCGAACTTTGTGCTCGTGCGCATGCCGCATGCCACGCGCGTGCGCGAGCGTCTGCGCGATGAGTATTCGATTTTGGTGCGCGATTTTAGCTATGCGCCGGGGCTCGCGGACTGTCTGCGCATTACCGTGGGTACGCCGCGGGAAAACGACGAGGTGCTGGCTGCGTTTGCCGCGCTGGTGAAGGAGGAGATGTAGATGGGCCGTTATGCCGAGGTAACCCGTAAGACGGGGGAGACCGATATTGTCGTCAAGCTCGACTTGGATGGAACCGGTACGTGTGATATCTCGACCGGCGTGCCGTTTTTCGACCACATGCTCAATGCCTTTGGCCGCCATGGCCTGTTCGATCTGACGGTGCATGCGGTAGGCGACGTGGAAGTCGACGCGCACCACACCGTCGAGGACACGGGTATTGTGCTGGGCGAGGCGTTCTGCCAAGCGCTGGGTGACAAGGCGGGCATTACGCGTTTTGCCGATGCGGCGATCGCCATGGACGAGACGCTCGTGATGGCCGCTGTGGACATTTCGGGTCGCGGGCAGGCCTACTGCGAGCTGCCCGTGCCGACCGAGCGCGTGGGCAGCTTCGATACCGAGCTGGCCGTTGAGTTCTTCTACGCCTTTGCGCGCGACGCCAAGCTCACGCTGCATGTGCGCGAGCTGGCGGGCGGCAACTCACATCACATTATCGAGGCCGCCTTTAAGGCCGTGGGCCGCACGATGCGCCACGCCTGCGAGCTCGATCCCCGCGTGCAGGGCATCCCCAGCACCAAGGGCTCGCTGTAACCTGCCAAAAAGGGACAGGTTTATTTTGGCAGGTTTTATCTGCGGAAATGCTGCCTCATACGGTGGGTGAACGTTTGACCGACCAAAATAAACCTGTCCCTTTTTGGCAGGTTTTGAATGAGATAAGGGAGGGTCGCGTGGGCGAACCGAAGATCGTGGTGGTCGACTACCACAAGGGCAACTTGTCGAGCGTCGTGCGCGGGCTCGTGCGCGCCGGTGCTGCCGCCTGCACGTCGGACGATCCGGAGCAGATCCGCAACGCCGACGGCCTGGTCATCCCGGGCGTGGGCGCGTTCTACGACGCGATCGCCTTTATGCGCGAGAGCGGCGAGGCGGACGCGGTGCTCGACGCCGTTGCCGCCGGAACTCCGCTGCTCGGCATCTGCCTGGGCCTTCAGCTCTTTTTTGAGCGTGGCGACGAGGGCGTGCCGGCGGACGAGGGCGCGGACGCGGACGACGATGCCTCCGAGCAGGTCGGTGGCCCCTGGGTCGATGGCCTGGGCATTATGCGCGGCTCGTGCACGCGCCTGGAGTCGAGCCGCCTGAAGGTGCCGCACGTGGGCTGGGACCAGGTGCACATGACGCCCGCCGGTGCGGCCGATCCACTGCTTGCCGGTTTTGCCGAGGGTGCCAACATGTACTTCACCCACAGCTACGCGGTGGCCGACGACGCCGATGCCGCCGATGTGCTGGCGCGCACGCACTATACGCGGAGCTTTCCGTGCATCGTGCGCCATGGCAACGTGTGGGGCTGCCAGTTCCATCCCGAGAAATCCTCTGCGCTGGGTCAGCGCATCCTTAAGAACTTCGTGAGCATCGTCGAGGGGGCCGGCCGATGATTCTGTTTCCCGCAATCGATTTGATCGGCGGTAAGGTCGTGCGCCTGGAGCGCGGCGACCGCAGCCGCTGCAAGGTATATTCCGACGACCCCGTCGCCGTCGCCCGCTCCTTTGCCGAGCAGGGTGCGAGCTGGGTGCACGTCGTCGACCTGTCCGCCGCCTTTGGCGAGGACGAGGACGCGTGCGCCGCCAACTCGGCGGCGATTAAGGCCATCTGCGGCGTCGACGGTCTGTCCGTGGACGTGGGCGGCGGCGTCCGCTCGCTCGCGCGCATCGATGAGCTGGCCGGCTATGGTGCTCGCCGCATCGCGCTGGGCACCGTGCTGGTGACCGAGCCGGGTTTTGCCGAAGTGGCAGCCCAAGGCTTTGGCGAGTTGCTGGTGGCAGACATCGCCGCACGCGACGGTCAGGTCAAGGTGAACGGCTGGCGTGACGGCGCGGGCGTGGCACTCGACGACGCCGTGGCGCAGCTTACCGAGCTGGGCTTTAAGCATCTGGTGTATACCGATATCGCGCGCGACGGCATGCAGACGGGCGTCGACGTGGCAGCATATCGCCATGTGGCGCAGGTCGCGGGCTTTCCCGTCGTGGCTTCGGGCGGCATCTCGACGCTCGATGATATCCGCGCACTGGCCGCGGTGGGCGAGGATGCCATCGAGGGCGCCATTACCGGCCGTGCGCTCTACGAGGGCAATTTTACGCTGGCCCAGGCGCTGGCCGCCGCCCGAGGGGAGGAGTAGCCCATGCTTACCAAACGCGTGATTCCCTGCTTGGACGTCAAGGACGGCCGCGTGGTCAAGGGCGTCAACTTTGTGGGCCTGCGCGATGCGGGCGACCCGGTGGAGCTGGCCCGCGCCTACGACCGCGAGGGTGCGGACGAGGTCGTTTTTTTGGACATTACCGCGACGAGCGACAACCGCGCGACGACTATCGAGATGGCGGCGCACGCGGCCGAGGAGCTGGCCATTCCCTATACCGTGGGCGGCGGTTTTCGCGACTTGGCGGGCATGCGGACCATGGTTGCCGCCGGCGCCGACAAGGTGTCGCTTAACTCTGCCGCCGTGCGCGATCCGTCGTTGATCAGCCAGGCCGCCGCGGCGTTTGGCAGCCAGGCCGTGGTCGTGGCGATTGATGCCAAGCGTGTGGGCCTGCCCGGCGCATCCGGTGCCGATAGGTGGGAGGTCTTCACGGCGGGCGGCCGCAACGCCACGGGTATCGATGCGGTGGCGTGGGCCGAGGAGGCGGCCCGTCGCGGCGCCGGTGAGATCTTGCTCACCAGCATGGATCGCGACGGCACCAAGGCTGGCTTCGACCTGGCACTCACCCGTGCCGTGGCGCGCGCAGTGCCGATTCCCGTCATCGCGAGCGGCGGCGTGGGTACGCTCGAGCATTTTGCCGAGGGCGTGATCGAGGGCGAGGCCGATGCCGTGCTGGCGGCCAGCGTCTTTCACTTTGGAACCTTCAGCATCCGTCAAGTGAAGGAGTATATGGCCTCTCAAGGCATCCCTGTCAGACTGGACTTTTAGCGCTGCGGACCGCCCAGGCACCCGACCTTCCGGCTCCAACCCTCCTCGCGTACCAAAGTACGCGTCGTCGGGCTTGTCGCTCGGAATCTCGGGCACCTGGACAGCCCTCGCCGACCTGTGGGATTTAAATTGGGGAGAAAAATGGAAGAGATAACCGATCCTTCAAAGCTTATGTACGACGCCCGCGGGCTGATTCCTTGTGTGGTTCAGCAGTATGACACCGGTGAGGTGCTTATGGTTGCTTGGATGAACGAGGAATCGGTGGGGCTGACGCTCAAGACCGGCACCACGTGGTTTTGGAGCCGCAGCCGTCAGGAGCTCTGGAACAAGGGCGCGACGAGCGGCAACATGCAGGAGGTCAAGGAGCTCTGGGCCGACTGCGATAGCGATACGCTGTTGGTCAAGGTCGACTCGCCGGGTCCGGCCTGCCACACCGGCAACCGTACCTGCTTCTTTAAGCGCGTGGAAGGGGGAGTGCGATGAAAGTTGTGACGCCGTTCGAGGTCGCCGACTGCAACACCGAGCTCCTTCGCGCGGGCGTGCCATGCCGCGTGCACCTGACTGATGCCTGCGGGGCGCAGTCGCTTTGGCTCGAGGCCGAGAAGGAAAGGCTCGATGAGGCCCATGCCGTCATTGTCGAGTTCTTTGAGAAAAAGGGCACAAATCCTCGGTTCGATGAGACCGGTACCTACTTTACGCTGCAGTAACGAGAGGAAATAACCATGGGAGTCAGAACAGCTAACGTGCAGCCGGGAAATATCGGCGAGACGCTGACGGGACTGGCCGAGGTGATTCACGGTCGTCGCGATGCGTCGCCGGAGGAGAGCTATACCGCCCGTCTGCTGACCGACGTCGAGGATGAACTGCTCAAGAAGCTTGCCGAGGAGGCGAGCGAGGTCATCATGGCCTGCAAGGATAACGATCACGACCACATCCGCTACGAGGCCGGCGACCTGGTCTACCATCTGCTTGTAGCGCTCGAACGCTACGGCATCACCCTCGACGAGCTGGCCGGCGAGCTCAACGCTCGCCGCCACTAGTCATTTGGGACGTTCTTAAACGACTAGTCGTTAGGGACAGTCTTTCGGGAGTTGCCAATGAAATAGAAGTTGCGGTGGAATAGTTCTTGTTTGACGGTCTTAGGGCCATAAACAGGAACTATTTCACCGCAACTCATGAAGGGATGTCTAGGCGAGGGGCGTGGACTCCCATTCGCCGGTGGGGTGGGGGATGTCGAAGGTTCGATAACCGCAGTCGTAGGCGTGGACCTGGGCCTCGCGGATGTTCCAGCAGATGTCGCAGGCGCGGTGTGCGTCCGAGCCAAAAGTAATCGGCACCTCGGCGTGGGCGAAGCAACGCAACAGCCCGGTCGCGGGATAGTAGTCGTCGAGGCCCTTGCGCGGTGCGGCGGTCGAGACCTCAACGCGGCGACCCGTATCGTGGGCGCATTCGGCCATCTGCTGCCAAAACGGCGCCGGGTCAAAATCGGGCGCAAAGCCTTCCTTCGAAAAGCGCATGACCAGGTCGGGATGGGCCATCACGTCAAAGTTGAGTGAGCTTTCGCAAGCACGGCACCAGTCGTCGACGTAGCGCTCCCACACACCGCGTACTCCCAGGTTTTCCCAAACGTGCAGGTTGGTGTCATCGTCGATCCAACCGCAGCGTGAGTCGGGTGTATCGGGGCGAGCGACGTTTTCCGTTCCCGTCGTACCCGCGGCACCGGCCATGATATCGCCGGGGTCGCCAATCCAGTGCACGCTGCCCAAGCGCACTATGGCACCCGCGGACCAGCGCTCAACCAAAGGCTCGCAACCTTCGTACCAATCGCATTCAAAACCGTAGATAAAGGTGAGCTCCGGCGCAATCTGCGCGGCGAGCTTGCGGGCGTCCTCAAAGGCCAGACGATGTGCTGGCAAGTCGCCCTCGACGACCTGCACCTCGCAGTTAGCATCCATACTGGCGGGCAGGGTGAGGTGGTCGGTCGAGACCATGACGCGGCATCCGGCGGCGGCAGCAGCGCGGACGTTGTCCTCAAACGTGGCATGGCCGTCCGAAAACGAGGTATGGGTGTGGCAATCGACCAGCGGGCAGGCGGACATGGCGACTCCTTTGCATTTGGTGAATCCGCTCCATTGTAATGGCGCGGCCCCCGATGCAACGAGCGCGCTGGGGGCCGAAATCGACTGGAAAGGTGGGTTGCGCGCGAGGATCGCCACGCAGCATCGGCCCCGCTCCAAAACGTGTACGTCAGCCTCCAATACCGACAAAAAATGACATGTTTGGAGGCTGACGTACACGTTTGGATAGGAGCGAGGGCGGCAACGGGCGAAAGTCACGCCTGTGCCACGTCCGATGTGCTAGCGTTTGGGTGAATAAAATGAGCCCGTGCGGAAAGGATCCGGACCGTATGCAACGTGGAAGTACATCTCCGCTATCCCGCGAGACCGATGCGCCCGAGACCATCGTCAAGCTGGAGTGCGACATCGACGATGCGTCGCCCGAGGTACTCGCCTATGCCGCGGACCGCCTGCGCGAGGCAGGCGCGCGCGAGGCGCACTGGCTGCCCCTTTACTGCAAGAAGGGCCGCCCCGGCTGGCAGCTGCAGGTAATCTGCGCCCGCGAGGACATTGACCGTCTGCAGACAATCATCTTTTTGGAAACCACGACCAACGGTATCCGACGCCAGGTGATGGAACGCGTCTGCCTGCCACGCCGCTTTGAGCAGGTGGCGACGCCTTGGGGAGAGGTGGCCGTCAAAGTAGCCACCCTGCCCGACGGCAGCGAGCGCGCGGCTCCCGAGTACGAGGATTGCGCCCGTCTTGCCCGTGAGCACAACGTGCCGCTCCAGCGCGTGATGCAGGCAGCCCAGAGCGTGGCGCTGCGATTCGAGTAACACGGTAGATGGGCTCCACATCCGCTGGGCCCCGTATTCAGCCCCATCAACCCCACCCGAAAGGACCACCATGAAATACCTCATCGCCTCCGATATCCACGGCTCGGCATACTGGGCCGAGCGCCTCTGCTCCGCCATCGAATCCGAGCAGCCCGACCGCATCGTTTTGCTGGGTGACCTGCTCTACCACGGCCCGCGCAACGACCTGCCTCGCGACTATGCCCCCAAGCGTGTGATTCCGCTGCTCAACGCCCTGGCCGACCGCATCATCGTGGTGCGCGGCAACTGCGACGCCGAGGTCGACCAGATGGTCCTCGACTTCCCCGTCATGGCCGACTACGCCACGCTGTTCGACGAGGCCGGCCGCGAGCTGTTCCTGACACACGGCCACGTCTTTGGCGCCGGCATGCACAACAGCGTCGACCATGCGCCCGCGCTGCCCGAGGGCTCCGCGCTCGTCTACGGCCACACACACATCAAGGTTAACGAGGAAAGCACCGCGCACCCGGGCCTGTGGCTCTTCAACCCCGGCAGCGTGAGCATTCCCAAGGACGGTACGCACAGCTACGGCATCTACGAGGGCGGCGCGTTCCGTCACGTGATTCTGGAGGAGGAATAACCATGGCGCAGCACATGGCTCAGCAAAATGTCGGGGGCTCGCGCGACCTGTCCACGCTGGTCGACGCGTCGGCCGAGCTGCAGCATTTGGTGCAGACCATCTGGCGTCTGCGTCAGCCCGATGGCTGCCCGTGGGATCGCGAGCAGACGCATCAGAGCATCGGCAAGAATATGATCGAGGAAGCCTACGAGGCGCTCGATTGCATCGAGGCGGACGATGTGGCGCATCTGCGCGAGGAGCTGGGCGATGTGCTCATGCAGGTGGTGTTGCATGCGCAGATTGCGGCAGACGCCGGTGAGTTTACGCTGGCCGATGTGGCACGCGATATCGACGCCAAGCTCATCCGCCGCCACCCACACGTGTTTGGCGATGCAGATGCCGATAACTCCGACGAGGTGCTCAAGATCTGGGACGAGGTCAAGCTTGCCGAGAAGGCCGCTAAGGACAAGGCCGTGGCGGCAGGTGAGGCTGCGCCCGAGGGCCTGCTCGACGGTGTGCCCACGCATCTGCCGGCGCTAATGCAGGCCCAGAAGGTGTCGCGCAAGGCGGCTGCCGTGGGCTTTGAGTGGGAGACGGTCCAGGACGTATGGGACGAGGTTGCCGAGGAGCGCGCCGAGTTTGAGGCCGAGGCTCCCGGCTCGCCCGAGCGCGAGATGGAGTTTGGCGACCTGCTCTTTGCCCTGGTCAACGTTGCGCGCAAGGAGGGCATCGACGCCGAGAGCGCTCTGCGCGCGAGCACGGCCAAGTTCCGCCGTCGCTGGGCTGCGATGGAGGCTGCTGCGCGCGAGGCGGGCGATGACCTCGCCGCCTGCTCAACCGCTCAACTCAATGACCTGTGGGACCAAGCAAAAGCAAGCGAGTGAGACCTGCGTCTCTCACGGCATCCATTCGCAGAGAGGTCTCTACAAGCAAAAAGCCATATACAACGGAAGATGTGCCAGCTGCGCTTCGGCATCCCACTCGAGTTGTTTAGGGTGCAACACGTAAGCCGTCCCAATTTTCTTGTTAAAGCGCGCGCGGAATCGGTCGAGGGAGATGGTTCCGTATCTGCGTGGCGACTTAACTTCGATGGGGCTGATGCGCGGCTTTCCGGCGGCGTTGACATAGGGTCGGGTAACGAGGAAGTCGATTTCCATGCGCTCCTCCCCCTCCTTCTTTCCGCTTTGGGAATAAAAGAAGAGCCTGTGTCCATTGGCCTTTAGAGATTGGGCAACGTAGTTTTCGGTAAGCATTCCTTCGTTCAATCCGATGTCGCCGCGAAGCACGGCCCTGTAAACGTCTTCATCGGTATCGTTGTTGTCAGAGAAGGCAAGCGTTACAAGCAGGCCGGTGTCTGCCATGTAGCACTTGAGTGCTGTTTGCTTCATGCTGAGTGAAAGGCCCACGCTCGGCTCGCTTGCGGCATAGCAGATATTGGCAATTCGCGCGTCTGCCAGCCAAAAGAAGGCTTCTTCGTAGGTGCGCATGCGCGCGTTTTTATCAAGTGAGGAAAGCTTGAATCGCTTTTCGTGCCTAGAGAGTTGGCCCGGGATGCCATCGAGTACGGAGACGACTTTGAATTCGTAACCGGTTGCAAAACGAGAGATATCGTTGCGATAGAGCTGGACGATTCGGCGTTTCGATGCGTCGACGGGCGCAAAAGCGCGCTGTTCAACATAGATGGATACCGGCTCAGGCATGCCGCCTACGAGCATGTATTCGCGCATAAGGGAGAGCGCTCTGCGATGTAGGGCATCGGGGAGCGGCTTCATTTTGCTAAAGCTCATGCGAATGAGATCGGCCAGCCCCTTTTCGTCCATGCCCCAGAGGAACTCCTCAAAGTCGAGAGGCTCAAGTTCCAAAGACTCTTCCTCGGACGGGATGACGATATCTTTAATGTTCTGCTTGATGCTGAGCAGGGATCCAGTTTCGATGTAGTCGTAACGTCCGTCTGCAACGAGATACTTGATGAGTCCGCGTGCTTGCGGGTACATCTGGACCTCGTCAAAGACGATAAGCGTCTCGTGTTCATAGAGTTTGACGTTATAGAAAACCGAGAGATAGAGGAAGAGCGAGTCGAAGTCAGTGCGATAGTCCTCAAAATATTGCTTAACTTCGGCAGGTGCTTGAAAGAAATCAATGACAAGGCATGACTTGTATTCGGTTTCTCCAAACGTGCGGGCAAGCGTGCTCTTGCCGACGCGGCGGGCTCCTTCAATAAGAAGTGCTGTTTTACCAGCGCTTTCATGCTTCCATTTTAGTAGTGTGTCATAGGCTTTTCGTTTAAGCATGGCTACCTCGTGCACGATATCCAGAACTTTTATAACCTGATTATGCACGATATCCAGAACTTCAAACCCTTAGATTTGCACGATATCCAGAACTTTGCACGATGCGAAGCACATTATTGGCTCTTACATTCGCAAGTCGGGTAGAAACGGAATGCGGATTGGAGATTTTAATGGAGAGGACCTCTAGAGATGAATGCCTGGTGTAAAAACAAGGGCCCTAAAGAATGATTTCTCCAATTCATATGTATCCATTGGCTAACTTAGGGCATAATGCAAAAAGTGCGACAAGGCTAACTTGCAAACCAAAGCGCCACATTGGCGCAATGCCGTGTCGCCAAGCATTCAACCCGTTTCCAAGTGAGAGGGAGACAACATGAGTGACATTTTGGACGTCTACGGTCGTGAAGTGCTCGACAGCCGCGGCAACCCTACCGTCGAGGTCGAAGTCGTGCTCGAGGACGGCAGCTTCGGTCGCGCGATGGTGCCTTCGGGCGCTTCGACCGGCGCTTTCGAAGCTTGCGAGCTGCGCGACGGCGACAAGGGCCGCTACCTGGGCAAGGGCGTTTCGCAGGCCGTCGAGCACGTCAACAACGAGTGCGCCAACGCCGTCGTGGGTCTCGATGCCTTCGACCAGCGTGCCGTTGACGCCGCACTGATTGCCGCCGACGGTACGCCCAACAAGACCAAGCTCGGCGCCAACGCCATCCTGGGCGTATCGCTGGCCGTCGCCCGCGCCGCTGCCGAGTCGGCGGGCCTGTCGCTGTATCAGTACCTGGGTGGCGTTAACGCCCACCTGCTGCCCACACCTATGATGAACATCCTCAACGGCGGTGTGCATGCCGACAATAACGTTGACTTCCAGGAGTTCATGATTATGCCGGTGGGTGCCCCGAGCTTTGCCGAGGGCCTGCGTTGGTGCGCTGAGGTCTACCACACCCTCAAGGGCGTGCTGCACGAGGCGGGCCTGGGCGGCGGCGTGGGCGACGAGGGCGGCTTTGCGCCCAACCTCAAGACCAACGCCGAGCCGTTCGAGTACATCACCAAGGCCGTGGAGAAGGCCGGCTTTACGCCCGGCGTCGACTTTATGTACGCCATGGATCCGGCCTCGACCGAGTTCTACAACGCCGAGACCGGCATGTACGAGCTCAAGGGCGAGGGTGTTGAGTACACGAGCGCCCAGATGGTCGATTACTGGGAGAAGCTCGTCGACACCTATCCCATCATCTCCATCGAGGACGGCATGGCCGAGGAGGACTGGGACGGCTGGGTTGAGCTCACCCGTCGCATTGGCAACAAGGTGCAGCTGGTGGGCGATGACCTGTTCGTCACCAACACCGAGCGCCTCAAGAAGGGCATCGAGCTGGGCGCCGCCAACGCGATCCTGGTCAAGGTCAACCAGATTGGCACGCTCACCGAGTCGCTCGAGGCTATCGAGACCGCCAAGGAGGCGGGCTACGCTTGCATCGTGAGCCATCGTTCCGGCGAGACCGAGGACTCCACGATCGCCGACCTGGTCGTGGGCGTCAACGCCGGTCAGATCAAGTCGGGCGCCCCGTGCCGCAGCGACCGTATCGCCAAGTACAACCAGCTCATCCGCATCGAGGACGAGCTCGAGGACAGCGCGCGCTACGCCGGCAAGGCCGCGTTCTACAACATTCGCTAAACAAGTGGTGCTCGCGGGGGGCGGGGTTGACTCGGCTCCGCCCCACTTCTGATGGCTGCCATTGGGCGCTGGGCCATACGGCTCAGCGCCTTTTTTATGTCGAGCAAAGGCTGGCGAAGGAGGTGCGGGCGCTCGTGCTATAACTAAAGGACTTAGCGCAAACAAACCTCAACCGCACAAGGCGCACATGGATCAGATTTACGACAACAGGTATTATTCCGCCGGTTCGCACGAACCGTCGTCTCGTCGTGCACGTACGGTGCAGCTCGGTGGGTCCGGCTACACTGGTGCTGACCGCCCCGCGCAACGTCCGACAAACACCTCGCGTCCCCGTGCTCAAATGGATACGTCGGCGGACCGCCCGCCACGTTCGGCGCGCGCGACGCATGCTTCGCGTACGCAGCGCCCCTCGGCTCAAGCGCACGAAAAGTCGACCAGGCCCTCGAACCGTCTTTTGGGCTCGGACTTCATGCACTACGCCAACGATAACGCGTTGGTCAAGGCAATCTACGACTTTACCCATGGGCCCCATCGCGGGCTGTTTGTTGGCATTGTCGTCGCCCTGGCGCTCGTGAGCCTGTACTTTCCCGTTCGCGACCTCTACGTTGCCAAACGCTCGAGCGATATCTTGGCCAAACAGGTCGAGATTCGCCAACAGTACAACGACGAGCTGCAAAAAAGCGTCGACAAGTTGCTCTCGGAGCAGGGTATCAAGGATGCGGCATCCGAGGATCTGGGCCTGGTGATGCCCGGCGAGAAGAGGATTGAAGTGCAGGGCCTGGACGGCGATTCGGATTCTTCTTCGAGCAAAAAGTCCTTGAATGCCAAAAAGGCCAGTGAAGTGGCCAAGGAGATTGAGGAAGTCGGCAAGGACGCGCCGTGGTACATTCAGACGCTCGACATGCTGTTTGGTTTTAACGGCGTCGAAGGTCAGACGGTCGCGTCCAGCGGCAAGTAGCGCCCAGAGGGGAGCCCGCAATGACAAATTGCAAACGCTATAAGGTGGCGGCGATCGACCTGGGAACGGTGTCGTCGCGACTGGTGCTGGCGCAGGTCGAGGCCGGGGCGATCGTGGAATCGTCCAAGCATACCGAGATTACCGACCTGGGCGAGGGCGTGGACGCGACGGGGCGCTTTTGCGAGGCGGCCGTTGAGCGCGTGCTCGCTGCGTGCCGCATGTTTGTGGACGAGGCCCGTGCCTTTGGGGCCGTGTGCGTCTGCACCACGTGCACGAGTGCCGCGCGCGATGCGTCCAATGCCGCCCTGCTGCTGGACGGCCTGCGCGAGCTGGGGCTCGAACCGCAGGTGATTCCGGGCGAGGTCGAGGCGCGCCTGACGTTTTTTGGCGTGGCGCACGACTTTGCTGGCGAGCGCATCATCGTTGCCGATTCGGGCGGTGGCTCCACGGAGCTCGCGACGGGCGTCTATGCGCCAGAGCGTGGCGTCTTTGCGCTAGAAGGGACCCGCTCGCTGGACATTGGCTGCCGCCGTGTGACGGAGCGGTTTTTCTCGGAGCTGCCACCCGCAGGCGGCGAGCTTGCTGCCGCTACCGCGTGGACAGGCGATCAGTTCGCCGCCTATTTTGAGGGCCTGCCTGTCGACTTTGAGCGCGCCGAACGCTTAGTCGCGGTGGGCGGCACGGTGACTACGCTGGTGGCTCTGGTCCACGAGCTGGAACCGTACGATTCGAGCTTTGTGCACCTACGCGAGCTGTCGCTGGAGCAGGTCTCGGCCGCTATCGAGCGCATGTCTGTGTTGGACGCGGAAGGCATCGCCGCGCTACCGGGTGTGCAGCCCAAACGCGCGGGCGTGATCTTGGCTGGTGCCGTGGTGATTCGCGAGCTTATGCGAGCCGGCGGCTACGACACGCTCACCGTAAGCGAGAACAGCCTGCTTGCCGGCATGGCTGCCACCATCAACGAGACTCTCGACGGCGCGACCCCCACCATCGGCTGGACCCCCAGCCTCAGCGCCCTCCAATAAGTTGCGGTGAAATACGGACTAAAATCGCCCTTTCGGGCACCAAACAGTCCCTATTCCACCGCAACTCACCATCTGTATCGGCATCCAAAAGAAACGAGCCCGCATCCCAAAAGGGTACGGGCTCGCAAGCAATCACATGGTAGGGGCGGTGGGACGTCTGCGCATTTGCTGCGCAAATCCGCACCGGCTTCGGCCGCCTGTCGGCGCCCTCGCCGGCTCGCTGCGGACGCTGCGCGTCCGCTTGACGCTCGCCCCCTCGCGGGTTCGAGCCCCACCGGCGTCCAAAAGAAACGAGCCCGCATCCCTGGGGGACACGAGCTCGTAAACAATACGTGGTAGGGGCGGTGGGACTCGAACCCACAATCCTTGCGGCGAGAGATTTTAAGTCTCCTGCGTATGCCAATTCCGCCACGCCCCCGTGAGACTAGAAGTCTAGCACAAGCCGTCCGTTACGCGTTGACTGCCATCGAGTGTTGGCCCGACTTCTCCAGGAACTCTTGGAACTTGGCCTCGTCACCCTTGTTTTGGTACTGCAGCGCCAGCAGATACTCCAGGCGGCAGCGCTTGACCGGGTCGTCGCCGGCCTCCTTGAGCATGCGCTCCAGCTCGGGAATGTCGTTGTGGCGCTTGAGGATCATCGTGTCGTACATCAGTTGGCATTCGTGTGCGACCGCCTCGGCCTGACCGCCCTCAAAGCCCTTGATCTCGTGCAGCAACTCCTTAGACTTTTTGCGGTCCTCCTGGCCAACGTAGTAGTTAAAGGCCTTGATCACCAGGTCGACGCGCTGCATCTTGGGGAGGTTGAGTCCCAGCAGCAGGTCGAACATCTCGCTGGCGCGCTCGTGGTCCTCGCGCAGCAGATAGGAGTTCAGACGCAGGTAGTCGCGGTTGTAGCGCGGGTACAGCATGCTGGTGAGTTTGCCGTCGAGCAAACGATCGAACTCGTCCCACTGCTTGGCAGCCATAAGCTGCTGCAGACGCTTGAACGTGGTGCGTTTTTTGACGCTAAAGAACACCGACACGCCGATGCAGATGATAACGACGGCGGTCCAGAGTGTGCGGGAATCGGGCATGTTAGGGTCCTTAGTCGCTCGTAAGGCGAGCGGTATGACAACACGTACTAGATGTATTATACGCAGCGCACAAGCAAACTGGCATAAAAGCTCATCGAGGCTGAGTGCCATCGCTCGCTGCGGTACACTTACCTAAAGTAAACCATGAAGGGAGACACTACCTATGAAGAAGATCGTTTTGGCTTGCGGTGCTGGCGCTGCTACTTCCACGCTTGTTGCCCAGAAGGTCGCCACCCTGCTCGACGCCAACGGTTACGCCGACAAGTACGAGATCGTGCAGTGCGCCATCTCCGAGGCCAAGGACTACTGCGACGAGGGCGCCGACCTGCTGATCGCCACCACCGTTGCCCCCGAGGGCCTCACCTGCCCGTACGTGAGCGGCGTGCCCTTCATGACCGGCATGAACCGCGTCGTTGCCGAGAAGGCCGTTCTCGACGTTATGGCTCAGTAGGCGCTACCTGTATGAATGAACAGAACGCCAATCCGGTCGAGCTCTTTGGCATGCGCGTTGCCCATGTGGGCATTAACGCCACCGACCCGGCAGACGCCCTGGAGATCGCGGAGCTGTTCTCGACGATGATGGGTCTGCCCGTCATCGAGACCCCGGTTTCGTACTTCAATGATTCGCTGGTCGAGATCATGAAGCAGAACGGTCGTGGAGCCAAGGGCCACATCGGCTTTGCCGTCAACGACATCGATGCGGCCGAGAAGTGGTTTGCCGAGCGTGGGCTCGAGGTCAACGAGGAGTCGCGCGTGCTGCTGCCCGACGGCGGCACCAAACTCGTGTACTTAAAGCGTGAGTTTGCCGGTTTCGCCGTGCACCTGTGCCGCGAGTAGCGCACAGGCTGCTATAGCTAGCAAAAAGGGATAGGGCCGCATGGCCTTATCCCTTTATTTATGCCGAGGGGCTTTTTACCGCGGCAGGCGAATCGTAAAGCGGCTGCCGACCCCTTCGACCGAGGTCACACCGATGACGCCGCCATGGCTATCGACGATCCACTTGGCAATGGCAAGCCCCAGACCCGAGCCCTGCGCGCCGGCATCGCGCGCGTTGTCGGCGCGATAGAACCGTTCAAACGCGTGAGCTGCGGATTCCTGGTTCATGCCGATGCCCTCGTCCTCAACACTTATGTCGATCGTGCCCGCGCCCGCATCCGGCGTCACGCCAAATGTGACGGACGTTCCCGCGTCCGAATACTTGGCGGCGTTTTGCACGATCACGCGCAGAGCCTGCTTCACGAGCGCCACGTCAACGGGCGCGTCGCAGCGCGGGTCGCTGACAAGCGCAGCGTCGTACGCCAGTCGATACGTGTGCGCGGCATCGATCATCTGCGATTCCTCGCATACCTCGCCGACTAGCGCGGCCAGGTTGGTATTCGCACGCCGCAGGACCGTGCGCCCGGCATCGCCGCGCGCCAAAAACAGCAGCTGCTCCACGAGCTCCTGCATATGCTCGCTTTCGGCCTTGAGCGAGGCAATGGACTCTGTCAGCACGTCCGGGTCGTCTTTGCCCCAGCGGTCGAGCATGTTTACGTAACCCTGAATCACCGCGATGGGCGTGCGCAGCTCGTGGCTCGCATCGTTGACAAAGCGCATCTGCTGCAACTTGGCCTCTTGCATCTGGCGCAGTAGGCGGTTGAGTGCAACCTCGATGCTTGCCAGGTCGGCGTCGCCAGTAGTGACGCTCGGCGAGTCGACGCTTGCGCGCTCGATGGCTTGCTCCAGTGTTTCCATCTTGCCGCCGGAGAGCTGCATGCGGCCGAGTTCGTCCACGCGCAGGGCCAGATCGTTGAGCGGCGCCATGGTGCGGCGCACGCGGCGGGCGCCGCCGAGCATGTTGAGCACGCTGATGACCTGCCAACCCACAACGACAAGGTAGAGAGGCCATAGCGTGACGAGGTCCTGCGCGAGGGGGAAGGTCTTGGTGGTACGCGCAAGCTCGACGGTATAGGTGAGCGTTGTCAGGTCCCAGCCGCGCGCGGGCGTCAGCGACATGCCGTGAACGGTGGCGCCGGGGATCCATCCTGTGGTAAACGCGCCGTCGGGCAGCGTCTGGTTGTATCCATAGACGAGGATCGCCGCCGCAACAGCCAGCAGCAACAGATCGAGCCAGACGTAGCTCATCAGGCGGCGCCACATGTAGCTCCAGTTGATGGCGCGGGCGATGGAGGTGACGCGCTTGGCCTCGGCGTTACGCACGGCAGACATAGCCCACCCCGCGCACGGTCTGGATGATGCGGGTACCACCGGCGTCTTCGATCTTGGCGCGCAGGTGTGCGATGTGCACGTCGACGTTGTTGGTGTCGCCTACGTATTCGTAGCCCAGCGCTTCGTGCGCGATGCGCTCGCGCGTGAGCACGGTCTCGGCATGCGCCATAAGCAGGGCGAGGACATCGAACTCGCGGGCCGTGAGCGCGATGGGCGAGCTGCCGACCGTGACTTCGCGGCGGTCGGGGTCGAGCGCAACCGAGCCCACGGCGAGCGTGGCGGGGGAGGGCGCGACGGAAGCCTGGGTCGAGTCGCTGACCGGCGGCATCGCAGTGGCGCTCCCGCCCGCGTCGCTCGCCGCGCCCGTCCCGATGCCGCCAACGCCCGAAGCCGCTCGCACGGCTTCCGAGCGCTTCAGTGCCACGCGGATCCGTGCGAACAGCTCCTCAATCGCAAATGGCTTGGTCAGGTAATCGTCGGCACCGGCATCGAGCCCGGCCACTTTGTCCATCACGGCATCGCGCGCGGTGACCATAATCACCGGCACATCCTTGTGCTTGCGGACACGCCGCAAGACCTCCATGCCGTTGAGCTGCGGCAACAGCACGTCGAGCAGAATCAGATCGTAGTCGCGCTCCAGCGCCAGGTCCACGGCAGTGCGGCCATCGGCGGCGTGTTCCACCTGGTAGCCCTCGTGCTCCAGCTCGAGCGTCACAAAGCGGGCGATTCTCTCCTCGTCCTCTACGATCAAGATCCGTGCCATGCGTGCCCCCGTCTGCGATTACTTGTCGTCGTTGAGATTTTGCTTGATGTCGTCTGCGGCGTTGGCAGCGCTATCCATAAGGTTGTTGATGCTGCCGGGCACGTCGCCGTCGCTGTCGATGCGGTAGCGCATGCCAAAGAACAGGCCAATCAGCATCAGCCATATCGTGGCGCCCCAGGCAAACAGCGCGACGATGGGGATCAGGATGGGGATGTTGAGGATGATCGCATCGCGGCGCGTGGCGATAAACTTGGTGTCCAGACTCAGGCGGAAGAGCTTTTTGAGGTACTCCCACACGCTGTCCATCTTCTTGGAGAAGTCGGTCTTTTCGCTCGACTTTTCGTAGGCTGCCTGCGCGGCGACCATCTCGGCAGAGGGCTCATCGACTGGCGCGGACTCGGTGGCGGCATGCGCCGACGTGGTCTGGGTCTTGCCCTGCGACTCGAGCCAAATGATGGCATCCAAAACGTTACCGTCGGCAGCGTCGAGCGCGGCCTTGGCATCGGTGTAGCTCACGTTGCACTTGGTGCGGATGGTTTCAACTTTTTCGAGATCGTCCATGACCTGTCCTTTCGTTCGATGGGCGCGACGCCGGGCGGTCTGCCCGGGCGCGAGCGTTGCGTTCGGCGGCCTGCGTGGCGCCGCCCCGCCCTTGGTCGAACTCTATAGTGCAGGTTATAGATTAAGCGATTCTTGAGCCAAGATTAATGTTGGATGAGTTTTTGGGTGGCAGTGGGAAAAGTATTAGACCTCGATAGCGGGAGATGGGGTGCCGGTGCAAAACGGCGTCAAGGGTTGGTCGAGCAGGCGGTTTTCAGACGACTGGGACATGGCGGGCGGTCGATCGCCTATACTGGTTGAGCTCAACTGGAGAGGTGATAACTAGTTATGAAATCAATCAATGTTGCAGCAGCGATTATTCAGAAGGACGGGAAAATCCTGAGCTGCCAGCGCGGCTATGGCGAGTTTAAAGACGGCTGGGAGTTTCCGGGCGGAAAGCTCGAGCCGGGCGAGACCGGCGAGCAGGCAATCGTGCGCGAGATTCAGGAAGAGCTCGAGGTCACGATCGGCAACCTCGACTATCTTTGCACGGTCGAACACGATTACGAGACGTTTCACCTGTCGATGCAGTGCTACCTAGCTAACATCCTTTCGGGGGAGTTCAAAGAGCACGCTCATGAGGACATGAAGTGGCTCGATACCAATAACTTGTGGGATGTCGATTGGCTTCCAGCGGACGTTAAAGTCGTTAGGGAGCTCGAAAAGAAACTCGGGCTTATGTAAGAAAGGAGCGGACGTCGCATGGCGGCCCGCTCCTTCTTTGTTACTCTGTCTCACTCAGATCGCTGAGCATAAACTCGTAAATGTCCTGGCGCACGGGCGCATTGAGTTCATATTCGATTTCGACGGCGTTGTCGCCGCTCTTAGTTTTAATAGCTTTGAACTCGCCAGTCGGATGCATTTCGCCTAGGAAGTAAAATTCCTTGCCACCCTTATCGTCCTTGTTCTTGCGCATAAACAAATACGTCTTTAGCCCGTTGCCCGGCCATGCCTGCAGTCGCTGAATCTCGGGGGAGTTGAGCGTGCGATTGTTCTTAGAGATTGCAACTAGCTTACTCGGCGAAACAAAGCGGTCTTCATACTGAATGGACTCGCTAATGTCGGGTGCCTTGTCATAGTTAATAAACACGGGGAATGTATTGGTCTTCTCGTCGTAGAAGTAGCCGCCAAGATTTTGGCCGTTGATGTTCTTTTCCCAGTTCATCAAGCGGCAAACTTCTTCGTACGTGTACTTGGCGTTGAGAACGAAATTTGTGTTTTGGTACGTCTCGGCATAGTCGAGTCGGTTACGCGCAATGCCAGAATCCAGCACCTCGAGAATCTGACACTTGAACTCTGCGTTGCGCAGAGCGGTCGCAAACGCTTCGGTCAGACGAGGTCCGCATCCATCGTCAATAAGCAGGGAAACGAAATCCTTGGGAGTGGCAAAGTCGCCCTTAAGGACTGTGATTGCCGACCTAACGGCGCTGTCCTTAAGCTGTGTGTGGTAGTTCCTAAGCGCAGCCTCGCGCATATGCCGGTAGCCCTCGTGTCCGGCTTCGACGAGCGTTTGAAGCAAATAGAGGTCTTCGAAACGCTTGCCCGCGGCGAGCTTTTGAGAAATAAATTTGAGAATCTTGGTTTGATCAGAGGAAAATTGAACCGTGTAGTCCGGCTCGTATTTGGATAGAAATGCGTGGTAGGACCCCAGGCCGCTATTCTTGAAGATAAGCAGCGGATCGATGGAGCCATTACGATCAAATTCGAGCAGCGAGGGAATCTTGCCGAGTTTTTGGCGCAAGTCGAGATATTCGTTTTTCAAAAACCTGACGGAGGTGAAATCGCCGCCATCGATGGCCTTGTAGATGCGTGCCTCGGAAATACGATCGAAGCTCACGGTCGAGCATCCGGGGATCGTTGAGTCGCCCTCTTGGACGAGTCGACGCAGGCGGTCTTTGTTGTAGGTCTTGTCACCCGACAGAGCGATGGGTACCAAGAAGTTGCTCTGGTAGTTACCGATAAAGTCGAGTACCAGTGCGTATTCCTTACCATCATTCAGGCGCAAACCTCGTCCGAGCTGCTGAATAAAGATGATTGCGGAGTCGGTGCGTCGAAGCATGATGATCTGATTGAGCGAGGGGATGTCGACGCCTTCGTTCATGATATCGACCGAGAAAATGTACTCGAGCTCGCCGGCTTCAAGTTGGCTGATCGCGGCATCGCGGACCTCATCGGAATCTTGACCGCTAATCGCAGCCGTTCGATATCCGAGAGCGTTGAATTTGCATGACAGCTCTTTTGCCTCGGCGTTTCGATTGCAGAAGATTAAGCCCCTGCGGTTGCTTTTGGTGACGCTATATTCCTCGATCTTCTCGGTGATATGACGTACGCGCTCGTCGGATGTTAGGCGTCCGAACAGGGCGGTATCTTCGACCGTTTCGTCGTCAATCTCCAGATCGTGAATGCCAAAATAATGGAAGGGGGCTAGCATCTCCTCGGCCAAAGCGTCCTGCAGCGTGATCTGGAACGCGATGACGTGATTGAAAAGGGCAAAGACGTCATAGCCGTCGGTGCGATTGGGTGTAGCGGTCATGCCCAGATAAAACCGAGGCGTAAAGTGCGACATGATGGATTGGTAGCCCTGAGATCCCGTGCGGTGGGCCTCGTCGATGACGATGTAGTCGAACTCATCGGGACGGAAATCGCTCAAATGTTTGGCGACTGAAGAACACATGGCAAACACGCAGGTAGCATTGCTTATATTCTTGCCAGTTTGATAGGTGTCGAACGTATAGGTACTACCTAAGAGCCGTTCGTAGCTTGCACGGGAGGCGTCGATAATGCGCCGGCGGTGCGCAAGAAAGAGGACGCGCCGGGGTTTAAACGCGAGTACATCGAACGCCGAAAGGAAGGTCTTGCCGGTGCCGGTTGCCGAGACCAGCAGGGCGCGGGTCTCGCCCTTGCGATGGATTACACCGAGCGCCTCAAGGGCGCGCTGCTGCATTTTATTGGGCTTGATTTCTTCGAGGTCATTCGTGGTTGGGCTAACAGTTGCCTGGAACGTCGGTTTCGATTTGGGCTTTGACGGACGTGCCGATCGATATGCGGCATAGTTCTCAATCCAGTCTTGGGAAAGCAAAACGGTTGAGGTGTCGTTCCACAGCGAATCAAACTCGCCTCTAAGCTCTCCGAGCAGGCGGCTGTTCTCGACAGTCTGGTACAGCACGTTCCATTCTTTATTACAGGTGAGGGCGGTCTGCGTCATGTTGGAGCTGCCGACGATGACCGTGCTGGTTTCGCCCTTATCAAAAATGTATCCCTTGGCATGCAAATTACCCTGGAATACGCGAACTTCTATGTTGTCGTATTCCAGGAGCTTTCGAAACGCATCGGGTGAGTTGAAGTTGAGATAGGTGGACGTGAGCAGTCTGCCCTTAATGCCACGCTGCTTGAGCTCCTGGAACGCCTCGACCAGGATTTGAAGGCCGCCGTCTGCAACAAACGCTACGCAAAAGTCAAAAGAGCTGCAGGTTGAGAGCTGCTCCTTGATAACGGATAGTAGTGTTCCGCCTGTCGCCTTCGAGTTGGCGATGAGCTTGGGTGAATCGTTCTCGCGTGCAAGCGAGTCGAATTCAATATCAATCTGCTGCTGCGTAGTCATCCCGGCCAAACCTTTCGAAAGACTATGTTGGCGCCAGGATAACAGATCGATCGTTCGTGTTTTAGATGTATGACGATTGGGATTGGCAGTATGGCGTGATCTTGCACGTGTGTCCGCACGACATGTGACACTTACCCTGCCGCCATGCTCCGTCGCGGCGGCATGCATCTGAACAACGATCCTCTAAGGAGTACGATATCGATGAGTGACAACACCAAGCATCTCGCAAAGAAGTGCGTCAAGGACGCGGGGCCGTGCCTCGCGCTATGCCTTGCCGGCGCAGCGGTCGCGCTGCTGGCTGTTCTGGGGCCGTTTGATGTGCTCCGAAGTGCCAGTTCTCTGCACGTTTGCATGGCTCTTGCCGGTGCCATGATGACCGGCGGCCTGCTAGATCTGGTTTTTTGGGTGCTCGACCCGTTTGGATGGAAGAACGAGGGGTAGGTCCTAAAGGATGGAAGGGCTGGAACGGTTGGCTTAGTGATCGTGCAGAATGTGGGCTAGCGACTTACAGGGAAGTGGTAATCCGATGACGGTCTATGTGACGGGCGATATTCACGGTGGCCTCGACATGCAAAAGCTGCGCGATTGGGATCTTGGGAAAAGCCTGACGAGCGACGACTATCTCATCATTGCCGGCGACTTTGGCTTTCCGTGGGATTTCTCCGCCGAGGAATGTGACGACATCGCTTGGCTGGAGTCGCGCCCCTATACCGTGCTGTTCGTCGACGGCAACCACGAACGCTACGACCATTGGGCGGAGCGCCCCATGGAGCTGTGGCATGGTGGGTTGACGCAGCGTCTGTCGGATACTTCGCCCATACGGCGCCTGACGCGCGGCGAGGTTTTTGAGCTCGACGGCTCAACGGTCTTTACCATGGGCGGCGCCACGAGCGTGGACAAGGAATACCGCATTCCGTATTCCAGCTGGTGGCCGCAGGAACTGCCGGACGAGCGCAACTTTGAGGAGGCACGGACAAAGCTCGACAGCGTGGGCTGGAAGGTCGACTACGTGATCACCCACACCTGCTCTACGCGCATGCTTTCGCCCACGCTTTATCCGGTGCCCGGCTGGAATTGCCCCGCCGTTGATCGGCTTACGGCGTTTTTCGATGAGCTGGAAGATCGCTTGGACTACAGGCGCTGGTATTACGGGCATTTTCATCGAGATGCCAGCCCGGCCGAGCGCCATACCGTGCTCTACGACTGCATCGTTCGCCTGGGCGACGAACTCCAGCCCTGGGATGTTGCGTAGGGGTGGGGTGCCTGATTACTCAGCCGTTACGGTGATGTTCTCCCTGTGCTTGCGGATAACATCCCAGCTAAAATGCTCGACCAGCTGCTCGGCAGAGCGCGGCGTGGTGCCCGGTGCGATGCCTGTTTGTCCGGCGAGCCAGCCCAGCAGCGCTTCGGGCGTGCCAAAGCGGGCGCGGAGTTCGCCCAGGTCCAGATCGCGGTCTCGTTTGGAAAGGCGGCGGCCGTCCGGTGCCATGAGCAGCGGAATATGTGCGTAGTGCGGCGTGGGCAGTCCCAACAGGTGCTGCAGATAGATCTGGCGCGGCGTGGACCCCAGCAGGTCGCATCCGCGCACGACCTCGGTGACGCCCATGGCAGCGTCGTCGACCACCACGGCTAGCTGATAGGCAAACACGCCGTCGCTGCGGCGCACCAAAAAGTCGCCGCACTCGGTGGCGAGTGCTTCGCATTGGGCGCCGTACGTGCGATCCACAAATTCGATCACGTCGTCTGCAAGGTCGTCGACGGTGGGCACGCACAGACGTGTGGCCGGGGCGCGCAGGGCGCTGCGACGGGCCACCTCCTCGGCCGAAAGACTTCGGCAGGCGCCACGGTAGATGGGCGTGCCGTCGCTCGCGTGCGGTGCGCTCGCGGCGTGGAGCTCGGCGCGCGTGCAAAAGCAGGGATAGGTGAGGCCGGCGTATTGCAACTGGCGCAGGGCGTCCTCGTACAAGTCCAGGCGGTCGTGCTGGTAGTAGGGGCCTTCGTCCCACTCCAGCCCCAGCCAGGCCAGGTCGTCAATCAATTGAGTGGCAAGTTCGGGGCGCTTGCAGCGATCGTCCAGGTCCTCAATGCGTAACACGATGCTGCCGCCCTGGCTGCGGGCCGAAAGCCATGCGCACAGGCAGCTGAACACGTTGCCCAGGTGCATGCGGCCCGAGGGCGACGGGGCAAAGCGCCCCACGACGGGGGTGGGGGCGGCCGGCGTCGTTGGCGCGTCGGCGGCGGGTGTTGCTATGTTGCGTGCGTTGATGTCCATGCGGACGAGTATAGCGCGGGGCGCGGTGGGGGAGACGCTGCCGTGGCCTGCAAGTTGCTGAGGCCGCGCGTTGCGCGTGCCGGACCACCGGCTCGGCGCCTTAATCGCCGTCAATCAATCTAGCCCTCAAACGACAGAAACCCCGGCAGCTCTTCGCAACTGCCGGGGTTTCCGCGGAAAAGGGGGACATGATCCTCGAGCGGACGGCAAAGGGGCAAACCGTTTTCGCTCAACTGCTTTATGCCCCTCAACTGGCGGCTCAATCAGCGCATGCCGCGCCCACACAAAGCCGCTACACCTGTGATGGAGCTATGAAGTGGTATCTATTGCCGGGGCAGTGCCTGGCCAAAGAGTGTCCCCAGCGACTAGTCGTTTAAGAACGTCCCCAAAACGACTGCCCGTGGGCGTGACTTTTGTCCCGTTTTGACGCTCCGCTGACCTAGATGTTCGTCACATGAACCCGCAAACGTGGGAGAATGACGCTACTGGTACCACAGACAAAGGATGTGCCTATGAACGCCCCCGTTGCCAAGACCTGTCGGCAGCGCCGCCTGTTTGCGCGATTCGCTTCCGTCTGCGCGCTCGTCGCGCTTGCGTTGCTGCTGCTGCCTGCCGTCGCGCACGCCGACGGCTACTCCATGAGCCAAACCTACATCGGCGCCACGGTTGAGGCCGATGGCTCGCTGACCGTTGTCGAGGGACGCCAGTTCGATTTCGACGATGACATCAACGGCGTGTATTGGGATATCAATACAGGCTCTAACCAGCAAGGCGGCTCGGTGGTCGTCAATGTGCTGAGCGTCGAGGAAGACGACACTGCGTTTAACAAGGTCGACAGCGCAAACAAAGGCGACGACGGCGTTTACACGGTGGAACAGTCCGACGACGGCGTAAAGATTAAGGTGTTCAGCCCCCACGAGAGCGGCGACAGCGCAATCTACTACGTGAGTTATTCCATGACCGGTGCGGTTATGAACTGGGCCGATACCGCCGAGCTTTACTGGAAATTCGTCGGCGACGGCTGGTCGGCGGACTCCGATGACGTCGAGATGGAAGTCTACTTTGCAAATGCCGCTGCCGGGACGGCTGCCGTCAAGGGCGATAACTTCCGCGCATGGGGCCATGGCCCGCTGACGGGCGACGTGTCGCTCGATGCGGACGAGCCCATGGTCACCTATACCATTCCCTGCGTGCATGAGGGCGAATTCGCCGAGGCACGCATCGCCTTCCCCAGCGACTGGGTGCCGCAGCTTGCCGTCTCGGGCGAAAAGCGCATGTCGACGATCCTGAGCGAAGAGAAGGAATGGGCCGACGAGGCCAACGCTCGCCGTGAGCACGCGCGTGCGGTTGCCGGCGCGATTGCCGTGGTGTGTGTTGTCGTGGCGGTTGCCTATACCGGTGTGATCGTGATGCTTAAGTTGCGCAGGCCCAAGCCCAAGCCGCTCTTCCAGGACGAGTACTTCCGCGATGTGCCCTCGGCCGACCATCCCGCGGTGCTTGCAGCTCTCATGAGCTGGAACGACGTGCCCGATCAGGCATATATCGCCACACTGATGAAGCTGACCGACGACCGCGTGATCAAGCTGGAAGAAGCGACCGAGACCAAGAAGAAGGGTCTGCTCCGTCGCGAAAAAGAGGAGCAGACGTATCGCATCACAGTGACCGACGAGGCCTGGAAGGCTGCCAAGAAGGACGGCATCGATCGCGATGTGCTCAAGGTCTTCTTCGCCGGCGTTAAGCCCGATAAGGACGGAGTCCGTTCGCGCACGTTTAGCGAGCTGGAGGAGTACGCTAGCGAGCGCACCACATCTGTTGGCGACAAGCTCGAGGACTATCAGAGCACAGTTAAGGGCAAGCTGGAGGCGCGCGAGCTTATTGCATCGGATGGCACTATCGCGATGGTGGCCGGCCTGGTTCTTGGCATCATCATTGTCTTTGGCATTCTGTGCTCTCTGTTCTATACCGACTTCGCGGATGCCAACGTCGGTGCCGCTATGATCTCGATCCCCGTCACGATCGTGGGCTTTGTCCTGAGCTGCACCTTCCGCCGTTACACGCCGGAGGGCGCCGAGGTGGCGGCTCGCTGCAAGGCGCTCAAACATTGGCTCGAGGACTTTACGCGCCTGAAGGAGGCCATCCCCAGCGACCTGATCTTATGGAACAAGCTGCTGGTGATGGGCGTTGCCCTGGGCGTTTCGAAAGAAGTGCTGCGACAGCTGGCCGAGGCCGTGCCTGCGGACCTGCGCAACAGCGACGATTTCTACGACAACTACCCCTGCTACTGGTGGTATTACCATCACTACGGCAACGAGTCTCCGCTCGATTCGTTCAACGATGTGTATCACGAGACCATCCACGAGCTGGCTTCGAGCTCCGATAGCTCGAGCGGCGGCAGCGGCGGCGGCTTCTCTGGCGGCGGCGGTGGCGGCGTCGGCGGAGGCGGCGGCGGAACGTTCTAGCGAACGCTTGCTTTGGGGTGGATCTTTCTGGGCGGTTGCCAGGGAAGATTCATCCCATTTTTGTGCATCGAAACGGGTCAAACTTTCCGTTGCGGATCTTCGCGCAAGGGGCAGTGGACAAAAAATGCCAAATATGAGTACTGTTGCTGCGTTGGTCACATATGTTTGCACATAATAATGGGCTCCTAATGAGAGTACTTCTCGTTAGGAGCCCATTTTATTGAACATTCGGGGAGCTACGTCAGCTCGTGCAGCTGGTCGTCATGCCTACAAGCATCAAAAATGCCCCAAATCGCTGCTACTAAAAAGGTAACAGTACTCATATTTGATGTATTTTGACCACGGCTATCTACAAACCCCCTAGGCCACTCATTGGGGACAGACTTAAATGACCAGTCGTTGGGGATCAGTCATTGGGGACAGACTTAAATGACTAGGTGTGGCTGCCTGGGCTAGGCTGTTAGGTCGAGTTCGTAGAGGAAGCTTTCGCGCGGCATGTCGTGACGGCGCTCTTCGCGGTTGGCGCGGTGCGTGGCCGTGCGCTTAAAGCCGTGCAGCTCGTAGAACTTCCACGAGCAGTTGGAGTCGGTGTACAGGTGTGCCCTCGTCGCTCCAAGTGAGGACAGGTGCGAGACCGCGGCATCGAGCAGAACCGTGCCAACGCCCAGGCCATGGACATCGCGATCCACGGCAAGCAGCGTGACCTCGTTGTCGTGCGGCAACGGGCTGCTCTCGAGCAAGCGGTTGTTGGTTCGGATGGTTGCGCGCACAAACGAGAGATACTCGGCGCAGGCATCGGGCTCCAGCTCACGCATCTGCGATAGCAGCGCGCGTTCGGTATCCATCCAATGCTCGTTGATAGTGGCGCCGGAGCTCTGTCCCGCACGCGCGAGCGAAATGCCACGCGCCTGACCGTCGATTACGGCAACCTGTGAAAACGTCGACGACGAAAGGCAATAGGCGAGGTCGCACGCGGCCTCAAGGCGGTTGTACTCATCGTTATCCGAATTGTTATGCCAAAGCTGCTGCAGAATCAGCGCGATGGCGTCGAAGTCTTCGGTATCAAACGGTCGGTAGAGAACCCGCGAGACCATGGTGCCTCTTTCTTTTGCGGATGCATATCGAGCACAGTTCTACCACGCCATTGGCATCTAATTATGGTGCCCCTGTGTTCCATGAACTCACCGTGCCCGGTGCCATGCCCATCCCCTCCGCTCGCAAACTTTTTCTGCACATGCGCCCGTTGCGGGGTGCATCGATGCGCTCGATGCGCTACATTAAATCAGTATTTTCAATGCCGCTGCGCGAGCGCTGCAGATCGACGTATCACCGACTCACAGAGCACGGCGGCGTACCAGACAGGAGGACTGCATGGGATCTGATGTGAAGATCGCACGCGCGTTGATCTCGGTTACCGATAAGACGGGCGTCGTCGATTTCGCACGGACGCTGGTTGACGACTTTGGCGTCGAGATCATCTCTACGGGCGGCACGGCTCGTGCCATCGAGGACGCGGGCATTCCCGTAACCCCCATCGAGGAGTTCACGGGCTATCCCGAGATGATGGACGGCCGCGTTAAGACCCTGCACCCCAAGGTTCATGGCGCGCTGCTGGCCCGCCGCGATTCCGAGCAGCACATGCAGGAGGCGGCTCAGCACGGCATTAAGCTGATCGACCTGGTCGTCGTCAACCTGTACGAGTTCGAGAAGACCGTCGCCAACCCCGAGGTCACCTTCGCGGACGCCATCGAGCACATCGACATCGGTGGCCCCTCCATGCTGCGCTCTGCCGCCAAGAACGCCACGAGCGTTACCGTCATTTCCGACCCGGCCGACTATGATGCCGTCCTGGCCGAGATGCACGAGACCGGTGGCTGCACCACGCTTTCCACCCGTCGTCGCCTGCAGGTGAAGGTCTACCAGACCACCGCCGCCTACGACACGGCCATCTCCCGCTGGCTCGCCGCCCAGGCAAGCGACGTGGCGGACACCTCTGCCAAGCTCGAGATCTCGCTGGAGAAGGTCGACGACCTGCGCTATGGCGAGAACCCGCAGCAGAAAGCCACAGTCTATCGCTTTGCCGAGGGCTGCGAGAACACCGCGAGCTCGCAGTTCCCGCTCGTGGGCTCCAAGCAGATCCAGGGCAAGCCGCTCAGCTACAACAACTATCTGGATGCCGACGCCGCTTGGAACCTGGTCCGCGAGTTCGACGAGCCGGCCTGCGTAATCCTCAAGCACCAGAACCCCTGCGGTTCCGCCGTTGCCGAGGACATCACGGCTGCCTACGACCGCGCTTTTGCCTGCGATCCCAAGAGCGCCTTCGGCGGCATCATCGCCTGCAACCGCGAGGTTCCCTTTGATCTGGTTGAGCACTTTGCCGATCAGAACAAGCAGTTCGTCGAGGTCATCATCGCCCCGAGCTATACCGATGAGGCGCTCGAGCGCATGGCCAAGCGCCCCAACCTGCGCGTGTTGGCGACCGGCGGCGTGGACCACGGCGCCCAGGTGGAGCTGCGCTCCATCGACGGCGGCATGCTGGTACAGGAGGTCGACCACGTGACCGAGGACCCCGCGACCTTTACGTTCCCCACCGACCGCAAGCCCACCGACGCCGAGATGGCCGAGCTCGAGTTTGCTTGGAAGGTCTGCAAGGGCGTCAAGTCCAACGCCATCCTGGTCTCCAAGGGCAAGGCCGGCATTGGCATGGGCCCCGGTCAGCCCAACCGCGTTGACTCCGCACTGCTTGCCTGCGAGCGTGCCGAGGACTTCTGCGAGCGCGAGGGCGTGGAGAAGGGCGGCTTTGCCTGCGCAAGCGACGCATTCTTCCCGTTCCGCGACAACGTTGACGTGCTTGCCGAGCACGGTGTGACTTGCATCA
Source organism: Collinsella sp. (assembly GCA_048330275.1). Lineage (GTDB taxonomy): Bacteria > Actinomycetota > Coriobacteriia > Coriobacteriales > Coriobacteriaceae > Collinsella. Next base: position 32,711 of record DBFEIO010000038.1, read on the forward strand.
TCCAACCCGGCGGCTCCAAGCGCGACGATGAGAGCATCCAGGCCTGCAATGAGCACGGCATCGCGATGGTGTTCACAGGTGCCAGGCATTTTAGGCACTAAGTAGGGAGGTGGCGCTGCGGCTTGCCCAGCCACCGCACCTTGCCGCTCATTCGTCGCTCGCGTACCCAAGTACGCGTCGCTCCTCTTTCACGGCAATCTGCGGCACCTGGGCAACCCTCGCCGACCTATTAGGTTGACTGGGGAGGATGGGATGTTATCTCGTCCCTTGGACTGGCCTCGCTTCTAAAATAATCTCTGCAAAAGACGGTCGCTCCGTTTGGAGGGCCGTCTTTTTGGTATAAGAGGACGGAATGACTAACACGAAAGGTACAACCATGCCCCAGATTGATGATGCCGAGCTGTTTGGCAATGCCGAGGATCAGCGTGCGTACGAGGACTTTTGCGCCAATCAGGAGGCGGTCGAGAAGTTTACGCTCGACAAGCCCGCGCTTGTCTGCCGTTGGCGCATGTCCAATAAAAAGGTGCCCATGCTCAACCGCCACATTCGCGCACTGTCCGAGCGCTTGGTGCAGGGCGAGCCGCTTACCCATAACATGCTCAGCTGGGCCAAGCAGCACGTTGAGTGGTCGCTTGCCGAGGGCGATTACACCGCACGCGACGGCGTGCTCATGCTGGTGATCGACATCAACGGCAACGCCGCCATGACGGTGGGGGAGTACGAGCCGCTAGCCGATACGTCGGCCAAGGCGCTACGTGCCCGCTCCGCCGAGGCCCGCTCCGAGGCCGACGAAACCGGCGTGGCGCCCGAGCTGCTTGCTGCCGTCAACAACGGCGAGCTTGCCTTTGTGGCGCCGGCGGACGAGTGCCTGTGCGGCACGGCGACGCTCATCGAACAGCTGGCCCAGACCAAGGGCATCCCGGTCACGCGCGTAGACATTCCCGCGCAGCTCAAGGGTGCGCTGTTTCTGGTGAGCGACGAGCACGGTGTGGTTGCCGCCGCCGACTCCGACGCCGCCGACTCCGACGCCGCCACGGTCGCCTTCTTCGCCGAAGGCTACGAAAAGCTCCGTGCCCGCCGCTAAATGATGTTTCTGGGACGGGGATTAAAAACTCATTTAATTCCCGTGCTCGTCGCGAGCGAGGGGCAAGCCTCTGCCACTCGCGAACAGTTCTGTCACTTTGGTGCCGCGTGAGGCGCGTATCTGCGGATCCGCGGTCATAATGGGGCAAGACAACCAAGAGGGGGGCGGAATCCATGGCGCTAATCTATATCGTTGAGGACGACGAACCCATTCGTCGTGAGCTTGTCGACATTCTTGCCCGCGCCGGGTTTGAAATCGAGGCCTGCGAATCATTCGAGCACGTCTCGCGCGATATTCTCGCTGCCGCACCCGACCTGGTGCTGCTCGACCTCACGCTTCCCGTCAAGGACGGCCAGCATATCTGCCACGAGGTTCGCCGCGAATCCGAGGTTCCCATCATCGTCCTCACGTCGCGCACGACCGAGATCGACGAGGTCATGGCCATGACGCTCGGCGCGGACGACTTTGTTCCCAAGCCCTATAGCGCCCGTGTGCTCGTGGCGCGCATCAATGCCTTGCTGCGTCGCACCGCGGCGGCGGGCGAGCGCAGCACGCTTGTCCACAAGGGCCTGGAGCTCGATCTCGCTCGCTCCATGGTCACCAACATGCAGACCGGTACCAGTACCGAGCTCACCAAAAACGAGCTGCGTATTCTCTCGCTGCTTCTGAGCCGTGCGGGCAAGATCGTCTCGCGCTCGGCCATCATGCAGGACCTGTGGGACTCCGACGCCTTCGTGGACGACAATACGCTCACCGTCAACATCAACCGCCTGCGCACCACGCTCGAAAAAATCGGCATCAAGGGGTATTTGACGACGCACCGCGGCCAGGGCTATTCGGTCTAGGGGCCGGCTATGTCGTTCGCCAAATTCTTCAAAGATGCGCTGCTTCCCGTCGCCGTGTGGACGTGCGGCGTGCTGCTGAGCTGCTTTGTGCTGACGGTCGCCGGCGCACCCGTTTCCATCGTGGTCGTGGCGGTCGGCGTGTCCTTTATCTTCGGTATGCTCGGCATCGTGATCGAGTACGCTCGCCGTCGCCGTTTTCTGCGTCAGTTGGAGCGCGCGGCAGAGGAGCTCGAGAGTCCCGCATGGGTGCAGGAGATGGTGCAATGCCCGACCTATGCCGAGGGCGAGCTCGAGTACGAGGTCTTGCGCCGGGTGGGCAAAGCCGCTTGCGACGAGGTTGCCGAAGGCCGGCGTCAGACCGATGACTACCGCGACTATATCGAGAGCTGGGTCCACGAGGCCAAGCTGCCCCTGGCAGCGGCCCATCTGATTTTGGAAAACCTGGACAGCAGCGAAGACGACCTGTCGCGCGTGGATGACCTGGGTCGCGAGCTGGCTCGCGTGGAGCGCTATATCGATCAAGCGCTGTACTACGCGCGCTCGGAAGTCGTGGAGCGCGACTACTTGATTCGCCGCTGGGATCTCAAGACCCTGGTGACGGGCGCGATTAAGGCCAATGCGCGTGAGCTCATCGCGGCGCACGTGGCTCCGGTGTGCGAGAATCTCGACTTTGAGGTCTTTACCGACGAGAAGTGGCTCGAGTTTATTCTGGGCCAGCTCATTCAGAACAGCATTAAATATGCGCGTGAGGACGGCGCAAAGATCGTGTTTTCGGGTGCGTTGCTGGACGAGGGTCTGGCAAGTGAGCGCATCGAGCTTACCGTCGCGGACAACGGCTGCGGCGTGTGTGCGGCAGACCTGCCGCGCGTGTTCGAGAAGGGCTTTACCGGCGACAACGGCCGCACCACCAAGCGTGCGACGGGCATCGGCCTCTACCTGGTGGCGCGCCTGTGCTCCAAGATGGGCATCGACGTCACCGCAGCATCCGAGCCCGGCGAAGGCTTCGTCGTAACATTCGCCTTCTCAACCAACAAGTTCCAATACTTTGAGTAGGCGGGCCGTCTTGCGGCACGGACGGCTATGTTCCCGAACGTGAACTTAGCTAAGGCAATTGGCGCCATGTTCCTGAACGTGAACACAACTATGGGGCTCAAATGAATCTCCCATAACAAAAACGTGCCGCCCCAAACGGGGCGGCACGCCATTCCTCTATTCAGCCAACTCGTTGAAGTAAGGCTGCGAAGGCCGCGGGGCCGGGAGGGGTTTCCTAAGGGCACATCCCGCAGCCGCAACGCGGCGAGGACGTGCCCGTGGAAACCCCGCAGGCCCCGCGGCCGGTGGGAGCAACGCTACTTCACGACCAAGATGTCGCAGTCCGTATTGCGCAGCAGGAACGTCGAAATCGAACCCAGCAGCGCATACTTGATCGAGGACAGGCCGCGTGCGCCGCAGAGCACCAGGTCGGGCTTGACTACGTCGAGCATCTCGTCCTTGAGCGTCTCGCGAATACGGCCGGCGCGAATCATGACCTCGACCTCGGGAATGTCGGGATTGGCCTTGGCCTCCTCGAGCTGCTTGGCGATGGAGTTCTTAAATGCCTCCTCTAGGCCGTTGACCAGGTCGACCGGATAGGAGCCGGCGCTCTCGAGTGCCGTGGAATCGATAACGTGGCCGATAATCAGCTTGGCGCCGTTGTTCGCGGCGACCTTGATGGCGCGTGCGAGCACAAAATCCTGCTGCTCAGTACCGTCGAGTGAAACAAATACCTTGGTGTAGCCCTCGTTCATGGTTTCCTCCTTGGTCTATCGCACGGGCGCGGGGCTCGTGCGTCGGGCGGGCGCGGGCGCGTTGGCCGCCGGACACTTTATCTTGTTGCAGTTATACCCAAGGATTTCGGTTTGACCGCTCGCAATTCTGTGAACGGACGAGTTTTTTGGTAAGGGTAGGCGCAGACACGCCCGAACGGTTGATAATGGGACATCGCCCGCACCGTCCGCAGAACAATATCGGCGGGTGTCTAACGAGGGGGTCCCTTTGGATATCATCGAGCTTCTAAAATCTGCCTTCATGGGCCTGGTCGAGGGCATCACCGAATGGCTGCCCGTCTCGTCGACCGGTCACATGATCTTGGTGGACGAGTTCGTCAAGATGAACGTGAGCGAGACGTTCTGGAACATGTTCCTGGTCGTGATTCAGCTCGGCGCCATTCTGGCCGTCTGCGTGCTGTTCTTCCATGAGCTCAATCCGTTCTCGCCCAGCAAGGGCAAGGAGGGCCGCCGCGACACCTGGGTGCTGTGGGGCAAGATTGTGCTCGGTTGCATTCCTGCGGCGGCGATCGGTCTGCCGCTCAACGACTGGATGGAGGAGCATTTCTACAATGCTCCCGTCGTGGCGCTGGCGCTTATTGTGTACGGCGTGCTGTTTATCGTGATCGAGAACTGGCGCGCGAGCAAGCGCGAGGAAATGGCCGTTGCCGGTTCGTTTGGTTCGCGTGCTGTGGTGTCGGGTGGACGTCCCGCCGGTGCGCACTTTGCGGCGCCCGCCGCGGCTACCGCTGAGGATGAGGACGATGACGAGAATCTGGACTTTGGTTCCATCACCACGCTCGAGGACCTGAGCTGGAAGACCGCCCTGGGTATCGGCTGCTTCCAGGTGCTTTCGCTGGTGCCTGGAACGTCTCGCTCCGGTTCTACTATCATCGGCGGCCTGCTTTTGGGCTGCACGCGTTCGGTGGCCTCCAAGTTTACGTTCTTCCTAGCCATCCCTGTCATGTTTGGCGCGAGTGCGCTCAAGCTGGTCAAGTATTTCATCAAGGGCGGTACGTTCGGCGCCAACGAGGTCGCTATCTTGGGCGTGGGCTGCGTTGTGGCCTTTGTGGTTTCGCTCATCGCCATCAAGTGGCTCATGGGCTTCGTCCGCCGTCACGACTTCAAGTGCTTCGGTGTTTACCGCATCATCCTGGGCATCGTAGTGCTCGCATATTTCTTCGTTCTGGAGCCGATACTCGGCCTCTAACTTAGTCGACGCTGCGCGGCGGCCGGGGCGACAACTTGTCATTCAAAGGGGGTGGCATGACCAAAAGGTCTATGCTGCCCCCCTTTTTCATGCCAATTTGTTCGCCCTGGCCGCCGCTCGCTGCTGCTGCCATGACATCGGCGGTTTCGTGATTGTCAATAGATTGGTGCAGACTAACCTGACCCCATTGCGCCAAATCCGCTGGGGCGGGCCTGACGGTGGCGCACGGAGTCGTGGTGTGATTTGCGTCGGTGTCCGCGCGGCTCGGTATACTGGTACGGCTCAAACTATGGCGCTGCCCGCAGGCGCGCCGTCCGTCAGATGAGGAGTCGCCCATGACCCAGCCCCTGCCCTGGGAAAAGAACACCGCGGTACCCGTGCCGCCCGCGCCGGAACCCGTGCCGCTCGATGCGTACACCGCCCCCGCCGCGCCGGAGCCCGAGCTCGTTCCGCTTGACATCTACGACGCTCCCGCGCCGGCACCCAAGCCTGCCAAGCCGCTCGTCGACATCGACAGCCTTAATCCCGCTCAGCGCGAGGCGGTCCTGACCACCGAGGGCCCGCTGCTGGTGCTCGCCGGCGCCGGCTCGGGCAAGACCCGCGTCTTGACCTTCCGCATCGCCCATATGCTCGGCGACCTGGGCGTTAAGCCCTGGCAGATTCTTGCCATCACGTTTACCAACAAGGCCGCGGCCGAGATGCGTGAGCGTCTGGCGGCACTCATCCCCAGCGGTACCCGCGGCATGTGGGTGTGCACCTTCCATGCCATGTGCGTTCGCATGCTGCGCGAGGACGCCGACCTGCTGGGCTACACCGGTCAGTTCACCATCTACGATGACGATGACTCAAAGCGCATGGTGCGTGACATTATGCAGGCGCTCGGTATCGAGCAAAAGCAGTTCCCCATCAACATGATCCGCAGCAAGATCAGCTCGGCCAAAAACGCCATGATCGGCCCCGAGGACATGCTCAAATCCGCCGATAGCCCCAACGACAAAAAGGCCGCGCAGGTCTACCTGGAGCTGGAACGCCGCCTGCGCGCCGCCAACGCGATGGACTTCGACGACCTGCTCGTGCGCACGCTCGAGCTGCTGCGTACCCGCCCTGAGGTGCTCGATAAGTACCAAGAGCGTTTCCGCTACATTAGCGTCGACGAGTATCAGGACACCAACCACGTCCAGTACGAGATCGCCAATCTATTGGCCGCCAAGTACCAAAATCTCATGGTCGTAGGCGACGATGATCAGTCCATTTATAGCTGGCGCGGCGCCGACATCACCAACATCCTGGACTTTGAGAAGGACTTTAAAAACTGCAAGACCGTCAAGCTGGAGCAGAACTACCGCTCCACGGGCCATATCCTGAGCGCCGCCAACGCCGTGGTTCGCCACAACTCGCAGCGCAAGGATAAGCGCCTGTTTACGGCCGAGGGCGATGGCGAGAAGATCCAGGCCTTCCAGGCGAGCGACGAGCGCGACGAGGGCCGCTGGATTGCCGGCGAGATCGAGAAACTGCATGCCAAAGGCACGAGCTACGACGACATCGCCGTGTTCTATCGCACCAACGCCCAGTCGCGTATTCTCGAAGATATGTTCCTGCGTGCGGGCGTGCCCTACAAAATCGTGGGTGGCACGCGATTCTTCGACCGTGCCGAGATCCGCGATGTCATGGCCTACCTCAAGATGATCGTGAACCCGGCCGACGAGATGAGCGTCAAGCGCGTCATCAACACGCCGCGCCGCGGCATCGGCTCCACCTCGATTCAAAAGATTGAGCAGCTGGCACGCGACAACCGCTGCTCGTTCTTTCAGGCCTGCGAGATCGCAACAGCCGAGACAGGCATGTTTAGCGCCAAGGTGCGTAACGGCCTGTCGAGCTTTGTGTCGCTGGTGCGCGAGGGCCGTCGCATGGACGGCGAGCTCAAGGACGTCGTCGAGATGATTGTCGACAAGACGGGCCTGCTGCAGGCCTTCCGCGCCGAGGGCACCATGGAGTCCGAGAGCCGCGCCGAGAACATCCAGGAATTCCTGGGCGTCGCCGCCGAATTTGAGGAGACGCACGAGGATATCGAGGGTACGCTCGAGAGCCTAGAAGAGCTGCGCGCTGCCGGTGTTGCCGATGTGCCTGTCAGCGCCGAGCCCGAGCCCGTCGTGGTGAGTGCGCCCGCGCCCGAGCCGGGGCCGTCCGCTCCGACATCCTCGTTTGAGGCACTTGTCGGCGCTCGTGACGCCGCGGGCTCCAATCCGCTCGATAGCCTAGCCGCCCCGGCGCTCTCGCCGCAGGATGCCCTGGCCGCCGCCATCGCGGGCAACGCGTATGCCGTGCCAACAGAGCTACCGGCGGGCGCCGTGCATGCCGACGAGATCGAGCGCACCTACGGTCCGCTCACCTGTAAGGCGCTGCCGGCACTCATGGAGTGGCTGGCCCTGCGCTCCGACTTGGATTCCCTGGCCGGCGAGACGCATGCCATCACCATGATGACCATCCACTCCGCCAAGGGCCTGGAGTTCCCGGCGGTGTTCGTGGCCGGCATGGAGGAGGGTATCTTCCCGCACGTGCACGACTTTGGCGGCAGCGATGACCCGGGCAAGCTCGAGGAGGAGCGTCGCCTGGCCTACGTTGCCATCACGCGTGCCCGTAAGCGCCTGTTCCTGACCTATGCGGCCACGCGTCGCACCTACGGCTCGACCTCTGCCAACCCGCGCTCTCGCTTCCTCAACGAGATTCCGTTTGAGGATATCGAGTTTAGCGGTATCGGTTCTGCCGGTTTTGAGGGCACGGGCTGGGAGAAGCGCGGCGACCGTCACGGCACCTTTGGCTCGGGCATGGGCTCGGATATGTATGGCGGCAAGGTGTTCGGTTCGCATACGCGCTCGACCGGCGGCTCCGGATCGCGCGGCGGATCGAGCTTCGACGATTTCTTTGGTGGCAGCACCTATGGCACCGAGCGCCATCGCGGGGTTTCGCCCGACGCCGGCCGTGTTGCCTCGACCTTTGGGTCGGGCGCGCCGCGAGCTAAAAAGCCGTCGTCCAAGGTGTCGCCGACGGTGGAGCGCAAGGTCGATCGCGCCAGCGCATCGCAGGACTTTGCTGCGGGCGATACCGTGAGCCACAAGACCTTTGGCACGGGTACCGTGATTTCGGTCGCCGGAGACATGATCGAGGTCCAATTCGAAAAGACCGGCCAGACCAAAAAGCTAATGAAGGGCTTCGCGCCGATCGTTAAGCTGAATGCCTAACTGCGAGGTTGACCGGGCGCGCCGGGGGCTTTGGTCGCCTGCTCGGACAGTCCTGCTCGCACGGAGAGCACATTAAGTGCTCTCCGGCTCGTGCGGAACTCGCGATCGACCAAAGCCCCCGGCGCGCCCTCTTCCTTGTGGCGTTTTAGCCTGCAGCTTGCGAACGTCGCTTTGCTCGTTCGCTTTTTGGTCTGGAGAGCCGGGTGGGCTGATAAATAGATATGAGTAGGGGCTCTCCCGTACATGGACGGGAGAGCCCCTTGTTGCGTTTGGGTTGTTGGTGCGATTTACAGATGCGAGACGATCAGTTCCATTTTGCCTTCGAGGTCAATGGAGCTGACGGTGCTCGGAGCCAGCAGGTGGCTTCCCTTGTGGATGGGGTCGCCGCAGACGGTGCCTTCGCCGTCGATGACCGACAGGCACATGAAGGGCCAGCGCTGGTCGAGGGTCTTGCTGCCGTCGACGCGCACGCGATCGACGGTGTAGCAGGGGTTGGACTCGAGCTCGGTTACGCCATCGACCTCGGGCGCGGTCACGGTACCGTCGACCGGGGGCTGGACGTCAAAGTTGATACAATCGAGGCTCTGCTCAATGTGCAGCGGGCGCAGCTTGCCGTCGGTGCCGGGGCGGTCGTAGTCGTACAGGCGATACGTCACGTCGCTCGATTGCTGCGTCTCTAAAATGAGCGTGCCGGTCTTGATGGCGTGCACGGTACCGGAATCAATCTGGAAAAAGTCACCCTTGTGAATCGGCAGCACGTTGAGCATCTCGTCCCAACGGCCCTCCTCGATCATCTGCGCAGCCTCGGCGCGGTCCTTGGCGCGCTGGCCGACGATGATCGTGGCACCGGGCTCGCAGTCCAGTACATACCAGCACTCGGTTTTGCCCAGGCTGCCGTTCTCGTGCTCGGCGGCGTACTCGTCGTTGGGGTGAATCTGGATCGAAAGGTCGTCCTTGGCGTCCAGGATCTTAATGAGCAGCGGGAACTCCTTGCCCTCGCAGTTGCCAAAGAGCTCGCGGTGCTCGGCCCACAGCCACGACAGTGTGTGGCCGGCATACGGGCCCTCCGCGATCTGGCAGTCGCCGTTGGGGTGGGCCGAGATAGCCCAACACTCACCGATGGAACCCTCGGGAATGTCGTAACCAAATACGGTTTCGAGCTGGCGGCCGCCCCAGATCTTCTCGTGGAAAATCGGCGTCAGTTTAATCAAATCGGACATGTTCATACCCCCATGGTGTTGCGCGGCCGCCCGCTCTAATCGAGTCATAACGAGCGCCCGCATGACTACAAAAACCTATGCCAACGTTACGTTGTGCAGCTCAAAGCGGTCGCCGACGTTGCGCGAAATCGAGTACTCAAAGGCGTTGCCGCTATCCAAAAAGCCAATCTGGTTGAGTTCGAGCAGGGGAGCGCCGGGTTTGGTGCCCAGACGCTCGGCTTCTTCCTCGGTTGCTGCCACGGCGCGAATGGTACGGTGGAAGCTCGAAATCTTCAGCCCACATTGCTCGCGGATGAAGCGGTAGACCGATCCGTACAGGTCTTTCTTTTTAAGGCCTGGAATCAGCTCGAGGGGCATGTAGGTGTACTCGATAACGATGGGCTTCTCATCGGCCTGACGCACGCGCACGACGTGATAGGCAAAGTCATCCTCGGCAATTCCCAGCTGGGCTGCGATGTCCGCTGGTGGATTAACGATTGAGAAATCGTAGACCACCGAGGTCACCTTCTCCCCGCGATGCTCATACGAAAAACCCTGGGTACGGTCGTTTTTGCCCTGGAAAAACGCCTGGCCGGGAAGCCCCGCCGTGTCCTTAACGTAGGTACCCGATCCACGCCGGCTGGTAATAAGACCTTCTTCGGTGATTTGTTCAATAGCTCGTTTGACGGTGATTTTGGAAACGTTATAGAGCTTGCAGAACTCAACGACGGTAGGAAGCTTGTCGCCCGGTTTAAGAGCGCCATCCTCGATAGTGCGACGAATATCTGCAGCTATCGCTTCGTATTTGGGAATCATGGAACCTCCTTTCCAACTTGGTTGAGTATAAAAGAAAGTATAGTCAACACCTAAGTATCTCTATTGAGTTATTGAAAAGTTCGAGAAAGATAAAATTAAAAGTCGCCCCGCTTGAAAAATTAGAGCGTTTTAAATGATAAACATCTGAGTAGTGTCGTGTTGAGAAATGATCGGTCCGAGGACGGGGCCGAACCGATATAACACCCAGCGAACCGAATCTCGTACTCTGTGCTTCCCCAGATAAAACCTGCCAAAACAAACCTGTCCTTTTTGGTAGGTTTTTGCCTTGGGAGCGGTACCATACAGGCAATGTTTAAACGAGAAAGGCGGGCTCCCATGGAACCTAAGCAGTATTACATCGGCATCGACGTCGGCGGCACCTCGGTCAAGGAGGGTCTGTTCGATGAGGACGGAAACCTGCTTGCCAAGGCTAGCGTGCCCACGCCTCCCATCGTTGACGCTGCGGGCTTTGCCGCGGTGACCGAGGCTATCGACCAGGTGGTCGCCAAGGCCCAGATTCCGCGTGCCTTTGTGTCGGGCATTGGCCTGGCCGTTCCGTGCCCCATCCCGGCATCGGGCGATGCCAAGGTCAAGGCGAACATCGCCATCAACCTGCCCGAGCTCAAGATCGCCATCCGGGAGCACTGCCCCGACGCGGTCGTTAAGTACGAGAACGACGCCAACGCTGCTGCTATGGGCGAGGCCTGGCTCGGCTCTGCCAAGGGCGTACAGAACGTGGTGATGGTCACCATTGGTACCGGCGTGGGCGGCGGCGTTATCGTTAACGGCGACGTGGTATCGGGCGTTGTGGGTGCTGGCGGCGAGATTGGCCACATGTGCCTGAACCCGGCCGAGGAGCGCACCTGCGGCTGCGGCGGCCATGGCCACCTGGAGCAGTATTCCAGCGCCACCGGCGTGGTGAGCAACTACCTTGCCGAGTGCAAGAAGGCGGGCGTCGAGCCCATCGAACTGACCGGCCCCTCCGATTCCAAGGACGTGTTCCAGGCTTGTCGCGAGGGCGACAAGCTCGCGCTGGCCGCGGCCGATACCATGGCCGACTATCTCGGCCGCGCACTGGCGCTTATTGCCAACGTGGTTGATCCCGAGATGTTCCTCATCGGCGGCGGCGCCTCCGCCTCGGCCGATGTCTACCTCGACAAGGTTCGCGAGCACTTTAAGCAGTACGCGCTTTCCGCCTCGCGCGAGACGCCCATTAAGGTCGCTTCGCTCGGAAACGACGCCGGCATCATCGGTGCCGCCTACGTAGCCCTGCGCGCCGCCGGCAAATAGCTGGTGCAATGTAACCTGTTCCCCGTGCCTGCCCCAAAATATGCCGTGCCCCTTCCGTCTGCGAGGGCTCGGCATCGGCGTGCTACCATAGCTACGTCCAAGTACACATATCAAGTGGAGGATATCCATGGCAAACGTTCTTGTCTTTGGTCACCAGAACCCCGATAACGACGCCATCATGAGCGCCGTCGTCCTGTCCCAGCTGCTCAACCAGGTTGAGTATGCCGGCAACACCTACGAGGCTTGCGCTCTGGGCCAGCTTCCGGCCGAGTCTGCCAAGCTGCTTGCCGACGCCGGCATTGCCGAGCCCCGCGTGATCGAGTCCGTCGAGGCCGGTCAGCTCGTCGTCCTCACCGACCACAACGAGTCCGCCCAGTCCGTCGCCGGCCTTAAGGACGCTACGGTCTTTGGCGTCGTCGATCATCACCGCATCGGCGACTTCGAGACCGCCGGCCCGCTGCACTACATCTGCCTGCCCTGGGGCTCCAGCTGCACTATCGTCACCAAGCTCGCCGGCGTGCTCGGCGTTGAGCTTTCCGACGTCCAGGCTAAGCTACTGCTCTCGGCCATGATGACCGACACGCTCATGCTCAAGAGCCCCACCACCACCGATGTCGACCGCGCCGTTGCCGCCAAGCTCGGCGAGCAGGTGGGCGTCGACCCGGTCAAGTTTGGCATGGAGGTCTTCCTCACCCGTCCGTCCGGCTCCTTCACCGCAGCCGAGATGGTCGGCAACGACATCAAGATGTTCGAGCCCGCTGGCAAGAAGCTGCTCATCGGCCAGTACGAGACCGTCGACAAGAGCCGCGCACTCGGCATGATCGACGAGATCCGCGAGGCCATGCGCGCCTACGCCGCCGAGAAGGGTGCCGACGGCATCGTCCTGTGCATCACCGACATCATGGAGGAGGGCTCGCAGGTCCTGCTCGAGGGCGAGACCGAGGCTGCTCAGAAGGGCCTGGGCATTGCTGACGAGCACGACGGCGTCTGGATGCCGGGCGTCCTCTCCCGCAAAAAGCAGGTCGCTGCCCCCATCATGGCCGCCTGCTAGGTTTAGTTGACCGAACGCCACGACCGGATCGCGGACGCCCCGCGCTCCGGTCGTTTTTTGTGCACGGCGCCGCGTCGTCTCTTGGACAGGTGTGCCCGTGCCGTTGAGCAAATAATGTTCAACCTGTGGTTCCGCTTTTCGGCCACGCCTGCGTGCTTGTCGTGCAGGGTAGGCTAGATGCAAGCGTAATACGTTAGAGCGCGGCGCCGCCACTTGGGCGGGCCGTGCTTTTTTAAGACGGGAACTTTCCCGTGAAAGGAGCCGCCCATGGCAGCAACTGAGCAGCTGTTCAACGTTCGTGAGCGCAAGCGCTTTGAACGTCACGACATTTGGGAGCGCATCGCCGAGAACGGCACGATTTCCGCCGCCGTCATGGTCTTCGCCGCTATCGCCGCCGTTATCTGCGCCAACACCGATGCCTACGAGGCCATCCATCACTTTTTGGAGACCCCGCTGTATGTGGGCCTGGGCAACCTTACGGCTGGTCTCACCGTTGAGCTTTTCGTCAACGACTTCCTCATGGCGATTTTCTTTTTGTTGGTGGGCATTGAGCTTAAGTACGAGATGACGGTCGGCGAGCTCAAGAATCCGCGTCAGGCCATGCTTCCCATGTTGGCGGCCGTGGGCGGCGTCGTCGTTCCCGCCTGCATCTACCTGATCTTTAACCATGCCGGCGCCCGTAACGGTTGGGCCATCCCCATGGCAACCGATATTGCCTTTGCGCTGGGCGTGCTGTCGCTTTTGGGCAATCGCGTGCCCAACGGCGTGCGCGTGTTCTTCTCGACGCTCGCCATCGCCGACGACCTCATCTCCATCGCCGCCATCGCCATCTTCTACGGTCAGAGCCCCAATCCGTTTTGGTTGGGCGCCGCCGCGCTTGTGACCTGCGCGCTCGTGTGGCTTAACAAGACGCAGCATTACCGCCTTGCCCCGTATTCGGTACTGGGTCTGCTGTTGTGGTTCTGCATGTTCAAGAGCGGCGTACATGCCACGCTTGCTGGCGTCATCTTGGCCTTTACCATCCCGGCCAAGTGCGGCGTCAAGCTCGATAGCCTCACCGATTGGCTGGGCGAGTGCCTGCCGCTGCTCGATGACCGCTACGATGACGAGGCACACATCCTGGGCCAGCATGACTTTACCGTCTCGACCACCAAGGTCGAGCGCGTCATGCACCGCGTGACCCCGCCGCTCATCCGCATGGAGCGTCTGATCTCCACGCCGGTCAACTTTGTGATCCTGCCGATCTTTGCGTTCGTAAACGCTCAGGTTCGCTTAGTGGGCGTGGACATGAGCACGCTGCTCACCGACCCGGTGACGCTCGGCGTGTACTTTGGCATGCTGCTGGGCAAGCCGATCGGCATCTTTGGTATGACGTTTGCCCTGGTTAAGCTTAAGGCCTGCGAGCTGCCGCACAATGTCAACTGGCACATGATTGCCGGTGTGGGCATTCTGGGCGGTATCGGCTTTACCATGTCGATCCTCATCAGCGGCCTCGCCTTCCCGACGGCCCAGTTTGAGGTTCTGGCTGCCAAGGCCGCTATTCTCGCCGGTTCGGTCACCGCTGCCGTGCTCGGCATGATCTACATGAGCGTGGTCTGCAAGCACCCCGCGCCCAAAGACGAGTAAGAGCGCGAAAACCGGCTCCAGAACCGATTCGGGCGCGTTCAAAATGCGGATTCGGGCGGTGCGTGCCGCCTGCCAGACACGCCAGTGGTCAAAAAACGCCGTTTGTGAGTACTGTCACAAACGGCGTATCATTTTAGGTGCGGAAAATAATGAACAAAGTTATAAGAACTGTACGTTAATGAGTGACCATCGACTTCCAATTTGGCGCTAGCTGACGGTGATTAGGAAGTTTCAAGGTCGCGCGCGCAGACGTGGTGTAAGAGTGTCCTGAGGTCCGTCGCTGCAAGTCCCGATGTTACTCCTTCTTGAGGCCGTGCTTCTCGACTATCTCGTCCACTATCTCCCTGGCGCGCCGCCCGAGCGCGCGGCGCCTCC
>DBFEIO010000039.1:0-2767 GCA_048330275.1 Collinsella sp.
CAACGCCCTTGGCGTCAATCGTTCCGCGCGCCTGACCGCCGTAAATACCAAAGAGCACCAGGTACTCAACGAGAACCTCGACGCCCAGAGTCACAAAGTCCACCGACTCGACGCCCACACCGTAGTCAAGAACGATGTCAGCGTGTTCCTTGATGGGTGCCTCGACGTTTGCCGTGAGCGCAACTGCAGCCATATCGTGTGCGCGCATGTAATCGAGCGCCGCAATCGTATTGGTTGAATAGCCGCTCTGCGAGACGGCAATGTTAAGCGCATGCTGTGGATAGGTGTGTTCAAAATCGACGAAGGCCTCGGGCGTCACAACGGACACCTGCATCTGCAGCGCATCTTGCAGGTAATCGCGGGCGCAATCCGCAGCATGGCGCGACGAACCCGAAGCAACGATGCGCAGCGCGTCAAAAGAACCGGACTGGAAAATATCAACGAGCTGCGCTACCAGCTCAGACGAACGCTCGAGGTTCTCTCCCATACGCACATGGGCAAGCTGAACGTAATCGAGCATCTTCATCGTCTCACCTCTTAACAAATCATTAGTATTTGATACCAATCACAGTTATAGGTTACGTCTTTTTGATACCTCTTTGTCGATTAATTTATCCCCTTCGGCGAACGGTCGATTTTGAGCCATGTAAGGTTGTATATACAGCTGACCCAACGATCAAAACTGGTTAGTTTCCCAGCCGTTATTCACAAAATACCAGCTAGTACGTATAGGTGTAGCCGCCCGTATCGCCACGATTGAAGGACTTTACATACTCGATAGCCTGACCGCTCGCGTCATAGCTCACGCATTCCAAAAGCAAAACAAGATCGCCCTGTTCCAGTCCAAGGAGGCCGGCATCTCGTGCGCCCAGCGCTTCGATATCGAGCTTTTCCTGTGCCATGACTGGCTTTCGGCCCAGCATCTCATAGGTCTCGTACAAACTGAAGACCGACACGTCAATATCTTCGATGGTTGGGAACAGCAGGCAGGGAATCAGCGCCGTCTCAATCGATACGGGGCTACCGTTTATGCAGTTCAGGCGTCGAACGGAATAGAGCAGGTCGTCCTCGGCGATGCCAAACAGGTCGGCGTAATATGGCCCCGCATAACGCTTGGAACGCGCGAGAATACGGACGGACGGCTCGCCGCCCGAAGCACGGACCGATTCACGGAAACCGACCGTGCGTTCAAAAAAAGCAGGTACTTTCTGCACCACAAAGGCACCTTTTCCCCGAACACGGCGAATCTGCCCGCGCCGAACCAGCTCATCGACAGCGCTTCGGATGGTCAAGCGTGTCGTACCAAATTCCTCGGCGAGGTCTTTTTCGGACGGAATCATGGAACCCGTGGGATATGCACCGCGCTCGATACGTTCCTCGATGCAGCGTCGAATGCGCATATAAACCGGGGTGGCATCTACTGTTTCAGCCATTGTTCACCTGCCACGCTCCTCATGCCGTTCTCTTCGCCGTTATCGGCAAAGCGGAACTTTGTGGGCAAAATCACCGATTTGCAATGCTCCACAAAACGCATGTCCTTATCAAATTCGATCGAGCTCTCATAGAACACCGGCGTTCCCTCTTCTTGCTGGAGCAGCTCGGCCTCTTCGACGTTCAAACGCGAGATGGAGATATGCTCACGTCCATGCTCAACGCGCACGCCACCTTCTTTGAGCAAGACATCGTAAAGGCTCTCACACTCAAAATCGTGCTCGGGAAGCGATGGGCACAGGGACAGGTTAACGTGAGCGGTCTCGATTGACGCCGGCTCGCCCTCAATAAGTCGAACGCGCTGCATGCGGAGCAAGGGAGCGCCTACAGCCACCCCAAGCTTGTCGGCAAGCGCCTCATCCGCCTCGATGGTCCCGGTGGAAACCAGACGAGAAGAGGGGTGTAGGCCGGCAGTCCGCACAGCATCGGAAAAGTTATACGTTTCCTGGAAGATGTTCAGCGGCTTGGGAGGACACACATACGTGCCCGATCCGCGACGGCTCTCGAGCGTTCCACACGAGATAAGCCGCGTGATACCGGCACGCAACGCCGTACGCGAAACGCCAATCTCTTCGCACAGCACGCGCTCGGCCGGCAGGCGATCGCCGCCGGCAAGCTGATGGTGCTGGATATACCAAAGAATTCCCTCAACAGCACGATCTTTGGGGGGAATTGCATAAGATTCGCCTGCCATTGCACAGACTCCTCATTCAGAAACGTATGCCGCCAAAATTAGGCCAGCCCTCCCATGGCATCAAATTCTGCCTTGATCTTCTCGGCGACATTCCGATACGACTTATATAGACTTGAATCGCGTTTGACTTCGTCGGTCATAACGGGAATCTCTAATTTGGAAACCTCGTCTTTTCCCGTCTGAACCGCCACAACAACGCCCATACCTAGACACATATTACGCTTGGCAGCGTTTATTTTCGCCGCCTTGGCAGGATTTGCCAGGATACGCTGGGCAAATTCCTGTTTAGAGACCGCTTCTTCGGCCTCCGGATCGCCCGCCTCGGCCACTTCGCACTGCAACACGTCCGCATAGTCAAAAATCTTCGGCTCGCCGCCGCGCTGATGCACGGCCCACTTGCGGCGCGTGGCGTCCTGGTAGATAGCCGGCAAAAATGTAAACCGCGGCGGGTCCAAAATCGTATCCGTGATGGTAAACACATCGGGATCAAAGGCATCCTGCGGGTTTTTCTTCTTGAACAGCCCCATATCAGCCTCCCGTACTAGCATTAAACAACTCAAGCTGAATATAGCACCAATTTCA
>DBFEIO010000040.1:0-34480 GCA_048330275.1 Collinsella sp.
GACCTCGACGACTTCGTGGTCCATTGGAACACGAGGAGGCGCCAGGTTAAACTGAAGGGACTGACCCCGGAGGAGTTCCGGAGACAGTCCCTTGCGGCGTAGTTTTTATTTAAGCCGTCCAAGTTTTGGGGTGCAGTTCACGAATCACATTCCGGGGGCTCTACAATGCGTTGAGTTGCGCGGAGCCGGCTATGCTGCTTCGTGCTCAAGCGATGTCTGCGCCAGGCGCGTTACTCGGCGTGTGCGTAATCCACCTTGGCGCGGCGAGCGGTAGCCTTCTCCCAATCGCTGGTGCCCTCAAAGACATCCTGCTTGTAGGGATTGCGGCCGAGCTTCTTGGCACGGTAGGCGATGTAGATGATCGCGGCGACGTTGGCGACCAGTGCGGCGATCGAGACCGCGGTAGCGGCGCCGGGGTCGAGCGTGGAGTGGGTCACAAAGATGGACTCCTCCTGGAAGAACGGGAACACCTGGGCAAACATGCACCAAATGGCCAGCGTAAAGGCGCGGTTCTGGATCCAGCCGCCCTTGTTCCAGATAAAGGCGGCGACGGTGGGCGCCAGCAGCAGCGCAAAGCCGCAGAACCAGGAGTGGGTGGGCAGGCAGTTGTAGGTGTAGCAGAAGTTCCAGATATCGTAGGCGATGATGTAGACCCAGGTCATGTCGGGCCACAGCATATCGGTCTTGTCCTCGGAGGCGTAGACGCTCCACCAACCGGTCATGCAGAAGATGTTGATGAGACCGGCGATGCCGTTGAACACGTTGTTCCAGCCGGCCAGCTGCGTAGCACCTTCGGAGGTGACCCAAGTGGACTGGCCCAGGACAAAGAAGTGATAGGCGCTCTCGAAGTCGGACACGACGGCGATCAAGATGTTGATGGCGACGATCACAAACGGCCACGCGCGGAACCAATGCGCCTTGCCGATCTTGCCCCACTGATACTTAATGGCGATGAAGCCCCAGCAACCGGCCAGCGCAGCGTATACCTTGGCGTAGTGGAACCAGCTGTTCTGGTACACATGGGTGGGGTTGGTGAGCGCCCACTCGGCACCCTGCGAAACGCCCACGGCGATAGCGACGCAGTAGATGGTCATGGCCAGCGGAGCCACGCCAAAGATGATTGCCGCGCCCAGCTTGGTGCGGCGGCCGACCTCGTTGAGCACGATCAGGCCAATAAAGACCATGGCCCAGCCGGCCCAGTGGATAAGGGTATCGCTACCCCAAACATCGAACAGCATGCTGCTCTCCTTTCACACGCCCGCGGCCCCTCTTCTGATCGCGGGCAGTTTGGCCAAATGTCGTCAGTTCTGGGGCATGCGCTCCGGATACTTGGCGGTATAGCCCTCGATGTGGAGTGTCGAGGCGATGATTTCCTTGACCGTCTCGTCGGGCACATCGGGGTGCGTGCGGATATACATCAACAACCCCATGATGAGGGTATAGAACGTTTCGTAGACATGGTCGATGCGCAGCTCGTGATGGGCGACAAAGTCCACCACGGTGGTGTCGCAGATGTACTGAGCCACGCGCTGAACCACGTTGTGCAGAAAGCCGCCGTAGAGTGCGCCGCTGTTGGAGGTCAGAGTGTGCGGCAGTTCGTGGCCGCTGGCGACCAGACGCTTAAAGAGCGGGGCGACGGTGTCGAGCGCGCCCTCGATATCACCGACGGTGCGGCCGGCGTTCCACTGCTCGAGCTCGGAGATAAAACCGTCGATCGCCTCGTCCATAACAGCGGTGACGGCGGCGTCCATGTCGGCAAAGTAGTGGTAGAACAATGAACGCGTGCAGCCGGCTCGTTTGGTCACGGCCGATACCGATAGGTGGGACACGCCCAACTCGGAGCTTACGGTGCGCACGGCATCGAGGATCTCGCGACGGCGTTCGTCGCCCGTCAGGCGCTTTGCCGCGCTAGCGGATGCAGGGACGGCATCGACCACAGAGGTACCTGCTGCGTTGTTGCCCATGTTTTGCCGCCTTTCATCCTCTTTTGCCTGACCGTTCGCCTAACAGTCTTGAATATTGTTGACGGTTCGTCAATACTATTTTTGACACAATGTCAACAATGGCGGGTGAACGGCATGGGGGCATGCCCGGCCTGCAAAAAAAGAGGGGCGCTGCGGCCTCGTCGGGCTGCGGCAAGAGAAGGGACAACCATGATTCTCAACGGACCGGGGATTAGCTACACCGAGCCCGACATCGGTTCGGAGTTCGTGCCGCCGCTGCCGGAGCATCCGCGCGAGGCCATCGTCAAGCTGTGCGAGCACTGCACCAACCGTCTGCTGCATCGCGATGAGCTGCTGGGCTACGAGTACTGGTCGTTTGCCGAGGCCGCGACTGACGAGCAGGCCGAAGTGCTCTGCAAGATGAAGATGCGCCGTCCCTATACGCTGCCCGAGATGGTCAAGCTCACCGGCATGACCGAAGCCGATATCGAGAAGATGCTCGACGATATGAGCTACACGGGCCTGCTCGAGTACAACTGGGAGAATCCCGAGCGCGCCAAGCAGTGGGTGCTGCCCATGCTGGTGCCGGGTTCCGCCGAGTTCCTCAACATGCGCGTGAGCCAGCTCGACGAGCACCCGGTCTATGCCAAGTTCTTTGAGCAGGCGTCCAAGGGGCCGCTGTCCAAGGCTACGCCGATGGTGCCGCCCGGTGGCGCCGGCATTGGCATGCACGTCATTCCGGTCGAGAAGGCCATCGACGCCGCGAGCACCTCGGTGCCGATCGAGCATATCGAGCACTGGCTCGACAAATACGATGGCAAATATGCCGCCAGCACCTGCAGCTGCCGCGCGAGCCGTCGCGTGATGGGTGAGGGCTGCGCCGACGACCCCGCCGACTGGTGCATTGCCGTGGGCGATATGGCCGACTATGTGGTTGAGACCGACCGCGGCCATTACGTGACGCGCGACGAGGTCTACGACATCCTGCGCCAGGCCGAGGACAACGGCTTTGTGCACCAGATCACCAATATCGACGGCGAGAACAAGATCTTCGCTATCTGCAACTGCAACGTCAACGTGTGCTACGCCCTGCGCACCTCTCAGCTGTTCAACACGCCCAACCTGTCGCGCTCGGCCTATGTCGCCAAGGTCGAGAAGGACAAGTGCGTGGCCTGCGGTCGCTGCGTTGAGGTGTGCCCGGCCGGCGCCGCCAAGCTCGGCCAGAAGCTCTGCAGCAAAAAGGCCGGCGGACAGGTGCCCGAGTATCCGCGCCAGGAGCTGCCCGACGCCACCAAGTGGGACCACACCAAGTGGTCGCCCAACTACCGCAACGACAACCGCATCGAGACGCATGAGTCCGGCACCGCTCCCTGCAAGACGGCCTGCCCCGCGCACGTTGCCGTTCAGGGCTATTTGAAGCTCGCGGCTCAGGGTCGCTATGACGAGGCCCTAGCACTCATTAAGCGCGAGAACCCGCTGCCCGCTATCTGCGGCCGTGTGTGCAACCGCCGCTGTGAGGATGCCTGCACCCGCGGCCGTGTGGATGCCGCCGTGGCTATCGACGAGGTCAAGAAGTTCATCGCCCAGCGCGATCTGGATGCCGCGACCCGCTACGTCCCGCCCGTGGTTACGCCGACGCGCGCTGGCGGCTTTGATCAGAAGATCGCCATCATCGGTGCCGGTCCGGCCGGCCTGTCCTGCGCCTTCTATCTGGCCGAGAAGGGCTACAAGCCCGTCGTGTTCGAGAAGAACGAGCGCCCGGGTGGCATGCTCACCTATGGCATTCCCAGCTTTAAGCTGCAGAAGGACGTCATCGAGGCCGAGGTCGAGATCATTCGTCTGATGGGTGCCGAGTTCCGCTATGGCGTGGAGGTCGGTCGCGACGTGACGCTCGACGAGCTGCGCGAGCAGGGCTTTAAGGCCTTCTACGTGGCTATTGGCTGCCAGGGCGGCCGCCTTGCCGGTATTCCGGGCGAGGATGCCGAGGACGTGACCGTGGCCGTCGACTTTTTGCGCGAGGTCAACAGCGGCAAGATCGACGCGCTGCCCGGCCGCACCATCGTAGTGGGTGGCGGCAACGTGGCTATCGATGTCGCGCGCAACGCCTGCCGTCTGGGCTCCGAGCATGTTGAGATGTTCTGCCTGGAGAGCGAGGCGCAGATGCCCGCCAGCGAGGAGGAGCGTCGCGAGGCCGTTGAGGACGGCGCTCACATCAGCTGCGGCTGGGGTCCCAAGGAGGTTCACCTGGACGAGGCCGGTCGTGTGTGCGGTATCACCTTCAAGCGCTGCACGCGTGTCTTTGACAACGAGGGCCGGTTTGCGCCCGAGTACGACGAGAACGATCTGCGCCGTGTCGATGCCGACCGTGTCGTCATGTCGATTGGCCAGTCCATTGTGTGGGGCAATCTGCTGGCTGGCTCCAAGGTGGAGCTCGGCCGCGGCCAGGGTGCCCTTGCCGATCCCCAGACTTACCAGACCGCCGAACCCGACATCTTTGTGGGTGGCGACGTCTACACTGGCCCCAGCTTTGCCATCGACGCTATCGCCGCCGGTCACGAGGCCGCGGTGTCCATCCATCGCTTTGTGCAGCCGGGCTCCACGCTCACCATCGGCCGCAACCAGCGCCGCTACACCGCGCTCGACCGCGACGACGTTGTGCTCGAGAGCTACGACAACGCGAGCCGCGAGGTCGCCCATGTCAACCGCGAGCGCGAGAAGGCCGCGCCGTTTAGCGAGTACGTCGAGACCTTTACCGAGGAGCAGGTGCGCGCCGAAACCGCCCGCTGCCTGGGCTGCGGTGCTTCGATCGTCGACCCCAACAAGTGCATCGGCTGCGGTCTGTGCACCACCAAGTGCGCGTTCGATGCCATCCACCTGGATCGCGATCGCCCCGAGTGCTCCACGATGGTCAAATACGAGCAAAAGCTCCCAAGCCTCGGCAAGTATGCGCTCAAGCGCGCCATCAAGATCAAATTCGGGAAGAAGTAAGAAACGCAACAAGCAGGAGAACGGCGCAGAGAGCGGTTGGACAGCGAGCGAGTCCCAGGCGTGGCGAGGTGCCTTGAAAGAGGAGGGCATAGGGCTTTTGCCCATGCCCGACGATTGAAAGGCAGATCGCCCGTCTGGGGCTCGCGCAGCGTCAAGCCGACCGCCGTTCGTTAGAACGGCGGAAGAAAAAGTGCATGAATTGGGAATCGTCTATCACATTATTCGCGATGTCGAGAATGTGGCGCGCGCTCATGGCGTGCGTCGCGTTTCGAGCGTGACGTTGCTACTGGGCGAGGTCTCGGGCGTCGTTCCCGACTTGCTGCTCGACGCTTGGCGCTGGGCAGCAGATAAAAAGCCTATCACCGAGGGCGCGGAGCTTATCGTGGAGCCCGTCGAGGCCGTGACACATTGCGAGGCGTGCGGCTGCGACTACGCGACGGTCGAGCACGGCAAGACCTGTCCCCAGTGCGGTAGCGGCGAGACCTATTTGCTGCAGGGTCAAGAGGTAATGATCAAACAGATCGAGACCCCCGACGAGGACCCGGCAGACGCTGCTCCTGACGGCCTCTCCGACGCCCCCGATGCCGTCGACGCCGCCAACCCTCTCCATATCGCCTAATATCCAATGACTACATGGGCTAGAGTTCTAAACATATTTGCTTCGGTTAGTCAAGCCATGTCTGTTTAAACAAAATGGCGGCAGTTCAAGCGCATTCGCGCTTGCCTAAAATCGATATTAATGAACAGCCTGCTTGTATCTGTAAAAGGCATGGCTTGATGAGCGACGCCTTGTCGTGTAATGA
Organism: Collinsella sp.; assembly: GCA_048330275.1. Taxonomy (GTDB): domain Bacteria; phylum Actinomycetota; class Coriobacteriia; order Coriobacteriales; family Coriobacteriaceae; genus Collinsella. The sequence goes on from DBFEIO010000040.1 coordinate 5,735, forward strand.
GTCAAAAAGCAGTAACGTAATCAACTTGTAACAAACTTAGACGTTTAAACAAATAATCCAACCTTTTGCGGATTCAGCTATAATTCCACAATCCAAACAGGTATACTCCTTTCATGTCGTGTAGGAAATACGTAGACAAAAAGGAGGTTATGTGATGGTAAGTATTGTTCTTGCTAGCCACGGGGACTTGGCAGCTGGAATCAAGCAGACGGGCTCGATGGTCTTTGGCGATCAGCCGTCTGTTGCCGTGGTCTCGCTCGAGCCGAGCATGGGCCCCGACGACTTCCGTGCCAAGGTCGAGGAAGCAATCGCTTCCTTCGAAGACCAGGAGCAGGTGCTCTTCCTCGTTGATCTGTGGGGCGGCACGCCGTTCAACCAGATCAGCGGGCTCATCGAGGGCCACGATTCCTGGGCTATCGTCACCGGTGTCAACCTGCCTATGCTCATCGAGGCATATTCGCAGCGCTTTGACGCAAAGAACACTGCACATGCGATCGCAAAACATCTCGTGACTGAGGCTAAGGCTGGCGTGCGTGTCAAGCCCGAGTCTCTGGAGCCCGAGGAGAAGAAGCCGGCTGTGGCCGCCGCTGCTCCTGCAGGCGCCATCCCTCCGGGAACGGTCATCGGCGATGGGCACATCAAGATCGCCCACGTCCGTATCGACACCCGTCTGCTTCATGGTCAGGTGGCCACCACGTGGACCAAGCAGATCAACCCCAACCGCATCATCGTGGTTTCCGACGGCGTTGCTCACGACGAGCTCCGCAAGACCATGATCGAGCAGGCTGCCCCTCCGGGAGTCCATGCCAACGTCGTTCCCATCAAGAAGATGGCCGAGGTCGTCAAGGACACGCGCTTTGGTGACACCAAGGCCATGCTGCTCTTTGAGAACCCGCAGGATCTGCTCAAGGCCATCGAGGCCGGTGTCGACATCAAGGAAGTCAACATCGGTTCCATGGCTCACTCCAAGGGCAAGGTCGTCGTCACCAACGCCGTCGCTATGGGCGATGACGACGTCAAGACTCTCGAGGCCCTCAAGGCCAAGGGCGTCAAGTTCGAGGTCCGCAAGGTTCCTTCGGATTCCTCCGAGGATCTCGACGCCATGTTGAAGAAAGCTAAGGCCGAACTGGCCGCTCAAGCATAGTAAAGGAGGGTCCGATACATGTCTGCAATCACTATTCTGCTTGTTGCGATTGTCGCGTTGCTTGCCGGTATGGAAGGCATTCTGGATGAGTTCCAGTTCCATCAGCCGCTCGTGGCATGCACGCTTATCGGTCTCGTAACCGGTCACCTTCAGGAGGGCATCCTCCTGGGCGGTTCGCTCCAGATGATGGCCCTTGGCTGGGCTAACGTCGGCGCCGCTGTCGCGCCTGACGCCGCTCTGGCCTCGGTCGCTTCTTCGATCATCATGGTGCTCGCCCTCAACGGTGGCGCCACCGATTCGGCCAAGGCCGTTACCACCGCTATCGCCGTCGCCGTCCCGCTGTCGGTCGCTGGTCTGTTCCTGACCATGATCTGCCGTACCATTGCTACCGCTATCGCTCACGCCATGGACGGTTGCGCCGAGAAGGGCGACTTCTCCGGCATCGAGCGCTGGCAGTATGCTGCCATCCTCATGCAGGGCCTTCGTATCGCCATCCCGGCAGTGCTTCTGTGCGTCATCCCGGCCGAGGCCGTTACCAACGCGCTTAACGCTATGCCCGACTGGCTGTCCGGCGGCATGGCTGTCGGCGGCGGCATGGTCGCTTCCGTCGGTTACGCCATGGTCATCAACATGATGGCCACCAAGGAGACCTGGCCGTTCTTCGTCCTCGGCTTTGTCCTTGCTGCCATCCCTCAGCTCACGCTGATCGCCCTTGGTCTCATCGGCATCTCCCTTGCCCTCATCTACCTTGGCCTTAAGGATCTGGCCAAGCAGGGTGGCGGCATGGGCGGTGGCTCCGGCGACCCGCTCGGCGACATTCTGAACGATTACGAGTAGGAGGGGAGTGATACATATGGCAGAGAACAAGATTCAGCTCACCAAGGCTGACCGCAAGAAGGTTTGCTTCCGTCATCAGTTCCTTCAGGGCTCGTGGAACTACGAGCGTATGCAGAACGGCGGCTGGTGCTTCGCAATGATCCCTGCGATCAAGAAGCTCTACACCAGCAAGGATGACCAGATTGCCGCTCTTAAGCGCCACCTGGAGTTCTATAACACCCACCCCTATGTTTCCGCCCCCGTCATTGGCGTTACCCTCGCTCTCGAGGAGGAGCGCGCCAACGGTGCCCCGATTGACGACGTCGCCATTCAGGGCGTCAAGGTCGGTATGATGGGCCCGCTCGCCGGCGTCGGCGACCCCGTCTTCTGGTTCACCCTTCGCCCGATTCTGGGCGCTCTGGGCGCTTCCCTGGCCATGTCCGGCAGCATCGTCGGTCCGCTGCTGTTCTTCTTCGCGTGGAACATCATCCGTTACGCTTTCCTGTGGTACACGCAGGAGTTTGGCTACAAGGTCGGCTCCTCCATCGCCAAGGACCTCTCCGGTGGTCTGATGGGCAAGGTCACCGAGGGCGCTTCCATCCTGGGTATGTTCATCATCGGCGCCCTGGTCGAGCGCTGGGTGTCCATTTCCTTCACCCCGATCGTCTCCACGGTCAAGCAGTCTGCTGGCGCCTTTATCGACTGGGCTAGCCTCCCCTCCGGTTCCGAGGGTATCAAGGAAGCGCTGACGATGTACAACTCCGTCGGTGCTACCGCCCTTGATCAGATGAAGGTCACCACGCTTCAGGCCAACCTCGATCAGCTCATCCCCGGTCTTGCCGCCGTGTGCCTGACCCTGCTGGTCTGCAAGCTCCTCAAGAAGAAGGTCAGCCCGATCGTCATCATCCTGGCTCTCTTCGCCGTCGGCATCATCGGTCGCGTCTGCGGCTTCATGTAAGCACGTTTCGGCTTAAGACCGATAATTGCTAGGCAAGGGCTTTTGAGCCATTGAAACGGACCGCACCCGGTGGGTACACTGGATGCGGTCCGATTGTTTTATTTGGAGGGCGAGGCGCGCATGGCGCAATCTCAGAACAGCACGGTCGATCTGGCAACGCCGGCAACCTGCCTGATGGGGCTTACCAGCCACGGTAACGTGATGGTGGGCAATAAGGCGTTCGAGTATTACAACGAGCGCAATCCCGAGGATTATATTCAAATCCCGTGGGATGAGGTCGACTATATTGCCGCCGAGGTTTTGCGCGGCACCAAGAAGATCACGCGTTTTGCCATCTTCACCAAGGACAACGGTCACTTTACGTTTTCGACGCGCGACGACAAAGAGACGTTGCGCGCGGTCCGCAAGTACGTCGACGAGGATAAGCTTGTGCGTTCGCCCGATTTTATCGATGTGACGGCCAAGGGCGCCAAGAGCATCCCCTCCGTTATCAAAAACCTCTTCCACAAAGGCAACTAGTCATTAAAGAGCGCCCCCCAAGTGGGACGCAGTTTCCCATGGGGCTCGATCGGGAAAGTGCATCCCAGTTCGAGCGCCGATTCCGGGATGTAGTTTCCGGAACGGGGTCGTTTGGGAAACTGTGTCCCGTTTCGAGCCGAAATTCTGGGACACAGTTTCCAGCGAGGTCCCATTGGGAAAGTTTGACCCAGAATTTGCCTGGATAGTGGGACACACTTTCCGGAGGGCTGTTCCACCGCAACTTCGAAGAGTGGCTATACGCTGTATTACAACGGTGTAAATCTGCTACACTAGTACAACATGCCTCCGTAGCTCAGGGGATAGAGCACCGCTCTCCTAAAGCGGGTGTCGTGCGTTCGAATCGCACCGGGGGCACCAGAAGAAATTGCAGGTCAGACGGTATAAATCGTCTGACCTGCTTTTGTATAGATAGGGCTAAATAGACGATAGAGGGGTGAAAAAGGGGTGAAAGAAAGTTCTATGATGAAAACAGCTCGCCTACATATTTCACTCCGATATTTCACCCAAATATCCGGTTTTCAACCCTTTCCACAGTCTGCGGGCTTATAAGAAGCCCTCCGACTATGGAAAGCGTTGAAAACCTAGGGTGACGTTGCTGTGAGAAGGGCGAGTTTCCAACAGCCCCCGGTGTCTCCGGGTTACACTTGGGACCCTCCGACACCGAGGACCGTTGAAAACTCGCCCTTCTGCTAGGCAGGCATTTTTTCTAAGTAGGCCAGTTGCTTCAGAAGCAGCTGGAGAGTAATTGACATTCCAAATATTTCCATGAAAGTGAAGTCTGGCTCGCCACCGTTTACAGAGGGAAGCATAATTGCCTGGCGTGCCATCCTTGTAGCATTGAACTTGTACAGATAGCCAAACTTGCTCTTTTGCTGCTGGATGGCGACTTTTAGGAAGAGGTAGATAAACTCGTTGCCCTTGTTGTTCTTGACGTGAAAGCGTTTAACGTCATCGGAGAAAATGCACTCATAGGGGTGGTAGAACCCAAGGCAGACGCCATTACCGTTATAGTTCACGCCAAGGACATTGTTGTCGAGCGACGAATTCTTATCAGCCGTAAAACCGGCAATCCCGTTGCTATTGTCAAGCGCCCCAATAAACGGTCGTCTTCCATACTTTCGGTTACGAGATTCCAAGCGCCTCCCGGAACGAATGTCGAATATTTGGCTGATTGAGTACGATTTCCAATCTCTTTCGTGCAGTGAGGAGTGGTCGAACTCGGGGTTATTTACTCTCTCTCTCTCTCTCTCTCGATGGAGGCGATGCGCTTCATCAGGAATTCGCGGCAGTGCTGGACTTGAATGGCTTCTCGCTCGCGGATGTAATCCTCCATGAACTGCCAATCGGGATTGCTGGACTCATCGATGGGAAGCATTACTCGTAGCAAATTGAGCCGTTTTAGGCTGATCGACCTTCCGTGGCCGAATAGCGTTCGCTGTTTAGAAATGGATGCGGCCACGAATTGCATGGCATATCTTGAGAGGTTTCCGATTGAGTCTCTTGGTCTTAAGTCCGTTACGTGGGTGTCGAGAGCGAACTCCATTGGTTGGTAGTACGCGAGACCCGCCCCGCCATCGCCGTCGTTGTTTAGAGTGATGGCGTGGCCACGATGAAGTCTTTCGTTTGGGATAGAGACAAAAGCCTTTACGCCGTTGTCGCAGTTGCGAGCGGAAATAAGTGGAACGTCTCCGACCTGAAGAGAGGTCATGTTTTTCTCGGTGCCGCGAGCCGGTTGAAATAAATCCGAGATTTTAAAGGGTGCCCAATCCCTGTTATTCAAATCGAGCATCGGGGCCCTCCTCGAAGAGATAGCTACGACCATGAGAAACCATGTCTAGCTGGAATGTTAGATAATCGGCTATTGCCTTCTCGAAATCCTCTTCGGTAGGTATCTCGTCGTTGAAGTAATAGAAGCTGTGCAGCCACTCGTCATCTGGCTTGACGGTCGAGCTGACGCAGAATTTCGATGGGGCGTCTTCGCGGCCGTTCCAAACGTCAAGAAGATGCTGCTTTCTGTCCTTTGCAGAGTCGCCTTCGACCAGGCCGACGTGCGCCCTTACCTCATAGCCATCATCCCTAAAGTCGATGAAACGGCATTCCTTTTCAGGGTCATGTGGTTCGCCGGCGGTGAACACGGCTATGACGGGATTCGTTCCGACCCCATAGAATGTATCGGTGTTGCACGTAATAACGCCTTCGAGGGTGTGATGCTTGAGGATGGAGACCTTGAACTCCTTCTCGGCTTTGCTTTTTCCGGTCATGGATGATTGCGGAACGATGACCGCCGCTCTCGCACCTATTGTGAGAGAGTCGAGAAGACGTTCCACAAAAGATAGCTCGTATTGGCTTGGATCCGCTTTGGTTCCTTGGCTGTATGGAGGATTCATCAGCCCGACCGTTGCCCCTTTGAGCTGTATCTGGGCCGGGTTTTGCTTGAGGAAATCGCAGCATTCGAGGTTACTGTTTCCGTCTCGCCTAAGAATCATGTTTGCAGCCGCGACTGCAAACATGTTGCTTTGGAGCTCGATGCCGTGAAGGCGCTTTTTCTTAATGTCTTTGCGTTGCTGCTCGCTGGTTGCAGAAGAAAGCATGCGATGCATGGCGGCGATGAGAAATCCCGCCGTTCCGCATGTTGGGTCAAGCACCGTATCTGTAGGCTTAACATCAACGAGCTCACACATAAGGTCGCAGATGTGCTTTGGCGTGAGTACGATGCCGAGTGTTTGGCCGTCCCCGCCGGAATAGCTCATAAACTCGCCGTAAAAGCGACCTATGAAGTCTTCAGAAGTCTGCTGGTACTTGATGCTTTTGAAAACGTGTTCGTTAAGGAAGTTCGTGTAGTAGTGCAACGGGGTCATCCCTAGGGTGTCATTGACCTCGTTTAAGCGAAAGCTTGTTTGAACAATGCCGAACTCAGCAAGAAGCTTGTTTTTCTTCACATCTGGCCCGACGTTGGAGCGCGTGAGTCTTCCACGATGGCGTTCATCAGCTTATCGCCGTCGCGCATGCCTTCAGTCTGGTCCCCGGTAAGGGAATCGATTGAGAATCCGCCGTATTCGATTTCATCCAAAGCTAGAAGAATCCCCGCTACCACAAGAGCCTTGTCTTGGTCCTTGATGGAGCCGTAGGTGCGAAGATATTCGTGAAGCTCTGCCGCATCCTTGAGAATTTGTTCGGTGGTCTTCTCGACGTCGGTTGGTTCGTCAAGAACATACCGTGTGTAGTATTCAACGATGTTGCTCGGTGAGAGCCAAGTGAACGATTCGAGGTCTGGGAGCCTCTTGTAGCCTTCTCGGTCATTCACGAACACGGGAGATATGGTGTGATGCTTGGAGTCCCCTGAAACCCCAACGGCGAAGACCTCAGTGAAAGGGCTCTTCTTTGCGATGTGCGAGGCGTAGTGATAGGCACCGTTGACGGCATAATCGGTAACGGCCTCGGTGCTCATGTCGAGGATGTCAGAATCTGTTAGCTTTTCATGTCGGCTCTGGCTCGCCTTATCTTCGATGACAAGAACAAAGCGGCCAATTTTCGAAACGTATTCAGGATAGCCAGCGTTTCCCGTTCCGCGCTTGGATGCGTCCTTGAGGGCGTTGTCGATTTCTTTGATGCTGCTCCCCTGTGATGTGAACTCAATATCACATTCGGTGAGCCTGTCGGCAACCCAAAGGTCGAGTGCGGCTTCTTTCCTGGCCATGTGAAATCCTTTGATAACGAGCTGGTGCGAATTGAATCGCGACAAAGATATCCAACAGTTTAACCTCCGGCTATAGAGCAAAGGAAAACTACTTCCAATCGGAATTATCGAACGGTAGCGATTCGAGGTTGTCACGTAGCGATCGGCCTTGAGGCCGATGGGTCCCGCTCATGGGCGGGACCCCCGCGACGCGAGGCGTCGCTCTCGCTGCGGCTCCCTGCAACGCTCCCCATGGGTCGCGTTTCGTCCGCCTCCGCTCACGCCGGCCCCGCCCGCCGAACGGCTGCGCTCGATGGCTTCCGGAAGTCGCCATCGCTCCGCCGTGGTCGCCGGGCGGGGCCTCTCGCGCCGGGTCGCCAAGCGCCGTCGTACGACGCTCCCCAGGGTCGTGTCTCCTCGGCGTCGGCTCAGCCGGCGCTCACCCGCCCGGGCTCGCGTTGCCCCTGGCAAGTGGCTCGCTCCGTGCGGGCAAGATATGGATTCCGTTGCACGGAATCATCTTGCCGCCTGCGGCGGGGGCGAACCGCTCCGAAGTCGCTCTCGCCAAAAGGGGCCGGGACGCCTGTTGCGTCCCGGCCCAAATGCTCAGTCCCCTCGCCCGTTCTGGTTCTCGAGCGCCTTGCGCTCAAGCTCCCAGAACGCCCTCATCGCCGTCGCTATCCCGCGCAGCGTGAAGCGGACGGCGAGGCCGGTCGAGTGGTCGACCGCGAAGCCGAGCCTGCCGCCGTTGACCTTCCGCACAGCCCCGAGGGCCTTCGAGAAGAATCGGTACTGGAGGCTCCCGCCCTTCGACCTGGCGAGCTCGATGCCGTCCCGCCTGAGCCGCCGCTCAAGCTCGCCCATCCGGTCGGGGCAGTCGCGCATGCGCCCGACCTCCTCGATCCGGCGGGCGACCGCGACGCGGATGCGGGCGTTCTCCGAGCGCTCGGCCTGCCCCTTTCGGGCCATGTCGCGCTCTTCCGTGCCGGGTTGCCTCGCGTGGACACGCGAGTTGGCCTTGCCGCGCTCAAGCTGCCTGAGGCCGTACCTTTCGTCCAGGGTACGGACGGTCTTCACGCGTGATGCCGCCGCCTTTCGGGCGGGGCCCTCGTCGAGCCTTCGGCCGGTTTCCAGATCACTGCGGTTGATGCCGAGGTGCACGGCGTAGCGGTCGGTGGCGTCCGCGCGGCAGCGCTCGCGGTGCAGCACCATCACGACCTCCTGGTTGGGGTAGCGCTCGGTCACGTACTCCCTCGCATAGCGCATGCACAGCTCCGGCGTCATCTTCCCGCCGTTGAGGTCGCACTCGTCTGGGAGGAACCCGAGTATCTGGTGCTGCATGTAGGTACACTTGGCACCGGTCTTGCCGGGCCTGTCGTGACCCATGGCCGCCCTCGTGTCCGCCATCTCCTGAAACCAGCGGTCATCGTCGATGATGTTCTGCGTGCCGTGGGCGAGCGCCTTGTCGCGGTCCCAGGAGAGGTAATCCCTGAGTCTCGCGAGGTGCCTCTCGCTGCAGACGCTCGTCTGCTTTATCGCCGTCATGGTCGCCTCCCTAGTCGAGCGAGAGCCCGCTGAATTTGCCGCCCAGCTTGCTCCCGTTCTTCTTCTCCGGCTCGGGCCACTTTGGGCACCAGGTCGAGGCCTCCTCGCGCATCTTCCCAGCAGCTGACTCGTCGAGGCGGCGCTGGTAGGCGCGACGGTTCTCCGCCTCGTGCTCGGGGGTCCCGAGGTCGAAGTGCTCCCTTGTGGGCGTGTTGGTGCAGTCGGTGACGGGGGAGCGGAAGACGCCGGCTCGACATGCGGGCATACCGTTGTCCGCGTGCTTCACGACGATGATCCCGTCCCGGTCCGGGGCCATGCCGCGCCACTCCCAGGGGTGTATCACGTCGTCGGCGCTCTCGCTGTAGGACGTCGAGGATGACGTGCCCGACGCGGCCCTGCCGTTGCTCGTGCCCTGCGTGTGGCGCGTGGTCTTGCCGATGAGCTCGGTGAAGTACCGGCGGTCCTCCTCCTCGGCGAGCTTCATCGCAATCTTGACCCCGCAGTTCGCGAGGATCTTCCTGCGGCCGTCTCTCTCGCCATACTTGTTGAGTTGGGATACGTCCTGCGTCGCTCCGACCCAGAACGTCCCGCACCCGCGCCCGAGACTGAGGAGGGCGGGCAGGCACTCGACGCGGGGCAGGTTGCCCCACTCGTCGCCGAGTATCTGCACGGGGCGGGGGAGCCTGCCGCCGTTCACGTCCGCGACCGCCTGGACCGAAGCCCAGAGCTGCGAGAGGAACATCGCCGCGATGCAGTTGTAGGGGGAGCCCTCGTCGAGCACGTGGAGGAAGACGGCGCTCTTCTCCGTGAGTACCGTGTGCGGGTCGATGTCGGAGCCGGAGGTCATCCAGGCGACCGGGGCGGAGGAGAATGGGCGCAGGGCGACCTTGAGCGTCGAGAGGATGCTCCTGAGCTCGTTGCCGCCCGAGGAGACGAACTGCGACGCCCTGCCCTTGGCGGGGTGGCCGCTCGGCAGAGCGCGGAAGACGGCCTTCAGGGGCTCGGATGGGTCGTCGCCCTCTGCCTCGGTGCCGCGGTCCAGGATCTCGCAGACGGTCGCGAGGTGCTTTGATTCCTCGGGACACTCGTCGGACATGGAGACCAGCAGGACCAGGGCCGAGAGCAGGCCCCTGGCCGAGGCGGTCCAGTGCGAGCCCTTGTCTTTCTCGTCGTCCTGCACCACGAGCTCCGCGATGGCGTCCGCCGCCTGCTCGGCCTCCTGGTCGCGTCCCTCGGCATGGAGGTCGAGCACCTGCTTGAGCGGGTTGAACCTCTGTCCCCTATAGGGGTGCTGCGTGTCGAGAAGCAGGACGCGATAGCCGCGACGGGCCAGCTCGTCGCCCGTGAGTTCTATGAGCTCGTTTTTCACGTCGGAGACGATTAGGGTCGCGGGCTCGGATCCGTTGGAAGCGCCGCCGTAGCTGAGCAGGTCGATTGAGGGGAGATAGAGGAAGCGACTCTTACCTGATCCGGTGGCCCCTGACACGAAGGCCATCTTCTTGGGCTCGTAGAGATAGCAGGGTTTGCCGTGATACTTGGTGAACCCATAGACGAACCCACGTGACGAGGGATTCGTCGAGCCGTCCCAGGTCATGGACCCTTTTATGACCTCGCGACCCGTCTTGACGTGGGCGTCGCCGAGCACGCCGCCGTCCTCGGCCCTCGCGTTGAGGGTGGTCGAGTAGGCGATGAGAGCGCAGATGCAAAAGGCGAGGAGGAAGGTCAGCAGGGTTCCGAGCGGGCAAGCGGTGAACGCACCCGTGAGCCACCAGCCGAGGACGGTATCCACGCCGAACGACGACGGAATCGCAGCCGCGCCTAACGGTGTCCCGGCGACGAAATCGTCGACGGGGACGGCGAGGACGGGGCATGCGAGGATCGCTAGGAGAAGAGATGATATGAGCGCTGTGGGCATCTTGGTTTTCATGATCATTCTCGATTCTTGGAGATGAGGTTCGATAGCTGCGAGGCCGTGCTCGATACCAGACGGACGGCCTCCGCGAGCTGTTGGGCCGTCTGCGTATCCACGCCATAGGCGTTTGCGGTGAGGACGGCCTGGTTGAGGTTTCCGCCCTGCTTCTTCATCTGATGAAGAAGCTGCCGCAGCGTCGCCTCGTCGGCGATCCTGACGGGCTTCTCACCGATGAGGAGGGCGGCTTCGCGCATGAACGTCGATGGAGCCATACCAAAAGAGGAGGAGCGCACCGTGATGGCGGCACGCTCCTCCTCGGTCATGCGGACGTTTATATGCGCGGTCTTGGCTTTGCCACGCATGGGCTAGCCCCTGTCGTGGAAGGTGGCGCGCGCACCGTCGAAGTCGAGTCGGGACTCGCCCAGCGTGCCGTAGCGGTTCTTGAGGGCGACGAGCTTGAGGGGCGTGCCGGTTGCGGGAGACTCGTAGGGCCACTCGGGCTTGTCATTGTCATCGGCGAGGTAGAGCACCGAGTCAAAGCCGTACTCGACAGCGGAGGACCCACCGAACATGGCGAGGTTGGGCCTGGCCGACTTCCCGGAATCGTAGGACTTGCGAGTGGTCGAGCTCAGTGCGATGACGGGAGAGCCATAGAGGTTCGAGATTTCGCGGAGGCCCTTCACGCATGCTGTGATAGCCAATCGCTCGTCGATGAACTGCTGGTCCGCCGTGACGCCGCAGGCGAGGAGCTGGAGGTAGTCAATGAAGACGATGGGGACCTCGCCGCGCTCGCGTGTTACCAGCCCGACGAGGTTGGAGAGCTCCACGGTGTTGAGCGGGCCGGTGATGCAGAGATTGGGGGCGATCTGGGTGCGATATTTGTCGAGTGCAGCCTCGAAAGTCGTGTGCTTAGGGTGATTCTGGGTCGCGCAGCTGGAGACCTCGGACAACGCGACTTTGCCGTCGCTGAGACGCGCCAGACTCTTCTCGATCAGCTTGTGCGCGGGAAGCTCGGCGGAAACGTAGATTACCGGGTGCCCGTCTGCCGCGAGCTTGTCGGCCTCCTGGAGTGCCAGTGTCGTCTTGCCCTTGCCCGGGGCGGTCCCGATTGCGTAGTTGAGCCCGGGGTAGACACCGCCGAGGATGCTGTTGAGTGCGTCGAGCCCGAAGGAGGCGATGGGCTTGTCTTCCTGAAGGGCGTGGACGTGCTCGTCGAGCACATCAAGCTCGAAGACGAGGGGATTGACGTTCGGGCGCTGCATTACTCGCTCGCCCCCTCTGCCAGCTTGTGGAAGTAGTCGAACAGGTCCTCTTCCATGACGAAGTACTGGTTGGCGATGCTAAAGCAGTGGTGGGTGGACTTCATGAGCTTGATGGCGCTGGATTGTCCGATGCCGGTGAGGATCTGAACGTCCAGGCGGCTCATGATGCGCTTGGTGCCGACATGGCGCAGGTTGATGCCTGCGGAGATGGCGTCGGTCTTGGGGTCATCTGCAAGATGCATGATAAACTCCTTGTTTGGGGCGCTCGGCTCCTCTTCGAGGTTTGGCGACTAAGAGAGGGGAGTCGGGTGCCGTTTTCTATTGCCAGTCGGAGCAGACCGTCTCCAGAAGGTCGCTCCATTTGCGGCGCAGCTCCGGGGTGTCCGGTGGTACGTGCTTGTTGCCGCACTTGTTAGCCGAGATGGTGACGCTCTCTTCAAGCGCGGAAAAAGCATCGGCGAGATAGGCGCATGTTGCGTTCAGGCCTCCAATCTCGTCGAAGTACTCAACTGCGAAGCGAACGAGGGCTGCTACGGGCGCTCGATTGAACTCCGTCGAGCACTCGTCCATCAGCGAGCGTCCGTACTTGACTGCACGGGACGTCTCGTAGTCGAGAAGGGGATTCGAGGGGTCGCTCCGGGTCTCGTGTTCCATGTAGTCGAGAACGGACTCGAAGCAACGTCGAAGGTGCGGTATGTCCATTGCACCGGTGTAGAGCGCAGTGCCGCAGCTCCTCTCGTGAATGAGCCTCGCTCCGAACTCGATTATGGGCTTATAGTCCGCTTCGGCGACGGTGCCGATTGCGCCGGTGACGTTCGAACGCAATACGTCCGACACACTCGTGAACAGGCTATCACCGCTGTAGACGTTGAGCATTCTGTCCCTCGCGAACGCGGACGCGGGAAGCACCTTCTCGAAGACGAGTCCGATGATGGTTTTCGATTCGTCAGTTGCCCGCAGGTAAGCCTCGTCTGAAACCATCTGCGCGAAGGGGGCCCTGAGATTCTCGGGAATGCGAATTCGCTTCTCAGCCTTCTTTGCCAACGCCACTTATACTCACCTCCTTCCATTCAACTTGCGAATAATGTATCACCGTTCAGTCGATATGGCCCATGCGAGTGTCACTAATAGCCCACGATATGGAGAAATAGTGAAGTATCCAGTTGAAATAGCTAATTCTTAGATGAAAGCGATTCAAATACCTCAGCTGCGTTTCGGTCATTTGCCCTGATTGCATGGGTGTAGAAGTTTGCGGTTGTGCTTGCGGACGCATGGCCCATTCTCGCTTGAACGGTCTTTAAGTCGACGTTGCTCGCAACAAGGGCCGTTGCTGCCGTGTGCCTCAGGCCATGGGGAACGAGCCCTGAGTATCCGGTGCCTCGTGTGTGCAGTTTGCCGTTGCGCTTGAACTGGCTTGTCACGTTGGCGTACTCGCCATAGCCGTTGTCGACGCAGAAATCCCTGAACCAGCGCGAATAGTTGTGTCCATCGGGTCGGGTGATACTGACGTGAAGGTTGCCGTTTTCGTCCTTATGCGTGCTGAAGGCGTGAACGAGGGGGTCAGAGTTTCTCTGTCTTAGCCCGCGTTGCTCGAATAGACTGCGCTGCCGCATCTTCCAGTCGTTTAGATACGAGGCCAGCGAAGAGTCTATAGACAGGATTCGCCTGCTCATTTCCGATTTTGGTGCTCTGAGCGTTTTGTCATTGGTGTACTGGCGGATGATTCGGATCTCCATCGCCTCGGGGTCGTAGTCTTCCCAACAGAGCCCCAGGGCCTCGCCTTTCCTGAGTCCTAGGTGGAATATGAGCATGGTGCAGACGGTCATCGGCCCCATGGGTTCGGATAGCAGGCATTTGGTGAATCGGGGCAGTTCGTCGGGTGGGAGGAAGTTACGCACTCTAAGGTCTGGCTTTGGGAGTTTGATGCTGATGCATGGGTTGCGCCCGATTAGCTCATTCTCCAGTGCGTCCTGCATGACCTGTTTGAGCTTGACGTGGATACGACGAATCTCGGCCTCTGTGAATCTTCCGGTTGAGATCGCTTCAGCATACGCCCGTTTGATCTCGTCGGGCCTCAGTGCACCGAGGGGCATGTCGCCGAACAGCTCGCGTATATGGCGCACGTCATATTCCTCTCTTTGGAAAGAAAGAGGGGAGCCGAAGGAGCTTTCTCGGAGCCGATGGAAATCCTCAGCGTATCCGGAAACAGTGGTCGGCATGTCGCTAGCCGGTTCATAGGTCTCCAGCTCCTTCCGGTAGGCATCGAGCGCATTCGCCACCTCACCGGGCCAGTTCTTCGGGTTTTTGCTCTTGCAATGGATGGTTCTCTTGGGCGTCTTTAGGTATCTGACTCGTTTCCCGTTCTTGCCGGATTCGGGGTCGCGACCGAGAGAGAAGTAGATGCGGAAGGAACCGGGTTTTCCCTTGATCGGTTCGGAAGTGCCTTTGGCTGTGGGTTTGATTCTGATTTCCATGGGTCTCCAGGGGTGGTGCGTTGGGTTAGCCTCGGGGGTGGGGCTTTGAGGGCCCCGCCCCCGAGGCTAACCCAAAAATTTCACCCCTGCAAGTCAAAATGAAGGGGTGAAGGGGTGTAAATAGGGTGAAATAGAAAACTAATCAAGAAGAGCAAAAACGGCAGAATAGCTAAATTACCTGCGGAAACAGAGATAGTGATGAAAATGAAAAACCGCAGGTAGGGTAAGAGCTCATGACCTCCTAAAGCGGGTGTCGACGGTTCGAATCCGCCCGGGGGCACCAGAGGAATATCGAGCCCGGTACCGCTACGGTGCCGGGTTCTTCTGGTTCAATACCATGTCAAAAACGAAGCGCCCGCTTGCTGGGGGAGCAAGCGGGCGCCTGTGAGCGAATATGTTTGCGGCGAGAGCCGTGATGAGCGGTGGGGTGGCGACTAGTTGGTCGTACCGGAATCGTCACCCGTGCCCGAGCCAGAGCCCGAACCCGAGCCAGAAAGTGCGACCGTCAGCGTAATCGTGCTGTCGGTGGACTGCTTGCCAGTGGGGGAGACGCCCGTAACGGTGGCATCCTCGTTACCGCTTACGGGATTGCCGTTCTGGTCACAGAAGCCGATGTTATAGAAACCGGCGTTGTTGAGCGCGGTGACGGCGGCGGAGATGCTCTTGCCGTACAGGTTGCCCGGAACACTGGCCTTGCCGGACTTCTTGGCAATGACGACGGTAATCGTGGCGCCGGGCTTCTGCTTGCCACTGGGGTTCCAGCTGATCACGGTGCCCTCGGTAACCGAGTCGTTCTCCTGGTAGCTAACGTCGACGCCAAAGCCTGCCATATCGAGGGCGTTGCGCGCCTGGGCCTCGGTCATGTCGGTCAGATCGGGGACGGACGTGGTATCCGGGCCGCTCGAGACCTTGTACGAGATGGTCGTGCCCTTCGCGACTTCCTTACCGGCTTCGGTGCCCTGCTCAAAGACCTGGCCCTCATCGGCCTCGTTGGCCTCCTCGGAGGCGTTGCCCTTCAGGCCAACGCTTGCCAGCGCGGCCTCGGCCTGGTCCTTGGTCAGGCCGACAAGCGGGGGAACCTCAACCTTCTCGGAGGGCTTGGGACCCTTGGAGATTACCAGGTTCACCTTGGTGCCCTTGGCCTTCTTGGTGTTGCCGTTGGGCGTCTGCTCGGCGACCTTGCCCTCGTCGACATCGTCGTTGTAGCTTTGGTCGATGGTGCCGACCTCGAGGCCGGCTTCCTTGATCAGCTCGACGGCAGTCTGCTGGTCCTTGCCCAGCACATCGGGCACGGTGACCTGCTCGCCGCCAAAGAGTCCTGTGGCAAAGGCCACCACGATGCCGATGACGGCAACGGCTGCCACCACGGCGGCGATGATCTTGTTCTTGTTGGATTTGGGCTTTTCGACCTCGTAGGAGTCGGTGGAGCCCGAAACCGAGCTACGGGTGGTATTCTGGCCGCTCACGCCCGAGACGGGACGCACCATGGCGCGCGTCTGATCGGAAAGCTCGCGAGTCTTGGTGGCGCCCAGCTCACCGGGGGCACCGATGATGCGCGTGGGCTCCGAGACGTTGACGGCACGGCCCGACAGGTAGCTGTTGAGCACCTGACGCAGCTCGTCGGCGGTCTGGAAGCGGTTTGCCGGGTCTTTCTCCATGCACTTGAGGATGATGCGCTCAAGGTCGGCGTCGACACCGGAGTTGATCTGGCTCGGCGGAATAGGCAGCTCGTTGACCTGCTTGAGTGCGACCGAGATGGCGTCGTCACCGTCAAAGGGAACGCGGCCGGTGGCGCACTCGTACATCACGACGCCCAGCGAGTAGATATCCGAGGTGGGGCCGAGGTCCTGACCGCGGGTCTGCTCGGGGCTGACGTAGTGGGCGGTTCCCAGCACGTTGTTGTCTTGCGTGAGGTGGCTGTTCTTGGCACGCGCGATGCCAAAGTCCATCACCTTGATGTTGCCGTCGGGCAGCACCATGATGTTCTGCGGCTTAATGTCGCGGTGGATGATCTCGTGCTTGTGTGCGACCGAAAGCGCGGAGCTGATCTGCGAGCCGATCTGCGCGACCTTCTTGGGGTCGAGGGCGCCGTGGCTCTTGATGCCGCTCTTAAGGTCGGTACCGCGCAGGTACTCCATGACGATGTAATAGGTGTCGCCGTCTTTGCCCCAGTCGTAGACGCCCACGATATAGGGGGAGGACAGGCCGGCAGCTGCCTGGGCCTCCTGCTTAAAGCGGGCAGCGAAGGTGGCGTCGCCGGCATACTGCGGCAGCATGATCTTGACGGCAACCGTGCGGTCGAGGACCTGATCCTGTGCACGGAAGACGGTCGCCATACCGCCCGTTCCCACCTTATCTTTGAGGAGGTATCTTCCCCCGAGGACCCTCTGTTCCATTCCTGCTCCTAACATAACTATTCGCTCAACGATGTGTGTAGTACCAAATGTGTGGCCGCTGGGGCCGTGTGGCGCGTTGCCGCTAGCTCATCGGCCGTGGTGTGCCCCAAGTATCCGCCTTGATCACGGGCATCACGCTCCCTGTGCGGCGAGCGCCGCGGTCAGGACGATGCCGGCAATCTTGGCCGCCTCGACGTCGTGTTTGTCGTAATCCTCCAGGGCCACCGAGATGGCAACCGTGGGCGAATCGTAAGGTGCAAAGCCAACAAACATAGAGTTGACGTTGGTGCCGCCGATCTCGGCCGAACCGGTCTTGCCGGCAACCTTGACGCCCGGAATCTGGGCATCGGTGCCGGTACCGGACTGGACGACGGCGAGCATGGCCTGCTTGACCTGATCGGCCGTGGCAGAGCTGACAGCCTGGCCCAGCGAGCGGGACTGCGTGGTCTTAACCACGGTCCCGTCCGGGGCGAGTATCTGTGACACAAAGAACGGGTCCATGACCACGCCGCTGTTGGCGATAGCGGCAGCGATCACGCAATTCTGCATGACGGTGGTCTGCGGGCCAGGCGTGTGGTCCATGCCGACGGGTTGGCCGGCGCCTGCCCAAGCGGTCTCCCACTCGGTCATAAGCGACGGGTCGGCCATGATGGAGGCCGCGGCGGTAAGGTCCTGACCCAGCTTTTGCCCATAGCCAAAGGCGTTGGCAAACTGTACCAGCGAGTTGGCGCCGACCTCGTTGGCCACCTGGCCAAAGACGACGTTGGACGACACGGCGAAGGCCTGCTGCAGGCTGATGGTTCCGTAGCTCTCGTTGGCAGAGTTGGTGACCGGCGCGTTGCCAATATCCATGGAGCTGGGCGCCTGGTACGTGCTGGTAAGGCTGGCGGTACCGGTCTCGAGTGCCGCGGAAAGCGTAACGACCTTAAACGTTGAGCCCGGCGTGTACAGCGCGTCCATGGCGCGATTGTACATGGAGCCGTCCTCGCCGCCGCCCGTCTGCAGCAGGGCATCGATGTTGGTGTTGTCGTAGGTGGGCGAGCTGGCACATGCGAGCACCGCGCCGGTACGCGGGTCGATGACCACTACAGCGCCCTTAAAGCCCTTGAGTGCCTGCTCGGCCGCCGTCTGGATACGCGAGTCGATGGTGAGCTTGGCGGTGTTGCCCGGCTGGGTCTGGCCCGCGAGCGACGCGATGGCATTGTTCCAGCTGGAGTAGTCCTTAGAACCGGTGAGCGTGTCGTTCATGACGCTCTCGATGGCGGTGGTGCCATACTGCTGGCTCACGTAGCCAACCACGTGCGCTGCCAGGTTACCGTTGGGGTAGGAGCGTACGTAGGTGCCGTCCTCCTGCTGCAGCGACTCGGCCAGCGTCACGCCGTCGGACGTGATGATGGAGCCGCGCTGGATGTACTTGGAGCGGGCGATGGTGTGGTTGTTGGTCGGCATGTCCTGATAGTCCTTGGCCTTGATGACCTGGACATAGGTGAGGTTGCCGATAAGGATGGCGAACAGCGCCGTAAAGGCGAGCACCGCACGGGTTAGACGGTTGGCGAGCGCCACGCGGCCGAGCACACCGGATTCAGGCGTGTCGAGCAGGCGACGGCGCATGCGCGAGCCGACGGAATGGCTGCCGCTGCCGTAGGAAGACGAGGTGGCAAAGCGCGTGCCCGTCGGGGCGGCGGCAGATGCGACCTGATCATCGGTGATGGCGGCCATGGTGCCGGTGCCGGTAAGCTCGGCCTCGCGTCCGGTCGCCTCGTCACCGGCGCGCAGCAGGAGCGCGACGATGATAAAGCTCGCCAGCAGAGAGGAGCCGCCCTGGCTCATAAAGGGCAGGGTGACGCCGGTCAGCGGGATCAGGCGGGTAACGCCGCCAACGATCAAGAAGGCCTGGAAGCTGATGGCTGCCGTAAGACCGGTGGCGCTAAAGGCGGCAAGGTCGGACTTTGCGCGGGCAGCTGTGGTCAGGCCACGCACGGCAAAGAGCATAAACAGGATGAGCACGCCGCCGCCGCCCAAAAGACCCATCTCCTCGCCGATGGCCGAGAAGATAAAGTCGGACTCGACGACGGGGATGTTGTTGGCCATCCCGTTGCCGATGCCAACGCCGACCAGACCGCCGTCGGCAAGCGAGAAGAGCGACTGGACAATCTGGTAGCCCTGGCCCTGGGCGTCCTTAAACGGATCGACCCAAACCTGGAAACGCACCTGAACGTGCGACAGGAACTTGTAGGCGCCCACGGCTCCAACGGCTAAGAGCGCAAGGCCGATAACGACATACGAAAAGCGCCCCGTGGCAACGTAGAGCATCAGCAAGAAGATGGTGTAGAACAGCACGGCCGAACCCAGGTCGCGTTCGAAGACGACGACGAGCAGGCACACACCCCACACGGCAAACAGCGGCAGCAGCAGTCGCAGACGAGGGATCTTAAAGCCCAGGATCTTGCGGTTGGAGATGGAGAGCAGCTCGCGGTTCTCGGCTAGGTAGCCGGCCAGGAACAGGACGATAAAGACCTTGGCGAACTCGCCAGGCTGGATGGTAAAGCCCGCGATGCGAATCCACAGCTTGGAGCCCGAGATCGTGGTGCCGATAAAGATGGGCAGCATCAGCAGGATGATGCCGATAATGCCAAAGGTGTACTTGTAGCGCATGACCACGTCGAGGTTTTTGACCAGTGCAAGCGTTCCCACCATCAGGGCCACCGAGACAAACAGGATGATGAGCTGTGAGATGGCGAGAGCGGGGGCGAGACGCGTCACGAACGTGATGCCGATGCCCGAAAGTATAAATACGATGGGTAGGATGGCGGGGTCGGCGCCGGGCGCCAAGATGCGCACGGCGATATGTGCCGCGGCGAAGGCGGCAAAGAGGCCGATCGGCACGGCGAGCGTCTCAAAGGAGATGGCAGCGCCCGCGGTGAGGACGTACATCGCATACAGCAGGATGACGGGGAACGCCGAGGCGATGAGCAAGAGCAGCTCGGTGTTGCGGCGACTCATAAGCGGCACTCCCTTTCTAATTCTTATCGGAGGCTTCGGCCTCGGCGGACTGTTCGGCGGTTTTCTCGGAATCTGATTCGGAGGTCGATCCCTGATTGGTGTTGTCGCGAATCGTTTGCGCGTCGATCACCTGGCGGGTCTGCTCCTCGTCGATCTGGTGGCGGTACTTGGATATCGTGTCCTGCGCATCGTCGACACTTGTTTGCGGAATGCCCGCCTTGAGGCGGTTTTGCGTGTCTTCGGGCAGGTCGGATAGCTTGATGCTGGTTTCGCTTTCGAGCCAGTGGAGCTTGAGTCCGAGCGGCTTGCCGGGCAGGCCGCGCCAGACGGCGACATTGCCCTGGTAGGTACCCAGGTAGTACGAGCCGGTGACACCCGTGTAGGCCCAGATGCCAGCTGCCAGCACAAAGACGAGGGCCAGGATGGCGGCGATAGTAACGTTGCGGCGACGCACGCGTTGCGCCTCGCGCATGACGCCATCGTCAACCAGGTCAACGACTACTACGGTCACGTTGTCGTGGCCGCCGGCGGCAAGCGCCGCGTCCACTAGGTTGTCGACGCAGATTTGCGCGGTTGAGGACTGCGTGGCGATGTTCTCGATATCGCTATCGGGAATCATGCTCGAGAGGCCGTCGGAGCACAGGATCAGGCGGTCGCCTTCCTCGATATGCAGAGTGAAGTGGTCGGCATACATGGCGGGGTCCGAGCCCAGTGCGCGGGTGATGACCGAACGGTTGGGGTGGACGCGAGCCTCGTCTGCCGTGATCTCGCCAGCGTCCACGAGCTCCTCCACGTAGGAGTGGTCGCGGGTCACGCGGATGAGCGTGCCCTCGTGGAGCAGGTAGGCGCGAGAGTCGCCCACGTGGGCGATGGCGAGCGTGTCGTTTTCGATATAGGCGCAGGTGGCTGTGCAGCCCATGCCGGGCTTGCCCAGGCCGTTCAGGGCCGCCTCGATTACGGCGGCGTTGGCTGCCTCGACGGCTGCGGCCAGGCGCGCTGCGTCGGCGGACTGCGGGGCCGTCTTGGCAATAGTCTCGACGGCGATGGAAGAGGCTACCTCGCCGGCGGCGTGACCGCCCATGCCGTCGCATACGCAAAAGAGCGGCGACTGCACCAGGTAGGAATCCTCATTGTGCGGGCGCACGCAGCCAACGTCGGAGCGGGCGCCCCACATGAGTTGCGTGGTGGTACCGGCATCATAGGTCGAGTCGGTCTCGATGCGCTCCTCGGTCAGGGGTTCAAAGCTCATGGTCGAGCCGGGGTCTTTGAGCTTGGCCTCAACGGCGGCAACGTCGATTTCGGCGGTGTCACCGGGAGAGACGGTGTCGGTCTCGGCGTTTGATTCGGAATCGCCGGTGTCCGGGGAGTCGGGCTCCTCGGACATGCGGGCGGTCGACTCGTCGTCTTGCGGGCTGACGTCTATAGGCTCGGGCGTCGAAAAGTGCGACGGCGCGGGCGTGCTTTGCGACTGGGCGGCGGGCTCGGCCACGGCATCGGACTCGCTTGCGGGCGCAGGGCCGTCCTCGGGGGATGGCCCTGCCTCGGGCGCCGGCGTAGACGCGGGCGCAACCTCGGATGCCGGGGCTATGGGAAACGCCGGCGCGGCGGGCTCGGGTGCCGCAAACACCGCAGCGCTCTCGTTGATTGCCGCGGCGACGGGCTCTGCAAAGTGAGCCGGCGCTGGGGTTGCTTCGGGCGCTGTGGGCTGTTCCGCAGCATGTGCGCCGATGGGCGCCGCTACGGCATCCTCTTCGTCCTCGTTATCGGCGAGATCCGAAATATCATGCGTTACATGCGAAAGAGGCAGGGAGAACACGGTGTCCTCGGGCTCCACGGGTGCGGAGCCCGCCGGAGCGGCGTGGGCCGGCGCAGCTGTGGCGGCGGCCGGTGCCTCGGTCATAGTTGCGGACTTGTTCTCCTCGTCGATCATCGACGGTTCACCTTCATGACCACGTCGCCAATCTGGACTTCGTCGCCCTCACGCAGCGTCGCGGGCTCCACGAGCTGGCGGCCGTTGACGAGCGTGCCGTTAAGCGAGTTGAGGTCCTCGATGATGAGCGCCGGGCCCTGCAGCGAAAAGCGCGCATGCGAGGCCGAGACGAACGGTTCGTTGATGCAGATGTCCGAAGATGGCGAGCGACCGACGATGACGGGGCCGAGCATGTCTACGTGGATGCCGCGGATACCGCGCGGACCCTTGTCCACATCAATCGTCCAGATAGCCGAGTCGCGGCGCTGCCCGCGCACAAGTCCCACGCCGGTCTTCATGACGGCGAACAGGAAGATATAGAGCAGGGCGACCAAGACGATGCGGCCTGCAAAAAGGACGATATCGATGTTCATAAGCGACTATCCCCTAAATTCAAAGGTACTCAGGCCAAACGTCAGCAGATCGCCGTTGCGCAGCGGGCAGCGCGTAATGCGGCGGTTGTTGACGAGCGTGCCGTTGGTGGAATTGAGGTCCTCGATCGACCAATCCGAGCCCGTAAAGGTGAGCTGGGCGTGGCGGCGCGACACGTTGGGGTCGCGCAGGGCAATGTCGGAAACTGAGCGCTCGCGACCGATGGTCACCTGTGCGGAGGTGATGCTATGGCTCTCGCCGCTCACGACGTCGACGAGCTGGGCGAGCGGGCGCTGCGGGGCGCGAGTGCTCGCCATGTTGGAGGCGATGCCGGCTGCGGCGCCTAGGCCCACGGCGGCACCGGTCGCGGCGGCTCCGCCCATGCCGGCAAGCGCGTCGCGCGAGACGGTCTGAGGCACCGGGATGGGTGCGGCGGCGGGGTCGGGGACGCTAGGCGCGAAGGGGTCTGCCACGGCAAGCGGGTCGGGAGCGGCGGCGCGAGGCGTCGGCTGCTGCTGGGGCATGGCGGCGGGGCGCTGCTGCTGCGGGGCAGCAAACTGCTGCTGGCCGGCGCGCGGGGCGCTGGCGGCACGGCTTGCCGCGGAGTTGTTCTGGCCCAGGCCGTTTTGATAGGCGCGCTCTTCTTCGTACAGGCGGCCGAGCGTGGGGGCATCGACGTTCTCGGCAAAGACCGAGAACTTGCCGGCGCGCAGCTGCGGATCGATCATAAAGCGCACGAGGGGCTCGCCGACAAAGACATAGCGGCGCTTTTCGGCCTGCGCCTTCACAAACTCGCGGACCTCGCGCGAAAGCTCGGGGTAGAACGGGGCGAGCATGGGATCGTCGTCGGCGGCGATAAGGATGGTATAGAGTGCCGGCGCCGTGTTGACGCCGTTGATCACCAGAGTCTGATCCTCCATGTCGCGAGCGGCCTGCTTGGCAAGCTTCTTAAAGGAGAACGGGGCACGGGTGGCACCGAAGATGCCGGCCACGTGGTCCTCGAAGATGTTCAGGAAGTTCACGAAAGATCACTCTCCGTATAAGTTCTTTGGTATCCGAGCAAATATAGGCATATCCCAACGATTATAGAGGATAGGGTTCCCGCAACCGCCGCCTTGGCGACGACCGCGGCTGCAAGGCTGGCAATTTCCATATGGTGTGCAAGACAGGACGCCGCTGCGCAGCCGATGCCGGTGACAGCGATGGCGGCGATTGCGACAAGGTTTGAGCCCTGATTGGCACGCTTGGCATGGGCATTGAGCAGCGCGGATGACGCTGCGGCAGTTACCGCGGCCAGCCCAAAGGCAGCCCAAAGGAGCGGGTCTCCCAGCGCTGCGGCAACGTTACCGAGCCCCAGCACGCCTCCGGCTGAAAGCGCGACTGTCGCCAGGCGGGCAAAAAGCGCGCCCATGCCCGTTGCCGCGGCGGCGCTTGCCGGGCCGAGCCAAAATGACGCGACGCCGGCGGCGACCCCAGCTGCCAGGAAGGTATTGCCGGTCAGACAGCCAAGCGCGAGTGCACAGGTGAGTGCGGCGCTCGCGGCAGCCTCGGTGCGACCCCAGGCGATCCACCAACCGGACATGGCGGCGGCAAAGATCACCGCGACGGGCAACATCGACAGGATGCCCTGCGCCTGCATGGTGGCGTTGGCCATGAGCACCAAAAAGCCCACAGCCGAGATGGCCGAGCCAATCTGGGGGGCCAGGCCAGCCGCCGCTCCGATCGCGATAGCCGCAATGACCAGGCCGGGAAGCGCCGCGACCCCGGCCGTTTGCATCAGCAAAAAGCTAAAGGTGCCGCACGTTAGCGCCGAGATAATGCGCATGGTGTAGTCGCGCGCATGGCTCCAGCGCGTGCCTGCCCAGCCGAGTGCGGGGTCGACCTCGATGGCGTCGTCCTCGTAGTGCGACGGCTCGATACCGTCGAGCTCCTGCTCGTCATCCGAAAGCTCGCCAACCATTTGCTCCAGGCTGCGACGGCCCTCGCGCACGCTGCCCAGACCGGCAAGGAGCTGGTCGCAAAATGCCTCGATGCTGTTGGGGCGGTCCTGCGGCATGGGGGAGAGCGCGCTCATGAGCGCGGCCTCGGCTCCCGGGGGAAAGTGTGGTATCAGCTCGCTGGGATAGGTGGCGCCGCCGATGATGCGGTCGAGCGAGTCGGCGGGCGTGGCCGCCATAAAGGGAGCGCTGCCGCACAGGCCCTCGTAGATCACACAGGCGAGGGCAAAGACATCGGCGCGCTCGTCGACCGTGCCGGTCTCGATATCGAGCTGCTCGGGCGGCATGTAGCCGATGGTGCCGCCGCGCGAGCCGCCAAAGCCACCGGCGGACGACAGCCGCGCCATGCCAAAGTCGGTGAGCTTTACATTGCCCGAGTGGTCGATGAGCACGTTGGCGGGCTTAATGTCCAGGTGGAGTACGCCATTACTATGGGCGAAGGTGAGCGCCTGGCCCAGGGCATCGGCAATGGCCGCGGCCTCGTCAAAGGTAAGTGAGTGGCCGTCCACGCGGTGCAAAAACTCGGCCAGCGACATGCCATCGACATATTCCATAACCAGGTAGGCATAGGCTGTGTCGTGCGTAAAGTCGATGACCTGCACGATATTGGGATGTTGAAGCATGGCGGCAGTGTGCGCCTCGCGCAGGACATCCATGATGTCGCTGGCGGGCATGCCGGCGCCGTTGATAAGGGGGATGCGCTTAATGGCGACGCGGCGGCGCAGGTGCGTGTCGCGGCAGATCTCGATGGAGCCAAAACCGCCAGTCGCAAGTGTCTCGAGCGGCTGGTACCGCTTGAGCAGCTCGCGAGAGCTGGTGCCCTCCAAGGGAACGTCCGGCGAGAACCGGGCGGTATGTTGCGAGAAAAGCGGCATGGCCAACCCTCGTGCGTTTAAAGTTCGTTTGCGAGCGGCAGGCGCGGGGCCAAGTCGTTCGCGGTGGCATAGATGCTGCTAGTGTAGCACGCTCGGGTGCATGGGGAGGATAGCGGGATGCGAGGCTGCCTGTCTGGCTTGGCCTTAGCGCTTCTTCTTGTTCTTCTTCTGCTTGCGCTGCTTGCCCTTGGTCTCCTGGGGCTTGTCGCCCTGTTTGGCTTCGGCGGCGGCCTTTTCTGCCTTCATCTTCTTGCGTTTGGTCTCGATGCGGAGTTTTTTGTTGATGCGTGCCTTAAGGAAGGTGCCAAACTGCTCGGCATCGCCGCGAACAAAGGTGTCCTTAGGGATCGTCACGCCCTGGTCGGCGAACATGGCCACAAAGATGCGCTCGCCGTCGAGTACGTGGTCGAGCTTCTCAAACGGGAAGAACTGCGACTTGCCGCTCTTGCCCCAGACCATCAGGCCGTCCTCGTTGGCGGCGACGCGGCGGTAGCGGCCGCCCATGGATTCGTCTGCCTCGACGGCTTCGATAAAGTCGCGCGCGAGCGTGTGGTGCAGATTTTTGCTCCACCAGGCCAAAAAGGCGCCGAACACGATCAGGACGACGCCAAACTTGATCCAGTTGCCGCCGGCCACCAGCATGCCGATGCCGATGAGCGCGGCAATTGCCGCGGCGACATACAGCGAGCCGCGACGCCTGGGCGAGGCGACCAGACGGGCGAAATCGGTGACGAGGTCGTTTTCGTACTGATACTCGTTGAGGTACAGGATGCCGTCGTCGGCTGCGGCCTGCTTCTCGAGCGCGACCTCGACCTGGTCGGCTGCTTCGGAGGGAACGAGGTTGCTCTCTGCGTCTGCCATGCTCTTTGGACTCCTATCGCGGCGGGCTCGCCGTACGGGTTATTATGAATGCAGTATGCCGTGCGACCGCATGGCCGCCGCGGCAACAAGACTCAGTATACCCGGGGGAGCACCCATGGAATCGTTGTACCGAAAGTATCGCCCGCTCACCTTCGACTCCGTGGTGGGCCAGCAGCATATCGTCTCGACGCTCGAGCACGCCATTACCGAGGGGCGCCTGTCCCACGCCTACCTGTTCTGCGGTCCGCGCGGCACGGGCAAGACCACCATGGCGCGCATTCTTGCCAAGGCACTGCTCTGCCGCAATGCCGAGGCGGCGCGCGCCGAGGGCGCAAGCGGTTGCATGCCCGACGGCACTTGCGAGGAGTGCGAGCTCATCGCCGAGGGCAACCACCCCGATGTCTACGAGCTCGATGCCGCAAGCCGTACGGGCGTGGACAATGTGCGCGAGGAGATCATCAACTCCGTCAACTTTGCCCCGGTGCGCGGTAAGTACAAGATCTATATCATCGACGAGGTCCACATGCTCACGACGGCGGCGTTCAATGCGCTGCTCAAGACGCTCGAGGAGCCGCCGACGCACGTGATCTTTGTGCTGTGCACTACCGACCCGCAAAAGATTCTGGAGACCATCCTCTCGCGCTGCCAGCGCTTCGATTTCCACCGCATCGGTAACGAGGATATCGAGCATCGCCTGTCCTACGTGTGCGAGCAGGAGGGCTTCGACTACGACGACGAGGCGCTTGCCATCGTGGCACGCCATGCCAAGGGCGGCATGCGCGACGCGCTCTCCACGCTGGAGCAGCTGAGCGTCTTCGGCAACGGCACCGTGCATGCGGACGATGCCCGCTCGCTTTTGGGTGAAGTTTCGGACCAGATTCTGGGCGAGTTTGCGCGCGCCATTGCTGATCGTGATGTCGCCGAGCTGTATGGGCTTATTCGCGCGCAGGTCGAGGAAGGTAACGACCTGCTGGAGCTGACGCGCGATCTGGTGGCGCATGTGCGCGATGTGTACGTGGCCTGCGTTGCCGGTGCCCGTGCCGAGTTGTTTGAGGGCGGCGCCGAGCAGGCCGAGGCGCTTGCAGCCGAGGCCGCTGCCTTTGGCGAGCATCCAGCCGACCGTCTGGCCCGTGTGCTGACGGTGCTCGACGATGCCGCACTGGAGATGAGGGGCGCGAGCGACGTGCGCCTGGTGCTCGAGATTGCCTGCACGCGTCTGGCGCGTCCCGAGGCTGATTTAACGATTGAGGCATTGGCCGAGCGCGTGGCTCGCTTGGAGGCCATGGTTACCAATGCCGCCGTTCCGGCGAGCGTGGCTGCTGCTCAGGCCGCCGCGCCTGCAGCATCCGTACCCGCTGCTGCCCAGCAGCCGACGCTCATTTCGGGCGCCCGTGCTGCCGCTCCGGCGGCATCCGCTGCCCCCGCTGCTACGTCCGCGCGCCAGGGCGGTATGCCTTGGGACCGTGGTGCTGCCGCTCCGGCGGCTCAGCCTGCGCCCCGTTCTGCGTCCGTGTCAGCTTCCAAGCCTGCAGCGCCTGCACCTCAACCCGTTGCGGCTCCGACCCCCACGCCTGCTGCATCGACCGTGCCGGTGTCCAAGCCCAGCAACGCCGCCCAGGTTGCCGCCGCCGGTGCTGCCGAGACCCCCGCGGTCGAGGACGCCGGCGAGCTCCAGCGCAAATGGGTCGAGGTCGTCGAGCGCGTCAAGGCTCGTCAGGCATCCTACGCAGGGCTTTTGCTCAACGCCCGCGCCACGGCCGACGACGGCTCCAAGCTCACGGTCTCGTTCCCCGCGGGCTCGACCTTTGCCATCAAGATGCTCGGTCGCGCCGACACGCAGTCGGTGGTCCTGCCGACGGTCTGCGCGGTATTCGGTCGTCGCACCGTCGACTACGTCCTGGATGGAGGTGGCACGCCGGCTCCTCAACATGAGGAGCATTCTCCATCTGCACGGGCTGCGGCATCTGCGGACCCGCAACCCGTGTCCTCGGCGGTCCCTGTATCCTCGAGCGCCAGCGCTCCGCAGCCAATAACAGCGCCGGTGGTGGTACCGACCCCGTCGGCGCCTGAGCCCGCGGCGCCCAAACCGGCTGCTCCGGTCCCCGCACCCAAGCCCGCTGCCGCGCCTGCGCCCAAGTCATCCGACCTGGCTAAGGCCCCCTGGCTGCGCTCCGACAACCCTGCCGGCGCTCCTGCCACGGGCAAGCTCCCGACCGAGCCCGCGCCCCGTGCGCCCGAGCGCGCGTCCGCTCCCAAGGCTCAGCCGTCTGCACAGGCTGCACCGTGGGAATCCGAGCAGGTTCCCTACGACGACGCCATGGTCGGCGGCTTTGCTGCCGATGCCGGCGGGGACGATTTGCCCCCGTTCGACGTGCCGGGTGCGGCGTCCGCGCCCAAGCCCGCTGCAGCTGCCCCCAAAGAGGAGGACGCTCCTGCAGCTCCCTGGGAGTCCAACCCTGGTGCCGGCAGCCCCTTCGGCCACCAGGGCGCAGCCCCGAGCATCCCGCAGACCGAGGATGAGGCCAAAGCCCTCATCCGCAACGTCTTTGGCCAGGCCACCATCTTCAAGCCGGTGGAGTAACCGTGCGGGCGGGTATACCGCTCAAGAAGAGGGCTCAATGTCCGGGCGCATCTGTATTTCGGACATGTGTAGTGTGGTGCCACGTATCTCGCATTCGAGCAGGCAGGTACGCGACGGTCGGTCTAGGATGCTGAGGTCGATACGATACGCCGCATAGCTGTCCGTGTGCTCGACTTGCTCGGCGTTGAGGGTTGCTCCGATTGTCAAGAAAGAGCCCGGTTCGGCATTGAACTGCACCCCAAAACTTGGACGGCTTAAATAAAAACTACGCCGCAAGGGACTGTCTCCGGAACTCCTCCGGGGTCAGTCCCTTCAGTTTAACCTGGCGCCTCCTCGTGTTCCAATGGACCACGAAGTCGTCGAGG